>CAYOFI010000001.1:0-186008 GCA_964403335.1 uncultured Candidatus Peribacteria bacterium
AACTCGACCGTCAGAAAGATGCCGTGTTGCACCTTGTTGCCCACCAATTCAAAGGACCGGTCACCACCATCAACTTCATTACCGAATTGTTGCTTGATGGAACGTATGGTGAGCTGACTGCCGAACAAAAGGAAAATATTACGAATATCAAAACAGCTTCACGGAAAATGGGATCGCAGGCGGACATGGTGCTTGATGCCGCAAAGATTACCGCGGGTAAATTGCCGCTTGAACCTAAGCCCGTGGACTTGAATCCGCTGTTCAGAGAAATTATCGAAGAGGCGGAAAACAATGCGAAGCAAAGGAAAGTGAATCTGAAGGTGTCGTTGCCGACCGTACAGATGCCCACTGCCATTCTTGATAAAAAATACACACAGCTGGCGTTCGATAACCTCCTGAGCAATGCCATCAAATACACCGCGTTGAAGTCCGAAGGGGGCAATGTCGATGTCGCGATCGACGTAAAAGACGGAGTGCTAGTCGGCAGCGTGAAAGATACGGGTGTCGGTATTCCGAAAGCCGATCAGGAAAATATTTTCAAAGAACTGTATCGCGCAAGCAACTCAGGCAAAGATGGAAACGGTTTGGGACTCCATGTGACCATGGGTGCCATTCAAGCACAGGGCGGCAAGATCCATTTTGAAAGCGAGGAGAATGTCGGCACCACGTTCTTTGTGGAGCTGCCGCTTAAAATTGCTCCTGCCGAAGCCGCGCACAGTTAACTGTAAAAGACTTTTTGCTCACACGGTGAGTAATCCAGTTTTGTGGAGTATCTGCTTATCACCTTCCACTTCTTGCGGTGTCAGGAGATAGATATTTTCCGGCTCCGCACCCTTTCCGGAAAGTTGATAGCAAATGCGATCTTGTCCGTGGTGACGGACCAAATAATTCGCGTCCCATTCAGCGAGCTGTAAAAAGCTATGGAGCAGCGACATCGCATCCCGCCAATCGAAAAGTTTGCAGCTGTAAATATCCAAATGGATATGTGGCATCTCGTCTCCGACAGTATCAAAGTAATGTCCCGCTATATGGCTTGTCGTGATCGGTTGTACAAAGGAAAAGCCGGGGAACCGAAAGTCTGTTGCAGGGAAAATAGCCAATGGACTGAGTTCCTTCATATGAAGGCGTTCCAGCAGCACTTCCATCATATTTCTGACCATGTGTTCATCCCGTTCCAGCTCAAGTGGATGGGCAACCTTTGCATCAAGGACGAATGCATGATGCTCGAGAGTCAAAGACTCATTGTGCATAAAAATCGATGGATATTGTGTTAAGTTAAATTAACAGTGGGCATTTGTAAACAAGAAAGGTCAGTTTGTGAGAATATGCGCAGTGCCCGTTTATCATGATGACACAACCACGAAACCGAAGCGGTGATATACTCCCCGTACCCCCGCACGCATGAGCGAAGAGAAGACAAAGAAGGCTGAATTAGCTCTTGAACACTCCAAGCAATACTTAGAAAGCACCCTCCGGGCTTCGGATAGCCTGGAGAACAAGGCATTTGTCCTGCTCGGAATTTGTGTAACTCTGATCAATGCAATCATCGGGTACTTTATCCATCTCTACCTTGAGAAACCGGGGACGTTCCCCGAACATCCACTCCTGTTCGCCTACATCACGACCTACCTTATCTGCCTCATTGTCTCAGCGCTCCTTTTCGCGGCGACGATTTGGGCTAGTGAGCATGCTTTTGTTGGGAATACACCTGCGTCCTTCCTCGACGAAGAAGCTGCTGACGACACGTACTTTGAGGCTGTAGAGGCCGAAGCTCGCTCATACACGAGTCGTATTGGTGACAATCTTGGAGAGGTCAAAAAGAAAGGTTACATGCTCGCGAGCGGGATCATG
Source organism: uncultured Candidatus Peribacteria bacterium (assembly GCA_964403335.1). GTDB lineage: Bacteria > Patescibacteriota > Gracilibacteria > Peribacterales > Peribacteraceae > CAZYAK01. The sequence goes on from CAYOFI010000001.1 coordinate 1,852, forward strand.
ATCCTCATCAGTGCCCCGATTCTGCCCGCTTTCGCGTGGTGTGTGCTCAACTGCCTGTCTTCTTTGGCATTTTGGGCGGGGGATCTTTTTCGCGCCCTTTTTTGGCTGGCTCGGTGAATCGCTTCCGTTCCGGCTCGGGTCTGTCGGGCCTTCGCGGCTCTCTGCCCCTTTTGCCGTCCGATGTGTTCATCCAGACGTAGAACCGCAAGCAATACTCCAGTTCGGCGTCACTTGCTCCGTTTCTGGTCCGTGCAATGAGATCACGGACCTGGTAAATGTTGAATACCTCAGCGTCGTATGGGTCAAGATTGCTCATGCCCTCACTCTACCATTGCCTTCCATTGGAAGCGTCAGGGTGATAAACGCGTCAGCAGTGCATCAGATTCTTCCCCATCCCAAAGCTACCCCTCAAGCGGAGAGGTAGCTGATATTGATCATCGATACTGGCGTGCTGCTCGCGCTCCGTCCGCGCGGTTTTTTGACTGGAATTTTCTTCACTGCCTTCACCTTTGCTGAACTAGATGAAGAGGAAGACGATGAAGATTGCACACCGGCCTTGGGTCGCAGGTTCGCGGGTATTTTGGAAAGACCGTGCACGAGGTGTATGGAAGTGTCATGCGTGAGGGAAGAGACCATGCTCATAAAGATCGGCAGGTAATCCTCGCTGTGTTTGGTGGTCTGAGGGATCAGCAATGTGACGTCCACAAAGTGTCCGTTTGCAAGAGTAAGAATGGTGATGCCGCGGACGGGGATGCTTTGGTATTCACCGGTGTATTCGTAGCGGCGGGCTGGGATTCCCAGGAGTACGGCATCGTCTTTGGAGAGCAGGGAAAAGTTGGGCATGAATGCATTGCCTGTGTTGCCTGCGGTGTGGCTGGCGACGAAGGAATCGTCCAACAGGTGCTCCTTGGGCGTGGCGGACGTGGGTTGATAGCTGACCCACATGCGGGCGAGGAATTTGTACTGTTCTTCCGTGGGGAGGGGATCGGTGAATACGGCCTTGTATCCGACCTTTTCATCGGTGCGCTTCCAGCCGGAGGGGTAACTGAAGTAATAAGGGCCGATGTTGCCGTTGGTGCCCGGCTCAGCCGCTTTGGCGGTCGCACAGGCCATTGCCAGGCCCAGGGTGGCCAGCAGGAGAAGGAGATAGAGTTTCATACGTGGAAAGGGGGGAGATGAACAAAGGATTCATCAAACCACTCCCGCAAATGCACGTATAGAACACTTTACGTGGATTGTTTTTTAGGAATCATGTTTTTGGCTTAATGAAGCCAAAATTAGGCGTTCCATGTGGGGGTGGAACGGGGGTTAATCAGGGACACTCAGGGCCTGAAATTAGATCACATCGATATTGAGGATACTTCTGCCAGAGAGAAATAGTCAGTTTGCAATTCTTAATTGCCCATTCATCCGAAATTTTCTCACAAAGAGCCGGCTCCTTTTTTTTCAAAGCAATGCTGACCATGCAGTACATTTTCATCCGATTGTCTTCAATGAGATAACAATCATCCACATCAGGAATTGTAGAAGATCTTTCGTTGTAACAGATATCGCGGATTTTTCCTTTAGTGTACTTAGAACAGTTTGCAATTTGATTGTACGGCGTGTCAGTTAGTACTTTGCCCGTTTCAGCATCTACGCACTTTAGGTTCCCATTTTCTTTATAACAAGTAGGTTCATTATTTATTTTGCCGTGTTCGGTATTTACTTCTGCTAAACATCGCATTCCGTAATCGCTTGGCATTAATAAGTCGCATACAGAGGAATTTTGCGAAATTTTGGCATACTCGAAAATGCAATATGCTCGTGCCTCTGAAAGTGAGGGGAATGAAGGGATGATCTGATATGTCAGATTGCAATCTGACGCAGGTCTTCCTTTTGCAATTAGCTCCATTGCCAATTGTTCGCCATCCGGGAGATTTTCAAGATATCGAAAGTGTCTCCCAATAAAAGCGAACCATATGGCAAAGGCGATGATGGCAATCATAGAGATTACCTTCAGCGCCTTGCCATTGCGGATTGAGTACTTAGTCATTACCAGGAACTTGTGGCGCCGTTGCCTCCGAAGTGTAATTGAAGTGAGTCAGCATCAGATGCAGTTTTCCACCGACCCTCTTGTTCATCGTAATATGGCGTTGTAGCTACAGAATAATCTGAATGATATCTATCATCAGCTTGGGAGATTGTGGCTGCATATGTTTTTAAGGGCAAGAGGGTGGCTTCGGCAGAATTGGGATGAAGCAGTGCGTACTTCAGCATGAAACAGAAGGCTGAGATTGCAAAACCATGCTCACGAAGAGCGTCACCAGTTTCATCGGTGAGATAACTTAGTAAGGGTGATACTACGTTACTTGGTAGATTAGGATCAGCTTCATAGTTAGCAGGATAATCTAAAGTAACGGTTTTGTTGGCAGTGCGAGCAAGGTTTGCAGAACCAAATTCACTGCTATGCATGGCAAGTGAATGATTTGAATATCGAGCAAAATCAATGGTTTCGGTTTTATACTCATTTCCGAGAGTATTTGTGATATAGCTGTCAGATGCAGGATCCAATGCGATTAGAGTATTCACATGGCCAAGTTTCATGGCGATAGAATTGCTGACATAGGTTCCCCAGCTATGTCCGACAAGATTTATATTATCTGCAGAAAGTCCTAACTCTTTTAGTTGTCGTACTGCCCAAGAGGCAACGCTATCGATCCAGGCACTTCCTTCGAGGCCGATTGCTGATGCATTGTCTTTTGCTGCTTGTGACCAATCAAGTGTAATTACTTGTTGACCAAGCTTTTTCATAGTCGAAGCCAGTTCAAGAATTTGGTCGCTACTTTCGTCGTCTGTTCTTCCGTGAATCACAACCCAAGTAGGAACATTTGCCAGTATCTCTTTTGAAATAATTTTTTTCTCACTTGTTATTGAGTTAACTACAGTTCCTTCAAATCCCTTCAAGCTCACGCTAAATACTTTATTATCATTGTCTCGTGAAATCTTTCCATTGATCTGTGATCGGTTAGGCTTGGAGATTTTGACATCAAGTGAGTATGGCAAATTTTGAATGACATTTGTTCCAGCAGCTGCGCGGCTGATTCGAATTTCATAATCACCCTTATCAAGAGCTTCATTAAGCATGCCACTCAGTGAGAGCCCATCACCGTATGTGCGTGTTTTGCTCCAAAGAGGTGCTAGGCCATCCTTTTTCCAAAGCGATAAAGTCATGTCACCTTGCTGCTCAGGTTGATACGATTGTGGCAGCATGCGACTCATCTGAAGAGCAACGTTCAGATATGAGCCTGCTTCATCAATGTGGAAGGAAAGCGTGCGATGCTCTGTCGGTTTGAGCAGTACTGTGTGTGATCGCTCAGCTTCCCCGCTTGTAAGAGATATACCTGTATCTTGTGAAAGAATCGGTCTCGATTTCAAATCAGTACCACCTAATGCAGCGACGAGATAGGAATTTTCTACAGCTGCGCTAGTTGTAACAATCGTCATTTTCCAAATTCCCGCCACCCTCTGATCCACATTCGGCTCCGTCGAATACATCGCCAAGAAAGTTTGGTGGAGTTTGGGCATCAACGTGTCCAAAGTAGAACCCACCACTGCGGTGCCCGCGAAGTATTTTTGGAGAACGCCGACGTCGGTGTTGTAAATGAGATTACTAACGCGTTTGGAGAACGGCGTCCCCACAGAATCCGGGTGCTCCACCAGATAACGCACCGAATCCTCAAACTGATGAATGATCCGTGCGTCGTACGCATTCGCGATGGCGACGCGATCGGCGCCGGCTGCGAGGGCGCTGGTCGATTGGTTGAGGTCGAGGGCGGTTTGGTAGAGGCGGTAGAAATGGTTGTGGACTGCTGTGGCGATGGAACTGGCAGAGGCCAGGCTTGCGGGGACCGAGGACATCCAGTTGGTGTTCGCTTGCTCGCCGGCGCGGAGTGCTTCTTCGTTGTGGTAGGCGGCGCGGATGGCGTCGAGGAGGCGGGCGTATTCTGTGTTGTACTGCTGCTCGGCACTTTGCATGGTGTCGAGGCGGCTTTGGACGAGGGATTGGTAGCGTGCGGAGAACGCTTGGCCGTCCCACTGTCCCGTGAAGAGGAAGGCGTTGCGTCGGAGAGCTGCCAAATCATCATCTTGGGTGCGGCCGAAGAGATTGGCATTGATGCGTATGGCGAAGTCGCGGACGGAGGGGATTTGCAGTCCGAGGGTGGAGAGGGCGCTTTCTGCGAATGTGCGTTGGAAAGTCGGACTCCAGTGCAGGCTGCGTTCGGTGACGGTCACCGAGGCCGATAAATCTGCAGCGCTTGCGGAGACGTCGCGCCAACTGCTGCTGGTGATGTCCCAGACCCACGCGTGGTTTGTAAGTGTGTTCGTGGCGATGATGGCGCCGTTTTCTTGGCGCAGGTCGAGCATGGCGCCGGAATCAGTGGTGAGTGCATTCATCTGCATCCGTGCCTGTGCGGGCAGAGAATTCAAGAGATCACCATCGCGCAGACGTTCCGGAGCACCCGTCACGAAGGCCATGCCGCCCAAGCCTGTGTTGAACGTCGCCAATACTTGAGGGGCGTATGACGGGTTTTTGATGGACTGTAAGAATTCCTGCTCCGTCATCACTTTGCCGTCTTTCCAGACGAGCCAGGTGTTCAACGTTGTCGACCATGCACTCTCCTCACCTTGGCCCAATGCATTTTTGTGGACCGAGCCGCCTTTCAATTCCAGTCCGTATTGCGTGGCGAATGCCGCGGCTTGTTCGACCGTGCTGCGGGCGACGAATGCTCCGCGCTCCGGCAGAATTCCTGTGGAACCGATGAATGTCGTCGCGGTTTTTCCTGTGGCGAGGTAGGCATCGATATCGTTGAGGACGGCTGCAGAGAGATCGCTTAAGTACGAGCCGTTCATATATCGGACGGTGCCCGTGCCGTTTTCCACATAGACGCGCGCAACAGGAACGCCCTGTGCATTGAGGAATTCCCCCTGACGCACATGATCGCTATTAGGGGAGCCGAGCGTCATGCGTACCGCGCCGAGTTGCGAGGTAAGAATGCTGGCGACATAGGTTTCTCGCAGTCCGTATCCTTTTTGGTCCGCGAGTGCGCCGAGGCCGTCATTCGGAACGAGAGTCTCCAGCAGTTCAGGGCGGCTGTGGAAAATGGGATCGAGAGTGGCGATGAGCACCCTGTCTTTGACCACATCCCCGTTCGGGCGGATCTCCACGTTGATATCGAGCGCGGCGGAATAAAAACGGATGCCATGGTCGCCGGTTTCATTGCGGCTGCCGGACATGAGGCCGCTGAGCCGGTATGCCTGCTGGAATTCCGCAGCTGTCTGCCGGGCTTGGGCACTGAGAGTTTGCAGCAATGCCTGGCGCTCCGATGGACGGACGAGAGCACGAGAGACGGTCTGGTTGGTGGATGCGTCGCGCTCGCGGATCGTGAGGGAGCTCGTCAGTTGATCAAGTGTTGTTTGTGCAGCGTTCGCTTCCGACGTTCGGCCGGCGCTTCGCAATCCTGTGATTCTTTGCGTCCACAAATCCACTGCATCCCACGGTCCTTCTGTGGTCTTGCTCAAGATGGCGATGGATTTTTTGAAAGCAGCATCTGGCAGGGAAGTCGCTCCTGTGAGCAGTGCGGATTTCAGCGCGTCCGTTCCGCGTGCGCCGGCAAGACTCAAAAGATCAACACCTGCGGGGGCGGGGGATGCGAGGGTTGCGGGCGTGAGGCTGCCGTATGCGGCGGCGCGTTGGCTGAGACTTTGGGCCAATGTATCGGCGGCTTCCGCGAGGTGTGCGTCATCGGCTCCGTTGGTGAGGGCGAGCCATAAGGCGTCTTGCGCTTCCAGCACGGCGGTATCGGCTTGCTCCGCGGCGCCGGCGGTGGCCATCAATTCCGTCGCGCCGATACTGACGCTTCCCGTCAGCACCGTGGCTATTTGGGTGGCGTAGTCGCTGAAAAACGCATCGACAGCAGCTTCTTGCGCCTGGGCCTCCGCCAAGTTATCAGTCGTGGTCTGCAAGGATTCGGCGAGCTGGGTCATTCCCGACAGCAGATCATCGCGAGCGTCGGCGATTTCCTGCGTGGTATCTTTCTCGTCAGGCAGGACGTTCAAGAGTGCGTCGCGGGTTTGAATCAATGCATCCCGCGTCGCCGGGCGCGCACTGTCGGGAATATTCAGGGCGCTGATGGAGGTATAAAAATTTGCCCCGTATGCCCACGTGGTTTCTTGAATCAGAAGTTTCTGACTGCCGGGAAGGAAACGCAGCTTGAGCGTTTCCGTTCCCTCCGGATACTGCTTGAACGCAACTTGTTGCACAGCTCCATTGTTGAACGTATACACCGTCACGCCCGTTTTGGCGGGCGTGGTCAGGCCGCGCGCGACCGCAAAGGCGTTGCCGGCATCGTTCCAGACAGCCGAGGTTGCATATCCTGCGCCGCCTTCGCTGACGGCAGTGACCACCGCGCCCGTAGCGGCGTTGAAGATATACACATGGCCGTTTGATCCGGATGCCAGAAGATACGTGCCGTCGGGGCTGACGGAGAGGGACGTGACGGACCCGGTGATTCCTTCGTATTTGCGCTTGAGCGCGCCCGTCGTCGTGTCGTAGGCGGCGATATAGCCCGAGGTGGAACTGGTATGCACATCCGCGTAGAGCTCCGTGCCGTCTTTGGAATACGCCGAACTGTAGGTTCCCACAGAGGAGATAGCTGTGCGCATGGTCTCCGCTCCTGTTGCAACTTCATATACGGCGGAGGTTCCTGTGCTCATTACCGCCGACACGCGGGTTCCATCGGGACTCCAGCGCACGCTTGCCACGCTCGTGTTTCCGAAATTTTTCTCCAATAACACTTCACCGTTCGTCACGTTGTGTACCTGCATCTTCGATGCGCCCCCCATTCTGCCGCACACCACAAACGATTGCCCGTTAGGCGACCATTCAATGGCCGTGGCGCCCGTCATTCCAGTTTCAAAGCTGCGGATTTGCTGGCCGGTCTTTGTGTCGAAGACGGAGACCGATCCGGTATCGCGGATGGCGAGAAGTTGTTTCCCATCCGGAGACGCATCAAAGCGCACGAACGGTTTCAGCGGAATACCGTCGATGCCGGGCAGTTGCGTGCGACTGTTTGTCTGCCATTGCGGCGTAGTGACCTCCGGCAGCGCGGCGATTCTTGCATCAAGATCCTGCACGGCGGCCAGAACGTTGTCGTATGCATCCAATGTCGACATCTGCTCCTGCAAATTCTCCAACTGCGCGACTATCGCGGTCAGCTCTCCCTGGTACGTATGTTCTTGCGCATCAAGTGCGGCGACTGCAGCGGTACGTGATTGCTCGACGTGGTCATAGACCGCTTGTTGCGCGGGAGTCATCGAAGGGACGAGGCGGTCTTCCAATGTTTCGAGGGTGGGTCGAGTGGGTGATTTCATGGGTGTGTGAGAAAAAGAAATACCCAACCATAGAACCACCCCCCGCACCGTCGCGGCAGAGGTCTTTGAGTACTCTGTTTTTGGTGTATCGAGTTTTTGTTTTCGTGTTGCTTATCTCAGACGTTCCATGTGCATGTGGAACGCCCCCTGTTTTCCGGTGTTCCATCCCAGAATTGTCAGATAGGCAAGATCGGTCTGTTGAAAGTTGTGGGGGTCTCTCTCCATACTGCAGCATCTCGTCCTCCTTCCTTTCTTTATGACACGATTTTCTGCTTTTCGGAAGATTCTTCTTGTCCCGTTCCTGGTTGGGGTGGTGTTTGGCGTGGGTGGCACGGTGTTTGGGGCGACCATGATGGGTTCGGCCAAGTTTTCCGATGTCCCTGCCGGGTCGTATTTTGATGGGGCTGTAGGCCGGTTGGCCGATGCGGGCATTATTCAAGGAGTCGGCAACGGTCAGTTCGGCACCGATCGGTTCGTCACGCGTCAGGATTTGGCGGTGATTATCGATCGTGTGATGAATGGTGTGGAAGAGCCGGAAGAAAATGATTCCGGCAGCGAGGGGACTGCGTCGTCCCGCGCGGTGCGCAAGTCGTCGTCATCCAAGTCCAAGTCGTCTGTGTCCGGGGATCCGGTGGTGGAATCTGCGGGTAAGTTCCAGTTCTCTGCGACCACGTTCAACGTGGGCATCGCCACATCGCAGGCGACGATTGTCGTGCAGCGCGTGGGGGGCAAGACGGGGGAGGTGAAGGTGAAGTATGTGTTCGGCGGGGGGACGGCGGTGCAGGGGACGGATTTCCAGGAATCGTCCGGGACGTTGACGTTCGCCAATGATGAAACGTCCAAGAACATCAAAGTGACCATTTTGCATCCGGGGGCTCCGCCGGCCAAAACATTGGAGGTGACGCTCAGCGAACCCTCGGGCGGCGCCGGTTTGGGCACGAACTACAAGGCCACGCTGAATTTGTTGGCCACGGGCACGGCGGCGGGCAGTTCGTCTTCGTCGTCCTCGGTGTCCTCCGTCGCCGGTGCGGGAGCGTTGTCGTTCAGCGCCGAGACGTACAGCGTGGATGAGAAGGCAGGGACCATGACCATCACCGTTCTCCGCACGGGCGGCAGCACGGGTGCGGTGGGTGTCGCGTACGCAACGTCCAACGGCACGGCAACATCCGGCACGCACTACGGTGCTGCGCAGGGAACGCTGGCGTTTGCGGCGGGGGAAACCAGCAAGACGTTCACGATTGGCGTGACGGACAACGCGGTGATCGACGGCAACAAGACCATCAACATCACCCTCTCCAGCCCCACGGGAGGCGTGGGAATTCTGTCGAACAAATCCATCCTCACCATTTCCGATGACGAAACCTTCGCGCCGTCCGCCACGGGCGCGCTGCTCTTCTCGCAATCCGTCTACACGGTGTTGGAGTCGGCCAAGATTGCCAAAGTGACGGTACAGCGCCAGGGAGGATTCGCCAGCACGGTGAGCGTGAACTACGCCACCACCGATGGAACGGCCATCGCCGCATTGGACTACACCGCCGCCACGGGCACGCTGACGTTCGCACCGGGTGAGACGAGCAAGAGTTTCTACGTCACGATCGCCCAAGACACGGGCGTGGAGAACGAGGAGACCATCAATCTCAGTCTCAACACCATCACGGGTCCGGCATCCTTCGGGGAGAGACAGACGGGGACGATTAAGATTCAGTAGCGGCCCTCAATTCCCAACCCCTTCCCATGCGTGGGAAGGGGTTTTTGTTTTGTATGCTGTTTGACCTCTCCCCCTAGCCCCCTCCCCGTGCGCGGGGAGGGGGAATGTTGGATGTTTTGTTTTTACTGATCTGTCCGATCGTTTCAGCAATTTTTTGAAGGACGCGGGGGAGATCGTTGAAGATTTCTTCGTTCTGAAAACGCAAAACAGTGAATCCCCATTCAGAAAGCATCTTTTCGCGTTGCATGTCATATTCTTGTTGTTCATCGTGAATGCCTCCGTCGACTTCAATGACGAGCTGATTATTCATGGCGCAAAAATCCACGACAAAATCTCTGATAGCCACTTGGCGTTTGAATCTCACTCCGCAGCACGCATTTCTTCGGAGGACATTCCATAGCGCTTTCTCCGCAAGAGTCATTCTGCTTCGCAATGTCCGAGCAAATTGTAATTTGTGCAGACGTATGGGAATTCTTGGGGGTTTGAATGCGTTTGCCATAGCTGGCAAACATACCTCGAAAACAAAACAACACAAATTCCCCCTCTTCCCCGCAGGGAGAGGGGGCTAGGGGGAGAGGCCAACAAAACAAAAACAAAAACCCCTCCTCACAAGGAGAAGGGGTTAAAACTCGAAGACAATTATCTGACGCGTACCGTCACCGAATCGCTGTCATCCCCCGCATCGACTTCAAAGCGGAGGCTGTCGCCGTTGTCGGCTTGGGAGCGGACGCGGGCGGAGACGGAAAGCGTGCGGGTGGAATCGCCGTTGATGGAGACAGAGTCCCACTCGACTTCATCGTCGTTGCTGGAACCTTCGCCGCGGTCGGAGGCGGAGTAGAAGGCCAAGTCGTCATCCAGTTGGCCGCGGACGTCGACGGTCTTGCGGTCATTGTCGTCGTTGCGGAGCACGATGTGGAACGTGACGATTTCTTCCTGGTTGGGGTTCGTGGGGGAGGCGGTGACGTTTACCGTGATGTCGCAGTCGTCATCGTCGCAATCCTCGTCATCGTCATCATTGTCGTTATCGGAGTCGACATCCACGTCCACTTCGTCTTCATCGTCGCCGGCTTCGGCGCGGAAGGTGAGCGTGTCGCCGTCGTCCACGCCGTTATCCACGCGGACCGTGACGGCCAACGTGCGGCTGCTGCGGCGGCCGACCAAAATATTGTCCCATTCCACCTCATCGCCGTCGCGGCGTCCGCCGTCGGAGATGCTGTAGAAGCTGGTGTCGCTGTCCAAAAATCCGCGCACGTCCACGCGTTGATCGCGCGAGTCGTCATTCCGCACGTAGATGCTGTAGGTGAGCAAGTCATTCTCGTCCACATCATCATCCGATGCCGTCACGCGGACGGTGACGTCGCAATCGTTGTCGTCGCAATCCTCGTTGTCATCGTCATCGTTGTTGGAATCGGTATCGACTTCCACGTCGACGTCATCCTCGTCGTTGCCGGCTTCCGCGCGGAAGCGCAGCGTGTCGCCGTCGCGTAAATCGTCATCGGTGCGCACGGTCACGGTGACGGTGCGGCTGCTGCGGGCATTGATGCTGAGATTGTCCCAAAGCACTTCGTCGTCCTCGTCATCATCGCCGCCATCGGAGGCGCGGACGAATTCGGTATCGGCATCCAAAAATCCGCGCACATCCACGCGCTGGCTGCTGTTACTGTTGTTGCGGACGGTGATGCGATAGAGGAGCTGTTCGTCTTCATCCACTTCATCCTCCGAGGCCGTTACGCTCACGGTGACGTTATTGTTGGAGTTCGAAGACGGATACGTCGGGTAGAACGGACCGGGGTGCGAGGGGTACGCCGGTATGGACGAGCCTTCGAAATAGCTGAAATCCACGCACTCGTTCTGCGCGTTCCAGCGGTGACACGTGAAACCGGGATAACTCCGGTACGGAAGTGAAAGGTCTTTGGCCTGTGTTGTGATGGCGAACGAAGCAAGGGCTCCTGCGGCGACAAGCGCTGCGGCCATGCTCACTCGCAAGGTGTGGAGAGAAGTCATGGAAACAAACGTACGATGATTCTGGACAAACCGTCAACCAATCGCTCTTGCAGGCTTTGGTGTTTTGAACAACAGGACAACATCGAACGATTTTCTCCGCAACGGAAAGGAAAGATGACGATTCAGGTCATGAATTGTCCAAACAGACAAGCATCCGTTATTGCAAAGTGAAGAGAGCGGGGGAGAATGGCGCTCACTTCCTTCCCCTCACACTCCATGCACGGATCTGATTGCAAGTGCGGACCCTGTACCGTCTGCAAAATCTTTTCAGGAATCGTTGTTCTTCTTCTTACGCTCACGACTGTCGCCGCGTTCATGGGTGTCTGGATGACGCACGTCACGCCGGCCGGCTGGGTCTTTGGCTCACAGCAGGGCTCGCTTGCCTTGATCGTCTTGATCGCGTCGGTTGTCGCCTGGCTCAAAATTTTCCGCTCGATGTGCAAGTGCAGCTCGGGATGCGGATGCGGATGTGGTTGCGGCGCAGGCTGCGGCTGCGGCGGCAATTGCGATTGCGGCGGAGGCAAGGGTGGCATGTGCCCGGGATGCGGCAAGAGTCCGTGCGTGTGTAAGTAAGACGGCTGACATCAAAGAAGGCTCCGAAAGGGGCCTTTTTTAGCATAATTTCCGTCGTATTGGCTTTACGGTATGATTTTTCCCTGTACACTGCCCCAGTTTCCGCTTCCCGGAGCGCGAATCGTCTTTTTTTCTCTACGTCTATGCAAATCCGTAACATCGCCATTATCGCCCACGTCGACCACGGTAAAACGACGCTTGTGGATGCGCTGCTCAAACAGGGCGGAGCCTTTGCCGCTCACGAGACGGTGGGGGAATTGATCATGGACAGCAACGACCAGGAGCGCGAGCGCGGGATCACGATCTACGCCAAGAACACCTCCATTAAGTATAAGGACTGCAAGATCAATATCGTCGACACGCCCGGCCACGCGGACTTCGGATCCGAAGTCGAACGCATTCTCCGCACGGTCGACTGCGTGCTCCTTCTTGTCGACGCACAGGAAGGTCCCATGCCGCAGACGAAGTTCGTGCTCAAAAAAGCGTTGGAGCTCGGCATCCGCCCGATCGTCGTCATCAACAAAATCGATAAGCCCGCCGCGCGTCCGTTGCAGGTGGTGGACATGGTTTTCGATCTGTTCGTGACATTGGGAGCCAACGACACGCAGATGGATTTCCCCTACATCTTCGCCATCGCGCGCGAGGGGGTGGCGAAGCGGAAGTTGGAGGATGAGAGCAAAGATCTGACGCCGCTGTTTGATTTGATCATGGAAGAAGTGCCGGAGGCCAAACACGATTCCGAGGCGCCGTTCCGCATGCAGCCCAGCTCCCTCGCATACGACAACTACTTGGGACGTTTGGCTGTCGGACGCGTGTTCGAGGGCAAGGTGAAGCCGGGAGAAGCGGTGTTTGTGCGCACGGCCGAAGGGGTCACGCGCAAAGGAAAAATCAGCAAAGTGTTCGTGACCATGGGACTGAAGCGCGTGGAAGTGCAGGAAGCCGTTGCCGGAGACATCGTGACGATTGCCGGTATCCCGGACATCTACGTCGGCGAAACCATCACCACAAAAGAGGACGCTGAGCCGCTCCCCGCCATCCGTATCGATCCGCCGACGATCTCCATGACCTTCCTGGTCAATAACTCTCCGTTTGCAGGAAAGGAGGGAACACTGGTCACCACCCGCCATATCAAGGCGCGTTTGGATAAAGAGAAGGAGACGAACGTCGGATTGCACGTGGAAGACGTGCCCGGCACGGACTCGTACAAAGTGTCCGGCCGCGGCGAACTGCACTTGGCCGTGCTCTTGGAAGACATGCGCCGCGAAGGATTTGAATTGCAGGTTTCCCGCCCGCAGGTCATTACGCGCGAGGAAAACGGCGTGAAGGTGGAGCCGGTCGAGCATGCCATCATCGATGTGCCGGAAGCCTCCACGGGAACGGTCATCGATATGTTGGCCCGCCGCAAAGGCGAGATGCTGGATATGAAGACCGAAAACGGCCACACGCGTTTGGAATACAAAGTGCCGACGCGCGGACTCCTGGGATTCCGCGGCGACTTCATCATCGAGACGCGCGGCGAAGGGATTCTCAGTCACTCCTTCTTGGCATACGAACCGTATAAGGGTGATTTGGCCGGCCGCACGCGCGGCTCCATGATCTCCATGATCACGGGCGAGGCCGTCGCCTTCGCGCTCTTCAACTTGCAGGAACGCGGCACGCTCTTCATCACGCCGCAGACCAAGCTCTACGAAGGCATGATCATCGGCGAGAGCGCCAAAAACGACGACATGACCGTGAACCCCATCAAGGAAAAAAAGCTCACGAACATGCGCGCCTCCGGCACCGACGAAGCCGTGGTGTTGACGCCGATCACTCCCATGACGCTCGAAGCCGCATTGGAATACATCGCGGATGATGAGCTGGTGGAAATCACGCCGAAGAATATCCGCTTGCGCAAGAAGCATTTGAAAGAGACGGATCGGAAGCGGTCGGAGAAGAAGTGAGCAGTCAGGAACGTGATTTTTGCGGCTGCTTCTTCCCGATTTTCCGGCTCTCTTTCACAAAATTCGCGGCATCCTCAAGTCAATTCATTCGCTGCTCCGGAGTAGTCCGATATTTGATGCGGCGCAGTTGTTCGCGGTCGATGGATGACGAATAATCCTTCATAGGCCTTTGTATTCTAGCAGTGCTGCGTAGGCGGCTATTTCTTCCAGAGAATGTAGTCGGCAGCTGCCGCTGGTCGTACTTTCTTTGTCTCCCCAACAAAGAAAGTACCAAAGAAAATGCACCCACCGCCAGCGCCTCTCCGTGATCCGGACGAGGCTTGTGGACTGTGTGCAGAGGACGGAACTTCTCCATCCACAGATCAAAGCAGGGCCTCGATCCGGATCACGGCATCCACCTGATTCTCCACTCTTGTCAGGAACAACTCTGCAGCCATTTGCTCAGTACCCCCTCACCCCCCGTGGCGGAGGGGGCCATCCCGGTAAGTGTTGGATGTTTTGTAAAACAAAACAAAAACGCCCTCCTTCTCCCCGCAGGGAGAAGGAGCTGCCCCAAAGGGGACCCCTTGGGTGAGGATGAGGCCAAAACACAAACACACACAAATACTTTGCTACTCTTGTGCCGTGCCCCTCCCCCAAGACCTCCGCCGTCACCCCGCCTTTCGGCGCGCTTGTTTTGATCTGCGCGGCAATCGCTCTGCCGAGCGTGTCATCATCGGCATCGGGCAGATGCATCCGGTGCTGCAGGGTCGCTTTGAGGGATTCCAGGCGCGGAAAATCGCCAAAGTGCAGGCGTGGATATTTTTTGCGTGCAGATATTTTGCGGATCAGGGCGTGAAAGTATTCGGGCAGGAAGGATTGTGGACGGAGGCGGGACCGATGGTGCGCATGTCCGACGAGATGATCGCGCGATGGAAATCGTCATTACGGTCGCCATCTGACGCGCCGAATTTTTTGCGTGATGCGGCCGGCCGCTGGCGGCGCGCGTTACGGTCGGGAAAAATCGAACAGGCGCGCACGGAGGCGACGGCGCTCAATGGAGTCGCATTGTTGCAGGTGTTCGATCCATCCATTCATTTCTTTCCCATCGAACAGCGCGATGTGCATGGGGTGATCGGCGCGCAGATTACGGCGTTGCATCGGGAAATTGCGAGTATCGAAGGATCGAGTGCGTACGGGCACGCGCGGCAAAAGCAGGGTCGGGGACTGACGCGCGATGAGTTCGAAGCGATCACCAAGCGCAATCTTCTTGTCCGTGCGTTCAACAAAACCCTCACGCATCCCGAGCGCGACCGGAGTATTTTTCGGGAAATTCTGCGCGAGGCCGAGCAGAGTCCACTCACTGTATTCGTGCTGGGGAACGCGCACCGCCGCGCGCAACTGCGCCTGGCCCGCGAACATCTTCCGTCCAATGTGCTCTTTCTGTGGATCACGCCGCCGCAGTTGTGGCTGTGGCAAACACTGACGACCCGGATCGCCTGGGGAATCTGCGTGCTTGCAGCCTTGGCGGGCGTGCTGGCGCTTCTGCGGTAATCGGCGCATACGGGCGTTCATGCAGATGTGTCCACGCAAGAGCATGTGAAAGAGGCGCATCGGAGGCGGGCAGAGAGGAAGTACATAAATATTTCTACCAGAGGAGCAGACATTACTGTTTGTGTTATGCGCTTATTGTTTCCGTTCTTCTTTTTTCCAGTTTTTCCTGCTCTCTCGTACAAAATTCATCGCATCCACAGGCCAGTTCATGCGTTGGTCAGCCGTTGTGTTATTTCTGATCCAGAGCAAATGTTCTCTATCCATCTTGGTAAGATCAATTTTGTGAGAATCCATAATGGCAGTATACAGTTTGAGATCAGGTTTCCTTCTTCACTGCATTGTCATACGTTTCCTGGAAATTCGCGAAGAATCTGCGGCCTACAAGCGTGCGCAGGCGACGGTTTCCGGCTATGACTTCGGCGATGTTTGCATCGGTCGTGGGATCCAGAATAAGGCGGCGGAGAGTAGGCGGCACATCGTGCTGTAGGGCCATGAGAAATTGGTGCGGTGTTGCGCCTGATACGAATTCAAATACAAAATTTCCACGTAAATCCAGTACAAGTAGATTTGGAGGGAGGGCTGCCAATAGTGCATTGAAACGAGTCAAGGAAGGATCCCCCTGACAGATGCTGTTGCCGCGTAGGCTGAGATGGAGTGCATGAGTGTATTGGCGAATTGCGGCAAAATCTTGGTCGCGCATTTTTGATTCCCGCCCGCGCCACGGCGCGCGCGTAGAAATTTCGTCCAATAGAAGATGTGGTGCGCGTACCTCATTGCCGATGCGCCCTAACAGCTGGCCCGAATGTTCTGGATCCAGGAGCGGATTTTTGGAGAGATCCAAGCGTAGAAGGCTTTGCGGAAGTGCGGGGAGCAGACTGTCCAGGGTATTAAAAATGGGCTGAGCATAGCTCCCACCCAGTTCGTTTTGACTGAGATCCAAGCCCGCGCGGCCTTTGCACGATTCTTGCAAACCATGCTGAACCTGACCCAGAGAAAAAAGGTCGGCACGCCCTAGTGCGTTACCAGCGAGAAGGACATGTCGTACGCCTGTGGGAAGATGATCGCCCGCCTCTAAAAACCGACGTTGATGGCCACCTCCATGGCCGGAGAGATTCACGGTATCGATACCAGTGGGGACGTGTTCCAGCGGTGTGTTCAGATCGACGGTGTAATCCCACGAGAGATCCAGCGTATTCACTGTATTGGGCTGAGTTCGCAGAGACTTCAGAGTCTCCGTGCATTCGTCTGCAGTGGAGGATGCAGCGGACGGACTTCCTTTCCTCTGGATGCGACGAGAAACCGTCGGTTTCAGCGGTTCTTCTTGAAACATCCCTCCACGCCTGATGGCCCAGACCAAATCGAACTGCTCAAGTTCTTCCAGGCGATCGCCAAGCACGTCCAATGCGGAGGAGTCATCCGTTTCAAAATAGTTATTCAGCAGTTGCACCACCAGAGGGTCTCGCAGCCAAGTATGTTCCTGCGCTCCTGCGAATTCATAGACGGGCGCTGGTTCCGGTTCGGCAGGTGTGGCCATGGCGTCATCATTCTCGTGTTCAAACATGTGCCGCAACTGACGCACGACCAATCTCTGTAAATCGGCGAACCGGACAGGCCTTTCAGCGGCAGAGTACGACTCGTTGAATTTGTGCGCAGTCGTAACCGCATCTTCAAAAAGTGTGTTGCCCTTCATTGTTGCAGTCACGGTTGCGACGTCGTTATCTGTGAGTTGCAGCAATGCGGCTGAAAATTCACGCACACCGACCTTTTCGATCAGGCCCAAAAGAATCTCGGCATTTTTTGCCTCGAGGATCTGTGCGGAAAGGGGGAGGGTTTCGCTCATGTTTTGTGAACGAATGATCGCTTTGGACTCTTTCCAGTATAGCGCAGATAGTTGCTTAATACAACTTATTATGTTATAATATCAATAACACCCCTGATACACTTCATCTCCGCAGAACGCCCATGCAAACCCAGAAGTTTCGCATATTGCTCTATAACGTCGGCTATGCCACGGATTTGAACGGGTCCATCCGCGATTATATTTTGCGGTTTTACCGGTATATCTACACGCCCAGAAACGTCATCCGGAGGGTGCGTACCACCATTTATCATCTGCTCCAGCGCGAGCAGCCGGATGTGTGTTGCTTTGTGGAAGTGCACCGCAAAAAAGGGTTCATGACGCATCCGCATGCGTATCACTGCAGCGATGTGGCCAACAAATACGGGCAGCGCAGCGTCTTCCGTCGTCTGCCGTTCTTCCGCGATAACTGCAACGGATTCTTTTCCAAGGGAACCGTGTCCTTCGAAAAAACGTACTTCCAACACGGCATGAAAAAGCTCATTTATGACATCAAGCTCCGCCCGGATCTGTCCTTGCTTGTGGTGCACTTTTCGCTCCAGCGCCGCACGCGCCAGCGCCAGTGCGAGGAGCTCAAACACCTCATCCGCGATCGCGGCAATGTGATCGTCTGCGGCGACTTCAACATCTTCAAAGGAACGGGGGAATTGCACTCCTTGGCCCGCGCCTGCGATCTGCAGATCGTCACGCCGCCCGGCGCCACGTTCCCCGCCAGCAAGCCCAGCAAAACGCTCGATCTCTTCCTGTGCCCCAAATCACTCGGAGACGTCTCTGTCCGCGTCCTCGACGGCGTGCATGCGTCGGATCATTTGCCGGTGATGCTAGAGATGCAGATGGCATAATTGAATATTTCGTACGGAATTACACCGAAGAAACAAGAAGCAAAAAAGCCTCCAATGGATCAATTCTCAATGATCAATCCTTTGATTATTCGAGAATTGGTGTTTGTCTCTTCATTGTTTCTTGTTTCTTCGATGCAATTCTTACTCGATGTACTCATCACATTTCTCGCTTCAACACTCTCATCTCTCCCGTCCCTCCATTCATATCCACCACATCACCCGCCTGCAGATCTTTTCCCAGCGTCACGCCCACGATCATCGGGACTCTGCGTTCGCGCGCGATGATGGCGAGGTGGCTGAGCATGCTGCCGTGTTCGGCAAGAATGCCGCCGGCGCGCGCGAGGTGGCGGGTCAGATCGGGTGACGGCGTGCGTACGTGCAAGATGATAGGGCCGGAGGCTTCCGCGAGTGTTTCCAGCGTCACGATTTTTCCGGTGGCCGTGCCGGGGGCGACGCCGACGGGTACGGGGATGACTTGCTTGCTCTGTGCTCTGTTCGTCAAGCGCGAGGGAAGAACGAGCGTGTCGAGCGACGCGCGCGCGTTGCGGCGGATGCGCGCGCGTTCGGCAAAGACCGTGCCGTCCAGGTATTCATCCAGCGTGACGTACCAGGAGAGCGACCGGTCCAAGTCGGCTTTGGCAGCTCGTAAAAGAACAATATCGCGCAGGGCGTGGATGGCGGCGACCAGCAGCCAGCGTCCTTGTTCACGCAATCGTGTCCACGCTTGAGCGGCGCGCAGTGCGGGTTCGATGTCCGCCCGTCGCTCCGCGCTTAATCCGTTCCACCAGCGCGAGATATCCCAGTTGGAAGTCTGCGTGAACGGTAAGGCGTAGAACGGAGAGAGGTCGGCAAGTTCCAGCGTGTTTCCCACAAGCCCCGTGGGCGGGATGGGCATCGGCGGATCCGTGAGCGCTTCTTTCAATGTCGTCAATCCGTTCGTGTTGTGGAGATCGGCAATCAAGAGCGCGCTGAGGGAGACGGGCGTGTCGCCCAGCGTCCGGCGCAGCGTGGTCATGACCTTGGCGGCGCAGATATCGGTGAGGATGAGTGTGGGATAGATGCGTTCGATTTGTTCGATGGCCTCGAAGAGCGGCAATTGTCTGTTGATGGAGGCCGTGTGCATCGTCAGGCGTTCGCGCACGGTTTCCGTGTGAGCGGCGGGGTCCAGCCCGCGCGTGACGCGCATGTTGCGGATGGTGCGCGGCAGTCCGGTCAGCCGGAGGATCGACATCCGTCCCGGATGCAGAGAGGGAAACAGCGTGTCCATCTCGCGGTCGCGATCCACCAGCAGATCATTGCCGACCAGCACGAACGGAAAATTCCCGTTGTACTGCAATCCCAATTCCTCGTAGGCCGTTTGCACGGGTCCGCCGTCGCGGTACAGGCGTTGCAGCAGGCTGAGCGTCACGGGCGTGGGGCGCGGAGAGAGCTCCGTCACTTCCGTTTTCTCGTACAAAAACGGAGAAGAAGGCAATAAGGCATCCAGCAGTTTTTGCTGATGGTAGATGCCGGGCGTCATGGTGCGGATGGGCCGCACGCGCACCACGGACCACTCCTTCTTCCGGACCGTCCACGCGATCTCCTGCGGAAAACCCAGCAACGCTTCGATTCTTTTCCATTCGCGTACGGCGTAGGAAAAATCGGGCAACCCCGTGCGGGGCAGCGGGCCGTTCCAGGGGAAGGAGATGTGCCGCATGTCCCCGGTCCCGCGCCGGAATTCCAGACGCATCTCCCGCCCGCCATCGGGATCGCGCGTCCAGGTGACGCCATGCGCGTCGGGCGGGACGCGCGCAGTCTCCGTGCCCACGGCAAAACCCTTGTCCCAGAGCATCGCCAACACGCGGGCTTCTTCCGGCGTCAGAGAGGGATCGAGAGGGGCGGGACCAGACATAGGAGCGGCATTGTAGGGCAACAGCCTGCGTTGTGCGCAATGTCTTTCCCCCCTTCCTCCTCGCCTGGAGGAAGGGGATAGGGGATGGAGGATGTCTAATTGACTAGACATGGAATTCTGGGTACATTCACTCCCTTTTTCTCGTTTTTCCTATGCGTGCATTCCGTCTGCTTGTTGTCGCGTGCGGCCTCGTCCTGCTCCTCACGGCCTGCAATTCCTCCACGACGGGGAACGGCAGCGGGGAATCCTCCTCGTCGGGTCGCGCTATTTTCCGTGAAGGCCGTTCGTCCGTCGGAAGCGCCGCATCCGTTGCCTCCGCGGCATCCGCCCAAAGCAGCAGCACGAAGGCACCGTTCTTTTCCTTGAAGGGATCATCGTCGTCCGCGGCAGCCGTTGCCTCGTCGGCGCGGGCAATGGCCGTCACGTCATCGGCAGGAGCCGCATCTTCCCGCAGTTCGGCAGCCGCCGCCGCGGCAGGCCGCACCAAGTTGTACGTGGAAGCCGACCGTACGGAAGTCCGCCCGGGAGACCCCGTCACCCTCAGCGTCACCGTCAAAAATACATCATCCGTGACCATCGCCAACATGCAGGTCGTCACGTCGTATTTGCCCAGTCAGCTGGTGGTCACCGATAGCGAAGGTTCGCAGGCGCAGCCCGGCAATTCCGTGTGGAGCATCCAAAGTCTCGCCCCGAACCAGAAGCGCACGCTGCGTATTCCGGCCACTGTCGCCGCCACGCTCATCGAGGGCGACGTGATCCGCACCAACACCATCGCGGCTATCAACAATGTGGTGGAGCCGGACGCCTACCCGTACCAATTCACGATCGTCTCGCAGGCCGTGCCCTTGCCGCAGACCGGCGGCAGCGACGCGCTTTCCCCGCTGGAAAACACGCGCCGTTTCCTGACTCCGTTCCGCGCGGGCGGCTCGAACGCCATGCCGCTGATCGTCTGGACGGCGACGATCGGAATGGGAATGGCGTTGGGAGTGCGGGGGATGAAGCGGTACTTGTAACGTGAAGAGTGTGAAGAAACCGATGTAACCGAGGAAACCGAGGATTTTTCTTCGGTTTCTTCGGACTCTTCGGTTTCGTCTGTTTCTTTTCTTTGTCACAATCTTCACATGCCCAACTTCTTCAGTCGTCTCCTCTCCATCGCCGTCCTCCTCTTCCTCGCCGCTCCCCCCGCTTCCGCCCTCTCCGTTCCCCGCGGCTTCCGGACCGTGGATGAAGCTCCGGGGGTGATGCTCTATCGCCAGCGCCGGAACTACGTGCAAGTGGTGTCGCTGCGGGAAGGTGCGAAGGTCCACGTGCTGCACGGCAAATTTTATGAAGAAGGGTCGCACGGCTCATTCACCCGCAAACCCATGCGCGAGTGGTGGACGGAATTTGCGGAGGAATCCGACGGTGCGTTTTCGGTCGTGAACGGCCAGTTTTTTGATACCGCGAATCCCGATGCCGCGCCGCTGGCGTTTTCCATCAAGGCCGATGGCAAAGTGTACGAGGGCTACGGTGATGCGACGGAGTACCCCGGCCGCAAGCGCATGCTGGTGCTGTACGACGACCCCGAAGGGGCCCCTGTCGGGGGGCGCGCATTTATCGATGACTACACCGATGATCCTGTCAGTTTAGTGGATCACACGGCCCCAGATATTTTGGTGGGTCTGGAACCGACTGCCGCCAAAACGTTGGCG
Source organism: uncultured Candidatus Peribacteria bacterium (assembly GCA_964403335.1). GTDB lineage: Bacteria > Patescibacteriota > Gracilibacteria > Peribacterales > Peribacteraceae > CAZYAK01. The sequence continues at coordinate 23,308 of CAYOFI010000001.1, forward strand.
CGCGCGTTGCCCCGGACATTTGCGGGTGTCGCGCGCACGGGGGAAGTCCTCCTGTTCAGTTCCTCGATGGCCACGCAGGCCTCGGCCACGCGCACGCTCCGGGCATTCGGGGCCCCGGCTGATCAGATCCTGATGCTCGACGGTGGCAAATCCGCGCACTTGTTCCACAATGGAAACGTGCTGGTGCCGGTGAACACTCGCGGGAATGCGGAAATTTCGCGGGAGGAAGTCCCGCAGGTGCTGGGGGTGGAGGCGGCGGCGCGGTAGTGTATTCTCTCTGCCGATGCCTGCCTCCCGTTCCAAATCCGCGGCTGCTCGGACCAAGTCCAAACCGAAAGTCGCTCCCAAGAAAAAAGAAGAGGGGATGCTGCGGCGCCTGCTCACGCGCAAGGCCGTCAAAGAGACGGCCAAAGTGTCCGTGCCTTCATCGCCGTCTTTGGTCGCGAATGTGTCGCATCTGCAGGAGGTACACGAAGAGCAGGCAAGATTGCTGGAAGAGACGCGCGCGCAATTGCGCGTCAGCGAAGAACGCTACGCCGCGTTTGTCCGCTACAGCACGGAGGGCATTTGGCGGTTGCAGACCGAACATCCCATCCCCGTCGATTTGGCGGAAGACGAACAGATCGACGCGTTCTTCCGGCTGGCGTTTCTTGTGGAGTGCAACGACACGTTCGCCAAGATGTACGGGTTTGCGTCGGCAGCCGGAATGCGCGGAGTCAAACTCTCGCAATTTTTGGTGCGCGACGATCCGCAGAATATCGATTATCTGCGCGCATTCATGCGCAGCGGCTACAGCCTGACCGGTGCAGAGTCGCACCGGACCGACAAAGACGGCGGCGACCATTGGTTTGTCCATTCGCTGATGGGCACGGTGGAAAACGGCCAGTTGACGGGTGCATGGGGCGTGCAGCGCGATATCACCGCACAGAAGAAAGCCGAGGCCGAAGTGCATCTGCTGAACGCCGAGTTTGAACGGAAAGTGGAGGAGCGGGCGCGGGAACTTATGAAAAATTGATGCTTCGAAGCAGGCGTCAATGCGGTTTGTGTAACGAGGAAGGTTGACAGGTCGTCATTCAATGTGCGCACAGATACTAAATATTTTTTAGCCTCTGCTGCGTAAATCTATAGCCAGTAACCATACTGGAAGGGGTAAGAGGCTCTGTTACAGGGGCCTCTTAGCTTGTGGAAAGCGTACGAAACAATCGTCGAAGATTTCCGTAAGTGCCGTGTCGTCGGCACGTCCAATAGTCTTTACGGTTGTTTCCCTTTCCTTCCTCTTTTTCTCCTATGAAGCGATCACTTTCCCTTCTTGCGGCAGCCAGCATGGTTGCGGCGATGTCTGTCAGCATGCCCGCGCTTGCGGCGCCGCCGACGTATACACTTTTCGGTGAAGCGTCACTCGCCAGCAATGCCGTGCAGCTAGTGTCTGATGCCGCGCCCGGTTTCGGCGGTATCAGTTTTGGCGGTTTGCCGCTGACGTTTGCGGATCTCACGGAGCTCTCGGCTGACTCCAATGTAACGGATGATGATTGCAAGGGCGGGTCACCGAGATTTTCCATTAACCTGGATACGAACAACGACACGGTAAGCGACGGGCGGATTTTTGTGTATCTGGGCCCTGCTCCCAATTTTACGGGATGCACGCCAAATACGTGGGTTCCGTCTGGAGATCTGTTAGAGGCGGGAAAGACTGTGGATGCAACGCAACTTGGTGGCGGGTTTTACAATGATTATTCGGCTGCGCTCGCATCGTATGGTACCGCGAAAATTCTCGGCATGAGCCTGGTCATCGATTCCGGCTGGGCGTTCGGGGATGGCGAACAGACGGTGTTGATTGATAACGTGAAAATCAATGCAGACACGCTCACGTTCAATCTGCCGGACTCTCCGCTCTTCTGGGCTGAAGAGGATACGACGCAGGTGAAAGTGGATTGGAAGACGGTCGCGGATGCCACCGGGTACCGCGTGTACCACTCGCCGGATAACGTCACGTTCGCCCAAGTCTACGATGGCGCGGCGCTGACCTTCACGCATGCAGTCGCGGCGGGAAGCGATAATTATTATCGTGTCACGGCCTACAACGGGACCGGCGAATCCAGCACGACTGTTCCCGCCAAGTATGCGGGAGCGCGCACGGTGGTGATTGATGACGGGGCCATGAGCGCGGATTTCAACGCCAGCGGGACGGCCACCCCCACGGGTGCCTGGAGTACCTTCGACATCAACACGGGCGGCGCCGAGCAGATCCTCAGCTTCGCCACGGGCGGCGATAACACGGGCGTCGCGGGTCCCTTTGGTGCGCAGACATTCGATTGGGTATCAAACGCATCCCTCAGCGGGTACTACGATGTGTTTGTGAATTACATCTGTGATTCGTCGCGCGGCACGGCGTCGTATGACGTGTACAGCGGCGTCACGAAACTGAACATGTCTCCGGTCGCGGTGAATCAATCATTGAAGTCCTCCGACGGCACGGCGTGCGGTTCGCAATCCGATCCGGCCGCGCAGCCGTTTTGGAAGAAACTGAATGGCGCCAGCTGGGCGTTCAGCGGCGCGGGCCGCGTGCAATTGGTGTCCGCAACGGGCGATAACATTCTCGCGGATGCGGTGGCGTTCCACAAAACCGCAAGTTTCGTCTGTAGCAACAGCGTCGTCGAACCGGGAGAACAGTGTGATGACGGCAACGTGGTAAACGGCGACGGCTGCACTTCCACCTGCCAACTCTCGGCCGCACCCGCCTGCAACGGATTGACCGCCACTGTGTATGTGAATGCGCAGAATAAGATCGTCGGCGGCCCGCAAAACGGCCAGTCATACACGGGCACGCTGAACGGGACGAGCGGCGCGGATGTGATGGTGGGCACGGCCGGCGGTGATGTGATGTACGGCGGCAATGGCGCCGATACCATGTGCGGGCTTGGCGCGGGCGACGTCATGTATGGCGAAGGAGGAGCTGATTGGATGGACGGCGGTGCGGCGGGAGATGTTTTAGATGGCGGCGATGCCGATGACGCGCTCTTTGGCAGAGACGGGGGAGACAGCCTGAAGGGCGGCATCGGCGCCGACCTCATGTGCGGTCAAGCCGATGGCGACGCGCTGGAGGGCAGCGACGGAGCGGACAAGCTTGATGGTGGCGCCGGTTCCGATGTCCTCAAAGGAAGTGCCGGAACGGATCAGTGCCGTCTCGGCGAAGCGAACAACTCCTGTGAGCAGCAGTCGAACGTGGCGCTTCCGGAATGCGCATAGTCAACGCGTTTGCAGAAAAAAAAGAGGCCCGTGGGACCGGGCCTCTTTTTGTGTTTACAACAGAGAAAACAACCATTCTTGTCTCTCTAAGACGAAACATTCAGGCATTTTCGTAAGTGCACACTGCGCGTTTCGTCACCTAACATTCACCACGTTTCCTTACTCTCTTCCCCTCTCTCATACATGCAGTTGAAAAAATATCTTTCTCTTGCCGCAGCAACAACATTGCTGAGCGCAGTGATCGTGCTTCCGGCGGGTGCGGCCCCGATTCCGGCATGCAATGGCTCCACGTTTGACAGTTTCACCCTCGGCTCCGTCAACGGCCAGGGCGGGTGGAGCGCGACGGGCGCCACCTACGACCAGGCGGTCGTGGATAACACCTTCGGCTACCCGAACTTCGGGTGCAAATCTCTCCGTATCTCCAACGCCGTCACCAGCGGTTCGTTCGGCGATTGGGTGTTTTCCAACTCCCTTCCGTTTGAGTCCGGAGAAACGACAGCCACACACAACGGAGCACCGAGCGGTTCACGCAAGAATCATTTCGAAGCCGGATTCGCCATCGGCTCCACGATGACCGGCGCGGTGCAGACCGGCCTGCAGATTTCCGTCTCCCCGGACAGAGGAGACGGAGCTCGCATGAGCTACCTGCGTTTCAATGACATGCCCGGCGGCATCGACGTCACGTTCGTCGATGTGCAGGGCACCACGAATCCCGCAAACTTCGTGTCGACGGTCGTCGCGACGGGATTGTCCCGCACGTCTTCCCACACCGCGAAGTTCGTGATGGATTTTGTGGACGGACCGTCCAATGACATCGTGAAGATTTATATCGACGGTGTATTGGTCCACACGGGCACCAGTTGGGAAAATTACTATCGCTTCGATACGGAAGCGGCAACCGAGCCGACAACGCGCACGGTCGATTCCTTGCTCTTCCAGGCGCGCACCGGAGCCGGAGAAGCTCCTGCAACGCTCGGGAAGGGTTTTGTGATCGATAACGTCGTGATGCTGGCAGGACTCTCGTTCTCCAGCTCATCGATGTCTAGCAGCGTGGCGTCGAGCGTCGCATCGTCTGCGGCCTCCTCTGTCGCATCATCGTCGGTTGCGAGCAGTGCAAGTTCGGTCGCCAGTTCGACCAGCTCCGTCGCCAGCTCCACCTCCTCGGTCGCAAGTTCGGCGTCGTCTGTGACGTCGTCCGTCGCCTCGTCGGTTGCCAGCTCCGTCGCATCCTCCGCTGCAAGCAGCGTCGGATCGTGCGGCGCAGTCAGCAACACGGGTCTCAGCGGCTTCTGGAAGTTCGATGAAAACACGGGTGTCACCACTGCGGACAGTTCCGGTAACGGACACACGGGCACCTTGGAAAACGGTCCCACGTGGATCACGCCCGGGGCACCGCAAGTGTCTCCGAATCCCGCTGCACTCAGCTTTGATGGCAGCGATGACCGCGTGCGCGCGGCAGGCAGCAACACGCTGACCTTCGGTACGACGGACTTCACGGTCTCCACCTTCGTGAAAGCCGGCGCCGGCGCGGGAAACCGCTCGGTTCTGGGCAACTTCAACGGCGGGACGCGCGGTTGGGGTCTGTACCTCTATTCCGGCAACATGGTGAACTTCTTCGGGTACGGCACCATGGGGATCAATGATGCCGCGAAGTCCGGTGTGGTATTGAACGATCAGTGGCATCACTTGGCAGGCGTGTATTCCCGCAGCGGGAACTCGCTGACCATCACAACGTACTTGGATGGCGTGCAGATCGGCACCCAGACGAGCACGGTCGGGGATATCACCTCGGCAAGCGACCTGATCTTCGGCGATTACCTGGGTCAGCCGCATTTCCCCGGTTCATTGGATGACATCCGCGTCTACAATCGCGCCCTCAGCGGCGGCGAAGTCGCGGCTCTCTCCACGGGTTGTGCAGGCAACGGATCCAGTTCAAGCGTCAGCTCGACTGCGAGCAACAGCTCCGCATCCAGCATGAGCTCGTCCTCGTCCGTTTCCTCCTCGGTGGCAAGCAGTGCCGCCTCCAGCGTCGCCTCGTCGGTGGCGTCTTCCGTCGCATCGAGCGTTGCCTCATCCGTGGCATCGTCGGTCGCCTCCAGCGTGAGCAACATTCCGATGTGTGATGGTGAGCAGGCCACGATCTACGTCCGCAACGGTCGTATCGTCGGCGGCCCGGATAACGGCCAGTTCTACTTTGGCGTGCTGCGCGGCGGCAACGGGTCCGATGTGATCGTCGGCACCGCAAACAATGACATCATCCGCGGCGGCAATGGTGGCGACACCATCTGCGGCCGTGGCGACAATGACCTCATCTTGGGTGAGAACGGACCGGATTCGCTCTTCGGCGAAGGCGGTAACGATCTCCTCAACGGAGGCAACGGTCCGGATGCGTGTTTCGGAGGTCCGGGATCGGATCTGGAAGTACAGTGCTAAGCGTGCACAACAAAACAAGGCCTTCCGCCAATGCGGAGGGCCTTGTTGGTATATGGGTCTTTAGAACGAACTCACATTCAAGACAGGTTCTTTGTAGCTGTCTTTATCGCCGCTGAATCCGTTGGTTCCATTTTGGACCCAGGCTTCGTTGATCAGCGCCTGTTTCACGGCAGCCACTTCGCCGGCAGTGGCGGGTTTGGAGTGCGTGGCCAAATAGAGCGCCGCGGCGCCCGCCACGTGCGGACTGGCCATGCTCGTCCCGCTGATGGTGTTGGTACCGCCGTTCTTCCACGCGGAGAAGATGCACACGCCCGGGGCGGCGATGTCCACCGCCTGGCCGTAGTTGCTGAAGTCCGCGAACGTGTCGTCTACGTCGCTCCTGCAAGTCGATCCCGCGCCCCCGCCGGGTTGACCGTTAAAGTCGGAGAGGGCCGAGACGGTGATCACGTCGGGATGATTGGCGGGGCTGAAGGTCTTGGCGTCTTTGGCCGAGTTGCCCGCGGCAACCGCAAACACCACGCCGGCGTTGATGGCGCGGCTGATGGCGGAGTTCAGGGCGGAGCTGGTGCACTCGCAGCCCAAGCTCATGTTCACCACGTCAATCTGGCTGGCGTGCGCCGTCACGTAATCGATCCCCGCGATGATGTCGGACATGCTGCCGGACCCGCCAGAATCCAGCACTTTCACCGCCCACAAGTTTGCGCCGGGCGCCATGCCCACGGGGCCGGAGTTGTTATCCAGCGCGCCGATGGTGCCTGCCACGTGCGAGCCGTGGCCGTTGTCATCGTTGCCGCAGCCGGAGGAATCCTCCGCGCATCTGCGGATCATATCGATGTGATGGACGACGTTCAGGTCCGGATGTGTCAGATCGATGCCCGTATCGATGATCGCCACGTCGGCGTTCACGCGGTCATCCGTGCCATCAATGTGCGCCGTGGGGCTGACGGCTCCGCCTGCGCGACGAATCCCCGTGGGCATCGTGGTGATGTTTCCGGATGTCGACGATGAGGATGCGCCTGCCGCAGAGGATGCAACCGATGAGGTGACAGAGGATGCTGCAGAAGAGGAGCGCGACGAGATGCTCGACGACCGGGCTGATGACGAAGAGCCGCACCAGCGCTGCAACGCGGGCGGACAGTAGGCGAAGGCGTAGACGGTGACATCAGGTTCCACGATGGCCACGCGCGGGTCAGCCATCAGCTTCAGGGCTTCCACCTTATTCATGGTGGCGGCAAAGCCGCGGATAGCGGGGAAGAGCTGCGGCAGCGAGCTGCGGTAGTCTTTCAGAATATCCGCGGGAGAAGCCGTCTCTCCCGTTTTCAGCACCACGATGTAGCGGTCGGGGATGACGGACGGTGCGGCAGGCACGGTCGGCCACGTGAAAGCGGGCAACTGTGCCATTGCAGGCTGGAGCATGGAGACGCACAGAATCAACAGCGCGGCTGCATGGAGCGCAATACGGGACGCGCGGAGGGAAAACACCATAAGGAGGCGCGGGAAAGAAAAAGAGGGGAGGGATGTGTGAATCTACTGTGGAGAGTTTTGCCGTCGCAAGGAGTTCCGGGAAAAAAATTTCATGAATATGGTCGGAAGCCGCAGAGATGACCTTGCAACTTTTTCCATTCTATCGAGAAGTAACATCGTCACTTTGGCCGAAAAAATCCGCTATCGCGGTATCGTGCTGCGGAAGAGTTCGCGTCGGCACCGCGAAGACGATGTTAAGTTCTTCGCACGTTGGAAAACACACACGCGTTGGTACGATGACTCCCTTTTTATTTTTCCGCGGATACCGTCATGGATGAACGCAGCCAGAAGGCGGCCGAGGAATTGAGCCGCGCGTACGAGCAGTACGGGAAAGCCATGCAGAGGCACTGCCAGTACCAAATTTCCAACGGCGAGATCGCCAAGGAATTGGTGCAGGATGCGTTTATGCGGACGTGGGAATATCTGCAAGCGGGCAAAACCGTCGATAACATGAAGACGTTTCTCTTCCGCGTGATGAACAACATCATCGTGGATCACATCCGCAGCAAGAAAAGGAAGGACGAAGTGTCGTTGGATGCCATGCAGGAGAACGGGTTCGACCCCGGACGTGACGACACCGAGACTCTTCACCGCCAACTCGACTTCTGGAAGACGATGGGGGAGTTAAAAAAGTCAGAAGATTATGACCTTTTAGTAATGCGCTATGTAAACGGTCTGCGGCCAACTGATATCGCGGAGAGAAAGGGGGTGACTGCGAATACTATCGCAGTGAAGTTGCATAGAATAGTCAAGAATCTGACGCACAAGCTGAAGAGTAAACAAGCAGGTACCTCCGTTGTTACTCAAAAGGATGGTCACCGAAAGAACACATAATTTATACGGATAACTTCTTGTCTACTGCAAGAGAAATAATTGAACACAAAAAGTATTCAACATGAACAACTAATTTACTCATTATACGGCACTCCATCACTGGCAAGTTGCAAGAGCTGTTGTGTAATCGCTGTTGAAGGAGGGTCGTCTATTTGTTCACTTCAATTCCTTTTCCCCTTCCTTCGTTATGCCCGATCTGCAAAAAAGATCTCTGGCAAATAAGAAGACACACATGGCTTTGTCGAGGCCTGCAAAGTCGACAATTTCCGCGGGCATCATCGCTTTGATGGTGTTCACGATGAGCGCTGGCACACAGGCTGCCGGCATTAACAGCAGCTTCCTTTCCCTGCTGGCTTCCAGCTTGGGAATCGCTGCAGTCGGTAACTCGTTTTCCACGGACACCGAAAGCGTCACGCAGGTGGCTACGGGTACGGGAAACCAAAATTCTGACAGCGATAACGTCATTGATGCCGTGCTGGACGCATCTGTTGACGGCGCGTCGAACAACGTTTTGACGGCTGCCCAGCTCACGCCGGGTGCCACGCAGGTCAATCAGGACGGAACGGTCGAGGGCAACGCTCTCGCTTCGGTCGCTGCCACTCTTGAAGCGGGTGCAGAGGGCGTCGTGGATGTCGATCAGCTCCTCACGGGCGGCAACGCCAACCAGAATCTGACGAACGATCTGGCCGTGGGAACTGCCGTCGCTACCGATATGGGTGTGGACACGGCGAACGTCATTGATTTCGTCCAGGCTGCCCCGGGTGCCGATCAGGCCAACCAGGGTGCCGATGTCGAGACCAACGCGCTCGCGGGTGTCGCCCAGGATGTTACGAGTGACGCTGTTGGTATCGCTGGCCTTGTCCAGCTCGCTTCCGGTGGCAACGCCAACCAGAACGTGATCAACAACATCATCTCCAACACCTTTATTGGTGCTGTGCAGAACGTGAACACGTTCAACATTTTGGATCTGACGCAGATCTGCAATGGCACCTGCAACCAGAACGCCAACGTCGTGCAGAATGCATTGAGCGATGTTGAGCAGACGGTTGACGGTGGATCGCTGGCCCTCGCTCTCATCGGGCAGGGGAACAGCGGCGGCTCCGCCAACCAGAACGCCGCAGGCACCGCCGGTGCTCTGACCTTGCTCCTCGCAGGTCAGGACGCCGTGAATGCCAACGCCTTCTCGGTCGATCAGGTCTCCGATAACGGTCCGGCCAACCAGAACGCCGACGTTGCCGGCACCTCCCTCCTTGGTGGTGCGCAGTTTGTCTTCAACGATGCGGTCAGCTTGAACCTCATCGGTCAGGGCAACACCGGCGGCTCCGCCAACCAGGATGCCGAGAGCGCAGCAGACGCTGTCTCCGTCACCCTCGCAGGCCAGGGTCTCACGTCCGCCACCGCTGGCGCCGTGTCCCAGGTCAACGATGACGGCGACGCCAACCAGAACTCCGCGATGGACCTCGTGTCCGTTGTGGGCGGTCTGCAGTTCGTCTCCGGCCCGGCACTGACCGTCACCGCGATCGGCCAGAGCAACACCGGCGGCTCCGCAAACCAGGACATCGCTTCCGATGCCTTGGCCAGCGACGTGATCCTCGCCGCACAGGATGTGACGTCCCTTACAACGGGTGTCTCCATCCAGGCGAACGATGACGGCGACGCCAACCAGAATTCCGCTTTGAACTTGGCTTCCATCTCCGGTGGTGCCCAGTTCGCTCTCGGCAACGCCACCACGCTCACGGATCTCTCCCAGAGCAACGATGATGGCTCCGCCAACCAGGGCATGATCAACTCGGGTGTCGCTTCCGACCTCGTGGTTGCTCAGCAGGAAGTGGACTCCGAGTCCACGGGTATGTCCGTCCAGGCCAACGATGACGGCAACGCCAACCAGGACTCTGTCATGGAACTCGCGTCCATCGCCGGCGGTCTGCAGGTTGCCAACGGCAACGCTACGGTTGATACCGAATTGGCTCAGCTCAACGATGACGGCTCCGCCAACCAGGACATGGAGAACGTCTCCGCTGCGGTCAACGCAGTCGGTGCCGCTCAGCTTGTCGCCGCCACCAACGAGGGTGTCGTGGTGCAGGCCAATGACGACGGCAACGCCAACATGAATTCCGATGTGGACTTCCTCGCAGCTGCGGGCGGAGCTCAGGTCGTGGATGGTGAGGCAACGTCGCTCGTCGAGGCTCTTCAAGCCAACGATGACGGTTCCGCCAACCAGAACATGGATCTCATCGGCTTTGCGTCCGATGCAGCCCAGGGCCAGCAGCTCGTCGCTGCGGTCAACGAGGGTGAATTCGTCCAGTCCAACGACGATGGCGATGCAAACTTCGCCCTTGATGTCGACTTTGATGCCGGCGCAGCAGGACTCCAGTCTGTGACTGGTGATGCCACCAACGCCACGATCGCCGCCCAGCTCAATGGTGACGGTGATGCAAATCAGAATGCAGAAATCGACGGTTCGGCCAACAACGTTGTCGCCGGTGACCAGTCCGTTGCAGCCGTGAACTTGGCTGAAGCGGTCCAGGCCAACGACGATGGCAACGCCAACTTCAACGGACACATGGATCTGACGGCTGGCACCCTCGCCGGTCAGACGGTCGTGGGTTCCGCCACGAACCTCGGCGTCGCCACGCAGGCGAACGACGAAGGCAACGCCAACCAGAACAATGAAACGAACGGTGCCGCAGTCGGCGTCGCTGCTGCAGAGCAGGATGCCAACGCGGTGAACCTCGCTTCGCTCGTCCAGGCCAACGATGATGGCAACGCCAACTTCGTTGCAGACATCGACGTGGATGCCACGGTCGGTGCCGAGCAGGATGTCGAGACGATCGCAGTCAACTTTGGCTCTGCCACGCAGGTCAACGTCGACGGTGACGCCAACCAGAATGCCGTCAACAACGGTCTCGCTTTCGCCGTCGGCGCAGGAGACCAGGATGTCGATGCCGCAAACGCTGTCGCTCTCTCGCAGACGAACGGCGATGGTAACGGCAACTTCTTCGCAGACCTCGCCCTCGAGGCGGATGCCGATGGCGCTCAGGACATCACTGTTGCCGCAGTGAACGTCGGACCGATCGTTCAGGTGAACGGTAGCGGCGACGCAAACCAGAACGCGGAGGACAACGGTGTTGTCGCCGCGGTCGGTGCAGGCACGCAGGACATCGATGCCGTGAACGTCGCGGACATCGACCAGAGCAACACCGTCAACAACGGTGCCGCATCCCAGGGCATCACGCTCACCGGTGGCGCTATCGCCAACGGCGGACAGAGCGTGGGTGTCGGCGGTGCAAACCTCCAGAACACCGTCCAGGCAAACGACGGTGGCGACGCCAACCAGGACTCCGAGCAGAACGCTGCAACGGTCGCTGCAGGTGACGCAGACCAGTCCGTCCTCGCTGCAAACGTTCTCGATCTCGATCAGAACGTCACGGGTAACACCGGTGCTGCAGCCCAGGAAATGATCATCGAAGTCTGCGCCGATGCCGATGCCGACCAGACCTTGAACGTCGGTGCCGGTACGGATCAGACGGTCGTCCAGGCCAACGGTGATGGCATGGCCAACCAGAACGCAGAACAGAACGCCGCTACGGCTGCTGTCGGCGATGCCGATCAGAACGTGGCTGCCGTCAACAACATCAATGCGTCGCAGGATGCGGACTTTGATAACGGCGCAGTCGCTCAGTTCATGCAGATGAGCATCGGTGCAACCGTCGACGCCGATCAGGATGTCGATGTGGATGCCGGCACGAGCCAGACCGCTCTCCAGGTGAACGGTGATGGCGAGGCCAACCAGAACGCAGAGAACAATGCTGACACGGCCGCTTCCGGCGACGCTGATCAGAACGTTGCTGCGGTCAACAACATCAACTGGATCCAGCAGGCGAATGTCGGTCACGGTGCAGTCGCACAGGGCGGTATGCTCACGGTCGACACGAGCGCTGATGCTGATCAGGATCTTGATGTCGACAGCACGAACGACCAGACCACGGTCCAGTCCAACGATGGCGTGAAGACGAACCAGAACGCCGCCACGGACGGTTCCTCGTCCACGGATGCCGATGCCGACCAGAACGTCGGTGCGGTGACGAACGTGAACATCCTCCAGGATTGTTCCGGTGTCTTCGGTGCTTGCGCACAGTGGGTTGAGCCGACGGTCGGCACCCACGCCAACGGCACGCAGAACCTGACGGCAGGTTCCGCAAACGACCAGACAGTTGTGCAGAGCGCAGACGGTGACTACGCCAACCAGGACGCAGATGTCAGCGGCACGAGCGACACGGTCGCCAACGCCGATCAGGACACGAGCGCCACGGGCAACGTGACGATCCTCCAGACCTGCACGTTCGGTTCCCATGTGTGTGCCCAGTACGCTGGCCCCACGCAGAACACGTCTGCCAACGCTGAGCAGAATGTCGAAGGTTCCTCCGGCAACAACACTGTTGTGAGCCAGGACGCAAGCGGTGACAGCACCAACCAGGATGCAGAGGTTGATGATGTTGCTTCCACCGACATCGATGCTGCCCAGAACACGGCGGCAAACAGCACCACGAACATTCTCCAGCTTGCTGCTCCGGGAACGGGCTCTGCCAACCAGGCCGCAAAAACGGCGAGCACGACCACCAGCAACTCCACGATGAATGTCACGGGTACGTCCAACAACACCACGACGATCATCCAGCAGTAATTCGTCGCGACTGTTCATTGGATTCTGAAAGAAAGGGGCCTCACGGCCCCTTTCTTTTTGCCTGCCATGAACCAGTCGCCCCCCTCGGCGGCTCTGGTAACTTCCACAGCGACTTGGTTCATGGTGATGTCACCCGCTGCGTTGACAGATCGTGCGAAGCCGGATACGCTCGCCCGCTCCCTTCCGAATTCTTCTTTTTCTTCTCTTTTGTATGCGTATTGTGCAATTCCTCCAGCGGTATAAGTGGGCGATTGCGTTGTTTGCCGTCGCAGCGTTCTTGTTCTACTGGTACGAAATTCGTCCCATTCAGGTCTACCGCAGCTGCGCACGCCAGGCATCGCTTGATGCCCGTTTGCTCTTGAAGAGCAAAGCGGATATTGCCAAGGGGACGGAGAAAGGTGCCGCGTACGCCGATCTGATCCAGAAGAACATGTACCTCCGTTCGGATTACGAATCGTTCCTCCAAAAATGTCTGTTGTACTACGGCCGCCCGTTGCCGACCAAGACCGGAACATCGTCCTCCTCCGTGTCCAGCGCCGTCTCGTCCGTCAAGTAATACGACTTCGCGAAGTTCTTGATACCAATATTTTCTAAGAATCTTGCCCATAGCGGCGTAGCGATATCGCTACGCCGCTATATTTCTTAATTTTCCGCTCTCTCATATCGCTTTTATCGTGAAGCCGTATAAGCAAGCCTCTGGAGATTTTCAGACCGGGATCACCTCCCGGTCTTTTTTTAATTCTCGCAAATCGGTAAGTACCTCTCTGTTCACCCGTCGAGTTACCTGCACGCTTTACAGCTTGTTTCCCTCTATTTCTTCCCCATTTTTCTCTATGAGACACTCTCTCAAATACCTCGGCGCATCCGCCGCCGTTGCAGCGTCATTCCTTCTGCCGGCTGCCGCAGGAGCACAAGGCTACGGAAACGACGCACGCCATGCGGACAATTTCTGGCGCACATCCATGATTCAGGAACAGTTCGATAGAATAGAAGGCTTGGCAGGATTGCACTTGGATGTGAATGGATTTTTTGATGATGATCAGAAAAAAGATGATTGCGATTCTTCCTGGAAGAATGACGATGACAACTATGCCGATCATCATGACAACAAGTGGGACGATAACGAGGATGATCGTTGGAAGGACGATGATGACCATGGGTATGTCTATGACAAAGGCAACAAGTGGGACAATAACAATGACTGGGAGGACGATAGCAACGACTGGAACAACAATGGGTGGAATGGCAACGGCGGAGGATCCCAGACCGCATCCGTTTCCAATAGTTCCAACACGAACGTCTACAGCAACATCGATGCGCAGAGCGGGAACACGTCCAACATCTATCAAGATGGCGGAAACGGTCAGAGCAATCAGTCCGCATCGGTGAATGCCAATTCACATACGAACGTGAACAGCAACATCAATGCGACCAGCGGCAACACCACCACGGTGATGCAGTACTGATGGTGAACACCAGTCAGCCGTGACGGAAACAAGGAGGGTAACACCTCCTTTTTTCTGAACGGACGTGCAGAAAAATATGCATTGCACCGATTCATCAGCCGAGTGGAAAGAAGTCAATCCAAGCTCGGAAATGCTTTTACATGCATGGTCGTCAATATGTTCGCTATGCAAACCCCCTCCCGTACCCCACGTCTTCATCTCTTCCTCTCGGCAGTTCTCGCACTAGGGCCGCTGCTCTCTGTCGTTGGCAGTGTCCCGGTCTATGCCGGTACAGCGAGCACTGTTCACGCGTCAGTCACTGCTGATGTTCACACCATGGTGAACGACGCGCTCGATCATGTGCTTCACGGCGATGCGGAGCAGGGGACACAGGGCAATGGTGCGGTCACGACGCTGTTGCACAATGCGGATATTGATCTCGGCGCCATTTTCCAGGATGGAGAGGCCGATGTCGGAGGAACGGCAGTTGCCGATGTTCTTGGCGAAGCGTCCTTGCCGGGCATTGAAGACCTTCATTTTTCCGCAGATGAATTCGAATGGACGAGCGATGGATGCCAATTTCCATTCCCTTGCGGAGGATCAAGCAGTTCGTATGGTTGGGATTGTTTCCCCTTCAATTGCCAGAGTTCCAGCAGTGCGGACAATGATGACGATGATGATCATCATGGTTGTTCATTGCAGCGGTGTCAGGGCCATTCCAGCAGCCGCAGCAGCAGCCAAAAAGGGCACGGAAGCAGCAGCGCAATGGGGTGTTCCTGGCCTTTCCCTTGCAGTGGGTCGAGTTCTTCCCATGGTGGCGGCGGATGCCAATATCCGTTCCCGTGCGGGACGTCCAGCTCGTCTTCGTCTGTCGTATCCAGTGGCAGTTCTTCCAGCACGACATCCAGTGTCAGTTCGGGCACAGGCAGCGTTTCGTCCTCTAGTTCTGTGGCCAGCTCCGTCTCCAGCGTGAGTGTGAGCAGTGCGGGACAAGTAGCCGGTGAAACCAATTCCGGTGGCGGTGGTGGTGGTGGAGGGGGAGGCGGTGGCGGTGGCAGCGGTGGTCATCGCGGCAGTGGTGTCCCTCCAACCGGCGGGAGTTCTCCCAGTGCCCCACCCTCGCAGGGCGGCGGTTCCGATCCTGCGCCCGGAGTTCCACCTCCATCCTTCGGGGGGGCACCGGTTCCTCCCGTCGTTGAAGGGGGGCCTGCCATCCCTGGCGGCTTGCCTGCAGCCGGAGGCGCGCAAAGCCCCGTTGCAGATCTCTTCATCCTCCTTGCGGGAGTGTGTGCTGTCCTCGCAATCAGACCGTCTTCCCGTTGTTTCCTTTCGGGCCTGGGAACACGCTAATATTCCCGGCCTATGGAACAGGTAACCAGGCGCTCCATCGTGGGGCGCCTTCTCATTGGCGGCTGCGCGGTGTTCTTTCTCGCCATCGGATTTTTGGCGCGTGATGAATCCAGTTTGTTGCAAATCCCTTCCTCCACGGGAGCTTTGCTTCACGCGGGCACGGGTTCTGTACGTGCGTTGCCGGTACGGTTACGCATTCCGCGCATTGCGGTGGATGCCCGTGTTGAACATGTCGGTCTTGCGCAGGATGGCACGATGGGGATTCCCAGTGGGGCTATGGATATCGGCTGGTACAAGCCAGGAATCGTGCCCGGGCAGAACGGTAACGCAGTGATGGCGGGGCATTTGGATTCCGCGTGGGGCGCGCCGGCTATTTTCTGGCGATTGTCCGAATTGCAAAAGGGCGACGATATTTTTGTGGACGATGCCAGCGGTGCAACGCTCCACTTTCGTGTCGTGCGGACGGAAGTCTACGATGCGGCAACGGCACCGCTTACGGACATTTTTGGGACGGCATCCGTCTCGAATTTACAACTTGTCACCTGCAATGGCGCGTGGATTCAGAGCAAACGTACGTACTCCAAACGGCTCGTCGTCTTTACGACTTTGGTGGATGATGTTGAGGCATAACGGAAGCAAAAAGTGAGATCTTTCGTTGACGTGTTTCCCTGTTTCCAAGACGATGGACACCATGCGTCGCCCCGCATGTTTTCTCCTCAGTGCTCTGTTGGCGGTACCGTCCGTTCTGTTTTGGGCGCCGCCAAAAATAGTGAACGCCGTAACCGTCTCGCGGTACCCACTCCCCGTATCGTTGCGCCGGCAGTTGCGCGTGTCACGTGTCCAAGTGCGTGCCGCAGGATTGAGAGTCACGCGCACGCACGCATCGTCATCCGCATCGTACGTCGTTCGCGTTCCCGCTCGCGTTTCGGATCCCGAGCCCGCGGCATTGCCGATGAGGCAGGAAAGTCTTTCCAGCAGTTCTCGCAGCAGTGCTCCGAATTCCGTGAAACGTCCGTTCACGCGGATCTTCCCGTCCGTGCATGCGACGGCGGTCCAGGAAGAAGTTCTTCGCTTGGTCAATCGTGAACGGAGCAACGCAGGACTTCCCCCGCTGGTGTTCCATGCTTTGTTGCAACAATCCGCACAGCAGTATGCGGAGTACATGGCCGACGAAGGATTTTTCTCGCACCGTGACCCGTCGGGCGACGCATCCCTGGACCGCATCCGGGCCACGGGATATTTGGATCCGCCCTGTGACTGTTCCTGGACCTATCTCACGGGGGAAAACCTCGGGCACGGACAGGATTCCCCGGCGGAAGTGATGGAGGGATGGATGAACTCGCCTGGCCACCGGGCAAACATTCTCAATCCGGGATTTACGGAAATAGGGGTAGGCGTGTTTGATGGCTACTGGGTGCAGAATTTCGGAACCGTGCGGGAAACAGAGTGACAAAAAGAGTGTTCACGCCATTCTTGACAGAGACTTTTGTGCATGAGAGCGTTTGCGGCCTTTCTCTATTTTTGTATGCGCATGCGTTCGCTCTTCGCCACCGGCTCCGTCTTGATTGCCCTTTGCGTCACCACCATCGCACACGCCGCTCCACCCGTGTACATTTCCGCCGTACAGTTTCACGCGTTTGACGGCGCAATCGCCAAAGCACTGGGGTACGAATCCACTTCCGTCCTGTACCTGCGCGAGATTGCCTCCATCACCGAAGATCAGCGCAGAATTCGCAATCAGTACGAGCCCATCGGCTGTCATCCGTTTTACGTGATGATCAACGGCAAAGTGGAGGAGACCGGCTACGACTGCCGCTCGTTTTTCTGTGTCGGCTACTCCAAAGGTCCCAAGCAGTGCGAAGATGTTCGCGGCAATTCCTACGGCGGAGTGGTGGAAATCAACAACCGGCTTGGTCTGGTGACTATCCAGGACGTCCGCAAGTTTTACACGGAGTATGCCGTGGAAGACCGTACCGATGGCATGAAGCAGCGGATCGCGGAAATGGCGGCCATCAAGTGCTATCCCTACTTCATCCAGGAGTTCGATGTCGTCGTGGGAGACGGGTATGAGTGCAAAGCCATCGGCCGGTATCCGCGCTATTCGGGTAATTTCACCTGCACCACGGACACGCGCAACAAAGAAGGCCAGCAATGCTCCATCCAATTGCGTACGAATGAATTGCAGTACCGCGCGGAGCTGGTGTCGACCGCGTCGGGCAGCGTGCTGTCGTCCTCGTCTGCATCTTCCGTTCAATCATCCACCGGTGCCACGTCTTCCGTCGCATCATCAGCGGCGTCATCAGTGCAGCCCGTGACGTTCCCGGATGTGGAGCAGGGCAAGTACGGCTACACGGCCATCGTGTCGCTTGCCACGCGCGGCATCATCAAGGGCTACGCCGACGGCACGTTTAAGCCGAACAAAAGCGTGAACCGCGCCGAGTTCATGCAATTGCTGGTGCTGGGTGTGCATCCTCTGGAGCGCAAGGGCGATGCGTGGTGCTTCCCCGACGTTGTAGCTGATTGGTTCTCCGAAGCCGTCTGTGCAGGAAAACGCTTAGGATGGGTCGCCGGATATCCCGATAAAAAGTTCCACCCCGAACGCACCATCCGCAAATCCGAAGCCATCAAAATCATCGTCTCTTCGCTCGGACTGCCCATTGCGTCCAGCGCACCGCTTCCCGCGGGCGTGACGGAGAGCGCGTGGTACACGCCCTATGTGCGCAAGGCGGTGGAGTTGAAAATTCTCCTGGAGCCGGGGTTCGTCGCCGATGCCGAGGTCACCCGCGCCGATACGGCCGTGTGGATGTATAGGGCGTTAAAAGTCAAGGAATCGCTCTAAACAGCTATCCATGACACTGTCCACTCTACGGTGGACAAAATGCTCCAAATCTCCTAGTATTCGCCCCTTTATTCTTCATTTCTCTATGGTTTCCTCCTTTCTTCGCAAAGCTGCTGCCCAGGTGACAGTTCTTGCCGTCATTTGTTCCCTGCTGCCGGTCTCCATGGCCTCTGCTGCTGCACCCACCCCGCAGTGCAACAACAAAGATGCCACAATCATTGGAGGAAATGGCGGCCAAACGATTATCGGCACGGCCAATGACGATGTGATTTTTGCCGGCAATGGCGCCGATACAATCTATGGAATGGGCGGAAATGACACCATCTGTGGAAACAATGGTGCGGATATCATTGTGACGTTGAATGGAGCCGATTGGATCGATGGCGGAAATGGTCAGGATGTCTGCACACCCGGCGGCGGCAATAACACGCTTATCAGCTGCGACACGGTGATCGGCGGTGGATCCAGCTCTTCCAGCAGTTCCAGCTCGACATCCTCCAGCAGTTCCTCCACGTCCAGCTCCAGCTCGGTCTCATCCAGTTCAAGTTCGACGTCCACGTCATCGAGCTCCGTGTCTTCCTCCAGCTCGAGTGTCAGTTCTTCGTCTTCGAGTTCTTCGTCCAGTTCCAGCTCGGTGTCTTCGTCGTCCAACTCCTCTACGTCGACATCTTCCAGCAGCTCCAGTTCTGTCAGTTCATCAAGTTCTTCTTCCTGCTCCCAGGTGCCGCCGATTCCTGAGCCGCTGATCTGCCCCAATGGTTCGTTGAATATCCCGGCGTACGTGGAAGGATGCTGGGTCGTTCCTGGTTGTCCTGCATCCAGCTCCAGTTCGTCTGAATCGTCCTCCTCCAGCAGCTCTGAGTCGTCCAGCTCCAGTTCGTCTGAGGGTTCCTCTTCCTCCAGCAGCTCGTCCAGTTCGTCCGAAGGATCCAGCTCGTCATCCTCCAGCTCCAGCTCGGCAGCATCTGAGTCCTCCTCGTCCAGCAGTTCTGCTTCCAGTGAAGGATCGTCATCGTCCTCTGCATCCGTAAGCACCACCGAGACGGAAGAAGATTCCCTCGCAGGCAGCGCTTCTCCGGCGACCGATGACCCCAATGGTTCCTATCGCGGTTCCCGCACCAATGAGATTGATAACAAGATCTGGTTTCTGACTGCAGATCTCTTCAATGGCGTTCCTCCCGCCGCACAGGGTGGTACGACAGGTCGCAATCTCCTCCGGGCAAACAAAGAGGTGCTTGCCGCATTCTGCGCCATTCAACGCATGCTCCCGGTCGATGCTTCTGCTGATTTAATCCAACATGCCGCAAACGTCTTTGCCGCTGCGACTGGCTTCAATGCCAACTACATTGCCGATCAATTGCCGGATACGTCCCTGTGTGCCGATATCACCGCCTCACTTCGCCCGCAGTACGTGGCGTTTGATGCTCCTGCGAAGGTCATCCCCGTGGATGCCAAGGGCAACGTGCGCTCCGCAAACCGCACGTGGAATGCGTGTTACGACGCGTATTTCGAAGGATACGCGTTGACCAAAGAGGACATCCGCGAGAATGAGCAGGTTGATAAGGACGGCACGCCGCGCGATTGCGCCTACTATTTCAACTTCTCCGCGCAGACCGTGTATTACCCGGACTATTCCATCTATTTGGGTATCGATGGCGAAGGCAATGTGACGCCTCCGGCAGGATATGTACTCGCACAGAACGTCAAAGTCGCTGTGAAGTAATTCATTGAATGCATTTCAAAGACAGCCTCCGCAAGGGGGCTGTTTTGTTATCCGCCTGCGTACCGTTGCACGAACCGGATGGGATTCAGGGTCCACTCTTCAGCGGATGCTGCCGACGGTGCGGATGCGGGCGCGTAGGGCGCGTGCGTCGTCTCGCCGTGGCCGCGATCGATCTGCCAGTGCACGTGCGGGCCGGTGGTGTTGCCGGTCATGCCCACGGCTCCAATGTATTGTCCGGGCGTCACGTCGTCTCCTGCCTGCACGGATGCTGAGGCCATGTGCCCGTAGACCGAGAAAAATGTGCCGTCCGTGGGATGACGGTGTTCGATGATGACATGGAGTCCCAATGCGGCATTGTTGCCAACACTCTGCACGCGTCCGCCGGCGATGGACCGCAACGGCGTGCCGAGCGCGAGCTTGAGATCAATGCCGGGATGATTGCCGGTGAATTCGCCTTGGTCGATGTCGTATGCGCTGAAGAAGCGCGTGGAGTAGGCCAACTTGCGGGTAATTTCCGGAATGTTGCGCGGGTCGAGCAAATCCTTCAGCGGCACGGTCAATTTTGTGAGGTCATATCCCGGCAAGGAGACAAAGTCCGCGGGCGTCATCTCGCCGTACGTCCGTTCCCATTCTGCGGGTGTCGTCATCGCGCCCCAGTTGGGGACGGTGGAGACGGGGTAGACGGTGTGGTCGAAGGAGGGGAAAGACGGGACAGAGGGGATAGACGCGATAGAGGATGAAGATGTGGTGGGATCGGGTGGGCCGGCGTGGAGGATCGGGGCTGCGCTGGAAGCCGATGTCGACGCGGAAGCGGGCGGCTCATCGGTGGCGAGTGCCGTGCGTTGAGAAATGCGCGAGGAGGCGGAACTTGATGCGGAACCGGCGCCGAAGAGCGCGCGCTTGAGTATTGCAGCGGATGTGCGCTTGGGGAGAGTGCGTTGCGGAATACGCCGGGGTATCCGGTGATACCGCGGGCTTGAAGATGACAATGCTGCTGCTCGTTGATGTGCGATGTCGGTGCGCAAATATGCTTCAAGCTGGCCCGTGGACGATGTCAGAAAGCACGTCAAAAACCCGCATACGGCAGCGATGATCGGGGTGCGATGTGCACGCCACAACGAGCGGATTGTGTGTGTGATGTGTATGTGCATTTTTCCAATCAGTATACCAGAAAAACGCCTCTAAGTCATCCCTCACAGCCCTGTCAACAAAAAGAGCCCGGCACATGCGTGGCGGGCTCTTTGGCATTCACACCGGCGAATTACATGTTGCCGCTGGAGCGGTCGGAACCGGCGTTCGATCCCTGCTGGCCGGACTGCTGTCCGCCCGTGGATCCTTGACCTTGCTGCTGGTTACCACCACGGCCCTGTTGTGAGCCTTCGCGATTTTCTGCCATAAAAGAGAGGGGAAAAGAGATGAGGATAAGGGGAAGGTTTCCGTAGCGCGCGCTTGGGAAGTCTCCCTGCACTGTGGGACGGGTGAAGTTCCCGGATATGACAGAAAATCTCTTTTTGATTGTTTCTTTGCCGCGCATGATCGGTCATTCTCCGGTAGAATTCCCGCATGGTGGAGCCATTTGAGGACATTCTCCGGTACTACGATTTCTCCGTGCCTCAGGCACAAATCGCCACGTCGCCCGCGTCCCCGCGGGACAGTGCGCGGTTGTTGGTGTTCGATCGCCAAACGGGAAAAACCGATTGGGCCGTGTTCCGCGACGTCGCGAAATTTCTGCCGCCAAAAACCGTGCTTGTGCTGAACGAGACGAAAGTGATTCCCGCGAAAATGCTTCTCACGCGTACAACCGGCGGCATCGTCTCCGCGCTCGCGATCGGATCGGACCCTATCACGAACGTCGTCCGCGTGATGGCGAACCGGAAATTGAAGACGGGGGAATTTTTGTCGCTGAACGGCAAAACAGGATTTACCGTGGTGGGGGATGATGACCGTTTTTGGCTTCTGCGTCCGACGTTCCCTGTTGCCGATTTGCAGAAGCAACTCGACCGTCACGGCACCATGCCGCTGCCGCCGTATATCAAAGATTCACCGCTTTCGAAGTCCGCATTGAAACGCGAGTATCAGACGGTCTTTGCCAAAGAGGCCGGATCCATCGCCGCGCCCACCGCGTCGCTGCATTTCACGCGCAAATTGTTGAAGGATATTGAGGAGTCCGGGGTCCGCATCGTTCGTCTCACACTGCATGTCCACTTGGGAACGTTCGCGCCGCTGACGGAAGAGCACTGGAAAACCGGAATATTGCACACAGAGTCCTATGCGATTTCCCCCGATGCCGTGCGCGTCCTCGAAAACGCAAAATCCGCGGGCGACACCATTGTCGCCGTGGGAACGACTGTCGTCCGTACGCTGGAATCCGCTGCAGACGAATATGGGAAGATCGTCCGGCCGGAAGGGCAGACGTCGCTGTTCATCCGCGAGGGCTACCGGTTCAGGATGGTTGATTCTCTCATCACGAATTTCCATGTCCCGAAATCGAGCTTACTGATGCTGGTCTCGGCGTTCGCCGGACGCGAAAATATTCTGGATCTCTATCGCCAAGCCGTCGAGAAACAGTTCAGATTTTTCTCGTTTGGTGATGCGATGTTGATCCGATAATCCATCCGCAGGAAATTTGACAGAATAGTACAAATATTTACAATTACTTCATGCTATCAGTGTCAGCAGAAATGGCCATGGGGACGCTCACGCAATGCGCGAATTTTGTCGAGGTCCAAACCGGACGCAATCGCGATGTGATTGCGAACATCACGGATGATATGCATCGTTTGATCAACGCGGGGATAGTGCATACCATCGCGTGTTCCGCGGAACACGCGGTGAATGCGCACTTCGAAGGCTTGACGACACAAGAGGCGTTCCGCGCATTGATGACCGGCACCATCAATGCGCGGCAGGAGCTGCAAAGATTTTTGGCGTCGGTGCATCCGGAATTGAACCTGGAATTGCAGACGGCATTGGTGATCCTTCAGGAAGCGCGCGTGCGCATGTGCGACGTGCAGGGAAAACTTCGGGCATTGTCGGCGTCTCCCGCACATGCCGGGGTCATGAGAGCCGTGTGCGTCATCCGTCCGTATACCCGTGAGCAACTTTGTCGGTTGCATGCAGATTTTTTCACGTTCGTGCAGCAAAATCGCAGTGAAGAGGGCGTACGGGAACGCCAAGTGTGAGACGGAGCAGGGCGCAGCCTTATTCCGTTTCTTTGCCTTCCTTCCGAGGACGCTTATTCCGTCGCTTTGATGTGTCCCGGCGGCGCGGATCTGGTTGCAATGATTGACCGTCTTGCACCGACAATCGCG
Source organism: uncultured Candidatus Peribacteria bacterium (assembly GCA_964403335.1). GTDB lineage: Bacteria > Patescibacteriota > Gracilibacteria > Peribacterales > Peribacteraceae > CAZYAK01. The sequence continues at coordinate 46,697 of CAYOFI010000001.1, forward strand.
ACAGTCCGTGCTGGCGGATCTCGCGCCAGTAGTAATCGAGCAACGGGGCATGTGCGTGGCCCAGGTAGGCGTCGGACATCTGATCGAGCGCTTCTTCCCCGTACTCGGCGACCAGATCGCGATGCACGAAACGGTGCACGAGCTCATCCCAGAAGACGTCGTTGTCATACATGTGCAATTTCTGATGGATCTCTTCGGCCAGATCGGGCGCCGGGACGAATGTGCCCGGCTGCTCGCCCGCTTCGATGCACGGTTCGTCTTCGCCGCGCGCGTACAAGTCGTACAGCAAATCGGCTGCGGCGCGGTGTTCGCCCGTCAATTCCTTGTCCGGGGTCCAGTCGTTCAGCACGGCTTCCCCCAGGGAAGCGAGCAACACCAGCCGGCGGTATTCTTCGGGGGTAAGGGGGAGGTGCATACGAGGGGAGAAGTATACTCTTCTACGACGGTGAGGGGAGGGTCTGTATACTCATTTTCGTGACAAATCACACCCGCGCCATCGCCACCTCCACGCTCTGGCAAATCGGCAGTCAGGCCATTATGGCGATTTTAAGCATCGTCACGGTCAAATTTGTGGCGCTGGGGCTGAGCAAAGAATTGGCGGGGTATTACAACTCCGCGTACGGATTCCTCCAAATTTTCGCCATCCTTGCGGACTTCGGGTTGTATGCGGTGTCCGTGCGCGAGGTGAGCAAGGCGGAGAACAAGGAAAAAATATTCGGCACGCTGTTTTTCCTGCGCTTCCTGATCACCGTCATTTCGCTGGGCGCCGCAGTGATTTTTGTCTGGCTGCTGCCGCAGTGGCGGGGCACGCCGTTCCCCCTGGGCGTCGCCATCGCCTCGCTGGTGCCGTTCTTCACGTTGCTCGCCGGGATGATCCGCGTCGTGTTTCAAACCGAGTACAAAATGCATTTTGTGTTTGTCGCGGAAGTGCTGCAGCGCATTCTCACCACCGTCGGTATCGGACTCTTTCTGCTCTGGGGAGTCCGGCAGACATCGGATGTGGGTGTGTACGCCTGGTTCCTGGGGCTCGGAAGCATCGGCGCCGCGTTGCTCTTCCTGGTCTCTTTTTTCTACGGAAGCCGGCTGATGCCGATCCGGTTCCATATCGATCGCAAGCTCCTCAAAAAAATGCTGGTGCTCGCGGCACCCTACGGATTCGCCTACCTGCTCCTCACGATGTACCGGCAATTGGATGTCGCATTCATCGCGATTCTCCGTCCGGACTTTGCCATTCAAAATGCCTATTACGGATTCGCGGGACGGGTGGAAGACTTGGCGTTCCTTGTGCCGACACTTCTTCTCAATTCACTGCTGCCCATCCTCAGCAAACGCATTGCCGATAAAACGGATGTCGGCGCGCTGCTGGGGAAAACATTTCTGATCCTTCTGGTGCTGGGGAGCATTTTCTTCCTGTATGCCTTCCTCTGGGCGCGGCCGCTCACGCTGCTGTTTGCCACGCCGGATTATTTGGGGACGGCTCTGCACGCGGGGTCCGATACGGCGTTCCGGTTCATGAGCTTGCCGATGTTCTTAAACGGCCTCGTGCTGTTTTCGTTCTATGTCTTCCTGGCGCGGCACGAATGGGTACGCCTCATCGCCGCGTTCGGCGTGTCCGTCGTGCTGACGTTCGTGCTCAATCTTTTGTGGACGCCCGCCTACGGATTCCCCGGCGCCGCCGCCGCACTGATCGTCGTGCACATCGCGCTGGCTGCGTACTTGGTACCGCTCACCTTCCGCACGGTCTCCGTCCGCCTCAAGCGTGATGATGTCCTGCGATGGCTTGGATTCAGCGTCATTCTCGGTCTGCTTCTGTGGACGACGGAACCCGTATTGCAAACCGCCCTTGCATCCGCCATCGCCGGCGCCGCGTCGCTTCCGCTGCTCGGTATTCTTCTGATGAGTTGCGGTCTGCATCGCACGTTGGCGCTTCCTGGCGCGAAAGGGGACATGGCAAGCACCGTGGCGTAAGTTTGGCAGTTCTCGCCCGTCTCCTCTAGTGAGACTTTTGTGCAATTCCTTCCCCTGATTTCCTATGGGTACACTCTTCAAAGCCGGTATTATCGCCGTTATTTTCGGAGGCGGTTGGGCTGTCATCTATTTGATTGTCAAAGCATTGACGTGAGAGACATTTGCGCCTGTACTTCATGTACCCCCTTTTTCCTATGAAAACTCTCAAAGAGAAGCCCCTCAAATCTGAAAAAGCCGAATACGACAAATATGTGCTCGACACCTGCCGCGTCATGTCCAACGGCAAATACCTCCCCGGCGCCATCACCTACCGCGGCCGCAAAAAGATTCAGTCGCTTTCCTGGAAAGGCCACCTGTTCGATACGCAGCGCGAAGCCGACATGTTCGTCTGCAAGCACTTCGTGCAACTGGGCATCCCGCAGCCGACGGATTTGGCCACGCTGTTCCGCGACGCACCGCCGTCGTGGGGAGTGCCGCGGGCGTAAGAATTTTTTCCAATCATGCTCGCGATCATCACACGCGGTGCGCTTGCTGTAGACTACGCGCATGCCTGACCAGTCCTACATGCTTCTCGATTTCGGCAAAGGCAAGCGCTTGGAACAGTGGGGGACGTACACGTTGATCCGCCCCGATCCGACGGCTCAAGGCTCGTCTATCAATGCTTCAACATGGGAGTCCGCGGATGCGACGTATGAAGGAGAGAAAGGAAAAGGCGAGTGGGTGCGGAAGTCGGAGATTCCCGATCATTGGACGGTCGATTTTGATGACCTACAGCTTCTGATCCGACTCGCGCCGTACAAACACACGGGCGTGTTTCCGGAGCAGAGGGAAAATTGGCAATGGATGCGTGAGCACGCGAAGAGTCGATCGCTGAAGATTCTGAATCTCTTTGCCTACACCGGCGGAGCGACAGTCGCGCTCGCCAGAGATGGTCATCACGTCACGCACGTCGATTCCTCCAAACCTGCAGTCGCCTGGGCGAAGGAAAATGCCGCACTCAACAGCATCGCGCCCGATCGCATTCGATGGATCGTGGATGATGCCGCGGTGTTCGTCGCGCGAGAGATCAAACGCGGCAATCGGTACGATGCGGTGATTTTGGATCCGCCCGCCTACGGTCACGGTCCGGACGGCAACGCCTGGCGGGCCGAGAGAGATCTCGCTCCGTTATTGGAAAACATCGCCGTACTTTTGAGCGACAATCCCGCGTTCCTCGTCCTCAACGGCTACGCGCGGCAAGACACGCCCGATAGTTTCCGTCGCCTGCTCACAGGAATTTTGCGCAGCAAAACAAGAATTCAGCACATCGATTTCGCTATCGCCGAGTTAGTTCTGTCCACGCCGGACAACCGCCGATTGTCGACGGGCGTTGCGGCGCGGTGCGGATTCGGATGAGGCAGGCGGATGTGCTAGCATGGCGAAAGTATCCGTTTTCCTGTGACACGCATGGATCGCCGACAGAGGATTTTGCTCGCAAGCGCGTGCTGTCTGGGTGCGGTGATCCCTGTGTGGATCTTTGTGTGCGTTCCGCAATTAGAAGCTCTTCCGGCTGATTTTCAGTACCAGGCGGATATCATTTCGTATGATGATTTTTATGATGAGCAGAAAGGCGAATACAAAGGCGAGCAGCGGTCGATATCGGACTTCGTCTACAAAGCGATCGGCACAAAAGAGGAGACGCTTCTGATTGAGAACACATTTACCGTGCACAAGGTGACGGGGGAAAACATTTTTGCCGTGAAACGGGTGTATGGCATCGATCCGTTGACGCGCGGACACATCGCGGGCGCCGGTGACCGCGAGCGCGACGGCTTTTTGTTTGCGCCGCGCAATCTGCGCAAAGGCGAACCGTTGACGTACTGGCACATCAACTACGACGGTCCCGCACGCATGACTTTCAGCGGAGAAGAAACGCTCTATGGGCTGCCCGTCTATCGGTACGAAACGCGCTATGAAGGCGTGCCGATCGAGCAGACCAAAAACCTCACCGGTTTACCGGATGTCGGTGTTAAGCTGGGGATAGAGGCGGATCCGTATCTGCAAGTTTGGATTGAGCCGGTGACGGGAATGATGGTGAAGTACGCGGATGATACCGTGGCCTACTACACGGATTTGCGGACAGGCAAGCGGCTCCATCCGTGGAATCATTTCCGCAACACCTTTACATCCGAAAGTACCGCTCAGCACGTGGAAGCTGCCAAACAGAAAAAACTTGTCATGCTCCTGCATTGCTTCGGCGTTCCGGGCATTCTTGGTTTCATGGTCATACTGTCGCTCTTTTTTCTCGTCTGCAAAAACAGGGCAGCCCGTACGCTGTTTGCGGGGGGCGGCAGCATCACGGTGGTTCTTGGGCTGTGGTGTCTGCTTGGTCCTTCCGCCCGAACGGACGCGGTCTATGCCGGCCCGATGGAGACCATACGCATCAGCGTGGAAAGCGGCTTGCTGCCGGCTGCGGTGTGGGTGGCGGAGCACAACGGCTATTTGCGTGATCAGGGCATCGCTTTGGACGCAAAAATATTTCCATCGGGACGGGCTGCCTTGCAAGCCTTGTTGCAGGGAGGGGAGTTCGATATGGCGACAGTCGCCCAAACACCCATCGTCACCAACAGTTTTACGCGGAGTGATTTTGTCATCCTAGGAGCTATGGTGAGTTCATTGAACGACGTCAAAATTCTGGCACGGAAGGACCGGGATATTCATGTGCCTTCCGATTTGCGGGATAAAAAAATCGGCATCACCACCGGATCAACAGGGCATTATTTCCTGGGACTGTTCTTGGCGCAGCACAGTCTGACGATCCGGGATGTGGAACCTGTGGATATGGAAGCGTCCGCCCTGGCGGATGCTCTCGCCGACGGAATGGTGGATGCTATCGCCACGTGGGAGCCCAATATCTACCGCGCACGCACGTTGCTCGGAGACAAAGCTCTCATGCTGGAGAGCCGCGGCACATTCCGTGAGGATTTCTACTTTGCGGCGTTCAAGGAATGGGCGAAAGACAATCGGGATCTCTTGCGGCGATTTTTTGTCGCCATCGATCAGGCGGAGCGATTTATCGCGGAACATCCGGCAGAGTCGCAAGCTGTTGTGGCATCCCAGTTACAGCTGGCTTCGGCGTTTATTGCCGCCGCGTGGCCGGATTTTTCCTACAGACTGTTCATGGATCAAGCCGTGATTTTGAACTTTGAACAGCAATCGCGATGGATGATCGCCAACTCCCTTATTTCCGGAAACGCTCCTGAAAATTATCTCGATTTCATCGATGTAAACGCCCTGGAGGCCGTCAAGCCTTCCGCTGTCACCATCATCCGCTGACGCATGCGCATCCGCACCCGACTCCGCATAGGCTCATTGCTCATCATGCTGCTGTATGCGCTCTTCATCGTCACGGTCATCTATTTTCTCTCGGCAGTCCGGTATGCCAACAAAAAACAGGAAGTGACCGAGTTGTTGGCGGAGCGGTCGTTTCAATCATCGCTCCTCAGCAACGAATACGTCCGGAATCCCGGCGAGCGCGCGAAGGCCCAGTGGGTCAGTCTGTATGAATCGCGCGAGCGGTTGTTGCAGGAATACCGACCGCTTTTTTCCGAGGAGCCGGAGCGGTCCATCTTCCTGGAATTGCGGCTGTCCATCCTGGGCAGCAAGCCGCTTTTTGAGCAGTTGGTGCGCAGCATCGAAAGCGGGAGCAGCGACACTATCATTCAGGAGATCAATAATCAGCTGAATATAGGCGCGCAGGACAGGGTGACACTTGTCTCGCGGCTGTCGTCCGAAAGCCGCGATGCCGCCGCACGCGCTGCACAGACACTTACCTTCATCGTGTTTGTCATCGGTTTTTTGGTCTTGGTGATCAGCGCCGGCTTTTACCTCATGACCATGAATATTTCGGCATCTGTCCGCAAATTGGGAGAGGGGACAAAACGGATCGCCGAGGGGAATTTTGCGCACCGCCTTTCCGTCAGTGGAAATGACGAAATCGCCGATATGGCGTGGTTGTTCAATGCCATGGCCACCGAATTACAGACATTCCGTACCACGCTGGAGCGCAAAGTAGAAGAACGCACGGCGGACATCCAGAAATTCAAACAGGCAGTGGAAGCGTCATCCGAGGCAGTGGTCATTCTCACGTCGCCCGAATACACGGTTTCCTACGCGAACCCCGCATTTTCCCGCATAACGGGATACACGGTCGGGGACGTTCTCGGGCAGCGCATGGAATATACGAGCGCCGCGCACAATAACCGGAGTATCAGCGATCAATTAAGGGAGGCCATGAACGAAGGGCGGTTCTTTTATTCCGATGAGCTTGTCGTGAAAAGGAAAGACGGTTCCGAATATTTCGCGGAAATCACCTTGTATCCGGTGCACACGGACGACACGGAAAAAAATGATCGGAGTGAAGCCCCCGCCTTCTTCGTGTTGATCCATCGGGATATCTCCGTCCGCAAGAATGTGGATCGCGCGAAATCCGATTTCATAGCGCTGGCTTCGCACCAATTGCGCACTCCGCTCAGCGAAATCCGGTGGGCGCTTGCCAGCCTGGAGCGCGAGAAGCTTCCCGACGGCCAAAGAGAAGTGATTGTTGCGGCGCATACGGCGTCCATCCGCATGGCCGAAACCATCAAGGCAATGTTGACAATCTCTCATATCGAAACGCAAAAAATTATGCCGGAGATTGTGAACGTTTCCCTCAATCCACTCCTTAAAGAAATGTTCCGTTCGCATCAGAAGCACTGGAAGAAGAAAAACATCTCCGCATCCATCAAGTGCCCGTCTGACTTGACACTCCGAACGGACATGCAGTTGCTGAAAGAGGTCCTCAGCAATCTCCTGAGCAACGCCTTTAAATACACGCCGGAGAACGGAACGATCACCGTGAGCGCACACGATGACGGAAGATATGTGCAGCTGACGGTGCAAGATTCCGGCTACGGCATTCCCCAGCAGGATCAGGCAAGAATTTTCGAGAAATTTTTCCGCGCGTCGAACATTGTTGATCGCGAAGAAGACGGCAGCGGCATCGGGCTCTATATGGTACATTTGCTTATGAAGATTTTAGGCGGCACCGTATCATTCGTTTCGAAGGAAAATGCCGGTACCACGTTCACGCTTTCTTTCCCTTCAGCACCATGAGCAAAAGCAAGAAGCATATCCTGATTGCGGAAGACGACGCGTTTCTCGCCAAAATGATGCAGCGTGTGGTGACCGGGCATGGCATGGACGTCACCGTGGTTCATGACGGCAGGGAGGCGATCGCGGCGATCAAGCGCAATGCGCCGCAGATGCTGCTGCTCGATCTGCTCATGCCGCATGTGGACGGGTTCGGCGTGCTCCAACATATGAAAGAGGAGAAATTAAAGTTCCCCGTGCTCGTGCTGTCCAATTTGGGCGACGGAGAGAATAAAAAACGTTGCAAGGATTTGGGCGCGGTGGGGTATGTGGTGAAGAGCGATATTGATGATGACCAACTGTGGGCCGTGGTCAAAAAATACCTCCCGTAAAACGTGCTGATCATTCTGAATATCATCATCCTCTCGGCATTGTTCCTTCTGCTTTTGGCGGAAGAGCGCCGGTACCGGATGCTGGCGCGCAGAGTGACGGAGACGGGAAAGGAACTGACGTTGATCGCCCATCAAATGCGTTCGCCACTCTCGGATTTGCGCAAATACCAGGAATTTTTGCAGAGCAAAGAATTTGGGGCTCTGACGTTTGCACAGCAAGAGGCCTTGAGCAAAGCAGGGGGTGCTCTGTCAGAATCCGTGGTGTTGCTGGATCGTTTGCTTGCCCGCTCGCGTTTGGAGGAGGGCAGACTCACCGCGGAAGCCTCCGTGCTTCGTTTGCGGGAGAATACGATAGCCGTGATGAACGCGGTGCGTCCCCTTGCCGAACGTAAAAAACAGCGTTTTGTCCTGAGCGGGGAGACGTCAGTGCAGGTATTTGCCGATCCGCTTTTAGTACATGGCGTGCTGGATGAGATAGTGTCGAATGCCGTCCACTACACGCCCGAAGGCGGCGACATCCGCGTGCACGTGAAACGCGAAAAGGGACGGGCAACGGTCACGGTAACGGATACGGGGATCGGTATGTCCGCCCGAGAATTGCCGCATATTTTCCAAAAATTCTTCCGCGGCGAACGCGCGAAAAAGATGGCGGAGGGTAACGGACTGGGGTTGGCGTTCGCCAAAGAATTCGCGGAACAGTCGCATGGGACGTTGACCTGTACATCTTCCGAAAAACATGGCACAAGCATGAAATTTTCCCTGCCGCTCTCCAGGAAGCGCCCTGTCCGCAACGCGTAAGAACATCACTAGCCGTATGCACGTGATAGCCTGCAGCCTTGAAAACTGGTATACTTTCCTGATTGCACGGCTCTCACACCCACATACATGCCAGGCTCTTGCTTGCGATTGCAGTGCTGCTCCTTGTGCCGCACATGCTCGTGAGCGCGCAGTCGTACCAGGTGGACTTTGATACTTTGCAAACAGCGGTGGATGTCAAAACGGCGCCGGGATATATGCTTGAGGGCGGATTAACCCCACTGCAAACCCTTGGGGCCACCACAGATACAGTGATGCATCCGCTCGCGGCTGCCTGCCCTCCGGGTATGAGCGATTGCGGCGCCAGGGCAAGCTTCAGCAGCGCCGGAAGTGCAGGAAGTGCAGGAAGCGCCGGAGGCGGCGGGGGAAATGGAGATAGCGGAAGCGGCGGCGAAGGCGTGCAGAGCAGCAGCCACAGGGGCGAGGGGGGATCTTCCGCGGCCAGCCGCAGTTCCGCTCATGCAGGACCTCCTCATGATCCGGAGACGCCCGATACCGGTATGCCGGGCGAAAGCGCCGCATCCTCCGCAGCTCAGGATGTGCACGGCGCAGCAGGCGAGCGGGCATCATCGTCAGCAAGCGGCGCCGCGGGGTTCATCAGTTCCCAGCCCACATCTTCTGATGCAGGGCGGGCATCATCCGCATCCAGTATCAGCGATGCCGGTGCAAGCCTGAGTCCGGGACCCGGAGATTTGCCTGGAGCGGATGGCAGGCCGGGATCGGTCGGCAAGCCGTCGTCGCCAGTCGCCGCGGTTGCCCGCGGCGTATCCATGTTTTGCGGCGCTGAATCCACAGGACTGTTGTGCATGACGGCGGGGGAGGCGGCGATCGCGGGGAGGTTGGCGTGGATCTATCGCTTCCAATCTTTGTATTCCAGCATCCCCGCCTATGAATCGGGATCCACGGCGCTCTCGGGGCTGATGGCGGGCGCGCGTCCGGGCTTCATTCGGCTGTCCATGCTGATCCCTCCTCTCTTGTTCCGCCGCAGACGGAAGCGTCATGCAGAGAAATAGTTTCTTTCTGTGAAAAGCTCCGATAGATACACTCGACTGTCACATGCAGACGAAAAGTTCATGTGCATCCGCTCGTTTTGGCGATTGTTCTGTTGCGAAAAGATCAGACACATCCCTCACAAGTTCAGACAGATTTTTCCTGATCCGGCTGAAAGGAGATGCAGTCCAGATGGATGCAGAACAGGTTCAATCAGATCTGTTGCATAGTCGGCTTGCCATGTTTTGCCGCAGTGCACAGAAGAAAGCTCAGACACATTTCGGGTGCAACGCACGGGGAGTTCGGTATGCAAAAGACGTTTGGGCTTCCGCTATACGGAAGATCAGACTGATGCTGGAAAGCTGAACGTTTGGATATACCGCAGGTTATGCTCTCGTACTGCGCAAAAGCTCGTAGAGATGACGGACAGAATATGGACTTTATAATACTTATGTGCTAAAATTTGAGTAAGTAGAAAAAAATACACATTACCACACCGCAAATTGTTCCGTTGGAAACTGCAACTGCAGGACGTACGCCGGCTTCTCCGTTCCGCGGAGGGGTACGAGCTGAGTGCGATGGCGGTCCGGCGCTTGCGTTGGCTGGAGTATTTTTTGGAGCATGATCAGAACGTGTCGGCGACGTGCCGGCATTTCGGCATCGCGCGTTCCACGCTGACATGCTGGTTGGATCGTTTCCATCCGGATGATCCACGTTCGCTGGAAGAGCATTCGCGCTGCCCCCACACAGTGCGCGCTCCGGAAACGGATGAGCGCGTCGTGGAACTCATCCGTGTTCTCCGGAGGAATAATCCCCGCATGGGCAAGGAGCGCGTGCGCGAAATTTTACGGACGGAGCATGGCGTGCGGTTGTCGGTGTCCACTGTGGGACGCGTCATCGCCCGGCATGGATTGTTTTTTGCGGATACCGCGTCGCACCGGCTCAAGCGCGGACGCGTATATGCAGACGATGCGCGCGCGCTTGCAAACGGACAGCGCGACACCCACGACGATCTCTCTCCTTTCCTGCTCTACCCCGAATACGGTTTGCCACTTTCCTGATGCGTCGCTTCTTCGCCCGCACCGGCTCAGTCCTCCTCGCACTCGCGGTCACCGCGTGGGCGGCGGGTGGAACCCTCATGGGAATCTCGAGCGCGCAGGCGCAGACAACTCCGTCCTACCTGCTCTATGAAGGCCGCATTTTGGACGGCAGCGCCAATCCCATCACCACTGCGGTGGTGATGCGGTTCTCGCTCTGGAAATCCACGGACTGGATCAGCAGCGATACGACGGGCGGGGGAGCTATCAACACGGGCGCGACCCAGTACGGCGGCTGGTATGAATTCCAGACCGTCACGCCCACCACAAACGGCATCGTCAGCGTCCAACTGGGCGCGTCCACGGCGCTGCCGTCTATTGACTTCACCCAGCACAAGTACGTGCAGGTGGAAGTGAAAGCGGTGGGCGCGCCCGATACAAGCTACGCGCTCTTGGATCCCACTGGTGATGCGGGAGCGGATGCCACAGATCGCAAGTTTATCGGCTCGGTCGCGTACGCCAAGAACGCCGAGACGCTCCAGAACCGCACGCCGGGAACGGCCTCGGGCAATGTCCTCCTGCTGGGTCCGGGCGGTCAGATCGGCATCGCGCAGATGGGCAGCGGCACGAATGCGGTGAATTTCCAGATCAATGCCGGCAACGCCGCCGGGGATACGACGCTCACTTTCGGAAACATCCTTTTGCAAGAGACCCTGAAATTCTCCGCGTCCAATTCACGCTTTGAATTCTCCGACGACGTATACGTGGGAGGAACGCTGACGGCCACCGGATCCATCGCCACCAACAGCGGCATGACGATCAACGCGGACAACTCCGCGAACGACGCCGTGCTCACCTTCGGCAACGCGGTCGCACCCGAGACGCTCCAGTTCTCCAACGGGAATCATCGCTTCGAATTCTCAGACGACGTGAACATCAACGGCAACCTAACTGTGACGGGAACCGTGAACGGCCTCACCATCAACCAGATCGCCCAGTCGCCGTTGGCTGTTTCCGCCGGGGCCGGACTCTCTGTGAATGTGGCGTCGGGCAGTTACCGATTGGGCAACACCATCGTGAACTATGGCGGCATAACCAGCTTCCCAGTCGGGGCCAGCGTCACCAGCTATGTGTTCTTCGGATCCGGCGGCCTTGCCGCCAATACCGTCGGCTTCCCGGCTGATGAGTCGTTCATCCCGCTGGCACTTGTGCAAACGTCCGCGAGCGCGGTCACAGGTGTCACCGACCGCAGGACGATGCAGAGCGACATCCGCGAGCACGATGTCACAGACGTGCTGACCGCGGAATTCGACAAGGCTACCTATCAAGGCGATGCGACGAACAACGTTGGTCAGCTGACCACCACGCAGGACAATACTACGAAGCGCAACTACTACCTGTGGACCAGCACGCGGACGACGCTCCAGGATTATGACATCTTTGTCCGGTATCAGCTGCCGCGCACGTTCGTGCGGTGGAAGGACGATGCGCTTGTGAATCCCCTTGTACTCCACTACCGGTCCACCTCGGCGAATGCCGCGGACAATGCGTTGGATATTTCCGTGTTCGATACCAATGGCACGCCGGTGACGCTGGTCGGCTCCACCACCAACCTGGCGTCCACGTCCTGGGCATCCACACAGATAGAATTCACCGGCAGTCCCACCTGGACGCCGGGAGGCGAGATACTGCTGAAATTCCACCTTTCCGCTAAAGACAGCTATCAAATGCATATCGGTTCCCTGGAATTGCGCACACAGGTTTTGACAGGCCAGTGATCCTCTTGCAAAGAATGATTTTGTTTGCTATACTAATCCGATTCCTCAACATCCATATGAACTGCCAGAAACATTTCCGCACTCTTCTGGGCCGCAGGCTTATCGCCTCGGTGCTTGCCGTGGCGTTCGCTGTATCTCCAGCGGGCATCGCTGTTGCCGCTTCCTCATGGAATCCGACTCTCCTTGTGAATACGGAATCATTCCAGGCAATCGATTCCGGCGACGGTACCACAAACGTGGAACTGCGCTTTGGCACCAGTACGCAGACACTCAAATTCCTGACGACGAATAAATTCCAGTTCTCCCATTCCTTGAGCGTGATCGGCAACTTGTCCGGCTCATCGCTGACGGTCGATAACCTGCGCAGCTGTGACACCATCGATACGGATGCCGCAGGAAACTTGGTCTGTGGAACGGACACGGGCGGATTGTCCCAATCATCCGGGGATGCGCGTTACGTGAACACGGCGGGAGACACCATGACGGGCTCGCTCAAAGTACGTGGCGGCCTTTCCGGTACCACGCTGCACGTTGACGGTAACGCCGATGTGTTCGGGACGTTCAGCGCCACAGGTGCCATTAAGACGAGATCCGATATCACCATCAATGCGGATAACGACACGAACGATGCGACGCTGACCTTCGGAAACCAGTCGGCCGCGCAGACATTGAAATTCTTAAACACTGCCCAGAAGTTCCGTTTCAGTAAAGATATCTCCGTCATCGGCAACATCTCCGGTTCCACGTTGCAGGTCGACGGCGCGTCCACCTTTAACGGTGCCGCGACGGTGAATGCGAACGTCAAAGTACGCGGATCGCTCTCCGGCACCACGCTCAATGTGGATGACGGTGTCTCCATCAACGGCGTGAACTACAACTTCCAGGGCACGCAGGGTTCATCCAATACGTTCTTGAAGAATGACGGCGCAGGCAACCTGACATGGACCAGCGCCACCATCGGCAACTCCAGCGGAAATATTCTTGCGCTCAGTCCGGAGTATCCGAACGCCGCGTATACCGCCTCCGGTTCCGCCACCGTCGGCCAGCTGACGTACTCGGGCGCATTGGGATCGGACAACCTCTACCGATGGACGACCACGAAAGCAACGTTGCAGAACTATTTGATCGCCGTGCGTCTGCAAGTGCCGAAGAACTTCTCACATTGGGAAACGGCTTCCGGTATCCAGTTGCGTGTCCGCACGGGTACCACGACCGCCGCGGATAACCATGTGACCTTCCGTGTCTTGGATACGGCCGGCGCCACCGTGGCCACGGGCAACAGTTCCGCGTTGACCAGTCACGTCGCCGGCGCCTGGCGCACCAATACCATCACGGGTCTCTCCAGCGGCACCTACACGCCGCTGGGGTTCATCACGCTGCTTATCAAAGTGGCCGCCACCTCTACCGGCTATACGGACGTGGGCTACACCACCATCCGCTGGACAACCAGCACACCGTGAGGATTCTCTGCTGACACTTTCCAGGGCTCCCTTAGCTACGCTCAGGGAGCTCTTTTGTTATGCAACTATCTGCATTTTATGCAAATACAACTGACTGATTTGGCTATGAATTTGTGGTATAATATATGGATTTTGCGGTATGCGCTCACATACACTTTTTCGCTCTCCGGCCTCATCTCTGCACTTTCAACCGCGGCATCTTGCCGGGATGTTGCTGGCGCTGATGCTGTGGACGTCAAGTGCAAGTTCCCTACGGCTTCCCGTGGTCATGGCCAGCAGCTTCGGCCCGACGTTGCTTGTGAATACCGAAGCGTTCGCCGTCATCGACGATACCGACAGCACGGCAAACGTCGTCATCAAATTCGGCGACACGCTCGCAAAGACCATCACCTACAACCGCACGGCCGTACGTTTTGAATTCAATGACTCCGTCTCCGTGACAGGCAACGTGCGCGTGACAGGCACGGCATCCGGCCGCAACCTGTTTGCCACATCGTCCATGACGGGCGCCAACATCTACGCGTCATCCACGTTTGCGGGCGCGAATCTTTCGGACTGTGATACCGGGGCCACCAGCAAATTGCTCTGGAGCAGCGAATCCAAAAACTTTTCGTGCGGGACGGATCAAGGAGGAGCGGGGAGCGGCATCTCGCAGACCGATGCCGACGCGCGGTACGTCAAAAAACAGGGTGATACGATGACGGGTTCGCTCAAAGTGCGCGCAAACCTCTCGGGCACCACGCTGCGCACGGATGGCAATGCCGATATTTGGGGCACGCTGAGCGCCACGGGCACCATCAAAACCAAAGCGGATCTCGGCATCAATGCGGATAACGACACCAACGATGCCACGCTCACGTTTGGCAACCAAACCGCGGCGCAGACGCTGAAATTTATCCATTCTCGGCAACTATTCCATTTTTCGACAGACATCAATGTGTCCGGAACGGCGTCGGGCAGAGTCGTGCATGCTCAAAATCGCCTGGAATCCTCCGGATCATTGCTGGTGACGGGCAATGGCAAATTCGGCGGCGGGACGCTCTTCATCGATTCTACGAATAATAAAGTGGGCGTCAAAAATCTTGCTCCCGAAACCGAGCTGGAGGTGGCGGGCACCATGAGCGGCACGGCTCTCACGGCCGGCAGCTTGAAGAACTGCGATACCATCGATACCAACATCAACGGCGTATTCACCTGCGGCACGGACGCCGGGGGAGGCGGCGGTACTCCGGGCGGGTCCGATATGCATGTGCAGTACAATGACGGCGGTTCGACCTTCGGCGGTGAGACGCAATTTCGTTGGAACAAGACCACGGACGTGTTGACTGTCGCCGGCACAGCGTCCGGCCGTCTGATCCACGCGCAGAACCGGTTGGAATCCTCCGGCTCGTTGGTGGTGCGCAGCAATTCCGTGTTGTCGGGAACGGTTTTGCTGATCAATCGCGGGGAGCCGCGCGTGCCGGGATCGGGTTCTACGGCAGTCTATTCCGGTCTCTGGAGCGGCCGCTCGATGCTCACAGCCAAGCCACCCCTGTACCAAGCGGGGTCGGGGTTCGCGCTGCAGCCGGGTCTCTTTACCCGGCAAATCGTCCATATTACTCCGTCAGGAGCCTCCACATTGAACGTCCTCGGCACGGGTCTGACGACCGTCGGGACGATCTCCAGTCCCGCTCCCACCGAAGCGCTCGGATATAATGCCAACATCGTCACGCCTACCGCCAACGGCACGGGAGGGATCATCAGCACCGTCACGCAGTGGTTCCGCGGTTCGACACCCGGACACAATGGATTTTTCTTCAAGGCCCGTCTCAGCCCGGTGGAAATCACCAACGTCAAATACTATTGCGGGCTGACCGATCAGGCGACGATGACGATCGCGCTGCGGTCGGACAACCCCGCAGGCAACCGCGTGGGGTTTGGGTTTTCCACGGTCCGCGGCGATACCGCTCTGCAATTCAGCACGAAAGACAACACGACCCAAAACCTCATCAACACGGGCATGACCTTCACCGCAGGCCAAGTGTATAACATCTATTTTTACACGCCTCCGTACAGTCTAACCAACAAAAGCGTGATGTACTGGCGCGTGGACAACCTGACCCTCGGTTCCACCGCGGAAGGGAGCACCGCAGCCAACTTGCCTGCGGGAAGCACGGCACTTCGCCTTGCCTGCGGATTGGTCAGCACGCTCACGCCTGCAAAAAACATGCGTTTAGGATTCATCTACGTCGAGACGGGAAAATAATCAGGGCTGCAAACTTGCCACGTAGCGATAGACCCGGTTGGAGATTTCCCCGACAAAATTTAGGTACTGCTGTTCCAGCTGTTTGTCGTCCAACTTTGCGAACACGCACAGAATGTAGGGGCGGCGCGGAACGTAGACGATCCCGCAATCGGATTGCACGCGCGCATCATTTTCCGGAAGATCGTAGATACCGGTTTTGTGCGCGACGGGCACCGCGCGCGGCACGCCTGCGGGCAATCCGTCCGCAAATATGGTCTGCGTCAGCAATTGCAAAATGCGCTGCGAACTTTCGTATTCCAAAACGCACGACAGATACAGGCAGCGGAGAACCGAGGAGTAGTTTTTGGGGCTCACCACGGGCTGGGAGGAATCGATCACGACGGGAATGTCCAGCGCGTCATAGGTTTCGCGGACCAGGTCTTGGGACATGACTTGGTCCAGGGCGCGAATCGCGGTGTTGTCCGATTCAACCAGTGAAAGGCGGACCGCTTCGCCAACGGTGAGCTGCGCGCCCGCCCCCTTCTTCCAAAGCGTCCCGAAGTCCGGGTCCAAATCGGATTGGCTGAGCGTCAAGATGCGGTCTTCCGTCAGGCTTCCGTCTTCCAAGCGTTTGAATATACCCATGATGAACGGGACCTTCAGCAGGCTCGCGGATACGAATTCCTCCTTTTCGTTCACGCCGATGGAGACGCCGGTCGGCAGATATTCAAAGTACACGCCCGTTTGAAAATCCCTTTTTTGGTTCATGAATTCCCGCAGCTCGGACCGCAGCGGCGTGAAATTGATGATGATATCGTTGGGATTCTGAACGAAAATTCTGGGGGAGAGCAGCGGATACGACAGGTTCGTGCCCACCAATGACCCGATCGCGGAGCTCCCCGCAACAATGTTGAAGGCGACGCTCAAGACGACGAAGGCGGCAAAAAGAAACCGGGACATTAACGGGAAGTGTAGCGAAAGGCCGTTGCTTGTGAAGCGGATCGCGCTGACGCACACCCCGAACGGAACGCGGTGAGGACGTTATTTGCGCGTAGACACGTAATCGTACACGCGGCGGGACACGTCGGCGATGAACTGCGACACCTGCATTTCCTGCCCCGCGCGCAGCTGACTGAATATGCAGAGGATGTACGGGCGATTGGGAACGTACACGATGCCGCAATCCGACCGCACGCGGTCATCCGTGCCGGGTTGATCGTAGATGCCCACTTTGTGGGCCACGCGCACGCCCGCCGGCACGCCGGCCGGGATGGTGTTGGTGAAGACGGACTGCGTCATGATATCGAGGATTTTTTGCGATCCCGCATACGAGAGGTAACACGACAAATACAGGCATCTCAGCACGGACGAATAATTTTTGGGGCTCACGACGGGCTGGGTGTCGTCCATTTCCACGGGAATGTCCAGCGAGTTATAGATCGAAAGTACGGGGTCGGCTTCCGCCAAATCATCCAGCGCGAGCGCCGCGGTGTTATCGGATTCGGTCAGGGCAAGTTGCACGGCCTCGTCCACGGTCAGCGTCGCTCCTTCGCCGCGCTTCCACAAGTTCCCATACCCGGGGTCCAGATCTTGTTTGGTCAGGGTGATTGTCTGGTCACCATGCACGACACCTGTTTCCATTAATTTATAGACACCCATGATCACCGGCACTTTCAATAAACTCGCCGTTACGAATTGTTCCTTGTCGTTGATGCCGATGGAGACGCCCGACGGGAGATATTCGAAGTAGACTCCCGTGCGGAAATCCCGCACACCGGTCACAAGCGTGCGCAGTTCACTGCGCAATTCCGTGAAATTGATGATGATGTCGTTGGGTTGCTCCACGAAAATGCGCGGCGAAAGCAGGGCATGGAACGAGCGATTTTGCCTGACAAACGAAAATGTCCCGAACACCAGTGCGATATTCAGGAGCAGACTCAGGGCCAAAAGCGCACCACGCGAACGCATAATTGGGCATTCTATAGAAGTGCAGCCGCTTGTGAAGCGGATCGCGCTCCGCTACTCTCGGATCCATACACATGCGCATGTTCATCATCGGGTTTCTTGTCATGTGCACGCTGATTGCGGGCGTGCCTGCTGTAGCTGCACAGGGGGTTGCTCCGTTCGCCGATGTTCCCGCATCACACCCCGCATACCAAGCTATTCAATACCTGCATGAGCAGGGGATTTTGCAGGGCTATGCAGACAACACGTTCAAGCCAAATGCCCAAGTGGATCGCGCTGCGGCTGTCAAAATGGTGCTGGCGGGCCGCATCACCGATGAAGAAGTGGAATCACTCCAAAATCCCGGTTTCACGGATATCCCCGCAGATGCCTGGTATGACGGTTACGTGGCGAAGGCAGTTGCGTTGCACGTCATCGACGGACCGGACAAATCATCCACGTTCAAGGGCAGCACACCCGTGGTGTTAGGGGCGTTTCTGAAGATCGCGGAGTTGGCGCAGGGAATGGACCCCAATTCCTTCAGCGAAATTCAGTTGCCATTGGCGTCCGATGTCAGTGATGTGCATGCCTGGTTTTACCCGTATGTCCGTCTCGGCATCGCATCGTCGCTCTTGCAAGTTGATAAGAACGGCCTTCTGCATCCCGATGCCACACTCACCCGCGCGGATGTCGCCACCTATGTGTATCGCTTACTGATGTACAAAGAAAACCGTCGCACGCAGGCACTATTGTCGCTGACGGAAACGGAATTGGCGGGAAATGTGATCGCCAACTTGAATCCGGAAGGTCTTGCCTCCGCGAAGATGGCCCAGGCGCGTGCGCTCGTTGCGGCGCGTGGGGCATTGGCCAGCAAGCCCGATAACACGCTCGTGAAGGGGGCCGTGAAAGTCACGGAAGGATTCGGAGCGTTGGTGAACGCGTACGAAGCGGGCGTGGCGGGCAACATCGATCAAGTTCTTGTCTTAGCCGGCAAAGCCTACGAGCTTGCTGCGCAGGCCAAAACATTCAGCGCCTCGCTCACGGAGATCGCCGACAACATGCAGGGTATAGCCCACAATATGGCTGAAGAGGCGCGGGCGTTGAAGGGATAGGGCTATTTGATTCAATAAAACGCTCAGAAAGCGGTATTTGACTAAATACATATATTATACTATAATAATAGATACTTTCACATCCATACCCACCATTTCTATGAGAGCTCGGTCACATCTTTTCCAGGGTACTCTTGTGGCGACTGTCGCCGCGCTGACCTCGACTGTTTTGACCACGGCGGGATTTGCCTTGGTGGGACAAATGAAGAGTCAGCCCTTCCCACAGCCGTTTCAGATGCAGCAGGAGGGCAAGCGTCCTCCTATGGACGGAACCATGGGCCAGAAGTTTCCCGAGGATATGAACGGTGGTTTTCAGGGAGACAGGAAGACGATGGATTTTAAGGATATGGAGAACCGGCCGTTTGACCCGGCCATGCACGGCGGCCCGAACATGCAAAAGCAGCAGGATGGCACCATGAACCGTGGTGGGGAGACAAGCGAACAGAATCAGCGTCCGCCCCAGGGTCAGGCAGGTGAGCAACGCATGCCCGCTTTTGACGGTCCGAAGACGGATTCCAATTTGGATCGTTTGCTGAATATGAATTTTGGAATGGACACGGATGACGAAGAGCTGACGCCGGAGCAGGTCGTCAAGCTGAAGGCCCAGAAAGCCAAACTGGAAAAATCTCTGAAGAAAGCCGAGAAGGACTTGGCAAAGATGGAGAAGAAATTGGAGAAGGAAATCGCCAAGATGCAAAAGAAACTTGCAAAGGCGAAGACCGACGAACAGAAGGAGGAAATCCAGGCATATATTGATGAGCTCCCCACAAAGGAAGACATCGCAGATATGCATGCGGAACGCTTGGATGCCATTCAGGAAACGATCGATGAGATCGATGAGTATCTAGGCGGCGCATCGACAGTAAGCGACGACGAGTAATCGCCGTACATTTTCGCTCACAAAAAAAGCGACGCACGTGCGTCGCTTTTTTTGTGAGCATGGTCTGCCAAAGTTATCGCGCTACCACAGCCACCGCGTCGAAGATTAAGTCGCCCGTGCCGATATCTTGCAGCTTTACGCTCGCGGTGCTGCTTGTGACGGTATATGTACCCAGACTCTCCCACAATACTCCCCCGTACTGCGCGTCATTCGGGCTCACCTGGTGAGGCTTCTGCACCGTCGCTTGCAGCACACTTGGGGAACCAAAGTGGATGTTGTATGTCGCAAGGGGCACATTCGCGGGGAACGGCACCCACGTGACGAAAAATTCGTAGCTATTTCCCGGTGTCATGCCACTCAAAACGCACGTTGCACAGTCTGAGGGAGTTTGGTTGGTTGAGGGTTTGACAAGATAGTTGTAGAAATATCCTTCCGGTGTATTTGAGCCTGTCCATGTAGTCCAAACAGAGCAGGCAGAAAAATGCAGGGAAGGATCTTTGACATCGACCGGAACAATCGTCGGCGGTTCCGGAGTGCCACACGGCTCACTATCCAGCGTGTCTCCGGGCATCTTGCCCAGATGAGAGGGGAACACGAACGGGCGCTGACTCTCCTGATACACTTTTAAACCGGTGTAGGGGACGCACGGCTCCAATTCATCGCGTGGGATGTATCCCAGATAGATGGGCACAAGCAGCGGATCAACATTCAAACAGGACGCGTCAGTCACGCCGCGGATGCAGATCGGTTTTGCGTTCTGCTGCCCTGAGGCACGTTGTCAGAGGTGGGCAATTCCCATTGATCGATCAGATATTGGTACATGCTGTTCTCAATCTCCTTTGCTTCATGCATGCGCTTACTATCCTTCGCGCTTCGGAGATTTTCCCGGGGGTTCATTGCGACGATGATGATTGCCGCAAGCACACCCATGATTCCGATCGCGATCAGAATTTCGATGAGCGTAAAACCCCGACGTATGTACGGAAAAAACCGAGAGTGCATAGGGTGGCAGCCTTACTGTACATACGCCCACGTCTTCTGCCACTGCCTCATCTGATCGATCTCTTTCTGTTGTGAAGCGATGATGGCATTTGCCAGGTTTTTGATCTCCACGTGCTTGGCCGATGTCTTTGCGGCATTTGCCATGTCAATGGCGCCCTGATGGTGGGGGATCATCATTTGGATGAAGGCTTTGTCGAACTCGTCGCCCGTTTTGCCCTGCAGCATCTTCGTCATGCCGTTCATGCTCATGCCATCGTCCATCATGCCCTCATTCATCATCATGCCGCCGTGCATCATCTTCATCACCTTCATTCTGCCGCCCATGGTTCCTCCCAGCGCAAAGGTCAGCAGGCAGACGAGGAGTCCGGCGACGACCATCCACATCCCCCACGTTTTAAGCTGTCCGTTCTTGAGTGTTTTGACCGCCCAGATCACCAAAAAGAGAATGCCAATGAAGACCGCCAACGCGGCGAGTGTGTGCAGTATGCCGAGGAAAGCGAAGCCGAAACCCGAATGTGTGGTGTACATCATGTCCGTCATACGAGAAAAAGGGGAGAAAAAAAGAGAATACGGCGGAGCATAGCAGGATCAGACAGCGACACTCAGTGCGGCACCGAGGAAGTATGGCCAGAGCAGTATCGCCACGACGCCTTTCCAGAAGCTCAAGTGCAGATAGCCGATGGTGAAGAGCCAGAACGCAAACCAAAAACCGCCGATGACGGTGTGGTGCTCCACGCGGATTTTTTCCATAAAAGGGAGGAGGAAAGAGATACAAGAAAGTATGCCTCAAAGAAACCCGCCAACGAGTCGATCATCGTGCGTGTCGTGTCCGGGATCCATGGAAGTGAGGAGGAAGGAAACAGCACCAAGAATCCTAATCCTCACGCCGAAGAAAAACCATTCCCATATCCGGCAAATCGTTCACATACTCATGTGCCGGAGGAGCTTCTCTGTCCACTTGCGGATCTTCTCTTCCTGTCCATACGGCTCATTGACCAAAATGAGCGGCGGTACAAACAACGTGCCGTGGTGTTCGCGCTGAAAGCGCAAAAAGTGTTCCGTGCAGCGCGTACGGAAGTAATACCGGTCGTCGCCCAAACTGATGAATGTCACAGGTTTTCCCTTCCAATCCAATTGCGCGGCGCGTTCGTGCAGCAGGGCGTGCATGTGCGTATTCAGCTGGCCTTCGTTGCCGCCGGTGTTCCATGTGCCGGAGCCCAGTATCAGCACGTCGCCCCGCAGCAGATCTTCCGGCGCAGTCTGTTCGGCCCGTTGGCGCTCGACGGTCACGGACTCGGGCGCCGCGTGAATGGCGCGGATGATCTCGTCGATCACATACTCCGTATTGCCGCTGGTGGACGCGGAGACGAAGTGGAGGGTGTGCGGCATGCGCACAGCATACACCGCGTGTACGGCGCGACTCGCACGCCTCGCCATCAATATCTCCATCCAGCCCGTGGTCTGTCGTAGACACGCCGCGCCTCCGCATGCGTGTCGAATGAGAAATGCCGCGTTACATGACGCCGGCGAATTTGAGCAGCATGACGATGCCGATGATCCCGATGATGATGTAGCCGATTTGCTTCAGTTTTCCGTCCATCGGAATGTAATTGAAGATCACGGCGACGATCAGCAGGACGATAAACGGGATGATGGCGTTCATACGGAGAAAGGTGAAGGATACGGAATGATGACGGATAGCAGGCGTCGTCCTTTCCGTGTTTCTTTTACGCCACGAAAAATCCCGTCGCGTACATCACGCAGAGGCCGGTGAAAAATCCCAACACATTGGCCGGGGAATAGAGAGATTTTCCGTTGCTGCGGCCCATGTGCCCGACTATCGCGAAGACGACGTCGAAGATCGCGCCGACACCGATGGCGAGGAACACGATCGCGACGGCGGGGGAGTAGGCGAAGCCTCCCAGCAAACTTCCGACAATCGTCGGAACTCCGGCGATCAGTCCCATCATCAGCACGTGCCTCCATAATTTCTGAATGGTGAATGACCGGCTTAAGGGCGCGATGATGGCGATGCCTTCGGTCAAATTATGCAGCATGAAGCCGATGACGAGCGATCCGCCCAACGCGATTTCCCCGATGGCATACGAACTCCCGATCGCCAGACCTTCGCCCAAGTTGTGCAGCCCGATGCCGACGGCGATCAGGTAGGACCAGTGCAACGCCTGTTCATGCTCGCCGCGATCCGGTTTCATGCCTCTGTTCCTGAGCGCGCCGAGCAGCAGCATCGAACCTATGCATCCCATCAGCAGCAATCCCAAGCCGTTGTACGTCTGCGGAATGTCCGCGATCAGCGAGAACGCTTCTTCCAGAGCATCGACTCCCAAAAAGACCAGCAATCCGACCGTTGCCGACAGTAAGAATGCATATGCGGATGCCTTGATGCGCTTCAGGTACGGCAGCCACAAAAGCCCGAGCAGCACGGGGATCACGCCCACATACAATCCAAGCAACACGAACGTGCGCACGTACTGCGCGTCCACGACGGGTGTGAGGAACGCGACGGGGACTTCTTTTTCAAACACGACGCCGTCGCTCGCGATCAATTTGAACGTCATCGGCTCGCCGTGGATCCACGGATAGAACAACCGCAATTCGCCGCGCTCATGCGGTTGCAGCACACGGGACGGCGGGTCCATCGCGAATTGCCAGTACACGTCGTTCACGATCGTCTGCGCGACGGTCACTTGCTCCGGTCCGTCGTTGAAAACTTTCAGTGTGATGTGTTCGGGCTGAAAGAGGACCCGCGTAATGAAAATATTTTCCACCGGAGGAAAACCGGCTTGGAATACGCCAAGCGGTCCGTACTGCACGAAGAGTGACATCAGCGCGCCAAAGAACAGCAGCGGTAGGAAGAACAACGCCCACGATGTGCGTCGGGTGCTCATTTATGTATTGGGCGAAACGTGGAACATCCCCATCCAGCCCAGCTCGGAAAATTCATTCACGTGCGCGTGGAACATGTACATGCCGGGCTTGCGGAACCGCATGTCCAAGATCGACCGTTCAGCCTGGCCGAATGTCGCGATGTCCGTGAAGTTGTCGGGGGTGAGCTTGGTGCCCGTCGGATACTCGTCAAAAAAATTCGCGTGCAGGTGGAACGAATTCAGCAAATCAAACTCCGTGATGTTCACCACATACACGCGGACCAGTTCGCCCTGTTTCACTTGAATGGGATCGCGCGCGTACGCAAATGCCCGCGTGTTCACCGCGTAGACTTCATTCTCCCCGTCAAAATCCGTATCGAACGCGTTCATCACCATCACAAGTTCGCGGTCGGGTTTGGGGCGCGTGTCGTTTTTGGGGTCGACGATGTAGGCGCCGTAGAGTCCTTTGGCGATGTGGCTGGAGGACGGGTACGCGTGGCAGTGATACAAGTGAATGCCAAACGGCTCGGCGGTGAATTCGTACACGAAACTCTCGCCCGGCGGGACCAATTGCCCTTCCATGGAGCCGTCCATCTCCGCCGAATGGAAGCCGTGAAAGTGTGCCGTGTGCGGCTTGGACGCTTTGTTGATGAACGTGATTTTGATGTGATCGCCTTCCGTCGCGCGGATGGTGGGGCCGGGGATCTGACCGTTGTAGGTCCATCCCTCGTAGTACACGCCCGGGATGATTTCGACGGATTCATCGGTGGTGATGAACGTGTATTCCCGCAGCATGCGGCCGTCGCCGAGAGGAGTCTCTGTATAGAATTTTTTCCGCTCGTCGGGAGGAAGATCGTTGAAATTCCACGTGGTCAAAAATTTCGTGGGATCGAACGTGTCCGTTTCAAAATCTCCTTGCGCGCCAATGGCGTTCTGCGCCATCGCATGCAACTCGGCATCCGAACGCGGCGCCATCATCATGTGGTCTCCCGCGGGCATCGCCGATGAAGGCATCTGCATGCCTTCATGCTGGGCCGCCGAGTGTTCCGTTCCGGCGAATCCGGCAAAGGCAAAGAAGACAGCCGCAACAACCACACCCAACCCGCCGACAAACGAGAGATAGTTCCGCATGGCAGAAAGTTAGTGTATACTAACTCTGGAGTCAATCATCTACAATACATTCCCATGCCCGATACCACGCATACGCAGGAAGACTATCTCCGCGCTCTGTACCTTCTCTCTGCAAAGAGCAGTGAGGGGTCCGTGACGATCTCGCAGTTGGCGGAGACGCTGAGGCTCCGGAAGCCGACGGTCACGCAGCGTGTGGAAAGTTTGCTGAAAAAGAAATGGGTCACGCGCAAACGTTACGGTCCCGTCCGTCTGACCGCGGCCGGCCGCACGCTTGCGGAAAATCTCACGTACAAACACCGCGTCATCGAATTGTTTTTGTGCGACGTGCTCGGCATGAAAAAAACGGAAGTCCACGCGGAAGCGCACCGCTTGGAGCACGCCGTCTCCGACGCCGTCATCGTCCGGATGGCCGCCCATCTCAAAAACCCCACGCATGGTCCGCACGGCGAAGCGCTCCCGGCATTCCGGCCGGGGAAAGTCATTGCACGTTCATCCGTTCAGCGCGCGACGGACACGGCGTGAAAGTTGTACGCGCCGTCCGCGCTCCACTATACTTTCTTCCAACTCTGGCATTTTCGCCGTACTTTTCTTTGGTCATGCTGCGACGTTGGACAGCTTCGGTCACGCTCCTTTGTTTCTCGTTCACCGTCGCGATGCCCGCCGCCGGGGCGGCGACGATCCGGTGGACCGGCCTCGGCTCCGATGCGTTTTGGAGCACGGCCGCCAACTGGAACACCGGGACGGTGCCGGCCTACGGAGACACCGTCGTCTTCGACGGCACGGGCAAGACGGACAGCATCATCGACAACAGGCGCGCGTTCAGCGGCAGCATCACGTCGCTGCGGATGGCGCCCGCGTTCACGGGTTCCGTCAAAATCAATCGCTCTGTCGCGATCAACGGCACGCTCGTTCTTTCCGGAGGGACGCTGGATATGCGCGGCAGCGGCGTCTCGCTTGCCGTGCTCGGATCGTGGTTCAATCGCGGCGGCACGTTTCAGGCGGGAACCGGGACCGTGAATCTTACGGGTGCGGAGAGCGCGTCGACTCTCCAGGAAACCGCTGTTTTGTACAATCTCGGGGTCGGCAACGGACTTGTCAGCTACTGGACGTTCGATGAAACAAGCGGTTCGACCGCCGCGGACAGTACACAGACGGGCAACACCGGCACGTATGCCAACGGCCCCGTTCCGTCCGCCGATGTTCCGTCGCAAATGGCCTTCAGCGATGCGCGGAGCTTGAGTTTCGACGGCACGGACGATTACGTGCAAGTCGACAGGACCGTGGCCGCCGATTTCACGCTGTGCGCCTGGTTCAAAACCACATCCGTCGGCGCCGGCACCCAGCACTATCTCACAATGCCGCTGTTTGACGCCGAGGTCCCCAACGCGGCCAACGACTTCGGTTTCGGCGTGGACAGCGCCGGGAAATTGGCCTTCGGCAACGGCAACGGGTCGAGCGACGTCACCATCAACGGCAACACGGCGGTCAATACCGGCAATTGGGTCCACACCTGCGCGACGCGCGTGAAGGCGACGGGCGTGTTGGCCATTTACGTCAATGGCGCGTTGGACAAGACCGGAGTCGCCAGCAAGACCCTTCTCGATGACACCAATGACATGCGCATCGGCTACAGCTTGGACGTGGGAGGCGTCCACTGGAACGGCAAGATCGACGACGCGCGCGTGTACGACCGGGTGCTGAATCCCGCGGAAATTTATTCGCTCGCAGCCGGCAAGCCGGGCAACCGCGGCGCGGGCGACTACGGGTTGGGTTCCGCCGTCACGGTCAAAAAAGATCTGACGATCGGCGGCAATGCGACGCTCGATGTCTCGGAATCCGACTACGGCCTGACATTGTCGGGCAATCTGCTGAATCACGGGACGTTCGTTCCGCACGCGGGCACCGTCACGCTCAGCGGGATCAATCAGACGCTCACGGGGTCCACCCGCTTCTGGAATCTCACCAAGACGGCGCCCAGGTCCGCGTTGTTGGCCCTGAACGGAGGCGACGTGTTCTCCGTTTCCGGCGCTCTGACGCTCACCGGGCTCGCCGGACAACCGCTCTTGCTCCGCTCCGCCAACTCCAGCACGAAAGCTTCTCTTCTGCTGGATGAGATCGCCACGCTGTCCGTCCAATACTTGAACGCCCAGCGTATCGACGCCACGGGTGAGAAGACCTTCGTCTGCGGTTCCACCTGCACGGACAGCGGCAGCAACGTGAACATCACGTTCGCCGGCATCCGGCTCCTCTCCGGCATCCTCTATACCGACGCCGGCATCACCCCGGCGGGAGCGGGAAAGACGATCGGTTTGGGCATCCAGAGCGGTTCCACGCTCCTGACCACGACCGCCGGCAACGGCGAATTCGCGTTCTCGGGTTTTTCCTACAACTCCGGAGCGGTACTCACGCTGTTCCTCAAGGGCAACGGCGCCAAGGCGGTGACATCGCTGATCGCCGCGTCGGGCGCGGTCATGCAAGGCATCCATTTGTACCAAGGACACCTTATCGTCCGCAGCGAATCGGGATCGAGTCCGGTGCAGGCGCGCCATCTGGCCATTTCGCGTCCCACCTCCGCCGACGTCCAATCACTCGTCGTATCCGCATCTCCCGCGGCGGCGATCGCGAGCGGTTCGTTTGTGGTGTGGCCGGGAACGCTGTACGGCTCGGGCTCGTTGGAGGTCGCGGATGATCTGATTGTCCGCGGCACGCTCAGCATGGGCCGGAAATATCTTTCCGTCGGCGGGGATCTGAACGCGTCCGCGGGACGCCTGAACAGCGGTTCCGGCGTTTTCCTGCGCGCGTCATCCGACGCGTCGTTCACGCCGGGTGCGGGTGCGTATCGCGATGTCTCCGTCAGTCAGGGATTGGCGGGGTACTGGAGATTCGATGAAACCGTCGTCGGCGGGACCGGATCCAAAATAGACGCATCGGGCCGCGGCAATCACGGCACGCCCCGCGGATACGCCGGGTCCGCGAACCGGCCGCAGCCGTCCACCGACGTTCCGCAGGTCAGCTTTTCCAACGCCCGCAGCCTGAGCTTCGACGGCACCGACGACTACATCGACGCGCCGGCCATCGAAGACCGCAAGAGCGTCTCGATGTGGTTCAAGACGGGCTCCGCCGGTCAGCAAGTGCTGTTTGATGCCGGCACCAACGGCGTCACCAACGGATCCTATATTTTCGGACTCACGCAGACGAGCGGCGTCGGGTCGGGTCCGCTCGTGAATACGCCCGGCTTCTATTTCGGTTTCTGGAACAACGACATCTACGTTCCGGATATCAACTTGGCGGACAGCCGCTGGCACCACGTTGCGGTCTCTTGGGACGGCGCGCTCTCCGTGCGGATCGCCATCGACGGCGCGTTCCCCTCCGGCTATGTCGGCTTCCCCTGGGCGAGTCAAAGCCAGCCCTTCGTGCTGAGTTCGGCTCCGTCACCCGTCAACATGCCCGTGTCCATCGGGCGCGGACGGGTCACGCTCTGGTCCACGGGCAGTCAGTTTTTCACCGGTTCCATCGATGACGTCCGCGTCTACACCCGGGCGCTCGCCCCGACGGAGATGATCCGTCTCGCTTCCGGCCAAGAGCGGGCGGGCAACGGCACTGTCACGCTCAGCGGGAATCTGTCGCCCGCCGGCGCGTTCGCCATCGGCGCGACCGCCGCGATGCATTTGCCCGGCCGGACCCTGGCCGTCGCCGGAACGCTGACGAATAACGGTCTGCTCATCCTCAACAACACGGAAACGATCAGTGCGGGCACCACGCTGATGGGCAGCGGTTCCACCGTGCTCTATACGGGATCATCCACGTACGGGACTCTGGGCTTCGGCAATGCGTATACGAATGTCACGTTTTCCGGCGCGGGCAGATGGAATTTGGGCGCCGCCTTGTCGGCCAAAGAACAGCTGCGCTTGGTTGCCGGAACGGTGAACGCGAGCGGGCAGGCCGTCTCCGTGCGCGGGACAACGGTCTTGAGCGGCGGCACGCTCATCGCCGGCACCGGTGCCCTGACGCTTAGCGGCGGACTCACCGTGAACGGCGGCACGTTCCGCGGCACGGCGCGCGCCGTCGCCATTTCCGGTGCGCTCATCCAGGGTGGCGGCACGTTCATCGCTCCGTCCCGCGTGAGCATATGGGGCAACTGGGGAAAGACGGGCGGCACATTCGTCCACAGCGGCGGCACCGTCCTCTTCAGCGGACAAAGCAATCAGACGGTCGCGGGCGGCGGCACCGGCCGGGACAGTGATTTTGCGTCCATCCGCGTGGAAAAAACCGGCACGCTTACTTTTGTCACCACGGCGGCGTCCGGATCGCTTCTCCTCCTGAAAGCCGGATCGGTCTCCGTGGATTCCGGCGATCTGTACGCGGGGAATCTGGTGATGAGCGGCGGCACGTTCGCGGGTGGGAACGGCAGGGCGTTCGTCAACGGTCCGCTGTTGCTTCTCACAGGATCCTTCGTCGCTCCCGCGTCGCTCGCCGTGTCCGGCGACTGGACGAAAAAATCGACGGCGTCGTTTTATGCCAACGGCGGCACGGTATCGCTGACGGGCGAATATCAGTCGCTCACGGGTTCCACCACGTTCCAGAACCTGACCAAGATCGCGACCGTCGACAGCACGCTCGTGTTCCCGGCCGGCACCGCCCGGACGGCGGTGGCCGGAGCGCTGACGCTGCGCGGTGCCTCCGCATGTTCGTTCCTTTCCCTGCGCTCCGCGCAGAACGGTTCCCCCTGGACCATCGCGGCGACCGGATCGCTGGATGTCCGCTACGTGGACGTGAAAGATGCCAACAATGTCGTCCCGCGCACGCTGATCGTCGCCGCCGGTACGGACGGCGGCAATAACTCGGGGTGGTGGCGCACGTCCGCGGCTTGGACCGGGGGCGGAGGCGGGGGAGGCGGAGGGGAGAGTGACGGAGGAGGGGGTGGAGGCGGAGGCGGAGGAGGAGGCGGCGGAAGAAGAACGCAGACATCCGCCGCGGATGCCGCTGCAACTGCAGCCGCATCATCCGCGCCCGCGTCCAGGACCACCGCTCCCGATCCCGCGCGGCCGCAGGTATTGACGCTCACCGTCGGCGGACGCAGCGTGACGTACAAAGATGTGCCGCTTTCCTCTTGGTTCTCCGCATCGGTGAAAGCCGTGATTCTGGGGGGCTTCGCATCGGGGTACACGGATGCGCAGGGGAATCTGACGGGCATGTTCGGGCCCGCCAATCCGGTGACGTATGCGGAGATTGCGAAGATGGCGTTGCTGGTGAGCGGACGCACAATCGACGGCGTCACGAACGCGCCGGCCAATCTGTCGGCCCGCGGCCAGTGGTCGGCTCCGTACATCGCGCTCGCGGAACAGCTCGGTCTCACATCGTACGCGGCATCCACGGACGTCAATGCCCCGGCCACGCGCGGCGCGGTGGTCCGCACGCTGCTGGAAGCGGCGGGCATACCCATCCGGCCGTACGCCCGTCAGTACACCGATGTCGTGGCGGGCGGTACGGACGCGGATGTCATCGGCACCGCCACGGAATTGGGCATCGTCTCCGGCGACACTGATGCCGACGGCAAGTTGCTCCACACCTTCCGGCCCACCGATCAAATCAACCGCGCCGAAGTCGCCAAGATCATCACGCTCCTCCGTGAGCAGCTGCAGTGACGTGGTACCATTCCCGCATGGCAAACACCGTGAAAAACGGCTCCCACTGCACGGTCATCGGCGGCGTGCATGCCGGAAAATCCGGCATCGTGCAGGATATGCACACCAGTAAAACGGGGCATGTCACCGTTACGGTCGTGCAGGCGAACGGAGAGAAATTCAAAACGCTGGCGAAAAACGTGGCATAAGCCGCATTTGCGTGAATGCGCCGTTCTTGTAGTGCCGGGAGGGGATGCCGGCAGGCGTCGGCAATGGGTGCGTGGCTGAAGCCCCGCACTACCGCTACCATCGGAAACATGGAGACGCTGAAGGATTTTGCAGACAGGTTTCATGAGACATTCGCCTGCGAGATCTCCCATTTGAAGGAGGATATTTTGCGAATCTCATCGGACGTGTCCGTGCAGAATGTCTATTCCCAGGTGGAGCAGCTTGCCGCCGGAAAAGCCAAGCGGATACGCCCCTACGTGGCGTCCGTTCTCTACCGGGACGCCGCCCGCTGCACAGATGACGCAGAGGTGATGCCGGCGCTCGTGGGCTTGGAGATGTTCCATCTTTTCGCTCTCATCCATGACGATATTATGGATGATGCCGATGAACGATACGGCTGCGCGACCATACATTGCCGCCTGCGGGGTCAAGAGCAGGAGCGCCTCGGCCCGGATGCAGCGGACCGCCTCGGACGTGCCCATGCGATCCTGGCGGGTGACATGCTGCTCACGCAGGTTCATGCGTTGTTCCTGCGGCTTGCGGGTACCCCCGGCGGCCGCGAGTCGCACCGGCTCCTGCTGACGATGAGTCGCGAGATCGTCACGGGTCAGCACCTCGATCTTGCGTACACCGTGCGTCCTGCGTGCACTGAGGCGGATATCCTGCAGCGCCATCACTTAAAGACGTCGCTGTACACATACGTGCGGCCGATGCAGATCGGCGCACTGCTGGGCGGCGGTTCCCCGGAAGCAATGGCTTTCTGCGAGGCGTTCGGCACGGCCATCGGCCAGGGTTTCCAGATTGAGGATGACCTGTTGGATCTCCTTGGGGACGCGGCGGACACGGGGAAAAAACCTTGCGCGGACATCACGCAGCGCCAACATACACTGCTGACGCAGCACATAGCGGTCCATGGCACGGCGAAGCAGTGCGCAATGCTCGAAGACATGTGGGGCAAGGAAATCTCCGGGCGGCTTTTGCAGGAGACGCGCGCGCTTTTCCTGTCCAGTGGAGCCGTGGACGCCGTCCGATCCACCGCGCAGGCAGCTTTCCGGCGTGCGGAGGAGATTTTGGAGGAAGCGCGGATCCAGCCGGGAACCAGACAGGTTTTGCGTGAGCATGTCGCCTTCCTCAGTCGCAGGCTGCCATGAAGCAAGATGTATTCCTGCCCGGCGACGTCGCTGTGTGTGCCGCGATCCAAAAAAAACACGCCTCCACGTATGCGTTGGCCACGCGCCTGTTCCCGCCCGAGCAGAGAGCGGCGACCCAGGTGTTCTATGCCTTCGTGCGCACGGCGGATGACATTGTCGATGAGCCGCCCGATCCCGCCCCGGAGGCAGTCCGCGCCACATTCGAGGCGTGGGTGGATGCCTGGCATCGCACATACGCCGGCGAAGCGAATCAGGATCCCGTGTTGCGGGCGTCGGCCGTTCTCTTCCACGCGTACGCGCTTCCTCTGGAAGAGGCCGAAGCGTTCCTGGGCGCCATGCGCAGCGATATCGACGTGCGCCGCTACGAAACATACGACGAGCTCATGGGGCGCTATGTGTACGGGTCCGCCGCCGTCATCGGACGGGTGATGACCCGGCTGTGCGGCGTACATGATGAGGAGACGTTGCGCGCCGCCCAGAAACTCGGGGAAGCCATGCAGCTCACGAATTTCCTGCGCGACATCCGCGCGGATCTTGCGCAGCGCGGCAGGCTGTACCTCGCCCTTGAGGACCTGCGGCGGTGCGGGGTTTCCGAGAGGGACTTGCGGGAGGGGCATCTCACGCCCGGCGTGCGGGCGCTGCTGCAGTTGTACGCAGGGCGCGCACGCGATCTGTACGCCGCCGCCGATGCGGGCATCCCTCGTCTTCCGCCCCATGCGCGCCGCGCCGTGCGGCTGAGCAGGATCCTGTACGCGGGCATCCTCGATCGCATCGAGGCGCGGCAATACGATGTTTTTTCGAAGCGTGCGTCCGTGGGCCGGCTCCGCAAGCTCTGGACCGCCGCCCGCGTCCTCCTCTCGCCATGAGCGCACGTACCATCATCATCGGTTCCGGAATCGGGGGCCTTGCGCTGGCCAGCCTCCTCGCGCAGCGGGGCCGGACGGTGACGGTTCTCGAGAAAAACGAGCAGCCCGGCGGACGCGCCGGCTTGCTGCGGCGCGATGGATTCTCGTTCGACATGGGTCCCTCGTGGTACCTGATGCCGGAAGTCTTCGAGCATTTCTTCGCGCTGCTCGGCGAGCGCGTCGAAGACCATCTCCGGTTGGAGCGGCTCGCCCCCAGTTACCGCATCTTCTTCCCGGGCCGGCCTGCGCCGGTCGACGTGCATTCCGATCTCCGGCTCGACCTTCCCACGTTCGAGTCGCTCGAGCCCGGCTGCACGCCCCGCATCCTGGCCTATCTGGAGGAGGCCAGGCGCAAGTACGAGTTCTCCAAAGAGCACTTCCTCTACCGCAATATCGACGGCATCCGCGATCTGTTGCAGCCGGAATACGCGGCATCGGCGAAGGGGCTGAAGCTGCTCCGCTCCATGGAGCGCTACACGCGGTCGTTGTTCAAGAGCGAGGAGCTGCGCCAGATCCTGCAGTATTCCCTGGTGTTCCTCGGCAACTCCCCGAAGAACTGCCCCGCGCTGTACAGCATCATGACGCATATCGATATCGCACAGGGCGTCTTCTATCCCAAGGGTGGCATCATCGAGGTGACGCGCGCTCTCGTGCGGCTGGCGGAGGCGCGCGGCGTGATCATCCGCTGCGGCGCGGAGGTGACGGGCATCCGGGCCGCCGGGTCGCGGGTGACGGGAGTGTCCCTCGCCGACGGGGAATTTCTCGAGGCGGACGAGGTCGTCAGCAATGCCGACCGCCATTGGACGGACACGCGCCTGCTTCCGAGGCACAGGAAAAACACGACGGAGAAGTATTGGCGAAAGGCCACGCTGTCGCCCTCGGCTCAGATCCTGTACCTCGGCGTGCGCGGCCGCTGCGAGACGCTGGCGCACCACAACTTCATCTTCGCGCGCGACTGGAACCGCCACTTCGACACGATTTTCGGCAAGCCCGCCTGGCCCGAAGATCCGTGTCTGTACGTGAGCGCGCCAAGCCGCACCGACCCGGGCGTCGCCCCGCCCGACTGCGAGAACCTGTTCGTGCTCGTGCCGATCGCGCCGGACTTTGAGAGGCCGGAGGAGGAGCAGCGCTCGTTCGAGGACGGCGTGCTGGCGCTCATCGAGGAGCGTATGGGCGTGACCGGCCTGCGGGGGCGGATCCTGGTGCGCGAGCGTTTCACGGTTCGTGATTTCCGGGAGCGCTATCACAGCGTGCGGGGAACGGCGCTGGGCCTGGCGCACACGCTGCGGCAGACGTCGCTCCTGCGCCCCGGCAACCGGCATCCGGCGTGGAGGAACATGCACTACGTGGGGGCCGGCACGGTCCCGGGCATCGGCATGCCGATCTGTCTCATCAGCGCCGAGCTGGCGTACAAGCGCATCGTCGGCGATACGTCCGCCGGCGCCCTTCCGCCCATCGTCCGCGCCCCATGAATACACTCCTTGCCGCATCCCGGCCGCGCTTCTGGCTCTACCTTCTGGGCCCCGCCCTCGTGGGTCTCGCCGCGAGCGATCATCCGGCAGCGCATGTCATGGACGCGCGTATTCTTGCCTTGCTTCTCCTCTGGACGCTTCCGGCAAACCTCTTCCTCTACGGGGTGAACGACCTGATGGACACCGATACGGACGGGTTCAACGAGAAAAAGGATTCGTATGAGCAGCGCCTCCGTGCGTCGCAGCGGCCGCGCCTGCGTGCGGCCGTTTTTCTTGCAGCGGTCCTGACCCTGGCCGCGGCGTTCCTCACGGATTCGTCCGCCGCCCGGCTTGCGGTCGTGCTCTTCGTGGTCTTGGGCTTCACGTACAGCGCACCGCCCACGCGCTGGAAAGCGAGGCCCGCCCTCGATTCACTCTCGAATGTGCTTTACATCATGCCGGGTATCGCGCTCGCCGCCGCCTGTGGCGTGCATATCGTGCCCGCGGCCGTCCTGGGGGCCTGGGCATGGTCCTCGGCTATGCATCTCTTCTCGGCCATACCCGATATCCGGGCCGACGCGCTTGCCAAGCTGCGCACAACCGCAGTGATGCTGGGCGCGCGCCGTTCACTCGTGTGTTGCGCCGTCCTGTGGGCCGCCGCAGCCTGCGCCGCCTTCCGTATCTTCGGTGTCTACGCTTTGCCCGCCGCCGGATATGCCGTCCTGCCACTCGCGCTCCTGCGTTCCGGCGAGCGGTCGGTCTTCGCAGTCTACCGGCACATGCCCCTCGTCAACGCCGTCGCGGGTGCCGCGCTGTTCTTCGCCGCGCTCCCGTGACGCCCGCCCCGCCGCCTCGCATCACCGTCATCATCCCAACCTTGCAGGAGGAGCGCCTCCTCCCGCTGCTTCTTGCCGATCTGCGCGCGCAGACGGCCCCCGTACAGGAGATCCTGGTCGTCGACGGGGGATCATCTGACCGCACGCGCGAGGTCGCGGCCCCTTTCGCCCGTGTCATCACAGGTATGAGAGGTGTCGGCCGGCAGCGGGCGGTGGGTGTTGAACAGGCAACCGGAGATCTCCTCGTGTTGCTCGATGCGGATGTCCGGCTCGGGCCCGACGCCATCGCGGATCTCGCGGCGGCATTCCTCCGGAAGGGCTGCACCGTCGCATGCCCGTATTACTGGCCCCTCCAGGCCACCG
Source organism: uncultured Candidatus Peribacteria bacterium (assembly GCA_964403335.1). Taxonomy (GTDB): domain Bacteria; phylum Patescibacteriota; class Gracilibacteria; order Peribacterales; family Peribacteraceae; genus CAZYAK01. The sequence continues at coordinate 81,983 of CAYOFI010000001.1, forward strand.
TCGCCGCCCGCGCCGTCTTCCTTTTTTTTGCCTGCCTGTTCTGGATCTTCCAGCGAGTGGCCCCGTCCGGCGCCGGCTGCTGCATCCTCATCACGCGGGACCAGGCCCTGAAAGCGGGAAATTTCCGCTCCGACACCCCGTACGACGACATCGCGATGATCCGCCGGGCGGGGAGCATGGGGGTGTTCCGCATGCTGCCGGTGTGGATCGGCGTCTCCGACCGACGCTTCCGTAGGGAGGGCACTCTCCGGGTCTTCCTGCGCTGGCTCTCGCTTTCGCCCTTCTTTCTGCTGGGTATCTTTCGCGTGCAAAAGATCATCCCCTACGATTTCGCACACTACGAAGATGCGACCGGGTCGGGTGTTCCCGAGTGAGGTGATTTTTCTGTGATACATGGCCGGCTCTTCCGGCTGGATTCGAACTCCCGCCGATCGCCTAGAATCCTGCCTTCTACGCCTCTATACTTCTCCGGCTTGCAGGAGGGCGGCATTCCAGGCAAGATCCCTTTCCGCGTTTGCGGGCTCGTTCATTTTCTTTCGCGCAATACGCATTCCCCTGTAGCTCAGCGGTAGAGCAGGTCGCTGTTAACGACAAGGTCGCTGGTTCGAATCCAGCCGGGGGAGCCAGTACCGTCTTCTGTAACCGCAGAGACCAGCACAGTTCGAACCGGCTACATCAGCGCTGATTGAATCTGGTACAGTTACAAACATGAAAGAGGCATTGGCTATCATTGCAACGGCGTTGGCCGTTCTTGGTCATGTTCCGTATTTGTACGATGTGATCCGAAAGAAGATACAACCCCATCCGTATACGTGGCTTGTATGGTCGGTCGTATCCGCTGTAACTTTTTTCGGGCAAGTCGTGAAAGGAGGAGGTGTCGGCTCTATCCCGACCGGAGCAGCCGAATTGTTCACGATCATCATTTTTCTCTTTTCCCTGCGATACGGGTTTACGACTATCATAAAGCGGGACACATACTTTTTGATTGCCGCGCTGTTAGGGCTGATTCCATGGGCACTGACGAAGGATCCCACCATTTCGGTCATCATCGTGGTGTCTATCGATGTGATCGCCTTCATTCCGACGCTCATGAAAACATGGCGCAGCCCTCACACGGAAACGCCCATGTTGTTCGGCATGAATGTTCTGCGGCATATCCTCACACTCTTTTCACTGGAAGCGTACAACATTGCGACCATGCTCCACTCATTGGCGATGATCATCACCAATGCACTGATGACCGGCTTCATATATACATCCCGCAAGAACTGAGGGTGCATATGCGGACGATCTGAACCGCATCAGTCATTCATCTTTCTTTTATACAATATACAAAGCCAAGAATTGCGTTTGCCATGTTATTCATAGCGACTTTTTTGGCGTTCGTCATGAAGGGCATATACTAAGGCGGTGCGCGCACGATTGCTCGTCGCTATCGGCTTCGCAATCCATGTATTGCTCGGGCCCCTGTGCATGTCGATGCCGCTTGATGCGCATGCATCGGGACCGGAATATGGAATAGCAGCTCACCATGAACAAGCACATGAATGCGTGCATTGCGATCATCAGCCCGATAAGTCGTCGGATTGCGCCGGGCATTGCCTCTCTCAGGCCAAAAATATCACCCCTGCTCCGTTCTCGGTTTCTGTCACTTCCCCGACAGCCACGCTTGCTCCGATCACCACATGGAGCTTGGCCGTCGTTTTTCATGAAGTAGCGATCACCGGCACTGCGGCGCCGCCGTCATTTATAAGATTGATTTCAGCGACCGTATTGAGGTTGTGAACCAAAGCGTCACCGCATGATGTTTTTGTTTCTTTTCCTTTTACCCATGAAAAAAATACTTCTCGCCTCTGTGATCGGCGGCACACTGCTCTTTGCGGGCTGCGGCAAGCAACAGCCTCCTGCCGTCGCCATGAATATGAACGACAGCCACAGGATGCCGAATGGGGAAATGATGATGAACGATGATATGCAGGGGATGCCCATGGCCTCGTCCACAATGCAACACGATGGCGCAATGACCATGGACGACATGGTGAACATGCTGAAAGGCAAGACGGGGGACGCGCTTGATAAAGCCTTTTTGGAAGGCATGATTCCCCACCATCAGGGCGCGATCGACATGGCGAATTACGTGCTGGAAAATGCCAGTCACGAGGAGATCAGGCAGATGGCCAGAGAGATCATCTCTGCGCAGCAGCGTGAGATAGATATGATGCAACAATGGCAAAAGGACTGGGGCTATACCCAGTGAGCATTTCTCGGGGGCGGGTACGCCCGCCCCCCTTTCCAATTCCCCCCCCCTCATCATGACCATGTACACATGTCCGATGCACCCTGAGATCCGACAGGACCATCCGGGTATCTGCCCCAAATGCGGTGGCATGAAACTTGTGCCGGAAACTGAAGCAGCGATTGCGCAAAGCACGCACGAAACTGACGCGGGATTTTTTGCAACCTACAAGCCCCTCTTTATCATCGTCGGGCTCATTCTCCTTCCCGTGATCGCCCTCGCGATGCGCGATGCGAATGCCGGAGTCTTCTCTTGGGAAGGAGCGATGACGCGCTTCATGGCCGGGTTTTTCTTGGTGTTCTCCGGTCTTAAACTGCTGGACGTGCCGGGGTTCGCCGAAGGCTATTCCACGTATGACCTGCTGGCTCGGAAAGTGAAAGCGTACGGGTACGTGTATCCCTTCCTTGAACTTGGGTTGGGACTTGCATACCTTACGGGAGTCGCGCCCTTTGTCACGAATGCCGTGACGGTTGCCCTTATGACTTTTAGTGGCATCGGTGTCGTACAGAGCCTCATGCAGAAGCGGAAGTTCCAGTGCGCGTGCCTTGGTACCTTCATCAAGGTTCCACTGACCAAGGTCACGATCATTGAGGATTTCGGCATGGCGGCGATGGCGACGGTCATGCTGGTTTTCATGCGGTCTTGAACGGCTGCTTACGGCGATTTTCTGCGCAAGCATGATGGTATTTCCGTGCGCTCCAACTGCCTGAGCCGCGTCGAGCCATTCATTCCTGCCTTGTATTTGGTTCGGTATTGTTTACCATGCAAACTATGCCACTCCTCAATACCTGGATAAACTTCAACGGAAACGCGGAAGAAGCATTGACGTTTTACAAGTCGGTCTTTGGCGGGGAGTTCGGTAAAATTACGCGTTTCAAAGACATCGCGAGCGCCGAGTTTCCGGTCGCGGAAAAAGACGCGCAGAAAATCATGCGTATCACGCTGCCCATCGGCAACAACATGTTGATCGCGAACGACGTCCCGGAAATTCTGGGGCGGGTGAACGAAAACGAAAACAGAAGCAAGATTGCGGTACGCGCGGAAAGCAAAGAAGAGGCGGAGGAATTGTTTACCGGACTTTCAGCAGGTGGGAACGTAGAAATGCCTCTTGCAGAAAATCCCGATGGTTCATATTTTGCCATGTTCAGGGACAAATATGGTATTGAATGGGTGATTGAGTGTTATCCAAAATAGAAAGGTGCCGAATGTATTCGGAACGACCTCGTGGTTGATGCGAATATTCCTCAAAACTAATCGCAGTTGGGAATCTTCAGAATATCGCATGTATAGATATCCTTTGCCAAAGGAATGAAGATGAAGAAGAAAATCGCCAGCAACAGTGCGGCGAGAATACTGTTCAAAATATAGATGTTCCGGTTGCTGTTCTTTCCTTTGAAGAGCATCGGGTGAATGGAAACGACAGCGCCCAAAGGGAAGAAGAGGAGGAGCACCAAGGGAAAAATCGAGCTCGATCGTATGACCGGAAAGGATTCCAGCAATGCATAGAAAGGTTCTATGCGGAGCGACACGATGAAATTTGCGATGAAAAACGGCAGTGTACACAGAAAGCCAAGAAGAGCTGCGCGGGGGTGCCAGGCCATTATTTTCAAGCGCATAGCATATCAAATACTTTCCTACTTACACGAAATGCACCGTGAATGTCGTGCCCTTCCCGTCGTCACTTGCGGCATCAATCGTCCAGCCGTGGAGTTCGATGATGCGCTTCACCAGCGCCAGTCCCAGACCGACGCCCTCCGCGGGTTTTGTGCGCGACGCCTCTTCTTGGTAGAACCGCTCGAAGATGCGGGGCAGCGCCTCTTTGGAGATACCCTTTCCCGTATCCTCGATGACCAGCGCATCACGCGTCAGCCGTATGGAAATACGTCCGTTCGGTTTGTTGAACTTGATCGCATTCGAGAGCAGATTGCCTGCCGCCTGCCGGAGCAGCGTGTGATCTCCGTGCAGGACGACGGGCTCCAGATCCGTTGTGACCGTGATCGTCCGTTTTTCCAGAAACGGACGGTGCTTCTCGATGACGTCTTCGACAATCGCCTGCATGTTCACCGGCTCCGTCTGCAATGCGAGTTTGTCGAGTTGTGCGAGTTCCAGCAATCGCTCGACCAATGTCACGACTTCTTTCAAATCTTTTTTTGCGGTACGCACGTACTCTTTGTTGTCATCCTGCAGGAGCGCCATATCCAATGACGTGCTCACCGCCGTGAGCGGCGTGCGCAATTCATGGCTGGCATCTTGCGTGAATTGCTCCAGTCTTTCCATCATGTGCTGCGCGGGTTTCAGGCTCCGCCGGGCGAAGAAGAGCCCCACGCCGAACGTGAGTCCCGAGATGGCTCCGCTGATCAGCAGGAACAGCAACAGCCGGAAGGGAAGATCTTCAGGCATGGTGCGTTCGGCCATTTGCACATAGCCGACCAGTTCGCCATTCCTGGAGACGGGCGCCGTGAGCAGCTGATACGTGTCTCCGCCATTCTCGATCTCGCGAATGCCCGTAGCCGGCTCGAACGGAACGCTCTCGTAAAAAGTACCGCCATGGAGAACGTTGCCCTGTACATCCACAATGCGCATTCTGTCCCGCTGGAAGGGGGGCAACGGGGGCAGCGTGTCGAAATGATCCGCGTTCTCCAGAATCGGGAGCACCAAACGTTCCAACCGCATCTGTCCAAAACGCTCCCTGGCGATCATGTCGGCCCCGATGAAGATGGCACCCGTCATCATCAGCAATCCGAAGACGAACGCCGTGAATTGGAGGGCGATCCGGTAGCTGATTTTTTGGAAGATCATGTGCAAAAAAAATTAGTCGGCGGGAATCAGATAGCCTCGGTTGGGCACTGTCTGAATCGCGCTCTTGCCCAGCTTACGCCGGAGGAATGCGATGTGCACATCCACGGTATTGGAGAACATCAGTTCATCGCCGTGTCCCCAGACGTGATCCAAGAGAGCACTGCGCTCCTGCACCATGCCTTTGTTGCGCATGAGATATTCGAGCAGCGCATATTCTTTGGGAGAGAGTTCGATTTTTTTCTTCCCTTTCCAGAGCTCCTGCGTGTTGGTATCGAGCGTGAGATTTCCCGCTTTGAGCGTCGGGGCGATTTCCTTGCTCTGCCGACGAAGGAGGGCCTTCACGCGCGCAAGGAGCACATCAAGATCGAACGGTTTCACCAGATAGTCATCCGCCCCAAGATTGAGACCTTTCACCATTTCTTGCTGCTTGCTGCGGGCGGTCAGCATAAGAATCGGCATGGTCTTGGCATGTTCCCGCAACATTTTGCAGAGCACAAATCCGTCCATGCCCGGTAAGTTGATGTCCAAAATAAGAAGATCAATTTCCTGTGTCATCGCCAGCTCCAATCCCTTATTTCCATCATGAGCGACGGAAACGATGTACTGCTGCATCTCCAAGAATGTTTTAATATTCTCAGCGACAGTTTGATGATCTTCAATGAGGAGGATATGCATGCTCCGCTCAGTCTACGCGCGTGAGATTAAAACGACATTAAAACCGGATATGGAAGAGAGCCGTTTCCGGCTATGCCTTTAATACGGTTTTAATGTCGTAGTCCTACACTGAGTACATTACTCCTTACATATTCATGAAAGCCTTCCACTCGCTCTCCTTCGGTATTGGCTTAGTATCGGGCCTTCTCGCACTTGTGCTCATTTTTGGAGCTATGCGCGCCTTTGGCGGTCCGGCTCGCAGGGGCTTCCCAGCCGGCGGCGGAAATTTCCAGAATATGCGCGGAGCAAATGGCGCACCAAATACCGCAATGACGGCCGAGCGTTTCGGGATGACAGAAACGGAACTGCAAGCCGAACTCGACAGCGGGAAAACCATCCAGCAGATTGCCGAGGAGAAAGGCATCGAATTTCCGATGGGCGGGAGAGGCATGACGCCGGGAGGAAACATCGCGGCTCGTTCGTCTGCAAGCGGTGCGACGGTTCCGGCTTCTTCATCTTCCTCGGTTTCCCAATAAACATGAATATCTCACGCTTTATTCCCGGCTTTCTCCGCAGAGCGGTTGGAATGATCGTCCTGCACAGTTATCTAGCAGGTATCGTTGCATCCGCCGTGATCGGCGGAGGCTATTATGTCTTCGCGCTGAACGGTACGGAGGCTGAAGCCACCACGACCAGTCTTGCACAGGTGGAACGGCAAACGATCGTGTCATCCGTCAAAGCGACGGGCGAAGTCACGTTCGCCAATGAGCAAGAACTCCGCTTCAACCAAAAAGGGAAAGTGACGAACGTCTACTTCAGGGAAGGAGACCGCGTGACAAAGGGGCAGCTCATCGCCCAGCTCGACACCTCTTCGATTGCCGCGGATATCCGGCAGGCGCAACTTTCCGTGGCTGCGACGCAATTGCAATTGCAGCAGCTCACCGGCGATAAGGAGAAATCCGTTCTGGATGCGGAGAATGCGCTGCGCGAATCCGAGAGGCAGTTCAATGAGGCACAGAATGCTCTTGCTGTGGCCAAGGAGAAACTGCCGACCGATATCGCGGGTGCAGAACGCACGCTGCAAGAGAAAGAGGCTGCGGTTGAGCAAGCCGAAGCGGCTCTGGCACAGGCAAAAGTTACGACCCTGCAGGATTTGGGGTCGACGGCGCAAAGCATTCTCACGGAGAGCGAAGATCTGGTGGATTCCCTCTACGGTGTTCTCGTCAATGACGCGAGCGCAAGAAGGAGTACCGGCACCACGCAGGTGGAAGTCTATTATCGCTTGTACACGGATGTCTCCCAGAGAGACCGGGCCGTCAACGGCTATTACGGTTCCGTGCAAGCAATGGAAAGCATGCGTTCCAAGTACGGGAATACCTTGTCTACAGTGACAGACGTGTCCGTTCTCTCCGCGGCTATTGATGATGCTCATGCTCTGGCGGCAACCGTCCGAGCGTTTGCCGATGACACGTATCAAATGTTACAGGGAGCTATCGATGATCCGAATGATGTAACGGTCAACGATATCAACGCACTGAAGCAAACTGCCGCATCCGCACGAACGTCCGCCGCGTCGCTTGTGACGGAAGCCAAGACGGCACAGGCCAGTCTTCTGGGAGGCAAAGACGGTCTGACGAGCATTGCCATCCAGCAGAAAGAAGATGCCCTGAGCACAGCCCAAAATGCGCTCCTTGATGCGCAGGAAAATCTGGCCGTCCTTCAAACGCAAACGCCCGGTGACTTGGAGCAGCAAGAAGCTGCATTAGTGAAAATTCAGGATGACTACAAATCGAAACAACTCGCTCTCGGGAACACCGCTAAAAACTCCGACATAACCTATAAATTGAAGCAAAACGATGTCGCGCAGAAAGCCACGTCCCTTCAGAAAACACAGAAGACTATCGAGGATTATCAACTCAAAGCGCCATTCGACGGGGTCATCCGACGACTTGATTACCAGGTGGGCGATAACTTGCTCGATACGGGAGAAGATAAATTCGTGATACTGGAGAATCCGGATTTTCTTGTGATAACAATTTTGCTCGATCAAGTGGATATCGTGCGCGTGAAAAAAGAGATGGCGGCGAAAATCACGCTGGATGCCCTGCAAGGACAGGTATTCCAAGGAACGATGTATGAAATCAATTCCACTCCCGTCGAAGAATCCGGCGTCGTTTCCTACGAAGTCTCCATCCGCTTACCGACGCCGAAAGATCTCACGATTCTGTCCGGCATGACGGCGACCGTGGAGATTGAAACGACGAGAAAAGAAAACGTGCTCGTCGTGCCGAATCTTGCGTTGCAGCGCACGAACGGACAGGCATCCGTGACGCGGTCCGACGGTCAATCGGTTTCCGTTGAAGTCGGTGCGACGGACGGACGGTACACGGAAATTCTCTCGGGATTGCAGGAAGGAGACAGCATTCTTTCCATGAATGTGACAGCCACGCAGACGCAGGGAAACACGGCGACGAACTCCACGCAGATGTTCCGTATGGGTGGCGGCGGGGGAGGAGGTGTCCCGCCGACAGGCGGTGGTGGAGGAAATTTCCCACGCTGACAGCCATGATTACCATGCAGAACATCATCAAGGCCTATCCCTTGGGAGATGACCGTCTGGTCGTTCTGAAAGGCGTATCCATTCACATCAAAGAAGGCGAGTTTGTCGCGATCATGGGGCCGTCAGGATCGGGCAAGTCCACTCTCATGAATATCATCGGTCTTCTGGATACTCCCTCGGAAGGATCGTATGTGCTGGCCGGCCAAGAAGTGAGCAGTTTGACGGAGAACAAACAGGCGGAAGTGCGCAGCCGGCGGATAGGGTTCGTCTTCCAGTCGTTTAATTTGCTCCCGCGCATGGATGCGTTGCGGCAGGTGATGCAGCCCTTGCTCTACCAAGGCGTCCATCGGAAAGAATCGGAGATCAGAGCGCGGGAAGCACTCAGCGCCGTCGGGCTTGCGGAGCGCATGGATCATAAACCCAGTGAACTCTCCGGCGGCCAACAGCAGCGCGTCGCCATCGCCAGAGCGCTTGTGACGAACCCGGCCATCATTCTTGCGGATGAACCGACGGGCGCGCTCGACAGCAAAACAGGGCAGGAAGTGATGGATATTCTGACGGACCTCAATCAGCACGGAAAAACCATCATCATGGTCACGCATGAACCGAAAGTCGCGGCATTCGCCCATCGCACGATTCACATTGAAGACGGTCTCATTCAAACTGCCGCATGAATATTCTTGAGAACATCAGAAACGCTTTCGGGGCAATCAACAGCAATAAGCTGAGGTCGTCGCTGACCATGTTGGGCATCATCATCGGTGTCATGTCCGTGGTGCTGATGATCGCCATCGGACAAGGCGCGCAGCGCAGCGTGACATCCCGTCTTTCCAGTCTTGGCACCAATCTTCTGACCATATCGCCGGGCAGTCCGTCCCAGACGAACGTCCGTTTTGGCGGAGGCGGTCAGGGTACTACAGGCGGCCTTCCCAATGACGATGTCTCTGCGATCCGGGAATACGTGACAGGGCTGAATGGAATTTCACCGGAACTCAGCAGTCGCATGCAGGCCATCGTCGGCGCATTGAACATGAATGCGAATATTCAGGGCGCAACTCCCGATTATCTTCCTGTCCGCAACAGCGAAGTGGCGTTTGGCAGTTTTGTCTCCGACGAGAATGTCGAACGCATGGAGAAGGTGGCCGTCTTGGGATCGCAAGTCGCCTCGACACTCTTTCCCGATGAACCGAACCCGCTTGGCCGCGACATCCGCATTCAAAACCACATCTTCACCGTCATCGGTGTGATGGAAACCAAAGGACAATCGGGATTCCAGAACGTCGATGACATGATTTTCATTCCGCTTTCCACGATGCAAATGCGCGTGAGCGGACAGAACACCGTCAGCACCATCGGCGTGTCCGTTCTCAATCAAGAAGATATGGCTCAAAAACAAGCGGAAATCACAGCCGTGCTTCTCAATGAACATGGAATCACCGATACGGCGGATCAGGATTTCACAGTGCAGAACCAAGCGGATGCCGTGGAAACTCTCAACGAAGTCACGGGCATTTTCACGCTGCTTCTGGGCGGCATCGCCGCAATCTCCCTGCTTGTCGGCGGCATCGGCGTAATGAACATCATGTTGGTGTCCGTCACGGAACGGACGCGGGAAATCGGCATACGCAAAGCCATCGGTGCAAAAAAGCGCGACATCCTTCTGCAATTTCTTGTGGAATCGACGGTGTTGAGCTTGATGGGCGGACTGCTCGGCATCCTCTTAAGCGTCGTCGCATCATGGCTCGTCAAAACTTACGCATCTTTCGATGCGGCAATCACCTTTACTCCCGTGATGCTGGCATTTCTCTTTTCTCTCGGCATCGGCGTCTTCTTCGGAATGCTTCCCGCATGGAAAGCCGCGAAACTGAGGCCCATTCAGGCGCTGCGGTACGAGTAATCAGATTCTCCTGTAAAATACGACGCATGAAGAACGACGACGCCACAACACAGCGCATCTACACAATGAGCGTCGCCCGGGTGTATCCGATGTACATCGCGAAGGCGGAGAGGAAAGGGCGTACGAAACAAGAAGTTGATGAGATCACGCGGTGGCTGACGGGATACACGCAAAAAGGACTGGAGAATCAGCTGAAGAAGGAGACGGACTTCAAGACGTTCTTCACGGACGCTCCGGAGCTCAATCCCGCGCGCAAGCTGATCACGGGCGTGATCTGCGGCGTCCGGGTGGAGGACATCAAAGATCCGATTGTGAAGTTGGTTCGGTATCTGGATAAACTGATCGATGAACTGGCGAAGGGCAGGAAGATGGAGAAGATTTTGCGGAAAGGTTAAGCCTCGGGCATATGACGGTGCAGCGCGTCCTCTGCTACAGACGCGCGCCGGAAGGAATAATTGTGGAACTGGCGGAGAAAATTGAAACGGAATGAACCCCACGAATCATTTTCGGTCGGCCACTGGCGATCAATTGCACACAAACCCGAAGCGTTTCTGCAGCCGGGCGTTCGCGCGGGAGAGGATGGTCGGGGAATCCCCAAACCAGCGGAGCACGCGCGCGCAGGTCCGTATTTGGAATGGCGTTTGAGAAGAGACTGATGACACGCGGCTGCTGCTGCGTGACGAAGATGCCGAGCTTCGGGTGGATGACGAGAGCGATGATGAAAATGAAGCTAGACTTCGGCGCGAGGAAGATGAACGGCTGCGGGGTATATATCCGAAGTCCGAATTATTGGCGTAGAGCAGTCCATCCAAGATCACCGACGACGGGATGAAAAATCCCGTGAGGTAATTGCCCTCATCATCGGTGCCTTTGGCGACCGCGACCCCCACGACATCCGTCTCACTCACGACCGGACCGCCGGAATTGCCCACGTCCAAATACGCGTCCGTGCGCATCCAATCCACTTCCGGTCCGCTCATCACCGATCCGGTCGATACTGTTATCTTGAACGTCGTTTCGCTTAATCCTGCTTTGGGATATCCCAGCACGGCGACGGGATCACTCGGATACGGGTCGGAGCCGAAATCCAGCATGCCGTGACTGCACGAAAGATACGCGCGCATGTAGGCGACGTCGTCGTTCAAGTTGATGCGCACGTCGCTTTTTTGAATCGCTTTGTAACACGTATAGTCCACGATTCCTTCAGAAGTCGTCGCATAGACGCGATGCCAGCTGCCTCCTTCCAGTACGTGCTTGTTGGTGACGACGATCCCTTCATCCACAAAGAAACCGGATCCCCAGCCGGTGAAATCGTTTTTTGCGTCATAGTTGGCGATGAAGACGACTGCAGTCTGCATCTGCGGGGTCGGTGTGATTGCGTGGGCAAGGACAGGCACGAGTGCCGAGAGCAGCGCTATGGCGATGGATGGTCTCATGGTCCATAGCGTACGAGAAATCTCCGCATCAGTCGCGAAAAATGCGAAGGAAAAAATGAGCCGGCACACGTCATTTTTTGTGTAACGTTTGGACGGGTGGTACGTAGTACATAGTGTCATTCCCTTCTTTCACTATGCGTTACGCCTTCCTTGCTCCTGTCCTCGTTCTCATCTTCTTTCTATTGACCGCATGCACCGCACCCGGTGCGCCGCAGGCGGACTCAGATGGAACATCGTCGGAAGCGTCCGATGAATCGCTTGCAGGATATCCGGCAACGGCTGCACTGGCCGCGCGCGAAGCTCTTGCCGTACGTTTGAGTGCGGATGCCGGAGAGATCACTGTCGAAGATGCGGAACCCCGTGACTGGTCCGATTCGTGTCTGGGTCTGGGTGGTCCCGCGGAATCCTGCGCGGCGGTCATCACGCCCGGCTACGCGTTCTTGCTGGTGCACGATGGTACGGACTATCACTACCGCACGAATAGCGACGGCACTGCTGTGAGGGGGGAGTGAAAAAGGGCCGCTCTCGCAGCCCTTGTCCTTTCTCTCTCCCGATGATGTGCCAGATCAGCGCTTCATGCCGCGGCCTTCTTCGATGTTCGTCACGTTGAAGCCGGCGTCAAATTTCACGGTCACGCGGGAGCCGTCGGACTTCGTCATGTGCGCTTCGTAGACGTCGCCTTCCGTGTCGGTCTCGACACGATCGATGGTGCCTCCGGGAACGGCGGCGAGTGCCGCGGCGGTCGCCTTGGCGGCGTTGTCTCCCGTCAGAAGCTCTTCATGCTGACCGTTGGCTCCGACATGCGCAGCCTTGGTGGGATCGATCTGCGTATCCGTCTCGGTCTGAGTGACAGGTGCGGAGGTGGCGGACGAGCTGCTTGTCTGCGCGCCCGTGACTTGTGCCAGAAGCGGCACGGCGATCACGAGGCTGGTGATGCCGGCGACCGCGCCGACGGCGAATGTGTTCTTCATACTGCAAGGGGTGAAAAAGATAGAAATGCATGACTGGTCGCGACTGAGCCCACTCTATGGGCGCGACATTAAGGCATGCATAAGGGCCGGGGCTTGCTGTATCATCGCGTGTATGAACTTTCCGTCCGCTCTCAAAAGTATCGGTGCCGTTCTTGCGGGATTTCTCACGGTCTTCATTCTCTCCGTGGTCACGGATGTGATCCTGGAAACGTTCGGGATTTTTCCTCCTCCGGATCATCCCGAGCAGATGACGCAACAGATGCTCGTGGCGGCGCTTCTGTATCGCAGCGTCTACGCGGTGGCGGGCGGATATGTGACGGCCAAATTGGCGCCGCGCAACGCGATGAAACATGTGGTGATGCTGGGAATCCTGGGGACGATCGGCGGCATCGCGGGCATTTTCGCCGGATGGCAGTACGGCAATCATTGGTATCCCATTTTGCTGGCAATCACCGCCTATCCGCTGGTGTTGCGGGGCGGCAAGTTGGCGAAGAGGGACTGAGGTTTTTATTTGCTTAAGCCCGTCAGTCCTGGCTTCTTCTCCGCGATCTTCAGGACTTTTTTCAGCGCATCCAAATTTACATCCTCGAGTTTTTTGAAGCGGATGCAGCTTTTTCCCACGCTCACTTTGCCTAAGTCTTTCGCGTGCGTCTCGGCCAGATATTTGCCGTTCACAATCGAGCAGACGTAGATGCTCACATAGTTCTTTTGGCTTGCCAGCGAGATGACCGGCCACTCCATCATCTTCTTCATGGAAGAACTTTTGTAGGGGAACGATCCGTATCCCAGCATGTTCGCGGCGAAGTGCGGCTTGAGCGACGGGGCGTTTTTCTGGATGAAGGCATGCAGAAATTCCATCATCTCTTTGCGCTCCGCGGGGACGGAGGCCATGTACTCCTTTACGGTTTTCGCCTTCGTGGGTTTGAACATGTTCATGGAGGTACATTGTAGCGCTATACTCCCGGCATGCACCGCGATCTTGCCGATACGGAAATCGACGATCTCCTGCAGACGCAATTGTACGGGCATCTGGGCTGTACGCTGCCCGACGGCCGCGTGTATGTCGTGCCGATCACGTTTGTGTACCGGGACGGAATCATCTACAGCTTTTCGTCCGGCGGACAGAAGATCGATGCGCTGCGCGCCCATCCGTCCGCCTGCTTGCAGGTGGAGCAATATCTGCACGAGGGGTCCTGGCGGAGTGCCATTGCGTGGGGAACATACGAGGAACTGTCCGACGGACCGCGGCTGACGGCCGCCAGACTGTTGTTTGAAAGATTGGACATGGAAGAGGGAATGGCGATGTCCCCCCTCTACAATCCGCCTCCGCGCGCGGCGTTTTTGGAAGCCTCGCGCGCGCTCACGGAAAAAGAATCGATTTTCTATTGCATCCGGGTCGAACGGAAAACCGGCAAACAGGTTCAGTACGATTGAGTCTTCTTCCCCGCCCCATGGCCTCACCCACAATTCTCTTTCTGGATACAGAAGACGCGGACCGTCCGCTTGTACGGCAGCATGTCCCGCACGCGCATTTCGCGGATGCCGATCTGCGGGACGCGGAGCTTGTCGCCGCGTGCAAGGACGCGGACATCATTTCCATCTTCATCACCACGCCCTTTCCGCGTTCGGTCATCGACAAACTCCCCAAACTCAAACTTCTGTGCACGCGCTCCGTCGGGTATGACCACATCGATACGGACGCATGCCGCGAGAAAAACATCACCGTGTGCAACGTGCCGGATTACGGGTCGCATGTCATCGCGGAACACGTGTTCGCGCTGCTGCTCTCCGCTCTCCGCCACATTCGCGAGGGGGAAGAGCGGGTGGAGAGCGGCACCTTCGATTATCACGGGCTCCGGGGCATGGCGCTGAAGGGGAAAACCATCGGCATTCTCGGCACCGGCAAAATCGGACGCCGGGTCGCGAAGATCGCGCACGGGTATGAGATGCGGATTCTGGCGACGGATCAGTGCCGGACGGTGGACTTGGAAACGGAGCTCGGGGTGCGGTATGTGTCCTTTGAGGATCTGCTGGGTCAAAGCGACATTCTTACGCTCCATGTTCCGGCCACGCCGGAGACGGAGCATCTGCTGGACGGCGCCGCTTTCGCGCGGATGAAAAACGGCGTGGTGTTGGTGAATACCGCCCGCGGCTCGCTCATCGATTCCCAGGCCCTGCTCAAGGCGCTGAATGCCGGCAAGGTGTCCCACGCGCTTTTGGACGTGCTGGAACATGAACAGAACTTCGAAGAGAACAAAGCGCTCATCACGCATCCCCACGTCGTGACCACTCCGCATATCGCGTTCTATGCGGATGATTCCCTGAAGAGCATGTACGAGGATTGTTTCCGGAGCATCAGGCAGTGGATGGCCGGCACCGAGCCTGAACACCGGATTCGCCCGGTGAGCGTGGTGTGCGATTTGCCGGGCGCGCGGAGCTAGCGTCAGAGCTTCTTCACCGAGTCCGTCACGGAGAAGATGCCCTCGATGGCGTATTTCTGCCAGTGGTCGGAACTGAGCATTTCAACGGGTGTGATCAGACCGTTGGCGGTGAAGCGGTCGCCGCTTTGCAGATTCGGGTTGTTTTGCGACATCAGGGAAAAATCCAGCGCGTAGTATTCGCCCGTATCGGTCTTCATGCCGATCGCACATTCCATGGTTTGCGGGCCGGACGTGTCGGCGTGCGGCAGACAGACGTGCGTGCCCGTGAGCGTTCCGCGGTAGGACACGATGTCGTTCCCGTCCCCCTGTTTTTCGTGATAGATATACGCGTTGTACGCATAGAATCCGCCCACAAGCACGATTACCGTGATGCCGATGATGAGGAGAGCTTTTTTCATACAGAGAGTATACGGATGACGGGCGGATTCGTTACACGGATCAGAGTGCGCACTCTCCATGACTGCATCGCACGCGCCTGCGCGAGACGCGCTTGTAGACGCGTTCGCCGATCCACGCGACGCCGGGCAGATACAGGAACGGCGCGAGCGGCCACAGGACCGGCAAATTCCATGTAAGGGCGCGGAACGCACGGAATGCTTTGAAGGTGCGGCCGTCTGGAAGGCGAATATGCATCGCTTTATCCAAATCTTTGAACTGCAAATCCGGCGCGACCGCGGCGCGCGCTTTGGCGTCGTGGTAATCGACGATGCGCAAGCGGCGCAGATTGTCGGTCATCAGCAACGTGAAGACGCTTTTCGTGCAGAATCCGCAATGGCTGTCGTACAGCACGGCGATTTTTCCGCGCCGTCCCCGGTTGAAAAACTTGCGCACGCGCTCGAAATCTTCCCCCTGCAGCAGTCCGATGAGCCCCGCGGTCATCGCCGGAAAGAACACGCCCACGCGCATCAAGCGGTCGATCATCAAGTGAAACAGAATGCCCCAGCCGATCAGCAATCTCCGCAGTCCGCCTTTCCGCACAACCGGAAGCAGATCGATGAACGGTTGCGGAATGAGCAGCAGAAGCCATGCAGTTTCATACGCCAGAGCGCCGTAGGTCAGGGCGGTCGAGTGCGCACTGAGCACGTCCGCAATCGGTCCGAGTACGCGGCTGTATGAGGGATGTTGCAGCATGGAAGGAATGGCCGTGCCGAACTTCCAGGTATCACTTAACAACTTGCTCCACACGGACATCACATACATCACGATCATCTGCCACAGCAGCAACCGCCACGGCCACATGGGCATCCGGAGAACCGGCAAGAGTTTGCGATGTGTTTTCCAGTGCGCCCATTGAGCGCGGTATCGTGCGAGCGAAAGTGATTCAATTCCCGGGGCGATCATCAACAAAAATCCGAGCAGACGTAAGACCGTGTCTCCGCCGGAGAAGGGAAACGGATTGCGCTCATGAAAAGTGAAGAGCAGAAGAACGGACGCGATAGTGGAGAAGCGCGGGAATTTGCCGATCAGCATCAGGACCAACACAACCAGCAGCGCGACGTACAGAAGCGTCACGCCCGTCGGGGAGGTCACCACATCAAGCAGCGAAAATTTCCAGTCCCAGCGCAGATATTTCGCTTCCAAATCCACCGGGAGAATGCCGGTATCCGCATACAGGCGGACCACATCGGGTGCTTGCAAGAGCATGCGGCCCAAGACGGTGGCGGCCCAGAGGATGCGCATCAATCCAAAAGACAGCGCCGCGCGCGGGGCGAAGAAGAATGCCTCAATGCGTTTCAGGATTGGCGTCATTTACGGATGGAAAACGGGAGCAAGAGCGCTGTGTGCATCGCAATCGACGGTGACGCTCGTGAACGGCAGCCACGAAAGATCCGGCGGCTGGTAGTGCAAATTGGCGCGCGTGGGAATGGGCAGATACGTATACCGGCCCTGGAGACTCAGGCGTGAACCAGGCGGCATGCCGAGCGGTTCACAGTATGCGGCGACGTAGCGCTTCAAAAGGGGATCGACGGTTTCCGCCTCTTCATCTTCCCATTTGCTGAACATGGCGATTTCATCCGTCTTGCGCCACCAGCGGTACGTGGACGGCGTGAGCCTCAGGCGTGTTTGTCCGTCCGCCACAAGGCGATACTCCGTTACCCGGCGCTGGGGATCGGGCGAGAATAAATTCCATTGCTGCCATTGGCTGGTGGCAAGCACATAGGGACGTGTCGTCGGCGCGACGGTTGAGCGGATCCATGACGCCACTTTGTCTTGGGCGGGATCCGGGATGGCATACGCGGCCACGGCAACCATGTGCCATACGCAAAAGAGGATGATGGCGGGGCGGACGATGGCACGGGAAAGATGCACGGCTCACATCTTACCTTATGCCCCCACCCGGCCTCCCCCTGCCTGCCCTGAGCCGAGTCGAATGGGCGGGGGGAGGAGTAGAGGAAGGCTGTTTTTTAAAGTGGACGGAGGAGGACAATCTCCCGCCCCACGAATTGTTCCGGGCGGCGGTAGAGAAGCGAAGGCGTATCCAGAGCCGAGACGATATAGCGCGGCAACACGGGCTCGAATCCCAGTTTGGGGAGCTGCTTCCAGATCTTTTCCAACCGCGTCGCGCCTTTGGAGGCGTACCACACCGGCCATGTGCACACGAGCGGCACACCGGGCAAAGACTTGGCCACGTTTTCCAAAAATTTGTACTGCAGTTCTTCATTCTCCGATCGGTGCGCGGAGATTTCTTTCAGTGTCGGTCGTGCGCGGAGGTTGGGCCCAAGGCTGGTCTCCGTGACGATCACGTCCACGATCGTGTCCAACTCGAACGGTTTTTGCGCGTCTTGTTTCCATACTTTCGAGGGGACATCGGTCTTCAGAATATGTTCCTGTTTGCGGATCCACTCCAGATTTTTCAGGCACCCCGCCACGGCTTTCTCCGATTTATCGGATGCCAAGACGGCATAGCCGCGGAGCAATGCTTCCATGGGAATCACGCCCGTGCCGCAGAACGGATCAAACACCGTGAACGGCCGCGTCAGCACTTTCTTGCTTTTCGCTTTGGGGTCGGGGGGGAGTGCACGGGGGGCCGAACCTCCCGCAAGCCAGATGCCCAGGTTGAGCATGATCTGCGCAAGCTTCGGCGGCAGCAATCCCACCGTGGTGTCGCGCACGGGCTTTTCCATATCGCGTTTGGTATACGCATCCACATCCTGCGCGTCGCGCGTGATGCCCACCCACAAATCATCTTTCCGCTTCACGATCGTCAGCTCCGCGCCATCTTTCCCGTTTAAGAGTCCCTGGCTGTGCAAGACGATGGAGAGTGCGGCTTTGCGTTCGTTCCCCACGTAGCGTGAGGGCTTGCCCATCTTCTTCAAGAGCTCCTTCGAGGACCGGTACAAGTTGTTCACATCGCGCGGGGAGATGTGCACGGTGCGCAATCCAAACGTCACTTTCCCTTTCAGGTGTTTCACCTGGTCGACCAACATCTGCGGAACATCCTGCAGCTTGACCGACCCGTCAGAGATTTTCTCCGCAATCACAATCGTCCCGCCCAGGGTTTTCAACCACTCCGCGGGCAAAGGAGCGTCCGTCTCAAACAGCACGACGCTCTTTTCCAAAATGTCCGTAAACCGGAAGCCCGGCGCGGTAGCGCTGAGTTCGGCAAGGCTCAAGTGCGGCTGGTGTCCGATGAAGGCGGCATACGATGGCACGGCTAGGAGGATAGCGATGCTGTCATCCTTGTAAAGACGTCCCACGGGGACGTCTCGCTACTCGTGTGATCTTCGCTGTAACCACCCCTCTAGTAACATCACCGTCGCCAGCACCACCACCGGCACCAAATGCGCAACCCCTCGCGCGTATCCCGTCTGCATCAAGGCTTCGGAGGCCAGGCTGGTGAACAGGTACAGGAACGTCTGCGCGCCGAAGGCCAAGAGGAAAAAGATCGTCGGAATCAGGATGGGGGACGAGAACGCGGCACGCCACCGTATGAGCAGCAAGATGACGAAGAGCGGGAAGAGCAGCAGCCAGTTTCCTTCCAAAAACAGATTGATGAGGATGGCAAAGGGCACATCCTTGTGCCAGGAGACGGAGATGGCGCTGATGGAATGCGCGTTGCCGAACACCAAGCCGTTCAGTTGTTTGTAGACGACCCACGGCCCCGCAATCAGCACGAGCATGACTGCCACCCAGATTCCCGTCATCACCACATCGCGCGTTTTGAACGTCGATCCTTTGCGCAGCATCCACGCGCAAACGAGAGTGACCAGCACCAAGAGGGGCGCGTAGAGCGCGAGCCCTTCGTTTTTTCCGACCGCGAGGAGCGCGATTCCCACGCCCGCCAAGCGCAGCAACGCCCAAGAAATGCGGCGATTTGCGCTATCTACTGCCATAAAGAGCACAGAAATAACGGCGAAGACGTGCGACGCGACGTAGACATCGGCATACGCATTCATGCCTTGTATGAGGAGCAACGGAAGAGAGGACAGCAGATACACACCCGTCAGCGCCCACGGAATTGAGGCGCGTCTGCGGATGGCGCAATACAGGAGAGTCAGACAACACACGTACCAAATGGCATGCAGGCCGTTACTGGCCGATTCATTCCAGCCGCCCGCAAGATCCGTAATCCACACTTTCAACAGCGGCACGATGGGCGGATACGAACTGATGCCCGTGGGAGTCGTATCCGGCGGCAGCACCAGTTCTATCTGCTGCGCGTGGTAAAACACTTTGGCGCGGTAGTTCCAGTTGTCGATGGTGTCGTCGTAGTAGGTGGGCGTATGGAAGAGTGCGAATGCCGCTGCGGCTATTTTCACGATCGTCCAAACCATCAGCATCCCGATGATGATTTTTCCCCACAGCGGCAGCGGGGGACTGGGCGCCAGGACCGGAGTGCTGGTCACAGCGTCTGATGGTCTCTTTCTGCGCATCAGGAAACGGATCAGTGCACACGGCACGAGTATGGTCGCAAAGGCGATAGCAAAGCCCAGAAGATCCAAGCGCAGACCGAGCGTCACCTGCAGCAAGAACATCACGAACATCGTGGCCGTGATGCCGAAAATAATGCCGAGCGTTCCGCGTTCCAGCCGCGTCAGCACCGCGTCGCGCCCTTCCAGACAGCGCACCAAAAACCATCCGCAGAGTGCGGGAGGAACGAGGCCGAGGAGGACGAGGAGAAGAGGCATACCGGAAAAATCAGCCGCCGACGCGGAAGAGCAGCGACCCGTTCCCGAAGTCGCGCAGGACTTTGCCTGGCCGTGTCATGGGTTGGCCGTTAAAGAGCAACAAGGTGCCGCCGGACCCCACGACGATATCCGGCCGTTCAAAGATCAGCCACGTGTCGAGTGCATCGATGGGCTCCGTATCCGTTGCGGGCAGCGACGGGTACGTCAGGTAGCGGACCAATGCCCGCGCGGGAGTGTTCGGCTGCGGAAGAAACACAAAGCGCGGGGATTTCCGCAATTCCGGAAGGCTCAGTTCCACCACGTCATGCAGGTTCAAGGTGTTGCGGAACACGCGCTCGCCCGCGGGCTTGGACACAAAAGTGTCGTAATCGGTTTTCGCGTAACTGATGGTTTCCAGTCCCATGCGCAGATCAAATCCCAGCCACAGAACCGCAAAACCCAGAATAAAAACCGCGGCATGAAGAGGAAATCCCCAGAGCGTCCGTCCGCGCGAGCCCGGCTTGAACATCCACCACGCCCAGATGCCGATGGCCCAGAGGATGATGAGCGGCATCACAAAACGCCCCACCGACCAGCCCCGCGGCGGCGGCGTCAGGTTCCACAGATTTTCCGTCGCGAGCGGCGTGCGCGTCAGCACGGGACCCCACAAAAAATTGATGCTGTACGGTTCGATGCGGTCGAATTTCCAGAAAGACTTCCACATCTCCGCCAATTGCTCGCCGATATTCCATCGCTTGAACGTGATTTTCTGCAGCCGGAAATCCGCTCCCGCGGGAATGACGAATCCGATATCCGCCGCCTGCGGATCCCACGTGCTGTAGTCCAGCATGTTCAGGCGCGCGGTGCTTTCACCTTGTTTGATGGGGACGCTGATTTGATAATACTGCTCCGGCTGCGCGCCCCGCGCGCGCCACACAAAATCGAGAGACAGCGCTTCCGCGGACACGGTGGTGATCTCCATCACCTGCACGCCGAACGGCGGGTCAAAGCGGCGGGCAAAGCGCCCCTCTTGCGACGCGCGGAAATGCAGTCCCTCCTGTTCGGGTTGCAGCACATCAAACTGCGTTGTATCCCACGACCCGGGCACCTGCGCCTTCGTAAAATCCCACGTCGCGGTTTGCATTGCCCACGTCGTCGCGGGAAACAGCAGGGCAAAAGCGAGGAGCGACAAACGCAGGGAGCGCATTACTGGCTATAGTAATTGAGAATGGAAAATTGAGAATGGAAAATTATGGCAGCAGCCCCGTAATCAGAGTTGCTTCCAAAATTTTCAATCTTCCATTCTCTATTTTCAATTTACTTCACCAGCAACTTCAATCTCCGCCGGCCCGCCCGCAACAACCGCCTTGATGCGTCGCACTCCCGCGCTGGAGCTCTCTTCTTTCTGGATCTTGAAGCTCCCGAGCATCGAGGTCCGCGCCACATGCGGTCCGCCGCAGATTTCTTTGCTGAACACGCCTTTCGCGTCATCACCCATCACATACCCCTTCACCTCAGACGCGTATCGATCATCAAAGACTCCTATCGCGCCTTCATTCTTGGCGCCTTCTACGGTCGTCAGATGGAACGCAATCGGTAAGTCTGCAGTGATCGCATCGTTCACCAGCTTCTCGACTTCTTTGATCTGCTCGGGCGTCATCTTCTCGGCATGGTTGAAATCGAAGCGCAGGCGCTCCGTCGTGATGTTGCTTCCTTTCTGCGACACATGCGTGCCCAACACTTTTTGCAGCGCCGCATTCAACAGGTGAGTAGCCGTGTGCAATTTCGTCGTCTCGGCAGAGTGATCTGCGAGCCCGCCTGCGAACTTCTGAGCCGCACCAGCGCGGGACTTCGCTTGATGTTCCTCGAAGGCTTTTGTGAATCCGTCTTCATCGATCTTCAAACCGCGTTCTGCGGCCAGTTCTTTCGTGAGTTCGATGGGGAAGCCGTACGTGTCGTACAAATGGAACGCCGCCTGGCCGTCGATCATCGTTGTCGAAGCGTCCGCGGTCTTCTCGAAATGCTTGAGTCCTTCTTTCAGCGTGCGTCCGAACTGCTGCTCTTCTTTGCGGAGCACCTCGGTGATCTCCTCGTCTTTTTTCCGGAGCATCGGGTAGGCGTGCTCGGACTGCGCGATCACTTCCATCGCAACCGCGGACGCAAACGTGCCTTCAACATCGATAGACAACCGCATCGCGGAGCGGATGGCGCGGCGGATGATGCGGCGCAGCACGTAGCCTTGGTCGACATTCGCCGGCTGCACGCCGTCCATGATCATGAACGTCGCGGCTTTCAAGTGATCCGTAATGATGCGCATGTGGCGCGTGCGATCGCCCGGGCTCATCGTGTTGTCGTGAACCATGGAGTGCACGCGGCTCATGATCGGCTGCATGCGGTCGGTCTCGTACACGCTGCCGACGCCCTGCAGAACTTTCGCCACGCGCTCCAATCCCATTCCCGTATCCACGTTCTGCTGTGTGAGCGGTACAAACGTTCCATTCTCTTGCTTGTTGTATTGCATGAAGACGTCGTTCCAAATCTCCAGCCAGTTCGGATCATCCGTTGCGGGATTCGATCCTGGTGGCGGCAGTTCACTCGGGCCGACCCAATAAAACATCTCCGTATCCGGGCCGCACGGACCGGTTTTCCCCGCCGGACCCCACCAGTTTTTGGCTTTGGGCAGGAATCCGATGCGTTCTTTGGGAATGCCCATCTTGTGCCAATAGCCTGCGGATTCTTCATCGCGTGGTGCATCGCTGTCTCCTTCAAAACACGTCACCGCCAACATCTCCACGGGAATGCCCAGATACTTTTCACTCGTCAAAAATTCAAAGCTCATCGCGATCGCGCCCTCTTTAAAGTAATCACCCAAGCTCCAGTTGCCGAGCATTTCGAACATCGTCAGGTGAGATGCGTCGCCCACTTCGTCGATGTCTCCCGTCCGCACACATCGCTGCACATCGACGAGTCTCTTTCCTGCCGGATGTTTTTCACCAAGCAAATAGGGGACAAGCGGATGCATGCCTGCTGTCGTAAACAGCACGGTCGGATCGTTCTCGGGTACAAGCGGGGCGCCGGGAATGACGGCGTGTCCTTTGGACTTGAAGAAGTCCAAGTACATCTGGCGGATGGTGTCGGTGGAGAGGGGTTGCATGGGGGCTGAGGATAGCAATTTGAGCGGCCAAATGCGATATCACCAATTTTGGTGCGGCAAGTGTATATGAATTTGGCGCTACCAGAAGCCAAATGCAAACAATAGTGAACATTTTCATTGGAACCACGAAAAGAGCCATTATAGTGCCCCTACATTTCTCCCTTTTCCGTATGACGCTCAATGAAGGCATGAACGAGGCACCTCAGAGCCCGACGCCGTTTTTTGAATGCGTCATGCCGTCACACGATACCCTCGCCTTTCGGAAGGAATTGGACAAGATTGAGACAGCTTTGAGCGACCAGGGACTGTCAGGACCCGATATCTTTTCAATCATCATGGCTTTGGAGGAAGCGGGCATCAATGGGATGAAGCACGGCAACAAATTGGATCCGACAAAAGTAATGACTCTAAAACTGTTCTTGTATGCTGATAGAGTGGAAGCCACGGTCCAAGATGAGGGCGAAGGATTTGATCCTGAAGATGTCCCGGATCCCACGGACCCGGAAAATACCGGACGAGAGTGCGGGCGCGGTCTGTTGATGATGCGCCATTACATGAAAGAGGTGATTTATAGTGATAATGGAAGGAGAGTGTTCATGATGCGAAAACTGGTGGCTGACGAGCTGGGGGTGGTCATGAATAGCCTTTCCTAGCTGCACGGAGACAGTGGCTTTTGAGCGTGTTTTTTGGTATAATACCCAGAAACCCCAACACACACCTTGTCCCTCCTGCGCATTCTCCGGCAGACGTGGCAAATACTCCTGTTTGCGGGCATTTTGGTGGGTTTTGTGACGGGGATGGGGGCCGGGTTTTACCTGCGCGGCCAGGCGTTGATGGAAGAGCAGTTGAAGGAGAAATTGCGGGATACGGCCGCGGTTGCTGTGCAGCAATTGGATGCGGAGGTCATTGATCGCATCCATAGTCCCGCAGACATGGGGGATCCCGGTTTCATGGACATGGTGAAGCGCTTGGGCAATATCCGCGGCAGCATTTCCGCCATCCGTTTCGTGTACGTGATGCGCAAGACGCAGGACCCGGATGTCTTGGAATTCGTGGCGGATGCGGATTCGCTGGCGACCGATGCGCAGTTGGATATAAACGGGAACGGCGCGGTGGAGGAAGACGAAGAGGCGTCGTATCCCGGCGATCAGTACGATATTTCCAGTATTCCCACGCTCCAAAACGATGCGTTTGCCGGACCGACTGTGGATGCGACGGTGACGACGGATCAGTGGGGTTCGCTCATTTCCGGCTATGCGCCGGTGGTGGATAAAAACGGCAATGTCGTCGCCGTTTTGGGAATCGATATGGATGCCGAGCAATTCTTCCGTCTCACGCAGCGCATCTTCTCTCCCGTCGCATTCCTGCTTGTGATGTTGACGGCCGTGATGTTCGCCGCGTACGTGTTCTTGTTCCTCTGGAACCGCCGCGTGGAAAATTTGAAGCGCATCGATGATGAACGCAGCGCGCTCCTCACCATCTCTTCGCACCAATTGGGCACGCCGCTCACGGTGTTCAAATGGAGTTTGGAATCGCTGCAAGAAAGCGCCGAAAAGGGAACGCTGACGCAGGACTTTGCGGAAGAGGCGCGGAACATGGAGAGGGGAATCGCGCAGCTCAACAGCATTTTGGATGAAATGCGCCGCGCGGCGCAGATGGAACAGGGGAAGTTCGCGTACAAGGCCGAGTGGGCGTACATCCGCGAGATCATCGTGGATACGGTGCACGCGTGCGAGGAGGATCTGCGTGCGCGCAAACTCTCCGTGCAGTTGGATGTCGACGGCAATCTGCGCTTACCGCTCGACCGCATCCTCATCAGCGGTGTGATGCACGAGCTGGTGCAGAACGCCATTACGTTTTCCAAGCCGGAATCCGTCATTCATGTGTCCGCACAGCGGCACGGCAAAGAAGCGCTGATCGAAGTGCGCGACGAAGGCATCGGCATTCCGTCCAAAGATCAATCGCGCATGTTCAGCAAGTTCGTGCGCGGGGCAAACGCGCATCTGTCCCGCCCCGACGGCAACGGCTTGGGACTGTTCGTCGCCAAGACCGTTATTCTTAAAGCCGGCGGCCACATCTGGTTGAAGAGCGTGGAAGGCAAAGGCACGAGTATCTTTATCACGCTGCCGATCCCGTCGGTCGAGGCGTAATGGCGCGCAGTGCGGCGTAGGAGAGCAGCACAAGAGCCGTGGCGATGAAGGCTCCCAAGGACGGCAAGAAGCCGTCGCCGTTTAACAAAAACGAGAACCCCGCTCCGATCGTATCAATGGTCAGTCCCGCGTATGCCCACTCGCGCAGGAAGCGCACTTTGTTCTGCCAGATGCCGATCAGCCCCAGCACTTTCGCCCACCCCACGATTGTCGCGAGGTAGGCGGGATAGTGCAGGCGGGTCATCAATGCGACCGCCTCGGGTGTTTGCAAAATATCGAAGATCGCGCCCAGTCCCAGGAAGAGCGTGATGAGAATCGTGAAGACGTAGTAGGCGATCGTCCAGGATTTCATTTGACGGTTTTGCGGAAGCTCACGTAGGAGACGAGGGTGATCACCAGACCGATCAGGGGGCCGGACGCGTAGGCCATTCCGTCACCCACGATCAGGTGCGAAAGGAACGCGCCGAAGAGATCGATCACCAAACCGGCATACGCCCACTCGCGCAGGAAGTGCCACTTGGTCTGCCAGATACCGATGATGCCGAGGATTTTTGCGTAACCCACGATCAAGAGCAGATACGCGGGGTACTGCAGACGATTCATGACTTCGACCGCTTCGGGCACCTGCATGATGTCAAAAATCGATCCCGGCACGATGAAAAGCGACAGCAGAATCGTGCTGACGTAGTAGGTGATGGTCCAACCTTTGGTACGCATGGGGTGGGGAGGAAAGAAGATGAAAGCAAGCATAGCACCAGCCCCACTCGCACGCACTTGCCGATCGTCCTATACTCTCTGCATTCTTCCTGTCTTCTTTATGAAAATTCTCCGCATCGTTCTCCGCGTCCTTCTCTGTCTGCTCCTGCTCCTGCCCATCTTGGGTGTATTCGGCGTCTTCCCCGCGCCGACTGCGGATTTGTACACGCCAAGCGGGTGGGCGTTCATGGAAACTCTGATGAATGCGCGCTACCTGATGCCGGTCATGGGTGTGGTCTTTGTCGCGTCTTTTATTCTGACGATCATGAACCGCATGGCGCTTGTGACCATTCTGCTCGCGCCCGTCACCGTGAACATCGTCTGTTTCCACGCGTTTGTGGATACCGGTCTCTTCACTCCTTCTTCCAGTCTCGGCCTGCTCCTGCTGGCGCTGAACGTGTTCTTCCTCTGGGATAACCGCAAGAAGTACAAGGCGCTGTGGTGACGTCGACCGATGAAAAAAATCACTACCCGTCCGCATGTCGTCACCGTCCATGACCTCATGCAAAAGGCCAAGTACACGCTCAGTGAACCGATGGGGAAGAATTTTGATGAGCGATTTACGCCGGATCTCACGCCCAAAGAGATGCTCGCACTGGGGATTTTTGGCGGCAAGTACATGACCGATTGCCGCGAGGAATTTTCCGCCGACTGGTTCACGCACGCCAAGCTCTGTCCCGAACGCCACGATCCAAAACTCAATTTCTTCGGCATCAACGCCAGTCAACCGCTGAGTGTGTGGCGAAAGAAAGGATGGATCCACCCCGCCGACCCGCGTGGATGGTTCCAGTGGTACTGCAGGTACTACATGGGCCGGCGCATGCCGGAGGAAGACGACCGCCAGATCAAACGATGGCTCGCCATCAAGCGGCACATCGCGCAGATTAAAAAAAATTGCCACCGTGGCGATCCCACGTGCCGCCCACGTCAGCGCCAGGCGGTCTTGCATTGGGCGTATGACAGCAGGAAGATGTAAGTTCATTCACCCTTCTTTTACATGGATGCATATACTTGGTACGGTGAACTTCTCAAGCCGTCGTGGGCCCCGCCCGCATGGCTGTTTGGTCCGGTGTGGACGGTTTTGTATGTGATCATCGCGATCTCTTTCGGGTCCGTGTTCTTGCGTGTTTTCCGCAAACGCATGCCTGCTGCCGTGGCAGTGCCATTCGTAGTGAACCTCGTCGCGAACTTCGCGTACACGCCGTTGCAATTCCAACTGCGCAGCAATCTCTTGGCCAGCATCGATATCCTTATCGTCCTCAGCACCATCATCTGGGCGATGATCGCCGTCTGGCCGCATGACCGCCGTGTGACCTACGCGCAAATTCCCTACCTGGCGTGGGTGAGCTTCGCGACGGTGTTGCAGCTGACGATCACCGTGATGAATGCGTGATGCTGGCGCATCGCGTGCATGTACTGGATGTCGCCGGATCCCCGCACTCGCTGCAAAGTTTGTACGTCGATGACGGTTGCAAATTTTGATCGACAGCTACGCGCTCATCAAACACAAAACACTCGCCTTCGAATGCGTCTTCGGGAAATTGTTCCAGGTACGCCAGTATCCCGCCTTCCAATTGGTACACGTTTTGATAGCCCTGCTCTTCCATACTGAAGATCGCTTTCTCGCACCGGATGCCGCCGGTGCAGTACATCATCACCGTTTTGTCTTTTGGGATGGACGCGGCTTTCATGGCAGCGGGGAATTCCTGAAAATTGTCGATGGCGGGCGTGAGGGCATTCTTGAACTTCCCGATGTTACTCTCGTACGTATTGCGCGTATCGATCACCACGACATCTTCGCGTTCCAGCATGTGTTTCCACTCGCGCGGAGTCAGATGACGATGTCTCCCGCTCGGTGCGGCATTTTTCTGTTTGAACGTGATCAGTTCAGGCTTGATCTTCACGGACCATTTTTTAAACACTTCCCGCGGCGCACTGCTGTCTTTGAACACGATATCGCTCTTCAATCCACGCAGATGTTCCTTCCATTCGGCGATCACGTCTGCCGTTCCGCACACAGTCGAGTTGATGCCTTCGGGCGCGAGCAGAACCAAGCCCTTCATACCCTGCGTGGAACCA
The DNA here is from genome assembly GCA_964403335.1 of uncultured Candidatus Peribacteria bacterium. Taxonomy (GTDB): domain Bacteria; phylum Patescibacteriota; class Gracilibacteria; order Peribacterales; family Peribacteraceae; genus CAZYAK01. The sequence continues at coordinate 110,284 of CAYOFI010000001.1, forward strand.
AATGTTTTCAGTTCAGATTGCAACGTCTTCAGTTCCGCCTCGGTGAGAGGGAAGAAGGCGTAGGAGGCGGTGATGGAGAGGGGATGAACCATGGGCATGACATCATACATGTTTGCGGGCTTTGGGACGCTTCCATTCCTTGATTTTTCCCATCTCCCGCTCAATCTTGTCCGCCTTTCGCAAGCGCGCTATTTGCGAGCGGTTGAGGATGGGGTAGTGACGGACGGTGAACAGATAATTGTAGATGTCCCAAATCTGATCCTCCCTCGTCATCCAATTTGTCGTATCAAACCGCGAGAGATCGATGGCCCCGGAATACGCGCGCAAAGTTTTCTCTCCGTCATTGGTGAAATATTCATGAAAGTATGACAGCGCCAACTCGCGAATGGTTTTGTACACAGCCTCGCGGTACCGCAACACGCCGTGATTGGTTTTACTGATCGCGCCCCAATGTCCATCGATCTGGAAGATGGCAACCACATGGTCGTAATCATGCGCTGCCGACTTCAGGTCCATGATAAGCGGCTTCCATCCTGCAACTCTCAACATCGCAGCCGCCAGCACCGCCCCCTCCACGCAATGCGCCCGCCGCTCCTTCAACACCTGCCGCGGCGACAAACACGTCTGCTTCCCCACCTCAAAATTCATCGGAATCGTATCCAAAAAATCCTGAATCTTTTTCGGGGTGTTGTGGGGGCGGATGATTTTCAGTTCTTCTGCGCTGAAGCCGGGGGGCATGGAGGGGAGTATAGCGATTAGGGATGGAGGTACCGTCTTGCTAAAATGTATCTATGTTTACTAAGGAGGGATTTGAAAAACTGAAATCAATGGCAGATGTTTTAGATCTGTCACCAATGGATTTTGAATATTTTTGTAAATTTTTCTTGGAGAGCATTGGATATCAACATGTATTTGTGACGGAAAAATTTGGTGAACATCATGCGGATGGAGGAGTAGATATTCGTTGTGAACTGAATAATCAAAAAGTGGATGTCCAGTGCAAGAAATGGGGTCCTAGATTTAACAACTATATGAAAATTGCGCCTGTGCGAGAGCTTGGCGGATGTATGTTGCGAGACAAGGTACCCCTAGGCGTTTTTATTGGATTGCTTGGCTATGACGCTAATACCAAAAGAGATGCCGTAAAAATGAGCATTCGGCTGATAGATGGAGATGAAATTGCAAATCATATGCGTTCGATGAATCCTCGGTTCAATCCATCAAGCAAAAGATCTCTATTGCAGAGATTGTGGCGCCTATTTAGCAAATTTATTCGGCGGATTTTTTGGTTGTAAAAGAGTATTCGTAGAGAGAAATAACTGTCTTCCTTTTTTCTACCCAATCTTTGGCATAGGCTTGCTATTTTGCTATAATCGATTGCTCGATCTATTACATCACTGCCAGACGATCCACCATGGGGATGACAGGTTTCGACAGCGTGATTCATGGTGCGTGATCGCCTCCGTCCGGGATGGCAACGGTTCCCGATACCCACTTGTTGCAAACCATACATGCCAAAACGGCATATCGCAGCGTGAACGCTAAGGTCGCTCGCTTCGTGAATGAGGTTTCCTCCTTCACGTTCGCTCCGTCCCTCGTTCTCGCCGCCTAAGTTTCCCTTTGCGGAAACACGTCTGCCCTCCGACTCCGCTACGAGGAATCAGACGTCACTAGCGGACTGGACTCTCATCGGACTTCGTGAGAACACCAGTATCCAGAAGTCATCCCTCGCTCCTCATGCTTGATCGTTCGTGAGAGGATGCGAGTATCGCAACGATCATGACGGTACGGGCATCCGTGCTACACGTTGGACCCGGGTTCAATTCCCGGCATCTCCACCATTCGACTCGCCAGCTGCTGCGCAGCGAGGCTCGCTCATGGTAAACCACGTACCTTTGGAGCATCTTTTTTGCCGTATGTATGTTTCACACCACCGGCACCCGCGACGAATGATGATGGAAGATTTTCCACTCACCGTCGATCTTTTGCCAGACCATCGTAAAGCGCGCATCGACTTGTTGTTCCGCGCCTTCCATGGTGAGTGTGAATCGGTAGACCCCGCAGTGAAGATAGCTCTGTTCGGCAATCTCTATCACGTGTTCCTCCACCATGGATACGGTCGGAAGAAACGACCCGAAGAAGGTGAAGTATTCCATAAGTCCGTCGTGATCGGTGATCACTTTTTTCGCCATCGTGGGGAGAAGCGTCGCGTTGCCGGTGTAGAGTGCGGCCACGTTCTTGGGTTCACGCGTCAGCAGAGCGGCTTCCCAGCGGGCGAAGTTGGCGGTGGCGAGGGTGGAATTCATGCCGCCACTATAGGGATAGGCAGAAGGGAATTCGATGCTTTTTTTGGCTTTAAAGACTCCTCTTTATGCTCCCTTATAGGAATTGGTGACGTGAAATATGCTGAAAATCGTCGGGCAGCGATGTGGCGGAGCTAGCACTATGTTTGTTAGGATTTAGCAGATTTCTAACATGCATTTATCAGAATTTATTAATTGTATAAATAATTGACAGAATGTAATTGTTTGAAATAATCGTAACAAATGACTATGTCTGAAACGAAAAATGAAAAATCGGAAGAGACACCCGGTATAGAAACCGAAAATAAAATGTCCAAGATACCGTTACTCTTAGACTATAAAAGAGAAAAATTGCAAGAAGTGTTAGTGTCTCAATCTACAGTTGAGACTTGTCAGTTAATTAGGAATCATTTCCCAACTAGTTCGGAGTGGCATGCCGTTTTAAATCCCGGAAGGAAGCCATCGCTAAAAACTGTAAAAGTGAGGTCATACAGAGAATTGGTTAGCAGATTGGGACTGGATGGAGATCCAACGACAGATATTAAAATATGGATGGCTGCTGCAAAAATTGTTTATGGATCCGAAGATCCATTTCTTAAACGTCTTCTAATAGAGGATGAAGAATTATCGAAAAATGATAATGAAGAACATGGGACGATTGTGGAGATATGGAAACAGGAAATTATTGAACAACTTCCAACTGCACAAGATTGGTTAGTCGTTTCTCTTCTTAGGGATCCAAGATATTGGATTCCGAATAGAAAGAAAAAAAAGAAACAGAAATTGAATTTAGATCCAATAAAAAAATTGGCAAAAAAATGTAAAATTCAATTTAGTAATTTGGATCAGGGGAGAGAAAAAATAAAGCTCGGTAGAAGAATCTATGGAAGATTTAATTCAACACTAGCTGATGCTGAGATATATGAATTAAGTAGAGGGAAATTACAGAATGAAAATGTAGATTTTTCCATTGAAAATGGAACGCTTGTTATTTCATCGCGAAACATCATGATTGGTTCATCTGACGGTGTTATTGAAGTAAAAAGTCCGGAAACAGCATTAGTTGATTTCGTAAAATCAGAGGTTAATGATCATCTTGAAGGGCGTCGGAAAAAACTTACACCAAACTCAATACTTCAAGAAAGATATAAAACATCTTTGAAGATTTTTCAGTATTTACAATCGGGTTTGAATACACGTGAATTACTTTATAGAAGATATATTCTGAATGGTGGAGGTAATAAAATTGTTGCAAACAATGAAATCGATCTAATTCTCAATAGAATACGTTGTGAGATTGGTTTGTTTGAAAGAGAAGAGAGTGAAGAAATGAGCTCAAATTCTGAAATAGCTCAAATGGTGAACGCAATTCCTGAGGCTATTGATTGGTTCGCAGTTCGTGATTTCTCAGCGGATGAATTTGAAAGATGGGAACGATGCAGAAAACAAGCTAGAACAATAAAACAAATGTTAGGAATGTTGTTTCAAATGAATGACTTCGAAGAAGGTTTTGCGATGAGTTTAAGTGAATATGGACTATTTTCTTATATTGAAAAACAACTTGAAATAGGTGGAATTTTTTACCCAGGACTCAATGGCAATAAGCCTATTTATCGTTTCAGAAATGGTCATTGTAAACTGCCAGATTTTCAGGTGAAAGGAATGCGAAAGGTAATAGAGCTTTATGGAAAAGTTCATTATGATCGCGGGGATGACTCAGCTGAGCTTGTTAGCTTGTATGCAGAAATTGGTGTTGATGCAAGAGTGTACTGGGCTCACGAGATTAGCGGAAAGAAAAGGCGGCCTGCAATCGAAGACATTTTGCAGTGGATTAACAGAGATCTGCCTCAATAAAAATCCCACTCATTTTTACTTCCCCTCCCGCTTCTTCATCTCTTTCTCCTTCCACTCGCCATTTTCCTCCGCATATCGCTCCCACCAGAACTGGTCGCCGCCGATCATGAAGACGTGGATGGCTTTGCAGAGGAGGAGCAGGAAATAGAATCCGACGATCATGCCAAGGCCCGTGACGAAGAACCACATGTTGTTCATCGTTTGAATTTTGCCGTTCCAGACGAGGGCGCCAAAGCTGAGGAGACCGCCGAGCGCGATGAGCGCTTCGGGCAGGGAACTGCGGGGTGGTCGCGGGGGGTGGGGGTGCATGCGAGGGAGGGGGAAATCGTCCGACGTATTTTATACCAGTATATGACGATAATTACCCCTGAAACTGTCTGGTCATAACTGCGCGGCGTCAGTAGGCTGCCGCGCTATGTCATCTTCTTCATCGAAAAAATCTTCGCGCCGCAGCCCGCTCTGGATCATCTTCTGCATCATCTTTTTAGATTTAGTCGGCATCGGGATTTTGTTCCCGATTCTGCCGCAGCTGCTGGCCAATCCGACTTCCCCGCATTACCTGCTGCCCGCGGGATATTCCGTCGATCAAGGATATGTCTTGCTGGGGCTTCTGGTCGCATCGTTTCCGTTGGCGCAATTTTTCTCGGCGCCGATTCTGGGTCAGTTATCCGACCGCTATGGACGCAAGCCCGTGCTCGCGATTTCACTGTTCGGCACGGCCGTCAGCTACGTGCTCTTCGCCATCGCCATTCTGCGGCACGATATTCCGCTCCTGTTTTTCTCCCGCATTCTGGACGGCATCACGGGTGGAAATATTTCCGTGGCGCACGCGTCGATCGCCGACGTGACGACTCCGGAAAACCGCAGCAAGAACTTCGGGCTCGTGGGCGCGGCGTTTGGATTGGGGTTCATTCTGGGGCCGTTCATCGGCGGGAAGTTGGCGGATCCCACGGTTGTCAGTTGGTTCAATGCGGCGACACCGTTTTGGTTCGCGGCCATCCTCGCCCTGCTGAATACGATCTTCGTCTTCTTCCGCTTCACGGAGACGAATATGCATCGCACAACGGCACGGCTGACGTGGAATAAATCCGTCAAAGACATCATCAACGCCGTGCGCATGAAGCAGTTGCGCGGGCTGTTCCTGACGGGCTTTTTGTACCAAGGCGGTTTCGCGTTCTTCACGTCGTTCTTCGGCGTGTTCCTCATTTATAGCTTTCATTTCAGTGAAGGGAATATCGGCGATTTCTTCGCGTACATAGGGATCTGGATCGCCATCACGCAGGCCATCGTCACGCGCAATCTTGCCAAATATTTCTCCGAACGCGCGGTGCTGCGCGTCACGCTCACGGCCACGGGTCTGGGCGCGTTGCTCTTTTTGTTGCCGTCCGATTGGCGGTGGATGATCCTCATCGTCCCGGTCTTTGCGACGGTGAACGGACTCTCGCAATCCAACTTCATGGGGCTGCTCAGCCGCAGCGCAGACCAGAAAATCCAGGGCGAAGTGCTGGGCATCAACGCGAGCTTGGCCGCTCTGGCTCAGGCGATCCCGCCCATTCTCTCCGGCTTCATCGCCGCACGCTTTGCGCCGGAGACGCCGCTGATCGTTGCGGTGATCATCATCATATTCTCGGGTCTGTACTTCACCGTGCACTCGAACGTGCGGCGGACGGCGTGAAACACATCGATCACGCAGAATCTGAAGTACTTTCTTGCCGACACTCACGCAAGTTGTGTACGGTTGTCCACCTGCTATGACTTTGCAGGAAACTTCCTTCGCCTTCGTCGACATCGAAACAACCGGCGGTAACGCCGTGTATGACCGTGTGCTGGAAGTGGCGGTCATTATCGTGGAAAACAACCAGGTCGTGCGGAAGTGGAGCACGCTGATCAATCCGGAAAGAAGTATTCCCCAGATGATCACGGTCATCACGGGGATAACCAACAGCGACGTGGAAGACGCGCCGACGTTTGAGTCCATTGCGGGCGAGCTGTTGAGTATTCTGGAGGGAAAGGTTTTTGTCGCGCACAATGCGCGGTTTGATTACGGGTTTCTGAAGAACGAATTCAAGCGGCTGGATGTGACGTTCAGCGCCAAAACGCTCTGCACGGTTCGCCTCTCTCGTGCTCTGTATCCGCGTTTCCGGAGCCATAATCTGGATGCGATTATCGAGCGGCACGGGTTGCAGTGCGAAAGCCGCCATCGCGCGCTCGATGACATCAAAGCCTGCGTCGACTTCTGGTTCCTTGGTCAAAAAGAACGCGGCGAAGAGAATTTTGAATGGGCCGTTTCGTCATTGCTCAAGCATCCATCCTTGCCCAGTCATCTCAAATCCGGAAGCCTGGAAGATCTCCCCGAAGGCACAGGCGTGTATCTGTTCTACGGAAAAGGCGATAAGCCCATCTACATCGGCAAAAGCGTGGATCTGCGGACGCGTGTGCTCAGCCATTTTTCCGGGGATCATCAACTGCGCAAAGATATGGAAATTTCGCAACGCGTGCGGAAGATCGATTACCGGGAGACGGTCGGGGAACTGGGCGCGTTGCTGTTGGAATCCCAACTCATCAAAAAACATTTGCCGGTCTACAACATCCAGCTCCGCCGCGTCTCTTCCCAATGCGCGCTCAAGGTCATCGAGGGAAAAGACGGATACGAAACGCTGACGACTGCGCGGGCCGCGGAGATCCGGCCGGAGGATTTTGATTCCCTGTACGGAATCTTCCGAGGGGAGAAACAGGCCAAAGGACGGCTGGAAGAATTATGCGAGGCGTACTCGCTGTGCCCAAAAATCATCGGCATCGAAAAAGCAGTGGGATCCTGCTTCAGCTATCACCTGAAAAAATGCAAAGGCGCTTGTATCGGTGAAGAGATTCCTGAAGAGCATAACTTGAGGTTGCGCATGGCTCTCTCGACAATGAAGCACCGCATGTGGCCGTTCCAGGGGAAGATCGGCATCCGCGAGACGCATCTCCTCAGCCAAAAGACTGAAGTGCATTTGATCGATCAATGGTGTTATTTAGGCACGTACGGAAGCGAAGATGATCTGCGCGATGCGCTGGAAGGCGAATTTGAGTTGAATTTTAATTTGGATAACTATCGGATCATCTCGTCATTCTTGAAGAAGTTTGGCGGCTCGAAAAAGAAGCAGGGGGTGTGGGAGGTGGAGGTGATGAAGCTGGCTGCCCTCATCCCCCAGCCCCTTCCCCCTTCTGAGGGGGAAGGGGAGTGTGTGTTGTGTATATAAAAAACAAAACATCCCAAATTCCCCTTCTCCCTCGAAAGGGAGAAGGGGTTAGGGGTTGAGGGCCTTAGATCTTCTTGTTCGCCTTCACATCGTAACCGGCCTTCACCGGAGCATCGAGTGAGCCATCCGCCTTGGTTGCCTTGTACTCGAACTCGATTTTGGAGTAGCTCAAAGAGAACTGGTCGACCGGGACCGTGCTCTGGGAACCGTCCTGCTTGAACGAGCTGATGAGCACATCGCTCAGGGTGATCGTCAGGTAGTCTCCGTTCTTGTCCGGCTTGCTGGAGGTCAGCACCGCCTTGGCTGCGCGCGTTCCTTCAACGGCTCCCAGGAACAATTTCGGGGATGCTTTGCCGGTCGTCGTCTTGAAGCTGAAATCCTGGAAGGAAGCTTTGCCTGCGCCTGCGCCGCCTTTGACGCTGGCGGCAAGACTGCCTCCCTGGGACAGGCCCCAGCTGTAGGACAGGATTTCGATCTCGCCCTTGTGTCTGTCGTTCTTGGACTCGCCCTCGACGCCGTCCAACTTGAGATAGTAATCAACGGAAGCGGCATAGGCGACCTGCGTATCCGTCATTGCGGGGACGGAACCACCGGGGAAGACCGCGGCAACAGCCACAAGCAAACCTGCGGCGACTGCGCCGAGCGTGAGCAATTTGCTCTTCATACGAAAAATGGGAAGAAATGAAAGTAGGCCATGCTACCAGATCTTCCCTGTCCAACAAGCTACTTGGCGCGTTTCAGCTGCTCGTACACGCGGTAGTACGCTTCGCCGGTTTCCCCGACAAATCGCAGGAACGCATTCCCGGCCGGTTTCGCACCGCCCTTCGGCTTGGATCCCGACGCAGATTTTTCTTGGCTTTTGCGCATACTCTGGAGCGCCCACTCCGTCGCTTTATCCATGCCATGCTGCGCATGCGCGAACGTATAGCCGACGGCCTTTGCCCATGACGAAACGGTATGCTTCATGCGTACAGCATACTCCGCGTGTCGATTACTTGCTCTGCAGGAGCGTGCGGCGCGAGACACGTTCGGTGTAACGGCGCGTGCTCGCGCTGTTCGTTGCGAGAGGACTGTCTTTCTCGCCGATCACGCGTTCAGCGGGGTAGCGCTCTTGTTTGCGCATCACGCTCAGGATGAATTCGACGTCTGCGCGCGTGAGGATCTGGTGCGGCTGCATGTTTTTGGGCAGAGCGCCGATCTCGCGCAACGCGTACATCGATGCGTCATACCACGCGGCACCCGTCGGGTTCTTGGCGGGATAGGTCAGACCGTAGGCTTGCGCAAGAATCTTGCTGGCTTCCGCAGCCGTGATGCCGGAAAGCGGGCGGAACGATCCGTCGCGGTTGCCGTTGAGCACGCCGGCCATCATGCCGACGCAAAGCTTTTTGGCGTACCACATGTCGCGCGTCACGTCCGTGAAGAGGTGCGTGTAGGTGATGCGGCCGGAGGGAGCCAGATCCGTGAAGCATCCTTCCAGGTTGGACTTTGCGTACAGCTCATCCATCACTGCGACGGCAAAATCCACGCGGGAGACTGCCATGTGCGCTTCCGCATCCGTGTTCACGGGTTCGGCTGCAAAGGTGGTGGGGACCGATGCCATGCTCAGAGCAATGGCGATAGCGAAGAGAGACTTGCGCATGGGAAAGCGGAAAAATGGGCGACAGGCTACCAAAGCTCACAAAAAATGTAAACCCTAGTATACATTCTTCTGACACGTCATTCCCCCACCATAAAATCTTCCATTCTTAGCCTTATTCCTTAGCCTTCAATCATAATCACTTCTAAGAGCTGCCGGACGGCATCTTGTTCCTGCTGGAAGCTCATATGCCCTTTCTGTTTTCTGTCGGCGATAATCAGCGCCAAGTGATAGAAGAAATACTCATGCGGTTGGTGAAAACTCTGGATTTCCTCCCAATGGACACTGGGGAAGATGCGCGAAAGCTCAGACCGCATCACCTCCATATTGGGGGCGTTGACGAGAAAGCCGTTCAAGAGCAAAAAATACAAGAGAACCGTCACTCCCAGGCGCTTGTTGCCATTGCTGAAGGGGTGTCCGTCGATGACGGAGCAGAACAGATATGCGGCTTTGGACAGGGCTCCGTCATATTCATCCCGTTCCATCAGATCAAAAATGCTTGCCAGACGCTGGAGGCCAGACGTCTCAAATTCATAGTTTGGGGCCTGTTCGGCTTCGATCAACCGCGAGCGGATGTATGGAAACAGGAGCTGCCGGCAGATTTCGACAGTGGGGTAGCGCATCAGCGTTTACTGAGTTCTTTTAAGACCTGGCCGAGTATGCGATCCAGCTCCGGAAGCGGGGAATCCGTACTCATTTGTTGTGCAGGATTCATGGCTTCCTTTGGGGCTAATTTGCTTTTCAAGACTTCCAAAAGACCCGACTCTAAAAGGATCTTTCCCAGGTCTGGATGCAGGACAAAAGCCACGTCTTTGCCATGGCGTTGGATGACGGCGTAGTCCTTAATTCCTTCCAGTCGCTCCTTCGCGCAGCGCTGCAAATCGGACATTGAAATGGTCGGCAAGAGTTGTGTCATACGGCTTCGCTCGGAAAGAGAGTAGGAATGAAATCGAAGGTATTTTGAACTTGAAGCAGGCTACGCCGTTATTCTATTATATATAGAATTTTATGTCAAATTAAACCATCAAACTGTCGGAGTGCGAATCTGATGGAAGACGTGCTTCGGATCTTCCTTGTATCGTCGCACGAAGAGATACCACCCGATAAACGTGAGGATACAGGCTGCGGCGATAGGCAGTTGCAGATGCACGCCTGCGACGAGCCCGCCCAAGACGGGGGGAATGGCCATGGCCATGGCTTGGACGGATTGATTGATCCCCATGATCTCGCCCTGCCCTTCCTTGTCGCTCAGGTCGGAAATGAGAGCGGTGGAGACCGGCTGACTCAGCCCGTAGAAGATCGCCAGGAACGGAACCAGAACGTACAGCCCCCACGGATGATCGGGGATCAGAAGGATGGGGAAGGCGAATCCCAACAGCAAGCTGCACCAGCTGAAGATGGATTTGGAACTAAAACGTTTGGTGACGGGGTAGAGCAGCACGCCCTGCGTGATGGCGATCCACAGTCCCGTGTACGCGGCAAAGTCGCCGATGCCGCCTTCCGTGAAATGGAATTTATCGATCAGCACCACCTGGAAGAATTGCGTGTAGAAGTTGAATCCGAGCGTCACTAAAAATACGACCGTGAACATCAACCGGTACGAGGGGACGCGGAATGCCCTGCGGAAGTTCGTGAGTCCCGTGAGCAAACTGACGGGCGTGCGCCGCCGCGTCTGCAACGTTTCGCGGAAGATCCACGCGCACAGGACGATGTTGATGCCCGTGACCGCGGCCGCAAACCAAAACGGCGTATCCAATCCAAACCACGGGGCCACCGTCGGGTCGGCCAGTTTTCCCCCGAAGTACGGGCCGAAAATGAATCCCAGGGCAAACGCCATCCCCATCAGGCCAAAATTATGCGTCCGCTTTTTTCCGTCACTGATGTCCGCGACGGCGGAGAACGCGATGCTCAAATTCCCGCCCATGAAGCCCGCCACCAAGCGGGAGATAAAGAGAAGCGGCAGCCAATGGAGCATGATGCCGATCGCAAAGAGCACGTAGCTGACGGCTGTGCCGCAGAGCGACGCCATCAGCAAAGGTTTGCGTCCGTAGCGGTCGGAGAGCGCTCCCAGCATCGGCGCGCCGAAAAACTGCGCGAACGGATAGCTGGCCACCAGCAGTCCGTAACTGAACGTGCGCAGTCCCAGCGGCGTCCAGTCCGGCAGAATGCTGACGCGCGGATCCAAAAAGATCACCGCCAGCACGGGAAGCGCGATGCCGAATCCCAACAGGTCGATAAAGACCGTCAAAAACAGCGGCACAATAGACCGTTCCTTCTTGGGGTGGACCATGGAGGACATGCAGACCGTTATACCTCACCGCGAGGGAGTTGGCATGTACGGAGAAGTGGACAGAAAAAGACTTGAGATCCATTGCTGAATGGGCGCAACATTCGCACATATGTCCTTCAACACACGAAAAGTGTTCGACGAAATTTCTGCCTCCAAAGAAGCAGACATCCCTGGCGTTCTGAAGATAGGAGGCACAAAGCCGGGGCCGGTGCTGATCGTCAGTGCGATGACGCATGGCAATGAGCCGAGCGGACTTGCCGCGATCCATGCCGTGCATGCATTGCGGGATCAATTGCAGGGGACCGTCTATGCCGTCATCAATAATCTTGTTGCCGGAGCAAAATATTTTGAAGCAAAAACCTTCGAGGAAAAAAGACGCTGCAGGTTCGACCAGCTGAACATGAATCGCTTGCCGGAAGATGTGTTGGACCGTCGCTCTTCGAGCGAGCCCTCGGAAATCCGGCGTGCGAACGAGTTGTACCCATTGCTGAAAGACGCGGAAGGCGGATTGGATGTGCACAGCACATTACTGCCGACGACACCGATGTTGATTGATATCAAAGGCCGTACGGAAGATTTGGACAGATTGTCCGACGGTATTCCGATTGTCATGCGCGTGACGAACATCGTGCCCGTGCAGGTGGGGTATCCCGCGGGGTCGCTCTATGGCGGAATCGATTGTGACGACGTGCCGGTATTGGAAGTGGAAAGCGGATCCCATGAGGAACCAGCTGCAATCCGTACAGCAGTGCATTCCGCCATCGCGTTTCTCACTAAGTTTGGCGCCTTGGATGCGACGGAAGTGACTGAGACCGATGAATTGCAGGAAATTCACCGGGTGATTCAGTCCGTGCGTTTTCCGGACATGTCTTATTCTCTTCTTCGTGTTCCCGAAATGGGTATGGAATATGCTGAAGGCGAGATTCTTGCGCGGAAAGACGGCGGTGGCGGAAAATCGATCGTGGCGAATCTGGCCAGTCATTCACTCTTTGGCAATGATCGTGTGAAGCCGTTCGACGCATCCCGCTTGCGTGAGGAGATGCTGTTTTTGGCGCAGTCTCCCGTGCGTCAGCGGCCTCGAAAACTTTTTGTACCGATTATCGATACGAGCATGTACGAACAAGGCATGGAACCTACGATCTCAGCAACACCTTGATGATCCAGTTCCCGGCACCCAAGAACAGCGCCACCAGCACCCACCCCGTCACGCCGTGAATTTGCAGGAGATTGGGGTCGATCATGTTGGCGACGAGGACGAGAATCCACACGAACACCACGTTCACGATAAGGATCGCGATGATTGTGAGGAGGAGTTTGAGCGGCAAAGCGATCAAGTCCAGCAGCGGACGCACCAGCACGTTCAATGCCGTCACCAGGAAACCCACGATCAAAAATCCCTGCGGGCCGCCCGTGAGCACGATGTACTGCGGAAACTGCGTGGTGAGCAGCCACACCAGGAAGACGTTGAGGACGAAGCGGAAGAGAAGATTGATCATTGCGCGGAGAAACGGATGGTCACGGACTGCTTTCCGACGGTCACAGTCTGCGCTTCACCCGCGGCTTTTCCAAGATCCGCTCCGGTCTCCTGCAAAATCAGCGTTTGATGTGCCGCAAGAATGTCGTCCGCACCGTCGATACTGACCGTAATGCGGTCGTTCAATTCCAGCCCTCCGTCTTTGCGCAATTGCTGGATGGCGCGGATCAGATCGCGCGCGAAGCCTTCCAATTCCAATTCCGGCGTCACCTTCGTGTCCAGCGACACCACGATGCCGTGATTGGCCGCGACATCTTCGCCTTCGCGGCCGCGGTAGAGCACCGCCACTTCGTCCGCCGACAGTTTTTCCTCAAGAATCGTGATGGATCCGTCTTTGCCTTCCGTGAATTCTCCGCGCTTGCCCGCGGCGATGATTTCCTGCACGCGGCCGCCGAGACGGGGTCCTACTTTCCTGGCGTCGACCTGTGCGTACGCAGTCGCGAGCGATCCCGGATCATCCACCAATTCAATCTGCTTCACATTCAATTCTTCCTGCAGCAGCGTGCGTTCGGCGGGAGACAGATTGCCGTCGGCGAGCAGGGATGCGGGGATCGCGATGGTGGTTTTGGCCAGCGGTTGGCGGATCTTGAGCTTCCGGTCCGATCGCAGCTTCAATCCCAGCGAGACGATCGTGCGGAGCAGACGCTGACGGTGGAGCAGTGCGTTTTCCACCTTCGTCAGCTTTTTTTCCTCGGGCCAATCGGTGAGGTGAACGGAGCCATGCTCATCTTCGACCAGGTTCAAGTACATCGCATCCGTGATGAACGGACAGAACGGGGCCAGTACTTGGCTGAAGGTGAGGAGGACGTCGTAGAGCGTCGCGATCGCATCGTCGCGTTCTTGCGAATTGTCACTTCCCACAGCTTTGCTTCCGGACTCCGCGTGCATGCCTGTTTTGCCGGCGAAGCGACGGCGTGAGAGACGTACGTACCAGTTCGTCAGCGCATCGATCGTCTCGGCGAGTTCGGCGCACGTGGCCGAGAGGTCATAGTTCTCCAGTTGCTGCGTCATGCGGTTCACCAAATCTTGGATCTCCGCGCGGATCCAGATATCCAACGGGTGCGAGGATTTGCGGCGCGTTTCGGTTGGTTTCCACTCGGCCGCATTCGCGTACGTCACGAAGAACGAATACGTGTTCCACAGCGGCAGCAAGACGTTGCGCAATTGTTCCTCCACCAGTTTTGCGGAGAACCGCAGATCTTCACCGCGCACCGCCGGCGAACTCATCAACGCGAAACGCACGGCATCGGCGCCGTGTTGTTCCACAATCTCCAACGGCTCCGGATAATTTTTCAGACGCTTGCTCATCTTCTTGCCGTCTTCCGCCAGCACCGTGCCGTTGACGATCACGTTTTTGAACGGTGACGTTTTGTAGAGCGCGCTGCCCAAAACTGTGAGCGTGTAGAACCATCCGCGTGTTTGGTCGATGCCTTCGGCGATGAAGTCGGCGGGGAAGCCATGTGGGGTTGGTTGGTTTTTGGTTTTTGGTTTTTGGTTTTTCGCGCCCGCAAGCTTTTCGTCATTTGCACTGGCTGCGGAAAAAGGAAAATGACTCTGCGCGTACGGCATCGATCCGCTTTCGAACCAGCAGTCCAAGACTTCCGGGATACGGCGGAGCGGAGGATGCAGCATCAGCGTCACATCGCCGCCGTTGGAGGGCGCGGCGTCGATGGCTTGGCTGTGCGTCAGATTTCCGCTGATTGTCAGCAATGCCTGCACTGTTCCGCGGTGCGCCACAAGCAATACTTTTTTCCCGGGATACTCGCGCAGCAATCGTTCATACGCTTTTTCCACGCGCGCGATGAAGTGCTGCAAACTTTCGCCGTTCTCCGGCGTGCCCGGATGGAAGGCAGGATTCCCCTTGGCGCGGCTGGGATGCATCGCATGAATCTCTTCCACCGTCTTCCCGCTCCACGTCCCCAACTTGCGTTCCCGCAATTCATGCCACGCCTCCCCAAGCGGGAGACCAAGCGCATCGGCGATGATCTGCGCGGTTTCGCGCGCGCGAGAGAGATCGGAAGAAATCACGACGTCGAACTTTTTGCCTTTGAGTGCCTGCGCGCGCTCAGCGGCTTGCTTCCGTCCGGTATCGTTCAGCGGAATATCATCTTCGCCCTGCACCAGTCCTTTCGCGTTCCAGTCCGTCTGGCCATGGCGCACTGCGGTGACTTCCACGCTCGTCGCATGTTTCTTTCCCGGCCACACGATGCCGTCGACGGTTTCCTTGTGCAGATCGAGCGCGGCGTTGGTGCGGTGGTCCCAGAAGAAGGTGATGGGTTCGGCGAAGAACGGATACGGCTGATGGACCAATTTCTGCGGTTCTTCTTTGGTGAAGAAGTGCTTCAGACTCAAGAGAGGATCGGCGTGCGTCACCACGACGATGTGGTCGCCGGGGTGTTGGGTCAGGATATCGCGCAAAAATCCGTCGATGCGCGCTTGCACCTGGCTCCACGTCTCCATGCCGGGGAAGTGGTAGATGCTTTCGACCAAATTGTTTTCCAACTTATGCGCGCGGCGCGCTTTCACGAATGCGAGGTCGGAGAAGTCGATCGACTTGCCTTCGTACTCGCCAAACTCCACTTCGCGCAGACGTTCGTCCTCAATAATCTCCGCGCCCGTCGCCTTCGCCACGGCCTCCGCCGTCTGCCGCGTGCGCGCGAGCGGGGAGCAGTAAATGCGCGTGACGCCTTCGCTCTTTAAAGCCTCACCTGTCGCCGCCGCTTGCGATTGTCCGCGCTTGGTCAAATTCGTGCCCGGAAGTTTTCCCTGGTAGCGCGGCGTCACGTTCCCGTCGCTCTCGCCATGGCGCAGCACCGTCAGGCGTGTGAAGCGGATCTGGCAGCGCTTCATCAAGTCCTCGCGGCTGCCGATCACCTCCATATCGCCCGTCTCTTTATTGCGCCAGATCGGAAGCGGCGTGCCCCAGTAGCGACTGCGGGAAATCGCCCAGTCGCGCGCCCCATCCAGCCACTTGCCGAACCGTCCGTCGCGGATGTGCTCGGGCACCCAGCGCGTCTGTGCATTTGCCGCGAGCATGTCCTTCTTGATCTTCTCGACCGCTACGAACCATGAAGATGTCACGTAGTTAAGGAGCGGGGTATCGCAGCGCCAGCAGTGCGGATAGCTGTGCTCGTACTTCGCGGTGCGGATAATTTTTCCGGCCTTCTCCAGCCACGCGATCACTTTCTGATCCGTCTTCGTCGCGTCATCTTTCGGTTTCACATCCATGCCCGCAAAATCCGTCACATCGCTGATGAATTTCCCCTCCATGCTCACATGCTGCAGCGGCGGATCGATGCCCTGTTCTTTACCTATACGGAAGTCATCCTCTCCAAATCCCGGTGCGATGTGCACGATGCCCGTGCCGTCCTCCGTCGTCACAAAGTCTCCCGCGACGACACGGAATGTCTTCGGATAGCGTCCGACGAAGTAGGGGAAAAGCGGCGTGTACTGCATGTCGACGAGCGACTTGCCCGTCATCGCTTTGTCGTCGACCACATGCTCGATCCCTTTGAAAACATCTTCCACTCTCTCCTTCGCGACGATGTAGGTCACATCGCCTGCTTTCACTTTCACATATTTCGTCTTCGGATTCACTGCCAAGAAAAGATTTCCAGGCAAAGTCCACGGCGTCGTCGTCCACGCCAAGAAATACGTCTTCCCCTCTATCCCTTCTATGCCGTCTGTCCCCTCTGTCACTTCAAATTTCGCGTACGCCGACATATCCGTCACATCCTTATATCCCTGCGTCACCTCAAAGTTACTGAGCGACGTCACACAGCGCGGACACACGTGCATCGGCTTGTAGCCTTCGTAGATCAATCCTTTGTCGTGGAGCGATTTGAACACCCAGAAGATGCTCTCCATGAATTCCGGATCCATCGTGCGGTAGTCCCAGTCCATATCCACCCACCGGCCCATGCGCTCCACCACGTTGCGCCACTCTTTGGTGTAGCGCTGCACGGCGCCGCGGCACAGATCGTTGAAGGCTTTCACACCCATGTCGTCGATCTGTTTCTTGTCCCTGATGTCATGTTCTTTCTCGATCAGGTTCTCGATGGGCAGTCCGTGACAGTCCCACCCGAACCGGCGCTCCACGCGTTTGCCTTGCATGGTTTGGTAGCGGGGGATCACGTCTTTGATGGTTCCGGCGAGCAGGTGGCCGTAGTGGGGCAGCCCGGTCGCAAACGGCGGGCCATCGTAAAAACTGAAATTCTCTTCACTGTCTCCGCCCGGTCCGTCCAACGGATCGCCCTGCAAAACGGATCGCGAACGGATGGACCGCTTAAACGTATCCTCCTCCGCCCAGTAGCGAAGAATGCCGCGTTCCAATGCCGGGAAGTTCTGACGAGGGTCTACAGGATCAAACATATTGGGGGCGAGCCTGCCCTGAGCGAGCGAAGCGAGACGAAGGGGGGTCGAACATTTTTCAGAATCGGAAAGTGGTCGCTCGCTTGCCTGCCCTGAGCGAAGCCGAGTGTAGCGAGGCTGAGTCGAAGGGATTGTACGCAAAAATCGCTGCTATGGAACGGCAATCGCGGCAAACATCGAGGATTCATTGACGACGATAATCAGGGAGAGAAGAATCCCAGTTCCCATGAACATCCCGTCACTCACGCCCGTCGATGAAAGGCAGTTTGCGCGGCTGACGCGGCAGGAATCATTCACCCTGCCCGGCCAGGCGCAGAAAATGGAGCTGATAGAATACATGCTCAACGAGAGATTGCGCATGCAATTGGAGAGCGCGGAAGCAGAATTGATGCAGGGAGGCTTGATACGCAAGGAGCAAGCGGAGCGAGCGGCAATCCAGCGGATACAGCCGGTGCACATTCAGCGCCAGCAGGTTGATGCGGATCGGTTCAACTTGATTGTCGGAAAAGGAAGCGGTGCGTCGTCCCGATACACCATCATGATGCCGGCTCATATCGATACAGTTTTTCCGGCCGATGTCCCGTTTCCCACGCTTCGTGCTCCCGGTTGGCAGGCGGAAATCGCGGCACGGACCAGAATGCTGGAATTGCTCACCGATCCTCATGATGCAGACCGTAAGCGCGGATTGGGCGTGTGGGACATGGGTGCCGCCGTGCTCAATAATATCGCTTTGGCCGTCGATACAGTTGTGCCCGACGGTATGCAGGTATATTGGGTGTTTACCGTTGATGAGGAAGAGGATTCCGCAGGCGCTCTCAAGCTGATACGGGAATGGCCGGAATGGGCCAACATCGATTTGGTCCTTTCTTCCGAGATCGGTCCGTTGAGTGTGACTCCGGAAGACGGAGATGATGCGATGCGGTACATACTTGCCCGTCGCGGGCGGTTCAAAATGCAGGGATCCATCGCCATCGACAGAGATATGCAAGGGCACGGCGCGGTCAATGGTCTGCCGAATGCGGTCGAAGCGTATGTGGACAGCATGCGTGCGGTACGCGAAGCATTTTACAAAGGTGCACATGGCCAAATTTCTTTGCAGGCGAACCATCCGCTCCTTGGTCCGGAGGCATTTGACATGGGGCCCGTGCAATCCGATGACCCGTATGGTTTTACGAATCCGCGCCTGGCGCGTTTTCGATATTATATCCAATTGGTCCCGCCGAGTACGCTGCAGCGTTCTTTGGATCACCAGCGGGCGATCTTCGCAGAAATTTCCCGCCGGGGGGATTGGGCACGGTATGGCATCAGCTATACGCTGGGGTTACTGTCGAACGAAACGTCCTATGGCCCCTATACGATGCCCTTGGATCCACAAGGCCAGCCTTTGCCGCACCCGGCAGTCGATATTCTGCAAGCCGGGCTTCGCGAAGTATCGGGTCAAGAACCCGTCGCCGCAGGAGCGTCTTCTGTGAGCGATGAAACACTCTACGCCACTGCCATGCTTGACGGTCTGCGCAATCCTTCCTTTGAAGGAACCAAGCGTGGGGTGCTGACAGTGCCAATTCGTGGTAATCGGGCCCATAACCATAAGGAATGGGTTTCTTGGTCGGATACTGCCCGCGTACGGGCGGCCATCCGGTATTTGTTGGAAGATCCAAGAGGATTCCAGCGATTGGCGCAGGTATAACAGGACAAAAATACGAAAGAATCGCTTTACAATTGACAAAGTTGGTGTATAAGATTCCTACATCATTTTTATGTCTGCGACTGCTACAGAAATCGGGATTGCCGAACCCCTTGAAAGACAGAGGGCCATTACTGGGGATACAATGACAGATGATCATGAAGAGTACGAAGAACGGACTCTGATATTGGGAAATATTATGACCGTCGTACGTCTCCAATTGGAAAAGAAAGGCATTTTACAGCGTTTAAAGCCGATAGTTGCCGCAAGATTTATTACGGATATCAGTGTCGAGCTCTATCCCATGCTGGCGCGCCAATATGAAGCTGCAAGAGGTGTATTGGATGTCCGCGCGCTGCGAACAACAGTTCAGCAACATCTTGAAGTGTGGCTACGTGAAAACATTAAATTTGCAGGCGCCTGAGAAAGCCTTTCTTGCATCTTCAGCCTTTTTTTGTATTTTACCCCAGATTTTTTTGAGTACTATATTGTACTCAACTCCTTAATTTATGATGGATGATACGGAATCTGAAGGCGAAGTTTCACTTGGAGATTTAAACAGTCAATTTGAGAGAAAAATTGATTCCGGTGTAAGGCTTGGTTTGGAACAACCAAGCCCAGAAGATGTACTGTTCTTGCAGGTATGGAGTTTGCGGGAGCAGGTCAGGGAGACTGTGGAGTTGGGGCGTGCGCGCGTATTGCGGGAGCAAGATTCCTTGCTGAAATCACAGATACATATTTTGAAAGATGCATCGCATGCCCCCAAATTGGCCGAACGACACAATTCTTTGCTGATCAGTCCGCAATTCATTGCGGTCATGGAATTGTTGGCGGGCGGATTGCAGGCGATGGATGCGGTCCGAAACTTGTTTGCGAACGATCAGCGCATGTTGGCGCGTTTGCAGCGAGTCAAAACGGCGTCGGACATTGACGTTTTTGTACAAGATTTGCATAAAATCGCGGAAAAGTACGGATTTTTTGTCAGTCACTATTCTCCGGAATATGAGGAAAAACGCCTGATGGATCCGAATTTTCTGATTGTGGAAACGGACATTCCCAACAATGGGAAAAATGATCGTATCGCGATAGCGGATTGTCAGATATGCATCCCCGAAACAAATGTGACAGAGCCGGTGTTTGAGCTGCCGAATCCGGAACTTGGCGACAGAAATTTTGAGCCGCATTTTGTCGATTACATACGCGATCATCCTTCAAGTTTTGCAGTTGTGGAAGATATCACCTGTGCGGCGCAGTACAACAACAGCGGATATGCGGGAATTACCCGTAACAAAGGATTCCATGTTATTTCCACGCAATTGAATCCTGAACGCGGCGAAGCCCATCAGATTAAATTTGCCGGAGCGGCAATTGCGATGTTGCTAGGAATCCGTCGTCCCGATGGAACGGAGGTATTGCTGCAGAATCTCCCGGGACTTCCGAAGCCCGTGAAAAATGAGCGCAGTCTGCAGGCGCATACGCATTCGCGCCATGAAGCCCGTCTTTCTTATTTTCTAAATAACAGACTTCTTCCTTTTACCGTTGGCGGCCAGCAATACCAGATTGTCGTCGGGTGGCTCATGCACTTTTTGTCGTTGACGCCGCGGGCGAAAAAGTAGGCGCGGGACGCATGGCGTGCAGCAGAAAGAAAAGCGCGATGGGGATGGAAACAAGCGGGAAGAGTGAGCCTGTAAAGACAGCTTCTCCTATGATGGTTGAGATGCAGACAAAGGGCAGCGTGCCATCCAGCACATCGGGATCCATGCGGCGCATCAGTTCGAAGTAGAGCACGTACGGCAGGATGGTGAAGACGAAGACGAATGCCATCGCGGTCACGAACATGCCCGCGGAGAGCGTGGACAGTGTCGTATACGGGAGCATGGGCAGGGCGAAGACGAAGCACACGAGAGATACCCAGAACATGTAGGCGGGGTACCGTTCACGAACTTTGCCGATCACATCTTGGTACCGTTTGCTCAAGAGCGAGTACAGAGAGAAAGAAAGCGATGCGCCGACGGCAGCCAGGACGTGAGATGAGGGGAAGTGCGCGTTGTAGAAAAAAGTGAGCGCCAATGTCGCCGCAACCAGAAGGCCGGTGACAAAAAGCATGCGGTCGAACGTTTTTTCAAACAGCTGCCGTGCGAGGACGGTGAGGATAAGCCCGCCGATGATGAAGAGGATGTATTGGGTGGCGTACAGCACATCAACCGTCAGATAAGTGAGCAATCCTGTTAAAAAGAGCGCTACGCCGCAGAGGACAAGGAGCGGATGGAAAGGCGAGAGCGGCTTGAGTTTGGCGGAGGAAAAAAACGTGTGAGTTGCATAACCGATCAACGATGCCAAAAGGAAGGTGCCGAAACGGATGAATGTGAGATCGACGACGGTGATATTTTTCAGAAGTTCATGGGCGAAAACCGGATCCAGCCCCCAGAGCATGACCAGCACGCCCACGCTCGCGTAACGGCGGATGCGCGTGTACTTGGAGGTGATTTGCAAGTCTTTGCCTCCCGCGCGCTGAATTTCCGCCGCGAATTCCTCGCGCTCCTGGAGCGTCAGCGTGCCTTGTACGGCGACGACGGTGCGGATGCGATCCAGTTTGTAATACGTGTTTTGCAGATCATGACGGTACTTCCGGTGGATTTCATGGATGCGGTCCAGCGTATCGTTCCCGTCGGATTCCAGCACGTATTGCATGCGGAAGAAAGCGCGGTTGCCGTTCGCGCCGTTTTTTTTCTGTTTTTCGAACAGCACCGCGTAGGCGGATGACGGCTCGATCCGCCCGTTCGCAATGGCGATGTACAATTCGGGCAGCGAGCCGTACCCC
Source organism: uncultured Candidatus Peribacteria bacterium (assembly GCA_964403335.1). Lineage (GTDB taxonomy): Bacteria > Patescibacteriota > Gracilibacteria > Peribacterales > Peribacteraceae > CAZYAK01. The sequence goes on from CAYOFI010000001.1 coordinate 132,019, forward strand.
AATTGCTGCAATTTGCCGGTTAGGTGTTGTTCGCTGAATTCCTCCAAAAATCCTTTTCTGTTTTGGCGCAATACGCGTTGCAACAGCTCGCGTCCGACCGGGATTTTTTCCGTATCGGATTTTCCTTCCACCAGCGCGCCGCGGATAAGCGCTGTGGCATACCCCGTACGCGCCTTGTCGATCCATTCACGTTTTACCGTCACGTTATCCCCCAATGTGACATTCAGGGATATGGCGTGCGTCAACGGCATATCGAGCGCTGTGGTTTCCTTGCCGCCGATACTGAGCGATGTCAGTTTGAGCGCATCTTTTCCGAACATGTACAAAGCGCCATCTAATGCTGTCGAACCTTTGGGTACCAGCATCGTCTGGTCGCCGGGGCCGTAAATGAGGATGGATTCGCCCAGAATATCGCTTTGCAGCGTATCCCAGAATTCTTTGCTGCGGCCGAGAGTGTCCGCGGAAAGTGGAGAAATGCGCTGTGTCCAAGGCAGCCAATCGTGCAATTCGCGGGTGTCACTGCGGAAGCAGAGAGTGGTCACGCCTTTGCGCGCGTATTCGTGCATCTGCTGCGTGCGGATTTTGCAGCGGACGCGCGTACCGTCTTCCAGAATGACGGTGGTGTGCAGTCCCCGATACCCGTTGATGGTGGGCGTGTTGATGAAATCTTGAAAGGACATCGATTCCCGCTTCCACATCTGATGCAGAATCCCCAATACTCTGTAGCACGTATCCAGCGTGTCGCAGACGAAGACGGCAGTGAGTCCGGAAACTCCCGTCACGGCGGTGCCTTCCGTGTTCAACTGTTCGCGCAGACTGTCCCACGATTTGTCTTCGTGTTTCATGTGCACGTCGTCCGTATGTTCCGGGAAATGCGTTTGGAGCCGCTTTTGCATTTCTTTCACCACTGCAGTTCCCTTCGTTTGATTTTCCTCGCGCAACGCCACAAGCCGCTTGAACACGGCCGGTTCCAGAATGCCCAAACAGAGCGCTTCCAGTTCGTCGCGGATATCCTGCATGCACAAGCGGTCCGCGATTTTCACGTACACGTCCTGCGTTTCCTGGCTAAGCGTACGCTGTCTCTCCTCCTTCAAAAATTCCACCGTCTGCATGTTGTGCAGGCGGTCGATGATTTTGATCACCATGATGCGCACGTCCGTCTCCATCAGCGTGAAAATTTTCCGCAGTGTCTCCGTCTGCTCGTCCAAGTTCGGTCCGCCGACGTCGGAGACGGAGAGCTTCGTGACGCCTTCGATGAGCGTGCGCACGGTCGGTCCGAATTGCTCTTCGATTTCCGGGAGCGTCAGATCGGTATCTTCCACGGTATCGTGCAAGAGGGCCGCGATGATCGTATCCGGATCGGCGCCCATGTTTGCCAGCATCGTCGCCACCGTGATGGGGTGGTTGAAATACGGTTCCCCGGATTTGCGCTTTTGGGGGCCATGCTTCCGTTCTCCCAACTCAAATCCTGGTTTGATGCGCGTCTGCTGGGTCGCAGACACGTGCTTTATGGCCGGACGGAACTCGTTCCACTGCATACAGCCTTCTATTTTACCAGACTCCCACCGCTTCGGGGAGCGAATATTTGGCTTTCCTCTGCAGTGTTTTAGGACAGCATTTGCACGGCATACGCCTTCACGTTACTGAAAATCTCCGTCCGTTCATCCAAAACTTCGACTTCCCCCCGCGTGAACCACTTCAGTTCCCGGGCTTCGTCCTCCGCAAGGGTCAAAACCTGCGATTCATCCAGCGGCCGGGCGCGGTACAAAAAATCCATGTGCTGATGGGCGGGTTCGTTGCGCTCCTCGCTTGCGGGAATATTTTCCAGCAACAGCGCGACGGGCTTTTTCAGCATCCGTCCTTCATGCGGATTCATCGCGAATAAATCATCATGATCTTCGCCGAGAATTTCCACGTCCAAGTTCGTCTCCTCTTTGCACTCGCGCTTGGCGGTGTCCTCGGGCGTTTCGTTGTCGTCCACGTGTCCGCCCGGGGGCATCCAGCGCCCTAGGCGTTTGTGCCAGAGCAGGAGGACGCGCTTGCGGGAGTCGATCACAAAGGCGGTGGCGGTGAAGTGACGTTGCATGTGTAGGGGCGTGGGTGATGTTTCGAGAATAGTAGGGGGTGATAGAGGGAATAGAGGCCATAGACGCGATAGAGGTGTGGAATCGTCTATTCCCTCTATGCCGTCTATCCCGTCTATCCCTTCTTGCGCTTCGCAAGCATCTTCGCCAAGTACTGTCCCGTATAACTCTCCCCCACCTTCGCGACCTCCTCCGGCGTGCCGATGGCCATGATCTTGCCGCCGCCGCTGCCGCCGTCGGGACCGATGTCCACGATGTGGTCGACGGACTTCAACACGTCCAAGTTGTGTTCGATCACGAGGACGGTGTTTCCTTTATCGACCAGGCGCTGCAGAACTTCGAGCAACTTTTGAATGTCATCGAAGTGCAGACCGGTCGTGGGCTCATCGAGGATGTAAAACGTCTTGCCCGTCGCGCGCTTGGTGAGCTCCGTCGCCAGTTTCACGCGCTGCGCTTCTCCTCCGGAGAGCGTGGTCGCGCTCTGGCCCAGACGGATGTAGCCGAGCCCCACGTCTTCCAGCGTCTGCAATTTGTTCTTGATGGAGGGGATCGCGCTGAAGAATTGGAGCGATTCGCTGATGGTCATGTCCAATGTCTCGGAGATGTTCTTTCCTTTATACGTGATCTCCAACGTCTCGCGGTTGTAGCGTTTGCCGTGGCAGGATTCGCAGGTCACAAACACGTCCGGCAAGAAGTGCATTTCGATCCGCTTCAGTCCGTCGCCTTCGCATTCTTCGCAGCGACCGCCCTTCACGTTAAAGCTGAAGCGTCCGGGCTTGTAACCGCGCAGCTTGGCCTCGGGCGTCGTGGCGAAAATATCGCGGACGTCGGTGAACACGCCGGTGTACGTCGCGGGGTTGCTGCGCGGCGTGCGGCCGATGGGGGATTGGTCGATGACGATGGCTTTGTCCAAATGTTCCAGGCCCGTGATGGATTTCACGTCCTGCGGCTTGGTGTGCGCTTTGTTCAGCACGCGTTGCAGCTCGGGTCCCAGAATGCCGTGGATCAAGCTCGACTTTCCGGAGCCGGACACGCCGGAGATGCCGATGAATGTTCCCAGTGGGAAATCGACATCCACATGCTGCAAGTTATGGTGGTGCGCGCCTTTGACTTGGATGGCCTTGCCGTTTCCTTTGCGGCGGTTTTTGGGAATCTCGATGCGCTTGCGGCCGCTCAGATATTGTCCCGTCACGGAATCTGCCTGCTTGATCAATTCCTCCGGCGTACCCTGCGCCATCACCTGCCCGCCCAGTTTGCCGGCGCCGGGGCCGATTTCCAGCAGGTAATCCGCGGCTTCAATCGTCTCTTCATCGTGCTCCACGACAATGACGGTGTTGCCTAGGTCGCGCAGTTGGACGAGGGTGTTGATGAGTTTCGCATTGTCGCGCTGGTGCAGACCGATGGACGGTTCATCAAGTACGTACAACACGCCTTGCAGTGCGGATCCAATCTGCGTGGCCAAACGGATGCGTTGGGCTTCGCCGCCGGACAGCGTCGCGGCCGAGCGCGAGAGTGTCAGATATTTCAATCCGACGTTTTCCAGGAAGAGGAGGCGGGCAATCACCTCGCTCAGGACCTTTTTCACAATGGTGTATTCGTAGGTCGTCAGAGCCAATTTCGATTTCTCTGCGGGAATGAGACTGCTGAAGAACGTCTTCGCCTCATCGATCGCCATGTCCGTCGCGTTCACGATATTTTTCTCACCGACGGTCACGCCGAGGATTTCTTTGCGGAGCCTTTGTCCTTTGCATTCTCCGCAGGGCAATTCCAACATGTATTCTTCGATCTGCTGGCGGATGTAACTGGAATCCGTTTCGTTGTGACGGCGCTGCAAGTTTGGAATCACGCCTTCATAAGTCGTCTGGTACGTGCCGCCGAACTTGAGCGAGCTCACGGTCACTTTCAGCGAGCGCGGGTAGCCGTGCAGGATGATTTTGCGGTGCTCGTCGGAGAGTTCTTTCCACGGCGTATCCATGGAGAAATCCACTTCCAGGGAGAGTGCTTCCAATAATTGCTGCATGAAGCCCGTGCGGCTGGCGGACGTGGCCCAGGGATGGATGGCGCCTTCCGCAAGCGAGAGCCGCGGATTGGGGATGATGGCGCTTTCGTCGACCTGCAGGATCGATCCCAGGCCGTGACACGTTTGGCATGCGCCGTGCGGGGAGTTGAACGAGAAGCTGCGTGGCTCAATGTCCGGGATGCTCTCTTGCGGGTGATCGGGACAGACGAACGATTCCGCGAAGCGCGTCTCTTCGTTGCTCTCCGCATCCAGCACGATCATCGATCCTTCGCCTTTGCGCAGTGCCAATTCCACAGAGTCCGCCAAGCGCGAGCGGTTGGGATTGGCCGTTCCTTCTTTCATCTCCAAATCGCGCACCACCAAACGGTCTACCACGATCTGGATCGTGTGCGCTTTCTTGGGATCCAAATTGATCTCTTCGTCCACCGTCACGGTCTGTCCGTCGATGCGCATGCGCACGAACCCTTCGCGGCGGATGGCATCGATGATCTTCACGTGCTCGCCCTTGCGTCCTTCCACCACCGGCGCAAGCAGCGAAATTTTCCGCCCGTCCGGCATCTTCGCGATCGTCTCCACCATTTGGCTTGCGGATTGCTTTCCCAAAATGCGTCCGCAGATACTGCAGTGCACCTTGCCGACTTTGGCCCACAACAAACGCATGTAGTCGTAAATTTCCGTCACGGTCCCCACGGTCGAACGGGGATTGCGTGCCGCTGTCTTCTGATCGATGGAAATCGCGGGACTCAATCCCTCGATCGACTCGACTTCCGGCTTCTCCATCTGCGCGATGAACTGGCGCGCGTAGGCGGAGAGGGACTCCACGTAGCGGCGTTGCCCTTCGGCGAAGATCGTATCGAATGCGAGTGACGACTTTCCGGAGCCCGAGAGCCCCGTGATCACGGTCAATTTGTTCCGGGGTATCGATACATCGATGTTCTTCAGGTTATGCATCTTGGCCCCTTTGACGATGATTCTGTCCATAATGGAGAAAATGTGAATACAACAAAAAATCGCCCGCGCGCGGCGCCGGACGAAGGCTTGAGCTTACACGAAAAAAGGCCATCTGTCCAGGGTTCTATGGCCTAATTTCCATGGGGGCATCACTGTGCGATCTGCATCCTTTGCAATGTAGCTCGCAGGGCGGGACGAATGGCGACAATGACTCTGAAGTATGTCATCCAGAAAAAATCGGCATCCACGTCATCTGCACCCTGCAATGCATTCAAGATATCTTTTGATGTGACTGAATCCACGTCGTGGACGATGCGTAATGCAAGCTCGTTGAGCGGGCCGTGTTCATACGCCGCAACGGCGCTGGACAGTCCCCGTAAATTTTCCAGATGCTGACGTGCGGACTCTTCGTCGAATTCGTGCGTGGTATTCATAGGTAAGCGGAAAAAAATGAGGCCGTAAGATACGTTTCTTTGCGGTAGTGTCAAGAGATTGAAAATGATAAGGTAAAACCATGTTTACAGGGATTATCGAAGCAACGGCAGAAGTTCTCGCGCGCGATGATCATTCAATCATCATCGCCCGTCCGAGGGGATTCGATGATCTCAAGCTCGGATCAAGCATCGCCATCAGCGGCGTGTGTCTGACGGTGGTGAAGATGGATGAGGCGTCGTTGATTTTTGATGTTGTGCCGGAGACATTCGCGAAGTCGGCGATGGGGAAACTCAAAAAAGGGGATTGTGTGAACTTGGAACGGGCGATGCGCGCGGATGGGAGGTTTGACGGGCATGTGGTGCAGGGGCATATAGAAGGAGTGGGGGAGGTGACGAAGATCGACGCGCAGACGTCAGGATTGATGTTGTCGCTGCGCGTCCCATCAGCACTTCTCCCCTTCATCATCCCCAAAGGCTCCATCACCCTGGACGGCGTGTCGCTCACGGTTGCATCGGTCGACAAAGACATAGTGACGGTGGCGTTGATTCCGGAAACTTTGAAGCGGACGACATTCGGAGATCGAAAGCCGGGGGATCAGGTGAATATCGAAACGGATATCTTCATGCGGGCTTTGCTGCATCGACAAGGCAAAAAGTGATAAACTAACGTCCATGCGCACATCTTCCTCACACGCCGGCGGACCCGCAGCGATGCCGCTGCCTCCCATTGATCCCAAGTGGCGGATCGGGATCGTGTACTCCTCCTTTTATGGTGAGGAAATACAGTCGATGGTGCAGACGGCGCAGGCCGTTTTGGAGAAAGCGGGGATTGATCCGCAGTGCATCACCGATCATCCGGTCGCGGGGTCGTTTGAAGTGCCGCTCATCGGGCGCGCGCTTGCGGAGGCGAAAGAAGTCGATGCGCTCATTGGCATCGGGATTATCGTGGAAGGGGAGACGCATCACGCGCGCTTGCTGGCGGATGCCGCCGCGCAGGGGATGATGGACGTGCAGATGCGCTTTGGTCTGCCGTTCGCGTTCGAAATTTTGTATGTGAAGACGTTCGAGGATGCGAAGGTGCGCGCGCTTGGCGAACATAATAAAGGAGAGGAGGCAGCGTACGCGGTGCTACATTCGTTGGCCGAACTCAAGAGAATCCGCAGCGAGAAGAATTGAACAACAATAGTGTTCACGGTACGCTCCGCGCCACAGTTCCCGCCCCCGTCTCCATGCGCCTATCGCGTTTCATGCCGTTCGCAGCCGTCTTTTTGGTACCGTTGCTTGCTCAGGCCATTCAATTTCCCGATGTGAAAGCGGACTATGCGCACCGTGCGGCGATTGAAGCGCTCTCGGATCGCGGGGTCATTGGAGGAAACCCCGATGGAACATTCAAGCCGCATAATCCCGTCGATCGCGCTTCAATGCTCAAAATGCTCTACAAAGCCAAAGGCCTGACGCCCGATCCGACCAAGGTGCGGTGTTTCCCCGATGTGCAGCCGGGCAGTTGGTACGAAACGTTCGTATGCGATGCGGCCGCGCGCGGATATGTGAAGGGATATGAGGACAAGCAATTCAAACCCGGACGCGCCGTCACGCGGGCGGAGGCGCTGAAGCTCGTCGAGGTCATTCTCGGCATTGCGCAAACCGATGCGGGTGCATGCGTGCATGCGTATGCGGATCTTCCTTCTACGGAATGGTTCCCCGGTTTTGTCCGCACGGCGTTGGCCATGGGCATTCTCCCGATTCCCGGCCAAGACGGTTCGCAGTTCCTGCCGCATCAGCCGTTGGAACGCGGCGAAGCCGCCGCCTACATCTGGAACGGCATGAATCCGAAGGCGGTGAATTGTTCCGCGGCTCGTTCATCATCGGCCGCCGCCGCATCCGCCGCATCCGCGGGCACCGCGACGAGCGCGGCTTCCTCGCGCAAGCGCGTGAACGATGCCGTCTCCGCCGATGAGATTTTGCAAAAGACCGTCCCGTTCGCCGACGCACGCGTCCTCAGTGACAAGAAGCCGCTCTCGTATCGTTTCAAGCTGTCCGCGTCAGCCGTTCTTGATGGCATCATTTCCATCGATCCATCTGATGGCGGATCGGTCACATGCCGTCTCTATCGTTTAACGGGTGACACGATCTCCGATGAATATTATTTGGGAGTGCAGGATGCCAAGACGTGCAAGTTCCGGACCGCCCTGACCTCCGGTGAATTTCAACTGCAAGTGCAACCGACGGTCGCGGGATCGCATGTGGCCGTGGATGTCCGCACCACGAACGGCGACGGCAACGACGGATTCTCGCAGGCGAAGCTGATCACCAAAGGCAAATTGCAGACGGGTTTGTTGGACGCGAACGACTTGGAAGATTGGTTCACATTCACCGTCGGGCCCAGCACGTCTACCAATACGGTTCCCGGAACGGAACTGACCGTGAAGCTGACGACCGGTGATGCGCTGGGGTGCTTGGTGTATGCGCGTTCGAATGTGGATCTGTACGGGTTTGTTGGACCGGAATGCAATACCGCATATATGTATCCCCAAGGCACGTACATGGTGTCCGTCCGGCATGCCGTTCCGTTTGAAGGAAAACAGACCTACACGTTGGAGTTGAAATAGTTGTATCGCCCTAGGGGTGGACGGAAGAAGATCCTTGCCTGCCGCACGGCCGCCGAGCTCATCTCCTCCCGTCCGCCCCACAGTAGAAAATGCGCTATACTGTCCGCCTTATGGCGCCCGCTTCTTCCGCATCGGCTTCCGTCTCCGCAGCGCTTGAGGCACTGCGCGCGGGAAAGTTCGTGATCGTCGTCGATGACGAAAACCGGGAGAATGAAGGCGATTTGGTGTTGGCCGCGGAGCATATGACCGTGGAAAAAATGGCGTTCATCATCCGGTATACGGGAGGCGTGGTGTGTCTGCCGCTCAGCAACGATATTGCCGACCGGCTGCTTCTGCCCCCGATGGTCGCGCGGAACACGTCCAAGATGGGAACGCCCTTCACGGTGAGCATCGATGCCGATAAGGGCACGACCACGGGAATCTCCGCATCCGATCGCTCCCTCACGGTACTGAAGGCCATCGACCCGAACGCCACTCCCGCGGATTTCCGCCAGCCCGGGCATATCTTCCCGTTGCGCGCGCAGGATGGCGGGGTGCTGGTGCGCGCGGGACATACGGAAGCGTCCATCGATCTTGTCCGGATGGCGGGTCTGCATCCGGGCGCGGTGATCAGCGAACTCATGCACGACGACGGCACGATGATGCGCATGGATGCGTTGCAGAAATTTTCCGACGAGCATGCCATTCCCATTCTTTCGATCGCGGATCTGATCGCGCACCGCAGACGATCGGAAAAATTAATCAGACTGGAAGCGGAATCGGATCTGGAGACGGAGACGGGCATGTGGCACGTGCGCGTGTACCGCGACACCGTGAAACATGAAGATCACGTGGCGATGACGAAGGGGGACATGACGGCGGATGAGCCCGTGCTCGCGCGCGTGCATTCCGAATGTTTGACGGGCGACGCGCTCGGTTCACACCATTGCGACTGCGGAGCGCAACTGAAATTGGCGATGCAGCGCATCGAAAAAGAAGGACGCGGCGTGCTGCTGTACATGCGCCAGGAAGGACGCGGCATCGGACTCGCGAATAAAATCCGCGCGTACGCGTTGCAGGAGCAAGGATTGGATACCGTCGATGCGAATCTGCATCTGGGCCTTCCCGCGGATTTGCGCGAGTACGGCATCGGCGCGCAGATATTGCGCGATCTTGGCATCAGGCAGCTGCGTTTGCTGACCAACAATCCCAAGAAAATCATCGGCATGGAAGGATATGATTTGACCGTGACGGAACAACTGCCGATCGAAATGGATCGTCCGGGCGCGCGCCAGCAAAAATATTTGCGCACAAAAAAAGAAAAAATGGGACACACGTTGCACAATGAATAGCATCACGTCGTGATCGCGCACTTTTTACGACATCACATTTCATCATGATGCGCTGCGCGAAATTCTTTTCATTTTTTTGCAACGATCGTAGAATTCCGGACGTTACCTGTTTCCCCATCTCTTCCATGCCCGCCAAGAAGAAAAAGAAGGCGACCAAGACGAAGAAGAGGAAGACTTCTACGAAAAAGAAGTCGACCAAGAAGCGCCGTATGTGAGTCATAGAAAGAGCGTCTCGCAAGGGGCGTTCTTTTTTTGTTGTCATGGTGAGCTTGTCGAACCATGACAGTCACCCTTCGACAAGCTCAGGGTGACATGCTTTACTGTGCCACCATGCACGACGAAGTACAGCAGCTGCTGGCCACGATCATCTCCTTTCCGACCGTCACGCCGGAGGCGAAACGGCAGTGTTTGGCATGGATTGAGCAGGAATTCCTGTCGCATTCCGGTTTGCCCGTCACGCGAGGCGATATCGAAGGTGCGCCGTATTTCTCCGTGCAACATCCGTCGCCGGCGTTGTTGTGGTTCGCGCATATCGATGTCGTTCCCGGCCGCCCGGATCAATTCCAGCTGCGGATCGACGGAGATATCGCGTACGGGCGCGGCGTGAAAGACATGAAGGGTGCCGCGCTTGCGTTCCTTATCGCGTATCGCGACGCGTGCCGCGCGGGTGACGTCCCCCCCGTATCGATTCTCCTGACGAGCGATGAAGAAACCGGCGGACATTCGCCGCCGGCGTTGCTGGATCAAGGATTGTTTTCCGGCGTGCCCGTCGCGTTTACGCCCGATACCGGGGCCAACCCGCACATCGTCACGGAATTGAAAGGGGCGGTGTGGGCCACGTTGGTTGCGGAAGGAACGGCAGGTCATGGTGCGCTGTCGTGGGAATGCGACAATCCCGTGTGGAAATTGACGGAGGCGCTCACGATGCTGCGTGCGGCCTTTCCTCCCGGCGGACCGGATGATTGGCGGATGACCGTGACGCCGACGCAACTCGCGGGCAGCGATGCGCTCAACCGCATCCCCGCGCAAACCGAGTGCACGCTGGATATCCGGTTCCCGCCTGAACTCTGCAAAACTCCCGACGCGGCTCTCGATATCGTGCGCGATCATCTGCCCGCGCGGTGCAGACTGGACGCCATCGTCACGGCCGATCCGATGCGCATTGATCCCGCGCATCCGATGGTGCGCCTGGTGCATCGCCTTGCGGAGGAGACGACGGAGGAAACAGTCGGCATCGGGCGCGAGCACGGTTCATCCGACGCGCGGTCGTTCGCGGCGCGCGGGATTCCCGCTTTTCTTTTCGGTCCGAAGGGCGGCGATCTGCATGGCGAGGTCGAATGGACCTCTCTGTCATCGCTTCGTCAGCATGTCCGCTTCAATCAACGCTTGCTTCAAGAGCTGCGGAAGCACGATCATCATAAACTCGGGTAAATGGTTGTGGGCGCACGCGGCGCTTCGTATGCTTCATCTTCCCATTCTTTCCCCCGTACCGTATGTGGAGCCAGCTTCTCCTGCCTGCGATTTTCGTGACAGCCATGGTGTTGGGATTCGTGCTCAGCTACCGCAAGCCCGCACCGCAGGATGTGGAGATGGATATACGGGGCTGAATACCGCTTTTTGACGGATATGGACGGCCGTCCATCGCCCAGAGTTGTGCGTCGATCTTCGAGCTGCTCTGGAAATCATTGCCGTAAGATGGCGCATGGCGTTCAGTGCTGCGCGCCTTCTTGCTGTTCTCGGATGAGATCGACTGCTTGCAAGAACAATGCAAGGATCTCTTTTTGATCCGCTAATAATTGCCGTCCGCCTTCTTTCCAGAGATCCCAGTGGTTCAATTCTTCGTGAGCAGCTGTCGTGCTCAAAAATTCTGTTTCCTTTCCATCGATGGAGAAGATGTCTAGTGCTTCCATGAGATATGGGGAGAAGAAAATACAAAAAATCCCTCTGCGTCGCGAGGGAGTGAGAATCGGTTCTGCGTCGTCTTCAGATCCTCAAGTCCCTCTGCTGAGAAGAGCAGGAGGAGGACGAAGAGCTGTAGCTGGCGCGGATGGCGTGCATCTGCGCGGACTGTATCAGGGCGGCATGTGCCGTCAACAATTCCGTTGGCGGGTACTGTTTTCGGTTTTTGGACAGCGCAAAATCAATGTCCAAGAATTTCGATGACGGATCGATTGCCGGAAGCTTCGATCTTCGCCGTTCCGCCGACAGGGAACGTACTGATCGGGTGCGTGTGGCCGAAGTCGGCGTTGGCGATGACGGGCAATCCGCGCAGTTCGCGCTTGGTGTCGATGATTTGAATCAACAGGTCACGCGTCACTTGCGACGCTTTCTGGAACCGCCCGATCACCAGGCCTTTCACGTCGCGGAAGTGCGGTTGATGAATGAGTGATTGCAAGTTGCGGTCAAACGTTCTGGCGGGGGATTCGTAATCATCTTCCAGAAACAGAATCGCGCCGCGGATATCGGGCATGTACTCCGTTCCGTGCAGCAAATTCAGCGTGCACAGATTTCCGCCGATGATGCGGCCTTCCGCCCTGCCGTCTTGCAGCACCCAATGCCCGTCGTTGGTGTGAAAATTCCACTGCGGTTTTGCGGGATCGAAGCGTTCGTCGGTCCATTGTTCAGAGGGCTCAATCCGATAGGGTCCGTCGCGCAGCAGGCAGGCTTCGAAAGACCGGTAGGTGTATGCGACTTTCTCGCCGAAACAGAATTGATTGAAGTTGGGCCCGGAGTACGTCACCAATCCCGTCTTGGCGTAGATGGCGTTGCTGAGCGCGGTGATGTCGGAAAATCCGCACAAGATTTTCGGATTCTTTCGGATCAGATCGTATTCGATATGCCGCAGCAGTTGATTGGCGTTCCAGCCGCCGCGGACGGGGATGATGGCGTGCACGGCAGGATCGGCAAACGCGTCATGCAGGTCTTCGATGCGCGCGTGAATGTTCGTCGATTCCAACGCATCCATTTCCCGGATATGTTTCCCCTCCGTCACCGTCATGCCGCGCTCCGTGAAAAAGCTTTTCGCCTTGCCCAACAAAGCGTCGGTCATCCACGGACTCGACGGCATCGTGCACGACGGCGCGATGATGCGGATGCCGGAACCGGGCTTCAGCTTGGGCGGGAACATGCAGAGAGTGTATCGAAATGCGGATATATACGAAATCAGCACTTCCGATTGGAAATGCTGACGGCAATCGAATAGCAGCGTGCTCAGGAAATAATCTTCTTCGGACGATTGTCGGTTGCGACGATATGGACGGCGCCGAAAATTTTCAGCGCCTCGTCTTCCGGAAGTTCTTTCAACGCACGGAGCAGGTCATCCCGGACCGCACCGACAAGCTGCGATGGTCCGTGCACGACGTAGAGCGGCCGGTCGGTCTGTTTCAATTCTTCGTGCTGAGCATGTTCATCATCGTGATGACCTTTTTGCTGCCTGTACGCATGCTTGCGTCCGTGATTTCCCATCTGAATTTTCCCGGTAAGGACCGCATCAGCGATGCCTTGGCGCCGCGAGATAGTGACGCTGGTGCCGTACGTCAGGAGAGGTTCGCCGTCGCGATTGAATTCCATGTTCGGATCCACATTTATCAAAGTGACGCCCGCCGGGTGTCCATCGGCATGCAGTACGGTTTCCGGGGGGACTTGTTGTACGGTGACGATACAGGCGTGGCTCATCTGCATGCCCTGCAATTGGCGTGCGATTTCTGCCTGGAGGAGCATCGCTCCCTGTTCCGCCTTCTTGTCGATTTCCTCGGCACTGAAATGCTTGTTCGGATCCTCTTGTTTGCACGCGAGTGTCGCTGCTCCGCACATTCCTTCGCCATGCCACGTCAGACGGATATTGATCGGAATCTCCTTCCCTTTCCTTCGTTGGACAACGTATTTGGACACCGCGCTGTCCACGATTCCTCTGGCGATCTCCGCACGTTGGACGGCATTCACATGCACACCCAATCCTGCGACGCACTCGGTCAGTCCGTCCTCTTGACGCTCATCCACGCATTCCACTTTTTCCTCCAACGGATCGCTTTCTTTGAGGAGATCAAACCCGCGGCGGCGCAGGTCCTGCATATATTGTGCCGCTCCCATGCGCCAAATTTTCTCCGTCTCGTCGGCATTCATATCCAACCTTTTCGAGGTTTCAAGGTCTGCCAATGGTGTCCGCTGGAGAGAGTTTTTTTTCTGTTCAACGGGGCGTAGCAACTCAACAAGACCTGCCATGGCAGTCGTGAGAGCGACAGCACCGAATTTACGACGGTCCAGGAGGGGTGTGTGGGCCGACGATTCAGGGGTATTCAAGGGCATGCAAAAATGAAGGAATGAATAAAATTCAAGTTGAGCTTTCGTTGACCACCCAGTTTCAGAAAATAGAACTCCTTGTCAAGGCTTGAAGAGGCTAGTTTCCCTGACGCGCGGAGAGCGAATTTTGGCTGCTATAAGCAGGAAAATCGCCAACCGCTTCAGTTTTTCAAGCTGTGTCCCAGGGCGGAAAGTGCTTCGGTCGTGCTGGGGAAATAGCGCTTTTTCTTCTGGAGAGCGGCGAACCACGGCGTTTGGACGAGGAGCGGCTCGATGAATTCGCTGGCGCCCGTCAGCACCACCGTGCGCTTCCGAGCTTCCTGATCAGCGATCATTTCGTGCAGGGTCTCCAGTCCGTCCAGGTCGATGTAGAACAGATTGCGAAGACTCAAGATCACCGTCTTCGTCTTCAGTTTTTTGACGGCTTCTTCGTGCGATTTGCCGTTGAAATACGTCAGTTCGCCGGCAAGGCGGTAGACGATCACGTCACTCTCGCCCGTATGCAGATGCAATTTGTGATGGGGGATGCGCGCCACCAGTTTTTTCTGGTGATGGAGACTGATTTCGCTTTGGCCCTTGGACAAATGCTGGACGAATATGAGGAGCGAGATCGTCGCTCCCGCAAGAATGGCCACCAGCGGATCGACGATGACGGTCAACGCGGCCACAAGCAGCGAGAGGAAAAACGCCGTTTTATCGAACCGGAAGAGTTTTACAAAATGCTCGCCTTCCACCATGCGGATGGAGGCGAACACGAGGATGGCCGCGACGACCGCGAGCGGCAAATACCGGAAGTACCCGAACAAGAGCAAGGCGATGACCGCCACGCCCGCGGCGTTGATGCCCTGGGAGACGGCGGAAGTCGCACCGCTTTTTGCGTTGAGCGCCGTGCGCGCCAACACGCCCGTTGCGGGAAGGCCGCCCGCAAGACCGGATCCGATATTTGCCAGAGCGAGCCCGAAGGTTTCCTTGCGCTGGTCGAATTTCGTCTTCGTCATGCCGTCGGCGATTTTGGCGGAGAGCAGTGTTTCCAAAATCGCCACCACGGCGACGGTAGCCACCGTCTTCAAGAACGCCATGTCCGCAAGAGGGGCGAAAGTCAGCAGGGGCAGCTGGAACAATGTGCCGCTTAAGTTGCTGTATTTAGAGGCAAGCGTGGGAATGACCACGGGCAGCATGCCTGTGTCGCCCAGGTAGCCGATGCAGATGCCCAGCACTGCGGCAACGATGGCGCCCGGAATCCGCGGGAACCATGTGAGAATCGCAAAAAGGAGGCCGAGCATGGCAAGAAATAACATGACGGTTGCCGGCTGCGCCTGGCTTGCATGGGCCACGGATTCCCATACGTTTTGCAAAAAGGATTCATGCGCCTGCAGCCCGGAAAGACCAAGTGCGAAGTTGATCTGGCCCAGTCCGATGATCAGGCCCACGCCCAGTGTAAAACCATGAATGACAGACGATGGCACGAAGACCAAATACCGGTCCCATCGCAGCAGATAGCAGACAAAAATCGCCACGCCCGAGCAGATAGCGAGCATGGGCAGCAGCGCAATGCCGTGTGTCAGGACGAACGCAGTGAGAATTCCCGAAAGCGCGCCTGCCGGACCGATAATATTAAATTTGCTCCCGCCGAAAATGGCCGCGATGAGCCCCGCCCAGAACGCCGTGATGATGCCCGTGACCGGCTCCGCGTTGGACGCGATGGCCAAAGATAAGGAGAGAGGAATGGAGACGAGGGCGACGGTCAGACCGGATTTCCAGTTTTTCTGAACGTCCGAAAGCAGGCGATGCATGGAAAGAGGGGGGCGAAGACGCAGAACAGTATAGAGCAAGATATTACACAGTCTCCGAATGCCGGTTTGTCACGCGCAGCATCACCCACGTGGGCAGGAGTACGGCCGCTGCGGCAAACAGGTGCAGAAGAATTCCGTAGGGCTCGCTGAGTGTGTAGAGGATCAAAATGAGAATGGCCGGCGAGCACAGCCATGCTGTCCACCAGCGAACTTTGCCCGGATAGATCGCCCCGCAGACGGCGGCGATGATGGCGTAGATCATGCCGATGATGCCGAAGACCATGAATCGCTCACTGAGCGGGCCGTCGGCGAACACGGAATTCAGAACCAGGAAAAAAGCCACCAAACATGCGGCAGCGAAGATAAAAACCGTGAAGAGCCAAAAAAGGACGCGGTTACGAAGCATGGTGTAATTGCAGGATAACGGATGGTGCACTCGGCAGGATTCGAACCCACGACCTCCTGGTCCGAAGCCAGGCGCTCTATCCAGCTGAGCTACGAGTGCACGGTTCTGGAAAGGATGATACGCCAGGGGGCGCGCCGACGATACAACAAGCGGAGCAGCTCGTCATCGCGAAAACGCCCGTTCTGCTATACTTCTTGCATGTCTCTCGAGGACAAGAAAAGACGCGAACGGCGGGAAAATCCGTTCAATACC
The DNA here is from genome assembly GCA_964403335.1 of uncultured Candidatus Peribacteria bacterium. Taxonomy (GTDB): domain Bacteria; phylum Patescibacteriota; class Gracilibacteria; order Peribacterales; family Peribacteraceae; genus CAZYAK01. Next base: position 148,198 of record CAYOFI010000001.1, read on the forward strand.
AATGTGGTGTTTGAAATCCGCAAGGAATTCATCGAGGGCAAAAAAAAGGAACTGCAGGAATTGAAGCGGGAGGTGCAGCTGACCGAATTGCGCGATAAAGTCGGAACGGGCGTGCAGGAGAAGCAGGGGACGGGCGGATTGGATGCGCTCACGGTCAAGAGCAAGCCTGACGCCGAAAAGCAGATCAAGCAGCAGAAACAGGAACAGGCATCCAAAAAATCCCAAGGCCAGACCGAACAAGGCCGCGCAAGCCCGTGATCCGCGTCGTCACAACCCCGGATGCACTCCCGGCTTTTCCGTCTTCCGCAGCGCGCGTCTGCGCCGCCACGCATGCCACTTTTCTCCCATGGTCATTTTGAACGATTCCCACCGAGTGCGGATGGGGCGGGGGAGGAGGAACGTTAAACCAAGCAGCTCGATCCCCACGAAGATGAGCCACGCACCGGGAATGATCGGCATCACCAGGCCTGCGAGTCCGATAATCAGACACACCACGCCGAGGATTCGTTTTGCTGTCGCGGTGAGCATGGCGTGAGTGTACCACGGACGGTTTACGCGTCCGCGCGCATGTTCCGGTATTTTCTGCGCGTCGCATCGTCGAACTTTTCCAGCGCATAGCTCAACATCGTCCGCGGCATCATGGCCGCATGTTCATCTAGGAATCGACGCAACGCCTTCTCATCTTTCTTGCCCATCTCCCGCAGCATCCAGCCGGAAGCTTTGTGAATCAAATCGTGTTTGTGATTCAGGAGCGTCGTCGCGATATCGATCGTCGGTTGCGAGTCGCCATTTCGTATGAACGCAAGCGTGGACACCATCGCGATGCGCTGCGTCCACAGGTCCGTGCTCTTCGCGAGTGCGTTCAACTGTGACGGATCATTTTTCCGCACCAACCAATCCCCAAGAATTTTGTAACACGACGCATCCACCAGATCCCAATTGTTGATGTGTTTCCGATGGTCGAGGTAAAAATCCACGATCAGCTTTTTCCGTTTCTCATCGCCGCGCTCATACTGCGATACAAGAATCAGCAGCGCACACAGTCGTACTTCGTGAACGGGATCGGCGAGAAGTTTTTTGATCTCCGATAGGGGAATATCACGATGTTTTTTGGCGACCGTGCGGACGTTCGGAACCGTGATGCCGATGAAGACGTCGCCTTCGCCGTACTGACCTTTTCCGGTTTTGAAAAACTTCGGGAAGAAGGCGGCTTTGGTGGGGTTGGCGAGGGTGCGGAGGTCTTGGGTGACGGAAGACATGTGGGAAGTGTAGCGCTATAGCAAAACGCTCAGGACCGGAGTCCTGAGCGCTTCTGCACGAAGTCATTTCTTCAGATTACTTTTTCAGCAGCCAGAGGGTCGGATGACCCTCTTTCAGAGTGAGCATCATCACGCCATCTTCCGTGTAGAGGACGTCGCCGAGAGTTTGGTACCAGAGATTGCTCTCGGTGAAGAGCCTTTCACCAGAAGCCGCGTCATGGATAATCACGACGCTGCGCGTGAAGTAGGGATTGGTTTCGATCCGTTGCTCGGAAGAGCCCTGGCGGATAAGCTCGCCTGCATAACCACCACGGAAGTGATAGCCTAGGGCCAGTTTTTTGCCATCGGGGCTGAAACGCAGAAAATGCAGAGGCATATCCTTGCCGCCTCCGACATTGACCCGGAAGAGCTGCTTGCCGTCGCGCGCGACGGACAAGTGTGTGATATGCGTTTTCTCTTCCCGTTCGATCTTCGCGATCAGCTTACCGTCGTTGCTCTTCGCTTCTGACGGAAGTTCGGTACCGAGCCATCCTTCTCGGGTATGTGATACTTTTCCCGTCTGAGTATCGAACGCATGAATTTGCTTGGATGCCTGGACGTGGAGGTGCTTTCCGTCGGCCGAGAAGCGGAGCGCGTAGATGTCGCCGCTGTCGATCTTCGCGGTGAATGCCTCCTTGCCTTCCGTGGAATAGAGGCTGATCGTCTGCTCCTTCTTGTCGTTGCGTGGGGAGGCGAAGGCCACCATCTTGCCGTCAGCGCTGAATGCGGCCTCTCCCGCCGTAACGGGAAATTCCTTCATCTTCGTTGCGTTGATGTGATCGTGGGGACCTGCCGTCGCCACTGCGGTGACTACGACCAGGAGGGCCAGAACAGTTCTCATGAAACTCTCCGATTGGTGTGAAAGGACTGACTTCGTGCGTCCTTGAGTCCAACGAGGACTCAGGGATGTTGAGTAAAGCAAAAAATGTGGTTTATTGCAATTATTCTGTACTCATTCAACTCTCCCGTTTTCCCTCCAGCAACATCTCCACCGCATGCTGCATGGATCCTGCGCGCACCACGTCGCCGCTGTTGACGAAGAAGATTTCGTCGGCGTTTTCGATGGTGTTGAGGCGGTGGGCGATGATGACTTTGGTCGTTGTCGCAGGGAGCTTCTTTAAAATATCTTCGAGCATCTGCTCCGTGACGGTATCGATGTTTGCAGTGGCTTCATCAAGGATAAGAAGATCTGGGTGACGGAGAACTGCGCGCATGAAGGCGATGAGCTGGCGTTGGCCCAAGCTGATGGTATCGCCGCCGGAGGCTACGGGTGTGTCCAAGCCTTTTTCAAAACGAGAGAGCAATCCGTCGATGCCGTCTTTTTTGAGGACGTCGACGAACGCGTCATTGGAGAGATCTTTGTAGCCGTCGTTGCCGTACAAGATGTTATCGCGGACGGTGCCCGTGAAGAGGAACGGCTCTTGCAGAATGAAGCCGATGCGTTGAGTGCGTTCGGACGGTTGATACGAGCGGATGTCCGCGCCGTTCAGCATCACCATTCCTTCCGTGGGATCGTACAGGCGCGCCATGAGCGAAGCGGTTGTGGTTTTGCCGCCGCCTGTGGGTCCTACCAATGCGTAGGTCTTTCCGCGCTCGAGCGTAAAGCTGATGCCGTGCAGAACCTCTTTGCCGTCGGGGTAACTGAAGTGCACGTTTTGGAACGCCAGCACGGGCGTGTTCGCTTCCGTGGAGATGGTTCCGCCTGTGATGACCGGCATGTCCGATTCCATCGCGAGAATGGCGGTGATGCGGTCCCAGCCGGCCATCGCCATTTGGAAGATGGCCCAGAGCTGCGCCAAGTGGCGGATCGGGTCGTAGAAGCGGTAAACGTACGTGAGGTAGCTGATGAGCAAGCCCATGGTGAAGTCGCCGATTGAAATCAAATGGATGCCGTACGCCAACACAATCAATTGCGCGAGGTTCGAGGCCAATCCGTAGATGGGCACGAAGACGTTGTTGGCGACGCCTGAGGAAATCGCGGTGCGGTAGTTTTGTTCGTTGGATTCCGAAAATCTCTTGCGGAAATAATCGCGCCGGTTGAACGCGACGACGACTTTGAAGTTCTGCAGGCTCTCTTGAATCTCTGCACTCAGTCCTCCGGTGCTCTTGAGGTTTGCCGCGTTTTTGCCCTTCACCCAGCCCGAAGTGGCCTGTGTGAAAATGGCCAATGCGATGGCCGGAGCGATGGTCGCTAGCCCCAAGCGGGGATGCAGGACGATGAGGAACATCGCGGAACCGGCGATGAAGAAAATGTTGCCGACGAATTGCATCAGCGCCTGCGAGAAGAACTGGTTCAGTTTGTCCGTATCGTTATTGATGCGCGAAATCAGGTCGCCGGATTTGTTCTGATTGAAGAACGCGACGGGCAGGTCTAGCAATTTTCTGAAAATGCGGTTGCGCAGATTGAACAGCAACCGCTGCGCCACGTTGCCCATGGTGATGATCTGCAGGTAGCTGGCGATCAGTCCGAAGACATACATCACCAGCAAGATGGCCGAGAGTGTGAGCACGCCCGAGTACTGTTTGGGGACGATGTACGCATCCACCGCGTATCCCACGAGCATGGGGGTCGTCAGCGTCACGCCGATATTGAGCAGGATCATCGCCAGCGCGAACAGCAGTTTGCTCTTCTCTTCCCGGAGCATGGGCCAGAGTTTTTTGAGCGCCGCCATAGAGGATGGTGCTTTTGCGGGTTTGCCGGCGGTGGGATTCAGGGAGTAATTCATTGCTGCTGTTCGTAGTGACTGGTGCTGCGTTGCGATTGGGCGATCTGTGCGTATTCGGGGGAGGTGTGGAGCAATTCTTCATGCGTGCCTTGCGCGAGCAGTTCGCCTTCCATAAGAAGGAGGACTTTGTCGTAACTTTCGATGGAGGAGATTTTCTGGGTGACGGAGACGAGGGTGATGTTCGGATAATTCTTCGCGACGTTGTCCAAAATCTTTTTCTCCGTCAGGGAATCCACGCGCGCGGTGAAGTCATCCAGGAGCAGTATTTTCGGGTTCAACGCCAACGCGCGCGCCAGCATGATGCGCTGCTTTTGCCCGCCGGAGAGGCTGGTGCCGCGCTCGGAAACGATCGTGTCCAATTTCTGCGGGAGAGATTCGATAAAATCTTTCAGCTCCGCGGTCTCGATCGCTTTTTCCACGTCTTCTGTCTTCGCCGTGCTGCCGAAGGCGATATTTTCAAGCAATGTCAGATTGAAGAGGACGCTGTCTTGGAATACGAAACCGATCTGATTATGGAGCGACGTTTTGTCGTACGTGGCGATATCATGCCCGTCAAAGAGGAGCGTGCCCTCGGTCGGGGGCATCAATCCCGTCAGGAGATGCAGCAATTGCGTCTTTCCCGCACCCGTCGGCCCGATGATCGCGGTCTTCGTGTGCGCGGGCAGGCTGAACGACACGTTTTTCAGCGCCATTTTTTCGCCGTACCGCACGGAGATATTCTTCATTTCGATGTCTCCCCGGATATCCGCCGCATGCAGTCCGGCTTCCGGCTGATCGGGGGCATTGAGCACGTCGATGACACGGGCATACGACGCGCTGGCCCGCGTGATCACCCCGCTCATGAACCCGATGACGAAAATGGGGAAGATCAAAATTGACAGGTAGCTTTGGAACGCGGCGAAGTTTCCCAAAGTGAGCGTTCCATCGATCACGAATTTTCCGCCCAGTGCCAAAATGACCAGCACGGCCAAGTTGGAGACGAAGGTGATGATCGGGATCATGCCCGCGAACAACCGCAGGATGGTGAGGCCGATGGTCCTGGCGTTCGCGTTCGCCTCCACGAATTTTTCGTACTCGGGTTGCTCGGCGTTCAGCACGCGGATGAGTGCCGATCCCAAAATACTTTCGTTGATGACCTTATTCAGCCAGTCGATCACTTCCTGCGTTTTGGTGAAGAGGGGTTTTACTTTGGAGAGCACCATATAAAACGTGATCCCGATGATCGGCACGATCATCAACACCGCCATCGCCAGCCGCCAGTCCGTCAAAAAGAGCAGCGTGCTTGCGCCGATAATAAGGAGGACGGACGAGAGCATCGCCACGATCGCCTGCGAAATGAACAATTTCACGCCGTCGATGTCCGATGTCAGATTGGTGAGGAGTTTGGCGGGCGTCGTGTCCTGCACGTACGCAAAGCTCTGTTTGGAGATTTTGTCCGATACTTTTTCGCGCAAATCCCGCGCCACCCGTTCCGACGCATACGTCTGCACGATGTTTTGCAGATAGGTGAGGACGAAGATGACGGCCGCGATGATGGCGAACTGCGTCACGATCGTTCCGAGGATGAAATTCCCGTTCGTATATGCATCGATTCCCCGCGCGATGATCTGCGGGACCACCAAGTTGAGTCCGTTCGCGATGATCGTGAAAACGGCCAGCACTGCGATAGATCCCCAGTACGGCTTCAGCAGGCCGGTGAGGGATTTGGAATGCATAGACAGTAGAATAGATAGGGTAGCGAACAATACTGATGACGCGTATCAGCGTCAATCCTTAATCCGTTCTTAAGTACCTGTCCGTAGAGTACGCCCTGTCGCGACCGACACTTCATTTTCTCCCATTTTATTCCCCCAATACACATGAAAACTTTCACCACCGGCGCCATCGCAGGCGCCTCCTCTCTTCTCCTCGCAGTCCCGCTTCTGGCACAAATGGCTGGAGCCGCTTCGGACACCACATCCTCCACTGCAGCCGATGCCTTGGCGGATCGTCCCGTTCCGTCCCAGGAATGCGTGAAGACCATGGCCGATCACGAGGGCACGATGCTCGCCGGTCTTGATACGCACATCGCCGCGCACAAGGCGGCGCTGACCGCGCACCATGATGCGCTCGCGGCAGCCGCGACCATTGTGGATGACACGGCGCGCAAAAACGCCATCCAGAAAGCCAACGAAGCCATGCGCACGGCCATGGAAGCCGCCCGTCCCGATGACGCGACCATGAAGGCGCAAATGGAAGCGATGCACAAGGCATGCGGCGATGAGTTCCACTTCGGCATGGCCATGGGTGCACCAGGCATGATGATGAAATTTGACGGAGGACCCGGCGGCCGCGGTCACGGACCCCGCATGGAGAACTTGGCCGAAAAACTCGGTATGACCGATGACGAATTGAAAGCCGCGCTCGAAGCTGGCAAGACCATCCCGCAGATCGCGGAAGAGAAAGGAGTCGATCTTCCTGAGCCTCCCATTCACGGTGAGCGCGATGTGTTCTTCTTCAAGAGCACGGACTCCGCTCCGGCCGCAACGCTCGATGCCGAAACATCGACCTCTTCGGTCCAGTAATCACTTCGCTTCAGACGAGAAAAGGCCGCGTGGGGCGGCCTTTTTTATGATCGCCGGAAGAGTGATCCGATCACATACAACATCCACGCATTCAAAACCAACGGAGCCAACACCAAGATGTACAGCCAGAAGCCCGTCACGTTTCCAAATTCGATCAGCGCCAACAAAAAACTCCAGGGCATTCCCAGAATGATGACAATAAAGCTTTCGCCGAACAATCCCTGCGTGGCGATGAGGTAGATGCAGAGAACAACGTAGATGCCTGCGAGCGTCAGGCCGGGGAGGGAAAAGGATTTCATGGTTCAATGATACTACTCCCTATTCGGCAGCTATATGCTTAACACCCCTATGCAACAGAGCTAGTCTATGAATATGAAAAAAGAATTGTCACCCAAAAATCGTGAAGAGTTGCTGAAAGTACTGAAAACCCGTTTTGAGAAACACATGGACCGCCACAAGGGTGTGGCGTGGGCCAAAGTCCAAGCAAAGCTGGAAGCCGATGCGGAAAAACTCTGGTCACTGCAGGAAATGGAGCGCACGGGCGGGGAGCCGGACGTCATCGGCCAGGAGAAGGGCCAGTATGTATTCGTGGATTGTGCGGCGGAAAGCCCGAAAGACCGTCGCAGTCTCTGTTACGACGATCTGGCGCTCAGAAGTCGCAAAGAACATAAGCCGAAAGACAGCGCGGTGGAGGTTGCGGCCGCGATGGGTATCGAACTCTTAACGGAAGAAGAGTATCGGGATCTGCAAACACTCGGGGAATTTGATACGAAAACCTCCAGCTGGGTGAAGACGCCGTCTTCCATCCGCAAGCTCGGCGGCGCCATTTTTTGCGACCGTCGCTACGATACGGTCTTCACGTATCACAACGGCGCGGAGTCGTATTATGCGGCGAGGGGATTCCGGGGCGTGCTGAGAATCTGATGCCGCTGAGTGAAAATCACCTGGACGTCCTGAGGCGTTCGGCATCAATGACCCGGTCATACCTTCTTCCTCCAAACAGCAGCGTGGGAATCTTGATCGTCCGGATGCGTTCCTCCACGATCTTGCGCTGGGCCGCAAGACTCGCTTGCACATCGGCGGAGACGGCCGCTTCCGCGATAAGATCGATCTCGCCGGGGTTGTAGCCGATCTCTGCCAAAAGCGCCCTGAGCATCCGTTCGGCGTCCGTCTTCGTCATGCCGATATTGAACCGGGTCTGCAGGTCCACGTCGTTGCCTTGCGGCTCGGCAAAAATCTTTCCGAGCAGTTGCCAGTCCGGGGCGACGGATGTGTCGCCTTTTGTCAGCGGCACATGCTTGGTGGCCTCGATGTATGAAGCCATCAGCGATGAATGCGGGAATTTGTAGCCGCCCGTTCCGCTGCGGATCGGATACAGAAGATACGACACGTTAACCGCATCCATCGCGCCCGCCTCTTTCATGTTCTTCGTCAGCTTCTTGCAGAACTTGCAGCCGGGATCGATGATTTCCAACGCGTAGGGTTTGCCCGTGTCGAGAGGCCGGTAGAATGTGGCGCTGGGACCGAGGTATTCCTTCGCGTCCCACGTTTTAAGTCTGTCGGGAATGCGGGAAAGCGTTTCTGCGAACCGTGTGAAGGGTCCGGCCGCCCACTCATCAAGACGTCCTTCCGTGACAGCTTGAGAGAATCCCAAAGAGGATTGATCGATGCCGCAGGCTTCCCCGGAGAGCGAGCAGGATTCCGCGCTCTTCGGGTCACAGGTGTCGTAGACCCACAAGTTCAGGCCCGCATTGGCGACGTAGAGGAGGCTCCAGATGCTCAAGATAACGAATGCAAAGGAGAGCCAATCGATCCAGCGGTTCAGAAACCGCGCCAACCGGGGATGGGTGAAGACCAGTTTTCCCACCAGCTTGCCCTTCATTTCCTCGCCGAAGCTGATATCGCAGGCGCGGAACGATATCCGCCGGAGCACGCAATGCCAGGCTTTCGCGGCGAGCGGACGGTAGCTTGCGGAGAAGACCGCAAGAATGGCGAAGATGATGAAGGCGGCGATGCAGAACATTTACAAGGCGGTAAGGATTTTTTTGAATGCCGACAGAAACCGGTCGACATGTGCCGGCGTGTTGTGGAGCCCAAGCGAAACCCGCAGCAGCGGCGGAAGGGACAGCTGATGCTGCAGATACCCGTGGCAGCAGAAGTACCCGCTGCGGCACATGATGTTCTGCTCCGACAGATACAGCGCCAATTGATGCGCATCGATCCCGTCCACCGAAAAACTCACGATGGGGGACGGGGCATGGTTCAAGAGCCGGACGCGGGAATGTTCCCGCAAACCTTGGAACACCGTCTCGGCAAGAATGCGTTCTTGCTCCTTCCGTTCCCGCTGCGTCTCCAGCCACGTGACGGCGGCGCCAAGCCCGATGATGCCGCCCCAGTTTTGCAATCCCGCCTCCAGTACCGCGTGCGCTTCGTCATGGTCACGCAGCAGCGCATACGTATCTTTGCGGGCGTCGGAGACGGTGCCGCCGCCAATGAAGAACGGATGGAGACGGTCGAGCAAACTGCGCTTGATGATGATGAAGCCGATGCTCGGCCCGTACATTTTGTGCCCCGAACCGAATGCCGCATCAAAATCCGTGTCCCGCAGACGCTCCGCGCCGTGCGCGAATCCTTGAGCGGCATCCAAGAGAAGAATGCCGTTCTGGGCATGCACGTCATCGGCCAGTTGTTTCAGGTTCCCGGGCGCGCGGCCGTCGATATTGGATGCCGTATTAATCAGCACCACCGAACGATCAAGATCGGCGGACCCGTAGCGCAGGTCGCCGTTGTCATCGCGCGGGAGCACCGTGCGCGTGGCGCCGTATCGCTTGGCCCATGTCATCGACGGAAGCATCACGGAATTATGCTCGATCTCCGACGTCACGATGTTCGCAAAAGCCTTCTCCGGCAGCTGATGCAGCACCAGGTTGATGCCATAGGTCGTGTTCAGGGTAAACGCGACGCAATAGTCGCGGTCGTGCTTGCCGGCAAGCGCAAGGAGGGACGCTCTCGCCGCCAAGACTTTTGTGTCGACCGCCTCCCCCCACGCGTACTTCACCCGCCCGCCGCAGGCGTTGTACTGCAGGTAATACTCCGTCTCGGCATCGATGACTGCGCGCGGGCGTAATGTCTGGCATGCGGAATCCAGATAACAGGCGTTTTCCGGCAAGTAGGAGAAGGAAGACGTATTGTTTTTGGGGGTGTGCCGTGTGGTGTTTTTGCCGAAGAGCATCACGAAAACCATAGCACAAACCGCACGCAAAACCCAGCGGCGCGTGAGGTCCGTGGCGATGCGTGCCGGCACGATAAAGGGGCGAAAGACGCTTTACCGATCCACCAGCAGCGGCAGGGGATTGATCGCCACGCGCGATTGATACACGCCGAAATGCAGATGCGGCGGGGTCGTGAGGGCGTTGCCTGTGTTCCCTACGAATCCCAAGACGGTATCGGTCGTCACCGCCTGTCCCACGCGCAGTCCGTCCGCGATTCTCTCCAAATGCGCGTAGTAATAGCGCCTCCCGCCCGCGCCCGTCACAAACACGACGTTCCCGCCAAGAGTGGTGACGTCGATTCTGCGCACGTATCCGCGCGTCCCCGAAAAGATCGGCGTGCCGGCCGGAGCAAAAATATCTTGCCCTTCGTGTGTCCGGTCCGCACCGCGCGCTGCGCCCCATGTGTCCGTCACCCGCGCCACGGTCATGTCATGCACCGGCATGAGTATCGTGGAATCGGGTTCCTGCAGGGCAAGTTGCGCCAGCTTAAGGGGCAGGATCAGCTGTTCCAGCACTGACGAAAATCGCCGCTCAATCTCCACCGTTTTTGCTGGGTAATTCGCCGGAAACCGCAGCACAAAAATCCCCACGGCCAGAACGGCCAGGCCGAAGACCGCGGTCCATACGGTTTTTCGCGCAGAGGGCATTACGGGAAGAGTATAGGAATACGGGATTAAGGGGGGATTAACGGGCCCCTGCCTTGCCGCAGAATACGCACGATTGCATTTTGAAGAGCTTTCGCTATGGTAGGATGCCTCCATTACGGAGACCCACATTGGGGAGTCGCCAAGCGGTAAGGCAGTAGCCTCTGGAGCTACCATTCGGGGGTTCGAATCCCTCCTCCCCAGCCATCCGGCTTCGTTCCTGCGGGAACTACGCCGCGATGTCTTTGATGTAGTTCAAAATTCGGCCGGATGCCACGGCGTAGCTCGCAAGCGAAGCCGGGCAACTCAGGACGTATTTTCGAAAGTCATCCACCAGCCCCAGCCAATATACACAAGAAATCACTTCACTCCTCCCGCACGTAAAACCTCCCCGTTTTTTCCGTGATCGTGATGCGGAAGAGCGTCGAGGTGCGGCCGTCCAGCGCGAGCGCTTCGGGGGTTTTGTCGAAGGAAAATCCGACTCCCACGCCCACTTGCTTCTGCGTCTTTCCCAGGTGATTGCTGAGCGATCGGACCGCTTGGATCTCTCCGCCGGTTTTGAGCTCCGACAATTCCAGTTCTTGGAACATGCCGTGACACAGGACGCTGCGCCAGACGTTGCCTTCTTGGCTTTGCACTTGGAAACACACGTGAGGGTTTTTGCGCAAGATCGCAATTTTCCGGCCTTCTTTGGTTTGCCCGTAGATGACATTATCGTGGTACGCGAAGGCCATCGGCACCACGTAAGGGATATTGTCTTCGCAGCAACCTAAGTGCCCGAAACTTTCCTGCAGGAGTACGTCATTCATGTCTTCGTTGCTGAGTGCGCCATTCATGCATCAAGCATATCACGTCCGTCCGTCGCCGCGCCCGGCGTCACCAATTGGTCGGTTTGGGCGCGCAGAGGTGCGAGAGTTCCTTGGCCCAATGGTAGGGATGCGGAAAAAACGGAATGACGGGGCTTTCCTTCATGTCGCTGCCGCCGGTATCGAACCACAGGTTGCCGTAATCGAAGATATTCTGCAGCAGTCCGCGTTTGCGGACCTCGACCGCCTCTATGCGCAGCAGAATGATTTCGTGCATCTCGTCGTTGAACCACAGGCTTCCGAAGAGAAAAAGTATGCGGCGGTTGGTGATGAGAATCCTGTTCATCCGCACGCTGAGGAACCAATGAAAAAACCAATGGACCGTGCCTGTCGAGAGCAGCATCGCGATGCTGAAGCAGGCCGTGCCGGCCGCGGAAGAAAGGCCATACGACCATCCCAGCAACGCCAATGTGCCACTCAATCCCAGCGGAATGACCGTCAACACAAGCGGCGCAAAAATCATCCAATGCGAGTGCAGCGCAACGATCAGCCGTTCATCGCTGTCCAAAGCGGGCAGCCCCTCGCGGAACTTCCAAGGCAGCCGGTCAAGCACGGACGGGGTCATACGGTTGGAAGAAAAAGCACAAGCCAGCCGACGGTGCAGGCCAGCAGCAGCAGATCATAGAGCGCCACGGCCACGCGTCCTTCGCGATGAAGGGCGGCGCTGTCCGCATGCGATATTTCCGCAAGCAGCTGGCTGCGCCGCCGCCGGATTTTCCAGAACGCGCCGATAATGGCCGCCCCCAGTATCAGGGAGAGGGTTTGCAGAAGCAGTGCGAAGAGGAAGAGGGACATGGGTATACCTATGGTACTCTGTCGTCCATGCGTCATCTCCTCCTTCCTTCGGCTTTCGCCCTTCTGGTTCTCAGCGCCTGCGCGCCGGCCGATCCCCAAGCCGGGAAAATGTGCGGAGGCATCGCGGCGATTCAGTGCGCGGATGGGTACGTATGTGTCGATGACGCCACCGATAGTTGCGATCCGCAGAATGGCGGAGCGGATTGCGGGGGTATCTGTGTGCGCCCCTAATCCATGAAATTCAGGATCTTCTCTGTTTTTGCGGGCATTGGTCAGGCCATGGCGATGTTTGCCTGTCTGTATGCGGTGATGTTTGTGTTGGATACCGTGTTTCCCGCCAGTTGGTTGGCAGATGAGGTGCTCGCGGCCGGGGGCTTGTTGCATTGGTGATGTGTCTCATCGCCGGTTTTGCGTATCCCGTGCATTTATTCAGGATCAAGAAACACGCGGATGCGATTGCCGTGATCGTATCGACAATGATCAGTGTGGGAATATTTTTGTTGCTGTTATCTATTGCCGTGGAGCAGATATTCGGGAATATTGATGAACGTATGCAAAAAATTCATCTGTCGACGACCATCAACGCGCCCGTCAAAAAAGTCTGGGACACCATGCTGCAGGATGCCACGTACCGCGATTGGACCGGTGCGTTCAATCCCGGATCGTACTACGTCGGGAGTTGGGAGAAAGGTGCGGATATCCGCTTTCTCGGCCCGTCGCCGGACGGCAAAGGGGGAGAAGGAGGCATGATCAGCCGCATCGCGGAAAACAAGCCGTATGCATTCGTCTCCATCGAACATCTGGGCTTCGTCATGGACGGCAAGGAAGATTTCACGAGCGACATGGTAAAGGCATGGAAAGGTGCGCACGAAAATTACACGTTCACGGAGAAAGACGGCGGCACGGAATTGGTGATCGATCTGGACATCAGCGAATCGGAAAAAGAGACGATGGAGGCAATGTGGAAGAAGGCCCTGGCGCGACTGAAGGAATTGGCCGAGGCATGATCGATCGAGTAGTGTACCATGTCGCGTAATTTCCCCCTCTTTGTGTATGGTTCATTTGTTTTCGGTCGGCACGTACGTGCAAACGCACGTGGTCGGCATGGTCTTTGCGGTACTCGCGTCATTCGTCGTCGGTTTCCTGTGGCACGGGCCGTTGTTCGGCAAGCAATGGATGAAATATAACCATATGAAGCAGCCCAAAAAGGAAGATATGAAATTCTCCATGATGATCCCCGGCATCATCGCGAGTCTCGTGATGGCCTTCGTGCAAGCGGCTGTCATGGGCCGCACATTCCAGATCCTTGCATTGAACGGCATCGGCGATGCGCTCTTGGTCGCCACCATTTTCTGGCTCCCGTTCACGGCTCTGGCGATCATCAATGAGTACACGTGGGCCGGAAAGTCCTGGGGCCACATCTGCTACGACTGTGCCTACAACTTGGCCTCCATGTGGGCGATCGCAGCCTGCTTGTACGCGACGCTCTGATTCGCTTACACCTCCGATAGGATCTGCTTCATGCGCTCCCACGCGGCGTTGCGTGCCGCGACGTTCGCGGCTTCCCCTGCGGGATCTTCGCCGCTGCGCATGAACGCGTGGCCCGCGCCGTCGTAGATTTCGTAGTCGTACGTTTTGCCGGCGGCCGTCATGTTCAGCTGGGAACCCGTGATGGTGGCGTTCACGCGTGCGTCGGCTCCACCGTAAAATCCAAAGACCGGTGAGGAGATTTTGGCGTACGCATCGGCATCTTGCGGACCCGTGCCGTAGAACACCAAGGTCGCGGCAAGGTCCGAGCGGTTCGTGGCGAACTGGAACGATTGCCCGCCGCCCCAGCAGAATCCCGCGGAGACCAGTTTGCCGCTTGCGGCCGGGACGGTCTTGGCCCAATCGGCAACCGCTTTCAGGTCCGCCTGCACGTCCGCAGGTTTCAGTTGGGAGATTGCCTTCGTTGCATCGTCAGGCGTGGCGAAGTCGCTTGTGCGTGTCTCCGTCTCACTGAAATTGGACAGCAAATCCGGCGCCACCGCGATGTACCCGGCTTCCGCGACTTGGTCGGCCATGCTGCGCGCCCAATCATTCAGGCCTTTGTTCTCGTGAATCAAAATCACCACGGGACGTTTCTCCGTGGTCTCCGGATACACCACCCACGTGTAAATCGTCTTCTCTCCGTTCTTCACTTCCACCCATTCTTGGTGCCGGGGAGAATTGTTCAACCGGTCGGCGCTCACGGCCGTACTGCTCTCGCCCCCGTGGCTTGCGTGTTCGTCATGGACGACCGACGCTTGATCACCTGCGGGTGAGCATGCGGCAAGAAAGACGGTTAGGATGATGAGAGGAAGGGATTTGTGCATAGTAAAGGGAAGGTATCAAAAGAGAAGACGGACCGGTAGCCGATCTCTGACACCAAGCCATCACACGATCTTCCCCGCGCTCTTTTCCCATACCGCCACTTTGTCCGCCGCGTCTTTGATATCGGGGACGGTCACATAGACCATCGCTTCTTTGCCGCATGTGGTGGCATAGATCATGCCGATGTTGATGCCGGCCGCGGCGCAGGCGCGTCCGATGTTGGCGATGGCGCCCGGCTTGTTTTTCATTTTGAACGCCAGCACTCCCGTCGTTGTCACCGTTCCCAAGTCCTTCAAGACGATTTTCGCGGTTTCAATGTCATCCACGATCAAATGAATCACCGTTTTATCCGGACCCTCTGTGCACGTGATGGCGGAAATATTCACGTCCGACGACCGCAATTTATCGCCGACTTTGGCAAGTGACGAGGGCACGTTCGGCATGCTCACGTTAACCTGGGTGTCGAGTTCCATCGGGGGCAGGGGGCGAAAAGTTGGCGGCAGTCTACAGAAAAGTCGAGGTCGCGCAAGGGTGGTTGACGCATTTTTTCTGTTTATATTCTGAACAACAAATTGCCTAGATGAGCGTATTGTTTACGTACCGAAGCATCCCGCGGCTTCTACGCTGTTTATAGGAAAAAACGGACTTTCCTATTCGGTAAATGCAGGTTTTGTTCCGTCGGTATGAACGTTGATGAGACCGACGAGCTGGCATAACTCCCGAGTTTTTTTCAGTTCTCTCAATGCGAGAATGCGTTCTTTGGTCACAGGGCCATCAAGGCTCAGGGCTCTGTCCGCCACATCGGGATCTCTCTGAAATTCCGCGAATTCTTTTTCTAAACGAGGGTCGGTTTGTGCAGATTGCGCGGAGCTACCGGGTGACGACTCGTCGGATACTTCGTTGCTATCGAGGTTCATACGAACAGGGGAATAGAAATACAATATGCACGGTCACCCAGATTACCAGATGACCGTGCGTCTAAGGATTTTATTGCTGTTCAACGCCATTGCATCGAGGACACAGACCCATAACATTAGTGGTATCCAGAGTAATCATTTCGCGGCCGCAGTCGCGACAGATGTCACCTACGCGTTGCTTTACTACCTGCTGTTCAGCCCGCTCACGAGCATCAGGTTGTTGTTCCATTGCAGTATCGACGTGCTGTTCGGTAATGGTGGGGGAAGCGTTCATGGGAGAGGGGAGAAGAAGAAAATAAAAATCCGAGCTCCGCTGGGAAGGGAGGCTCGCTATTTCGGAATTCACTTCCTCAGCGCAGCCGCCCTTCCGCAATAAGCGGGAGGAGCGAGAGCCGGCTAAGGAGGAGGCAACGGTTCATGTGTATGCCCAGTATCGCCAACGCAAATCGATTTGCAAGAATTGAGAGGGCGACGCTTGGTTTTTCTCTTCTTTCTGCGAAAAAATCATTCGCGTTCAAACGTGAGGGGCGCAAAAACTTCCTGTGGTTTTTCTCCAAGACCGGTCACCATGCACCGGATCGTCACCGTCACTCGTCCGGTTTTTCCGTGCAACTCCCGTTGCAAGCGTAAAAAATCGGACACGTGCAGGTGCGCTCGCATATGGGTATACCAGCGCGTGCGGCTTCCCAGGACAAGTTCGTCATCCCATATTTCGACAGTGCTCACGTGGCTGCTGAAACGATTTCCCAATATATCGGCATTGCAGACGGTGTAGCCGTGTTCGTTGAGACACAGCAGCAACCCCTTTCCGCGGGGTGCCTGCAAAAATTGCACCGTCACCGATTCTTTGTTGCGCGTCACGCGCAAGGGCAAAGATTCGACGTTGGCATTCTGCATATCAAAGATCACCGTTCCCGTGACCAATTTGTCGATGCTTTCCGGCTCGCGTTTTTTGTCGCCGGTGTCCGGCTGATCCGCTTGCGGTTGAGGACCGAAATAATAGTTGTATCCCTGGTATGCGGCGAACAGACCGACGACCCCCGCAACCACGCAACCGCGTATTCTTCTCAGGATCCAGTGCGTCTGCGGAGACGGCTTGTCCGCTGTCTCCGGGATGGATGGCGACTCTGTCTTCATATCCGCCGAGTGTAGGCGCGCGCAAAAATCTCTCAAGCGGATGGCGGCGTCGGACGGCGTTCACCATTGCAGCTTGCCCGCAAATCGCACCGTGCGTTTGCCGGGAACAATCTCGCCGATGTCGTAACACGGCAATTTGCGTCCGCGCATGTGGTCGGTAATGCGGCGGACCGCGTCGGGTTTGCAGACGATCGTCAGGCCCACTCCCATGTTGTACGTGCGCAGCATTTCCGCGTCGGCGATGCCGCCTTCGTCGCGGATCGTTTTAAAAATCGGGAGAATGCGGAGCTGTTTGAGATCGACCACCGCATCAAGGTTTTTCGGCAGGATGCGTTCCAGATTCCCTTCGATACCGCTGCCCGTGATGTGCGCCATGCCGTGCAGTCCCGGATCGGAAAACAGATCTTTGAGAGCGGGATAGTATGCGGTGTGCGGTTCCAAGACGGCATCCAGAAATGTTTTTCCGTCGACCATTTTTTTCGCGAGCTTCGGATTCCGTTTCAAGAGCGCGCGCACGAGCGTGTAGCCGTTCGTATGCAGTCCGTTGCTGGCGACCGCAAGAACGCGATCTCCAACTTCGATTGTCGCGCCGTCGATCACTTTTGCGTTGTCGACGACGCCGATGACGCTCGAAGTCAGCACATATGTTCCGGGTTCGAGCGTTCCGGGTTGTTCGGAAGTCTCTCCGCCCGTCAGCGTGCACCCATGCGCCTTGCAGGCTTTGGCCACGGCGCTGACGATCCTGTTGGCGATGTCTTTATCGAGTTTTCCACAAACGATACAGTCTTGGACCGAGAGGGGAGTCGCACCCATCACCGCGATGTCGTTGATCAAGTGATTGATCATGTCTTGGCAGATGGATTCCACGCGGTCGTTGGCAAATGCCAAGAGCTGTTTTGTGCCGGGCTCTTCGGTTTTGAGGACAAGGACAGGATGATCGAAGCCTGGGAAGCGCGCATCAAAGAGTGACGCGAAGGCCCACGAATCGACACTGTTCAGCACGCGAGCATCTGAGGTTTTTAGGGTTGCCGCCATCTGCTCCTTTGCCGCATCCGCTGCGGAAATATCCACGCCCGCTTTGGCGTAGGAAAAACCGGTTTTCTTCGAAATTTTCTTCTTGGCAGGGGGCTTCTTCATGCCGGAAGTATACACAGATTATTCCGAATGAATCGACGTGATCCGTACCTTCTTCTGGCTCCCCCCGCGCGAAGTCCCTTTGTCGTGGACCGCACCGGATTCGAACATTTCCTCATCCCCCCGGCGACGCAGCGGTCCGCGACGCTTCTTTTTGCCGTCCTTCTCCTTCGTGTCCTTGGCTGTAGTAGATTTTGCGGTGTGAGGTTTTGTGGCTGACGGAGTGACGGGAACTGCTGCTGGAGTCGGAGTCACTGGTGCAACGGGTACCGGAGCCGGAGTCTCGGCGATAGGTGCTGCGGGAGCGAAGGCCTCGGCTTCATCGTCTACCACCACACGGTGAGTGGCAGGCTTGGACACCTTCTCGGTTGCCACTGTCGGGCGTGGGCGGGTACCTCCTGTCGCACTGTCGCTCACGACTTTTCCTTGTTCGAGCGCGATATGCCGTGCGCCTGCTTCTTCCACAAGTGTGAGGTCGTGTGTAGCGAGGATGACCGTCGTGCCGGCGTGGTGGATGGCGCGGAAGAGCGTCAGCACGTCGCTTGCTTGATGACGGTCGAGGTTTCCTGTCGGTTCATCCGCTAACAAGATCAATGGACGATGCGCGATGGCCCGGGCGATGGCGACGCGCGCGCGTTCGCCTCCGGACAATTCCCACGGCAAAGCTTTGGCGCGTTTCTGCAGATCCATCTGCCGCATCAGTTCCGGCACGCGCTCTTCGATTTCCTCATCGCTTTTCCCGATCACTTCCAACGGGAACGCGATGTTTTCTTCCACCGTGCGGTTGTGGAGCAATTTGTAATCCTGAAAGACCATCCCGACTCTGCGGCGGAAAATCTGCAGCGCGCCGGACGGAACATTGCGCAAATCGACGTCATCCATCATCACACTGCCGCCGGTAGCCGTTTGCGCCCCGATCAATAACGACAGCAGCGTCGACTTCCCCGCGCCGCTGGGGCCCGTGATGCAGACGAACTCCCCCGGACCGATCTGCAAAGACACATTGTTCAGCACCATCAGATCCCGAAATTTCTTCGTGACGTTCTTCAGCACGATCATGCGTGGAAGTGTAGCGAAATAGTGAGCGGGTTGCAGGAGGTGGTGTAGACAACAGAATTAATAATTAACAATTAACAATTAAAAATTCAGCAGGAACTCTGATATCAGAGCAACTTCCAAAATTATTAATTTTTAATTATGAATTGTT
The DNA here is from genome assembly GCA_964403335.1 of uncultured Candidatus Peribacteria bacterium. GTDB lineage: Bacteria > Patescibacteriota > Gracilibacteria > Peribacterales > Peribacteraceae > CAZYAK01. Next base: position 167,110 of record CAYOFI010000001.1, read on the forward strand.
AATTTGTCTCACTTTGTCACCACAACATAGACCTCACGACTCCGATCCCTGCTCGCCTTCGCCGTCGCAATCTTCACCATTCGCCATGTGCGCTTGGCCTCTCCCAAAAATTCATCAAAATCCGCGCCGCGGAACACCTTCACCACGCACCGTCCGCCCGCGGGAAGATATTTCATGGCCACGGCCAACACCATCTGCGCCAGTTCGATGGATCGCCATTGGTCAACGTCGCGCACGCCGCTCGTGGATGGAGCGATGTCCGACAGGAGCAGATCGACGGTCGTCACGCCTTCGCCTTGCAAGATCGCATCAAGTTTTTCCTGATCGTTGACGTCCAGCACATGCAGCGACACATTCGGCGCGACTGGGGCAATTTCTTGCAGATCAAATCCGATCACTTTCCCTCTCGGCCCCACTTGCTGCGCCGTGTATTGCAACCAGCTCCCCGGCGCCGCACCGATATCGATCACCGTCAGGCCCGGTTTCAGCAGCCGGAACTTCTGGTTCAGCTCCATCAATTTATAGACTGACCGGGCACGATACCCTTCGGCCGCGGCCTTCTGGCTCCATTTGTCGTTGGGGATATATGGCTTTGGCAAGGGAAATTGAGAATGAAAAATGGAAAATTGAAAATTTTGACAACAGTTAGAGACTGAGAGTACTTCCAACATTTTCAATTCTCAATTCTCAATTTTCAATTACCTGAGCGGTTCTTTCTTCGGCACCCCTACATCTCTCGGGTATTTTCGACTGAGTGCCGCTGTTTTCTTGAACACTAATAATTGTCTCTTGCCCCAATCACCGCCCAAATCGTATGCAAATTGCTGTTCCAAATGGCACGATGTTTCGGCGCGGGCGAGGAGTGACTCGTGCAGTTCGGCATCGACGTGCATGCTTTTCCAGAAGATGACGAATCCGCCGACCCGCGTCAGGGGACTGCAGTATTCAAGAAGGACGTTGATCGGAGCGACGGCGCGCGCAGTGACGACGTCGAAGTGCTCGCGCAGTGTGGAATCGTGGCCGAGTTCTTCCGTCCGTCCGGAGATCAATTGCACGTTGCCGAGTGCCATCGCTTTCACGATGCGACCGACGGCTTCGATTTTTTTCTGAATCGAATCGATTCCCGTGAGTGTCGATTCCGGCAACATCAGCGCCAGCGGCAGAAGGGGAAATCCGCCGCCGGTTCCGATATCCGCAATCTTCAGATGTTGATGATCGGTGAAGAGAGTCGGAAGTAGATCAAGTACGGCGAGTGAATCGAGAATATTTCCCGTCCAACAAAGCTCCGGAGTCCGTAGCGCCGTGAGGTTCAGCTTTTCGTTCTCCGCGAGGAAGGCGGTCATCAATTCTTGTAGCCGTTGTTGTTCTTGTGGGGTCATCGCGTAAATCCTAGCAGATTGCCCTCATCCCCCAGCCCCTTCCCCCTTCTGAGGGGGAAGGGGAGTGTTTGTTGTATGTGTAAAAAACAAAACATCCCAAATTCCCCTTCTCCCTCGAAAGGGAGAAGGGGTTAGGGGTTGAGGGCAGCTCGGGCTTTCGATACGATCAAGTCCATGCCACACGGTCAGCGCATCGCCGCATTCCTGCTCTCCATCGGCGCAGTCAAACTGTCACCGAACGAACCCTTCACCTGGACGAGCGGCATGCAGTCGCCCATTTATTGCGACAACCGCATGATCTACAGCCATCCCGATGCACGCGATGTCGTGGTCGATGCACTGTGCTCACGCGTCCGCTCGTTGCATGTGGCGCCCGATGTCATCGCCGGAACCGCAACGGCCGCCATCGGCTGGGCAGCGCTTGTGGCCGACCGCCTGAAATTGCCGTTCATCTATGTCCGTTCAAAGGCCAAGGAGCACGGCGCCAAAAAGCGCATCGAAGGCGATTTGAAGAAAGGCAAACATGTGGTCGTCATCGAAGATTTGATTTCCACGGGCGGGAGTTCCGTCTCCACGGTGGAAGCCTTGCGTGAAGAAGGCGAGGCGACGGTCAGCGATATCATCTCCATCTTCAGCTACGAATTCCTCACGGGTCTGGAAGCCGCGCAGGAGCACCGCGTCCAGCTCCATCCGCTCACGACGATCCGCACGCTGTTGGATGTGGCCCAGGAACAGAATCGCATTTCGCGGGCGGAGGCCGATATGGTCATCGATTTCGTGAAGAATCCGCAGGAGTGGAGGAAGTGATCGGAAATCTGCGAAATGTGTCGTGGTGAGCTCGACGAACCATGGCAGGTGATATTGCTTATTTACAAAAAAATGCTATAATATTTATAACTTCTTCATACCCACACACATATGGACGGTTTTGACTTCGATGACCACGACGGCGATTAAAAAGCGGCGCAATTGTTTCTGACGGAGAAGCGGAGGACACTCTGATTTATGGTGAACCAAGGCCCTCCGGAAAATCCCAAGCGCGCTCCATCCCATGACACGGATGGAGTGTTTCACATGTTTGATAGGGTGTTTAAAAAGAAGCAGGGGCCATATGTCGAAGTGCGCCAGCGTGAGAAATTGAAGAAGCAACTGGCGAAGCAAAAACAGATGAAAGAAAAGATGACGACGCGGAAATCGGCAAAGTTCAATCCGGAGAAATTGCTCAAAGCTGAGAATGGCCCAAAATTTGCCAAAAAAGATCTCCTTAGGCTGCAGGAGATGTTTAAGGGCAAGAAGGAGAAGTGATCAGAACTGTGACAAAAATCTCAAGTCTCCATGATAGAAACTCCGCAGGTCCGGTATCTGATGCTTGATCATGATCATCCGCTCCACCCCGAATCCGAATGCAAAGCCCTGGTACTCAGCGGGATCGATGCCGCAGTTTTTGAGGACGTTCGGGTGCACCATGCCGCAGCCGGCGATCTCGAGCCAGCGGCCTTCGCGGCTTTTGGATTCATCGCCCTGCCAGCGCATATCCACTTCCAATCCCGGTTCCACGAATGGGAAGAAGCCCGTGCGGAAGCGGAATTCGGCGTCCGGGAATATCAGTTCGCGGATAGCGGCCATCATCACGGCTTTCATGTTGGCGAGTGAGACGTCTTTGCCGATCATCAATCCTTCAAATTGATGGAACATGGGGGAGTGCGTGGCGTCGGCGTCTTTGCGGTACACGCGGCCGGGACAGATGATCCGGAACGGCGGCTTGTGGCTTTGCATGTAGCGCACCTGGACGGGGGACGTGTGCGTGCGGAGTACATGGCGCTTGGTCGGGTCGTCTGTCTTCGGTTCCTTGATCCAGAACGTATCCTGCGAATCGCGCGCGGGATGAGTTGCGGGAATGTTCAGCAAGTTAAAGTTGTTCTCTTCACTCTCCACTTGCGGACCTTCGGCCACTTCAAATCCCATCCGTCCGAACACCTCTTCCACCTGACGGATGAATTGCGGGATCAAATGCAGATGCCCTTTGGGTTGTTCGGGTAATTCCAGCGTCACGTCCAGCCTGTCATCCGTCCCCAATGATCCGCGTGCCGCGTTCAGCAATTCGGTTTTGCGCTGATCGAGAGCAGCCGTCAGCTTCTCCTTCCATGTGTTGAATTCCTGCCCCTTCGCCGCACGCTCATCGGGCGACGCGTCTTTGAGTGACTTCATCGCCATCGTCAGGGCGCCGCTCTTGCGGCCGAAGATCTCCTGTTCGACGGCATCGAGTTCCGCGCTCGTCGCCGTGGCAGCGATGCGTTTTTCGAAGTCGGCCAAAAGGGAGGCGTGGTCCGTCATAGGTATGCCTATAGTACTGGTTTTGCCCTCATCCCCCAACCCCTTCCCCCTTCTGAGGGGGAAGGGGAGTGTTTGTTATTTTGTAAAAACAAAACAACCTACAAGCTCCCTCTCCCGCGAACGGGAGAGGGTTGGGGTGAGGGCAGTTTCAGGAATTCAACGCCAGCTCAATCAACACAAATACGGCGTAAATAAGAATCGCAATCCACCACGTCAGCATGCCCAGCAGGTGGAAAACCAGCAGAATGCACGTGGCGACGCCCAGCATGATTCCCTGCCGGAGCGAGACGGAGACGATCTTGGCCAAATCCCACGAGTGGAAGGGGAGCATGCGCCAGAGGAAGATCAGCCCCAGAGTGGTGAGAGAACTGATGCTTAGGAGAACGCTCACAAAGAATGCCGGGAGCGCGTAGACGGGGGCGCTCAGGGGGCTGACGCGAAAGAGGATCACCAGCAGCGACGTGACGGAAAGGAGAGCCGAGGCCGTGATGCCAAAGAGGAGCGAGGTCATTGTTTGGTGTTCAGGAATTCACCGAGCGCTTTGAAATCGTCATACAGCGCCTGGCGCAAGCCGCCGTTATGGAGCGCGGCTGCGGGGTGGTAGATGGGGAAGACCGTGACATCATCGTTGAGTGTTTGCGGCTTGCCGTGTGCATTCGTGATGCTCAACTTCGTGAAGAAGTGCCCCAGCGCATGGCGTCCGAGCGGCACAATCACTTTGGGTTTGATCAGCGCGATCTCCAGCATCAGCCAGGGCATGCATTGCTCTTTTTCGATCGGCAGCGGGTCACGGTTATTCGGCGGACGGTATTTGACCACGTTGCTGATGTACACATCGCTGCGGGAAAGTCCGATCGTTCCGAGCAGTTCATCCAAAAATTGTCCCGCGGGTCCCACGAACGGTCGACCTTGCTCGTCTTCCCGCTGGCCCGGCGCTTCGCCGATGAACATGATTTCCGCTTGGGGATTTCCTTCGCCAAGCACAGGTTGCGTTGCGGTCTTATAGAGCTCGCAGCCTTTCCAGTCCCTCAGTTTTTCCTGCAGAAGATCGAGAGTCACGAGGGACATAAGACTAAGGCTAGGGATTAAGGCTAAGGCTAAGGCTAAGGATTAAGGCTAAGTGTGGAAGTACTCATGCTTCATTGGGAGAGTGTACAACAATCACAAAAATATCTTATTTTCGATCTTAGCCTTAGCCTTAATCCTTAGCCTTAATATTCCGCTTTAATCTTCGCAATTCTCTGCAGAAGATTTTTCTTCAGTTCCTCATTGCCTTCGCCAAGAATCCGCAGAGCGGAGAGCGCGGCGTTTTTGGCATTGAGGACCGTCATCACCGGGACATCGGACGGCATCTGCAGACTGGAGTGTACGTTCACCAAATAATCCGTGTGATCCTTGAAGGGCGGGCAAGCGATGACGGGGTGCACGCAGCCGCCGGCAAGAACTCCGGCCAAACCGTTGCTCATTCCCACGACAGCAATCACGACAGTCGCATCCGTGCGGGCGTTCAATTTATCTATGATCACTACGACTTTCTCCGGCACTTTGTGCGCGGACGCGACAATGATTTCGGACTCAACGCGGTATTCCTTCAGGAAATCCGCAATTTTCTGGGCGTGGTCCATGTCTGTCTTGGACCCGAGGAGGATGGAGACGTGCATGGTCAAAGCATAGCGATGCCCGGCCCGGTGCCGCAAATCGATCCCTGTTTTGTAAGACAGGCTTGCTCCCTGCGTCTCGGCATATGTCTCTCTATTCTTTCCCTTTCCCCTTATGGAAGATCCCACAATCCACGATGCCGCATCCACGCTCGCGCACAGTAAAAGCAGTTGGGTGCCCTTCACGACTCCCGGCGTGTCCGCCGCGGCACGCAAACTCGCCGAACGCTCGCACAGCAGTTCCGCCGGTCACTCGTCTTCCGGCCGCAGTGCCGCCTCGCGTTCACCAGTGGCCAAGCGCCACACAAGCTCCAAGCTGCATTCCCGTTCTACCCGCGCAAGCGGCAGCCGGGCAAAGAAAACCACAACCGCCAAACGTAGCCGTTCCAGCCGGTAAACCATCACTATCCATGGATAACGATCCCCCTGGCCGTACGGTGGGGGGATTTTTTGATACAGGAGCCATTGTTTCATGATTCGGCAAATGGTACCGTTTCCCAGCTCTCAGGAGCCTGTTCTTTTGCAACCGTTTCGTGCGCCCGTAGTTCAGCCCGGATAGAACGCCAGATTGCGGATCTGGAAGTCGTAGGTTCAAATCCTGCCGGGCGCACCACTTTCTCTTTAAAAGACAGGTCTTTCCGTTTAAGGTGTCCCCCTTCGTTGTATGGGGATGTAGCTCAGCTGGCTAGAGCGTCTGCATGGCATGCAGAAGGTCAGGGGTTCAAGTCCCCTCATCTCCACCAATATCGTGCCGACTATGTTCAAACTATCGAAAGGACAAAAGGTTTCTTTGATCACTGCAATTATTGGATTTTCAGGTACTTTGATCGCAGCCATAATCTCATTGGCGGGCAATGCCAAGGTTTCTATTAATAATTCAGCTTTAACAAATAGCCCTGTAGTGACCGACAGCTCCGATATAAGTTTCACATATAAAACTGTCTCAAATATTCCTTTTGATAGGAGCTATGAAGTTAGCCTTAATGACTTTGCTGCGAAAGATGGATCAAATTTGGCGGCATTCTTAAACATTAAATTTATTTTTCCAGATGGTCAGATTGCATTTGTACCAAGATTAACAAAAGAAAAAGCAATTTTGGCGTATTCAAATGAAGATTGTTCGAAAATTCGCCTTACTGATAAGTATCAGGTCTCGAAGATTGAAGATAGTGAGGTTTGTTGGATTATAGGTGTTTCTTGTAAGAAGGATGACCCCGGTCCATTTCATGCTGGATCTAAAGCGGAGAAAGATCCTTGCGTTGAGCATGCTAATTAATCGCTTTAGTTAGCTTAGCTGGCCTGCCGCGCTTAGAGCGTGGCAAAAAAAACGCGCGTCTGCCGCGTAGGCATGCAGAAGGTCAGGGGTTCAAGTCCCCTCATCTACACCACTTTTCATCACCGCACACTCTTCATCGAAAAATCAATATCAGACGCTTGCATCAGATGTGCCCTTTCAAAGCGAGCAGCTCCATTGTCCGTATCTGAACTTTCTCCGTCCTCTTGCGTGCGTTGGCACGGTACGCAAGTGACGGATGTGGGTAGAACATCAAGACGTCCGCTGGAGATGCGCTTTTTGCAATGCAAGCATGTTCCATACAGTCCGTTGCGTATGGCATGGATGACGTCCGCAACGCTATGGCCGCGCACGGCTTCCAATTGCAGCAGACGCTCAGCTTCCGTATCACCCGGCTCGATGCCGTGGTCTTCTAAAATCCGTCCGGCAACTTTGAATGCGCGTGCGCTTAGTTTAAGTGCGTGCCCATTCGTGGCGCCGATTGTTTCCGGTACCTGTTCTTGCTGAAGCATACATGCGGGAGGAAGTGCATCACTCTAAAGCAGGGCTTCCACTTCTTTCAATGTTTTCTCCAGCTGCCCCTCCTTGTTTACAATGCGGGCAGTGCAAAAGTCGGCATACGCCAGTTCCTTCTCCATGCTCGCGATCCGGCGTTGCAATTCCTCTTCGGCAATCGGCGCGCGTTTGCGGATGTGACCGATGAGCTGCTCTTTGCTCTCCGGCAGAATGAAAATCGATTCAAGTTTGTAGCGCGGGGTCTTTCCCGCAAAGAGGGGATTGCCGCGGATGTTTTCGAATCCTTGGACGTCGACTTCGCGCAGCACCGTTCGGCCGGCTTCGATCAGCGGGACGATTTCATCCAGCAGCGTTCCGTATCGCGCACCCCCGTGGACGACGGCCCATTCCAGCAACTGACCGTTCTGTTCCAGTTCGTCAAAATCTTTCTCCGTCACAAATTGATACAGATCATCACCTTCACCTTCCCGGCGCGGCCGGGTCGTCGCCGAGCGCGGAAAGTGGATTTCCGGGTGTGCGGCACGCAGCTTTTTGAGAATCACGCTTTTGCCGACGCCGCTGGGGCCGATGAGGAGGACCAGTTTACCGGGGGTTTTGTGGGCAGAGGGCATTGGGGGGAATCCTAGCACAGGGGACGAGGAACCGTTGCTAGAAGTTTAATTTTCTGCTATAATATCCAGATTGCTCTTTCGCATCACTACTCCCTCATCCTGAGGCTGGGAGGGCAGAGGAATGACTTGTAATGCGCATTCTTCCGCCCTCCCTGCCTCCCCCTGACGGGCCAGACACCCGTCTCCGAGAGGATCCCTCCATTGCGTTGTTTCAAAAGAATGGCGCACAAAAGGAGGGACACTGCCCTCGCAGACCAACACACACCTCGCTCTTTCCGTACTCTACACAAACACACAAAGCGGCACGCTTTCGTGCCAAAGGGTAGGGAGTATGCAGAATTGTCGTTCTGCACACTGCTCACTCTTTGACTCTTCATTGGGTCGAAGGTGCGCGCAAGGCCCTGCCCCTCCGGGGGCGGGGCTTTTTGGTATACTGCAGCCATGCCTCGCTCCAAAATCGCGCTTCTCTACGTCGGTGGATCCATCGGGATGGTGATGAACCAGAAAACTAAACGCATCGAGCCGATGGAATCGCTGAGCGTCATTCACAAAGCCATTCCGGAATTGCAGCGCGAGATCGCTTTGGAATTTTTCTCCATCGCGAACGTCGGTTCCTCGGAAGTCACGTCTGATCACTGGGTGGAGATCGCTCGGAAGATCGAATCGCTCTATGAACAGTTCGATGGATTCGTGGTCGTCCACGGGACGAATACCATGAGCTACACGGCCGCCGCTCTCAGCTTCGCGCTGCAGAATTTGCGCAAGCCCGTGATCCTTACCGGCGCACTCTTGCCGATCAATGACTTGGCGGGGGACGGACGGATGAACCTGATCTTCGCCATCCGCGCCGCGCAGTTGGACATCGCCGAAGTTTGCGTGGTCCTGGGACCCAAAGTCATCCGCGGCACGCGCGCGAAGAAAGTGGACGAATCCATTTTGCAAACATTCGACAGCCCGCGCTTCCCCGCGCTCGCGGATTTCTCCGTCGGGGTGCACTTGCATCCGTGGCGCACGGTCCGCCGCAAGCGCACGCTCATCTGCAATCCGTCGTTCGATACGAACATCATTGTCCTCACGCTCACGCCGGGCATGCCGCAAGCGTACTTGGATCAGATCTTGGCGCTGAAGCCGCACGGCATCGTGATGCGCGCGTACGGCCCGGGCATGCTCTCGGAAAATCTGTTCCCGTTTTTGCAGGAGCTCAAGCGGCAGGGGATTCCGGTCCTCTTGATTTCCCAAACCATGCGCGGGTCCGTGGACCTCCATCGGTACCGCAAACAAGTGACCCTGGAGGAATTGGGCATGATCTCCGGCAAGAACATGGGGCTGGAATGCGCCGTGGTCAAATTCATGTGGGCGCTCACACAAGCCAAAACCCCGATGCGATTGCGGGATTTGATGGAGAGGAGCTTGGTGGGAGAGCTGGATGACTAGGCAATGTTTTTGCCCGTATTTTCATCAACTCCCAGATCGAGAAATGCCTGTTCGGATGCCGCATCCATAAAACTGTGATTTTGTGGATGCATGCCCGGCATTCTATTGACGGGGCCGAATCCTGCCGCAGCCCTTATGGCATTTGCAGTCTCTGCAATGACTTGAACAGCTTCCGGTTCTTGCTCGGCGATATCCGTGTCTGCCCTGTCTTCCGACGGACGTTCGGGTGCGTTTGTCATGCAAAAAACATACATCTGTTTCTCCTCTCATTCAAACTACAAACGCTTATTTTTTATCGTTCTTCTCATGCCGGTCCAACATCTTTTTGCCGATGATGGAACTGACAGCGGCACCGATGATCACGCCCGCCACGACCGTTTCCATGGTCCGACTTTTTTTCTTTGCCGGATCCTCCTTCTTTTTTTTGCGACGGAAAGGCCACATACCGGGAGAGTGTAGCAGAGAAATGGGTTAGATGTAGGAATTGATGGAATTGGAGAATTGAAAATGAAAAATTGAGAATTGAAAATTATGCAGGTATTCAAGAATCAGAGCTTCTTCCATAATTTTCCATTTTCAATTCTCAATTTTCAATTCGTCGTACATTTGCAGATGTTCCATCACTTCTTTTTCCACAGCCGCCAACGCCTCCGGACTCCGCGCCTCTATGCACACCGAAATGCACGGGCTCGTGTTGCTCTGCCGGATGCCCGCCCACGCGCCGTCGCCAAAATCGATGCGCGCGCCGTCGAGCGTGTTCACGCTGTGCGTCTTTTGAAAATGCGCCGTGATCGCGGCGATCACTTTTCCTTTCGCGTTATCCGGACAATGCGGTCGCAGTTCCGGCGCTTGATAGACCTTCGGGAATCCTGCCGTGAGAGTCGAGAGCGGCGTTCCTGCATCGGAACGAATTTTGAGGACGCGCAGCGCGGCCATCAGTGCATCATCGAATCCGTAATAGTCCTCGCCGCAGAAAAAATGTCCTGATTGCTCTCCTCCGAGCATCGCATTGTGCTCGCGCATCGTGTGTTCCACAAACGAGTGGCCGACTTTGCACATAACAGGATGACCTCCTAACCGAGTAATTTCTGTGTTCAGAATTTCTGAGTTGCTGACCGTGAAAACTACGGGTGAGCCTTTGTGGCGGGTCAGATGATCTTCGGCCAAAAGCAGAAGGGTTTCATCGGCGTTGCAGATCTTGGCATGTTCGTCGACGAGCCCCAGTCTGTCTCCGTCGCCATCGAACGCGAATCCGATGTCGGCTTTCGATTTTTTCACCTCCTCCTGCAAATCTTTCAACGTGCTGTGCTTGCTGGGGTCGGCGGGATGATTCGGGAATTCGCCGTCAGGTTCCGTGAAGAGCTCGATCACTGACGCGCCGACTTTTCTGAGCACAGCACAATTGACCGGACCCGTGACACCGTTGCCCGCATCCACCACGATCGTCAGGTCTTTTCCCGCGCCTGCAAACATCGTCGTCAGGTGATCTACATACCGCGTGATCGCATCGTAATCCTCGGATTTTCCGTCGCCCGTCACAAAATCATTCTTCTCGATCTGCACGCGAAGCTCTTGGATTTGCTCGCCGCTCCACGCTTCCGCGTCTCTGACCTGCAACTTCAGTCCATTGTCTTCTTTCGGGTTGTGACTGGCAGTGATCTGGATACCGCCATCGAATTTTCCATCGCAGATCGTGAAGTAATTCAGCGGGCTCGGCGTCTGGCCGATCAGATACACGTGGCACCCTGTCGAGCTCAGTCCTTCGACGATGGCTTTTTCAAATTGCGGACTGTGCGTGCGCGCATCGCGTCCGACGACGACGCGCGGGTGATCGATTGTGTAGAGACGGCGCAGGACGGTTCCAAATCCTTTTCCGATGAGCAGACAGGCTTCATCACTCAATTGGCTGTGGGCTTTGCCGCGGATGTCGTAGGCGCGGAAGATGTGGGGGTCGATCATACGCACAGAATAGCGTGTCATGATGAGCGCGACGAACCATTGCTGGCGTTGTGCAAATACGACAGAACAGGCGATTGACCGGGAATTGCTGGCCGCCCATACTCATGATGGTTCTTTTCCATCACGGATCCGCAAGGATCCTCAACCCAGGAGGAGGGCACTGCTGCCATGTCGCAGTTCCCGACGAGTCCGCTGTTCGACCCGCAGGCGTACTTCATGCGCCTCCGGGCGACGCTGCGGCCGGACATGAAAATCCGGTCGCTGTTCCACGTCCTGGATCGTCAGATCCAGGACGAGGGCTGGCCCGATGTGTACGGCGGTGACCGCGCGGCGTACTACGCGGCCAACGGCATCAGCTTCATCCCCACGGAGCAGTACGTGTACGTGTTCCGCGGGAGCGACCCGACGTCCGAGCTGAACTGCTCGGCGCCGCCGGCGTTCACGCTCACGGATGCCCATCCGAACAGGAGGCTGGAGCTGAGCTTCCGGCTGGCCGACTGGACCTGCGACAAGGAGGTCGCCTGCCGTGCGTATCTGATCGAGCCCGAGGCGTTCGTCCGGCTCGTGCACGCGATGCACGGGTTCATCCGAGGGCGCCAGCCCTTCCGGCAGTTCCGAGGGGCGTACTACCGGCACCGGAGGAGGTATCCCGTCACGCTCATGATCCCGCCCCAGGACGAAAGCAGACCGCGGCAGATCGCCGCGGTGGGGAGCGCCTTGCAGTTGTTCTTCGGCCGCGCGGTGGTGCGTTACTTCCACGCCGCGCGACAGCTCGCCGCGCTCCCGGAGATCGAAGGCGTCGTCCGTCCGGACGGCGTCGGCCACCTGGAGGTGCTCGTTCCCGGTGACGACCCCCACGGGCGGCGGAACAACGTCGAGCTGGAAGACCTCCGGCTCCGCGTCGTCGTCGCCCTGATCGTCGACGCCTAACGAAAGGAGAAGAACTGCGGCACCACATGGATGTGGTGCCTTTTTATGCTTCCAATGATTTTTGTCCCGGTAACGAAACGTTGTGTTCCAAGCGCCGCCGCATGCGCTCGGCCCGCTCGCGCATTCTTGCCAGTTCTTCCGCGTATTTTTCGGGATCTTGGGGCATGTCATCAATGATCTCCGGTGTCTCGTCCGCAGGGGTTTCAGGCATTCCCGTACCGTACCCCGTTGCGGGTTTCGGACAAGAAACTGCACTTCGAAAAACACCTATTTTCTGCTATAATAAGCTCAAATCACACATATATGCCAAAACCCCTCCGAGTCGCCTACTTCACGATGGAAATCGGTTTAAAGGCCTCTATTCCAACCTTCGCCGGAGGCTTGGGAGTGCTTGCCGCGGACTTGATGCGGTCGGCCGCGGATGTGGGTCTTGATGCCGCGTGCGTGACGATGTGCTGGCAGTTCGGCTATTTGCGTCAGCGTCTCCGTCCCGATGGAACGCAGGAATATGGGAATGTGACGTGGGATCCGGAAAAAGAATTGAAATTGTTACCGGCGCGCGTGAAAGTGTGGGTTGAAGGACATGATGTGACGGTTGCGGCGCGGGTATTGGAATTGAAGAGCGGCAATAGCGATCACGTTGTGCCGATATTATTTTTGGAAACGAACTTGCCGGAAAATTCGCCGGAAGACCGTGTCATCACGCAGCAACTCTACGGTGGTGATCAGGCCATGCGCATCCGTCAGGAATTGGTGTTGGGGATCGGAGGGGTGAGGATGTTGCGTGCGCTAGGGTATGCCGAAATCCAGTACTTCCATTTGAACGAAGGGCATTGCGCGTTTTTGACGCTCGAACTTTTGAGAGAGCGGAATTTTTCCGATGAATCGGTGCGAGCATCATGCGCGTTCACCACGCACACTCCCGTCCAAGCCGGACATGATGTGTTCCCGTACGACCTCGCCTGGAAGATCGCAGGCGACACGTTGCCGTGGCACATCAAACAATTGGCGGGGGATGATGCGTTGTCGATGACGAAGCTCGCGATGGGATTGAGCCGGTATACGTGCGGAGTCTCGGAAGTGCACGGACAGGTCTCCCGGAAAATTCTGAACAACTCCGCCGTCGACTACATCACCAACGGCGTGCACCATCGTGAGTGGACATCGCCGGAGATGGCGGCGCTTTTTGACAGGCGTATTCCCGGCTGGCGCGCAGACCCGTCGCTCCTGACCGCGCATTGCCGGGAACTGACGGATGCGGAACTCTGGGAAGCGCATATGCAAGCCAAAAACAGGCTTCTCCAAGTCGTGAACGCCGATCGCCCCGCGGACGATCAATTCGATCCGAACGTGCTCACCATCGGCTCCGCGCGCCGCGTCGTCCCCTACAAGCGCCCGGAACTTCTCTATACGAATCTTGAACGTCTGCGCCAAGTTGCAGGAGGAAAATTACAGATCCTCCACGCCGGCAACGCGCACCCGCATGATCCGTTCTCGCAGGATGTCATCCGTCACATGGTCGAACGCAGCAAGGAACTGAAGGGGTCCGTGCGCATCGCGTACCTGCCCAACTACAGTCCGGACTTGGCCAAGTTGCTGGTGGGAGGCGTCGACGTCTGGCTGAACACTCCCATGCGATTGCACGAAGCCTCGGGCACGTCGGGTATGAAGGCGTGTCTGAACGGCGTGCTCAATCTGTCCACGCTCGACGGTTGGTGGATCGAAGGCTACGCGCGCGACCCGGAATCCGGCTGGCGCATCGGTCCGCTCGCATCGTCCCTGGACGCCGATGACACGCGCCAGATCGACGCCGAAGACCTGTACACGCAACTCCAATACGAGGTCATCCCGGACTACGCCTATCCCGACCGCGTCCGCTGGCTCCGCCGCATGAAACGCGCCATCGGGTTGATGGGATATTTCAACGCCCAACGGTGTATTACGGAATATATGACCAAGGCGTGGCCCGTCTCGTAGGGGCGCAAAATTTTGCGCCCCTACGAGACATGGCGTGGTATGATGTGTTCATGCAATGCGGATTGTGCAAGGAACCCATCACCACGTGCGCCGAATGCGGCGGTCTCAAATGCAAACCCGGCTGCGCCGACCGCGCGGAGGACGGTTGCACCTGCGACGCCGTCCCGGCTGACTCCGACGAGGCGTGATCGTGATGCGACCGTTTCACATCGTCGGCGTCCTCAACGTCACCCCCGATTCGTTTTACGACGGCGGGAAATTCATGGACGTTGATGCGGCTCTGCGGGGAGTTGAGCAGATGATCAAGGACGGAGCGGAGATCATCGATGTCGGCGGCGAATCGACGGGGCCGAATGCGAAAGACGTATCGGTCGGGTCTGAACTCCAGCGCGTATTTCCTGTTGTGCAAGCCATCCGCAAGGCATTCCCCGATGTGCAGATCTCCGTCGATACGTATAAATCCGCAGTCGCGCGCGCGGTCCTGGAAGAAGGCGTGACGATGATCAATGACGTGACGGCCGGGCGCGGTGATCCGGATCTGTTTTCCGCCGTCGCGAAGAGTTCGGCAAAACTTGTTCTGATGTTCGCCAAAGATCCGACTGCCCGGACGACAATTGCGCAAACGCAATACGACGACGTCATCACGTCCGTGAAAACTTTTTTGAAAGAGCGGCGTCAGGCTGCGATCGATGCCGGTATCGATCCGTCACGCATCATCCTCGATCCGGGCCTGGGGCATTTCGTCTCCAGCGATCCCCGGTACTCGCTCCAGATCCTCGCGCAGCTGTCCGAATTCCAAGATCTGGGATCGCCGATATATGTGAGCCCGTCGCGAAAATCCTTCCTTGCGGGATCCGAGCAGCTCAAAACCGCCGACCGTCTCCCCGGAACCATCGCCGCCTCGGCCATCGCCGTCCTCCATGGCGCAACGTATGTCCGCACGCACGATGTGCAGGAGGTGAGGAGGGGATGTGAAATAGCTGCAGAAATACGGAAACATCTCTGAGGAAAAATCCCCATTCCCAAGGACCAAATCCACAATGTTGCGGATTTGGGTTTTGAGATTTGGTCCTTAACTCACCCCCGGCAATATCACAAAGTTCACCAACGCCAAGCTCAGCAAGATCAATACAAACCCGATCGCCGCGCGCGTCAGGTGACCCTTGGCCTTTCCCCAGGCCTCATCTTTGCCCATGTTGAAGATGAGGGTGATGCCGCTGTAGATGATGACCCCCAATGCCGCCATTGCCAGGAAGCCCAGGAGGAATCCGACGAAGCGGACCGCCCCCCCCAAGAGGGGAACGGGGCTGAGCGTGCTGCCCAGAAAATTCACCACGACAAATTCGCGGAACACCAGTACCAAGATACCGACGATGACGGACACGACGGTCTGGCGGATGGATTTGATGTTCTCTTCGTTGCCCGGATGGGCGATGGCTTTGACGCCGCTGACGATGATCATGAAGACCGACAATGTGGCCACCAGCGCCAGTACCCAGTTGATGATGCCGCCGATCTGCGTGCCCAATATTCCCGTTCCGGTCGCCATCTCGCTGCGGAAGATCTCGCCGCTGCAGCCGTAAAAGGCGGCCACAAACGGTTCCACCAGCCATGCCAGCACCAATCCCGCGATTAGTCCGGTCATCACGCTGCGTGCTTTGGAAAGCGCGTCATCTTCCTGTGCCACAACCATACGCACCGCGAAAATACTGACTACCAGTACGCCGATGATCGTCAGGATGGGACGAAATCTCACCACCACGCCCAGTGCCAGGGCGATGAATCCCGATGCCGTGCCGGCGCACATGGATTGGCCATAGAGCGTTGGTAGCGACGCGCCAATGTTGTTCGCTGTTCCGGAAATCACGCCGTAGTCCGCGGCAGCGGCCAGCGGGAGCAGGAGTCCGGCCAGTGCGGAGCCGATGCGTACGATCAGGCGTGTCATGGGCGATAGGTGACGAATGTGGTCATCAGTGCGTATGCCACCAGTACGGCGACCAGCGCTACCACTGCGGTTTTTACCATGTTTTTGGCTTTGTCTTTGAACGACTCATCCACGGACAGGACCAGCGTGATCCCCGCGACAATGATCACCACGACGGCGCCGAATCCGATGAAGGCGATCAGATAATTCGCGATACCCGCGAATTCTGTCGCCAGCACCTGGCTGCTGCCCAATTGCGGATTGAACGCCACCACGATGCGGTTGGCCAGCAGCAAAAACGCCGCGCCGATGAATGAACCGATCAAGCGTTTGCGCGCCTTGTCCATCTGCTCCTGTTCGCCCTGCGAGCTGATCATGCGGATGCCCTGGATGACGATATTAACGACCAGGAGGATGGTCAGCGACAGCCGCATGTACGTCAGCACGTTGCCGACGGCGTCGTTGACCAGTCCGGTGTTCACCAGGGCCGAGCCCGTGGATTCAGGTGAGAACGCCAGCGCGACCCACCTGGCTAGCGCCACTACCGCGGACGCCGCGATGGCATACACGAACTGCGTGCGCGATTGTTTCACGACGTCTTCCTGCTCCGCAAAAATCACCATGTTGGCGGCGGACAAAAAGAGCGTGATGATCGCCACGGCCACGAATCCCGCTTCCAGCGCCACCACCACGCGCAACAGCAGATAGTTCACCAGCCCGTTTGCGCCTCCACCGTATGCCGTGCAGGGTAGATAGTCACAGACCTGCCAATACCAGATGTCGGAAATCTGGAATGCGAACGCCGGAATGGGCGTCAGGAGGCCGGCCAGGAAGGGGAGAAGGCGTTTGACCACAGGTACGAGAAAATCCAAGTATTATAGCAGAAAATGAGGTTTTAGAGAAGTTTAGAATACACAGGGAATAGACGGTTTAGACGGGAAAGACGCGATAGAAGTTCTCCATTTTTCTCCTCTATTCCGTCTATGCCCTCTATTTCTTCTGCCCCTCCAAAGCTAGAATTCTCCCATATGTACACACCGTCCTCGGTTCAAAGTCCGCCTATCGGCATCAGTGCTTCCGTCGAAAGCCAGGTCTACAGCCTGTTCGCCGTCGCCGTCGCGCTGACGGCTGTGGGCGTCTTTGTCGGCCTGCAGTACTTGTCCGTGCTCTTTTCTCTGCAGATCATTCTGTTTTTTGGAGAGTTGGCGATCATTTTCACGGCACCGTGGTGGGCCAAGCACAGCCCGCTGAATTACCTGATGTTCGGACTGTTCCCGCTCTTTTCCGGCATCACCATCGCGCCGTTTCTGCTCTATGTCACCACGCAGTACGTGAACGGATTTTCCATCATCCTGAACGCACTCGCTTCCACGGCACTTATGGCCGGCGCCGCAGCCGTTTTTGCGCGTACAACGCAATGGAACTTGGGATTCATGGGGCGCTTTCTCTTTTTGGGCATCATCGGGTTATTGGTGATGGGTTTGCTGCAGGTCTTCTTTCCCAGCCTGCGCGGCGGGCAGATGGAGATCCTGCTTTCCGGGGCCGGGGTCGTCTTGTTCTCCCTGTTTATCGCCTACGATATCCAGCGTATCCAGCACCTCAGCCGCCTGGGCACCAGCCCGTTTTTACTGGCTTTAAGCCTCTATTTGGATATTTATAACCTGTTTTTGTACGTCGTGAGGTTCATGTTGGCGATTTCTGGAAGACGCGATTAAGGCTAAGAATAAGGCTAAGGCGATTCTTGGCCTTGCCCTTAGCCTTTGGAAAAACGCCCTTTACTTTCGCCAGTCCAAGCCCTAATATCCGCTCCCATGGGTAAGCGACCAACACCTAAGAAGCGCAAGGCGAAGTCCGCCGGGCGCCGCCAGCACTCCGTCTTCCTGATCAAGGAGGTACGCCGTCTGCAGAACCGCCAGAACTCCCCGTACGCTGCGTTGGCCAAGCCGAAGAATAAGGCGGGCAAGGCGTTGAAGAACATCACGAGAGTGAAAGCCTAAAAGAAGGCTAAGGCTAAGATCAAGGCTAAGTTTTTCGCTTTGCTTCGCGGCAAATAGCGAATATTCTTGTGAATGGATACTCTTCTTAGTCTTAGCCTTCATCCTTAGCCTTATTATGGCCCGCCGCCGTCACGTCTCCCGAATCGCCGTCATGCAGGTGCTCTTTGAGCGCGAAAAACATGCCGTCGATCCCCTGAAGTCCCTCATGCGCGATACCACCGAAATCGGTGAAGGCGACAGTGAGTTTGCAAAAGGATTGTTGAAGGGCGTGCTGGAGAAAGAGACCGACGTGAAGCTGGCCGTGCAGACGCATGCGCCGGAGTGGCCGCTGGACCGGATGGACCCGATCTCGCGGTGCATCCTGCTTGTGGGTGCCTACGAGCTCCTCTTTATGCCCGATGTGCCGCCGGCTGTGGTGATGAACGAAGCCATCGACATCGCCAAAGAATACGGTACGGAAGAGAGCGGAAAATTTGTGAACGGCGTCTTGAATGCCATCGCGCACCGCAAATAAGAAGCCAGATATCAGAAGCCAGACACCAAGTTTTTGTGTTCCTGGTTTTTGGATTCTGGTTTCTTCGTGCGTAGTGTCTTACACTTGTGGCGATGTCCCACACGCCCGATCTCGGCAAACTCCAGCAGACCATTGGCGTCCAGTTCAACAAAAAAGAGCTTTTGTTGCAGGCGCTTGTGCACCGGTCCGCGGTAAAAGAGGGTCGTGCGTACGGAAATAACGAACGTTTGGAATTTTTGGGCGACGCCGTGTTGGAGTTGGCCACCACCGAACATCTCTACAAACTGTCCGACCGTTCGGAAGGAGAACTCACCAACTGGCGGTCCGCACTCGTGCAGGGCGATCACTTGTCGGAAGTGGCGCGCAGGCTCG
>CAYOFI010000001.1:186018-187990 GCA_964403335.1 uncultured Candidatus Peribacteria bacterium
TGAGCCGGGGCGAAGAGGCCAGCCAGGGGCGCGACAAAAACTCGACTCTCGCCAACGCCGTGGAAGCTCTCATCGGCGCCATCTACTTGGATAAAGGCTACGACGTCGCCCGCAGGTTCTGCGAAGAATTCATTTTGCGTCACCTCCAAGAACTGCTCTCCCAAGGCAAACACCGCGACGAAAAAAGTCTCTTCCAAGAGAAAGCCCAAGAACTCACCGGCATCACCCCCCACTACGAAGTGACTGACGAACACGGCCCCGACCACGACAAAAACTTCACCTGCGCGGTCTTCATCGGGCCGGAGAAAGTGGCGGAGGGACAGGGGAACAGCAAGCAGCGCGCGGAGACGGCAGCGGCGAAGGAGGCGTTGAAGGTGAAGGGGTGGAAGTGATTTGCACTAGGGGAGCGGCCATTCTTGGCCGCGGAGGACGATCAATACCTCCAGAGAATGCAATTGGCAGCTACCACTGGTCGTACTTTCTTTGTCTCCCCAACAAAGAAAGTACCAAAGAAAATGCATCCACCGCCAACTCCTCTCCGTGATCCGGCCGAGGCTTGCGGACTGCGACAGAGAAAGGAACTTCTCCATCAATACATCAAAGAAGGGCCTCGATCCGGATCCCGGCATCCGCCTGCTTCTTCACTTTAGTCAGGAACAACTCTGCAGCCACCTGCTCCATACCCCCTCACCCCCCGTGGCGGTGGGAGCCATCCCGGTATGTGTATATGTTTTGTCTACAACAAAACAAAAACATTCCCCTTCCCCCTCGAAAGGGGGAAGGGGTTAGGGGATGAGGGCAGCACACAAAACAACCCACATTCCCCCTCTTCCCCGCAGTGAGAGGGGGTTAGGGGGAGAGGCCCAAACACAAAAACACACAAAAAACTGTGTGGAAGTAATTCTCGTACGCGGCCTGCGCGCTCACCCCATCTTAATCTCAATATCCACGCCGCTCGGGAGGGACAGAGACTGGAGGCTTTCGACCGTCTTGAAGTTCGTCTCGGAGAGATCGATCAGGCGGCGGTGCGTGCGCATTTCGAACTGGTCACGGGCGTCTTTGTGAACGAACGTGGAGCGGTTGACGGTGAACTTGCGGATGTTGGTGGGCAGCGGGATCGGGCCGTGGACGATGGCGCCGGAACGTTCGGCGGTCTCGATGATCTTCATGGCGGCCTCGTCCAAGACCGTATGGTCAAAAGCGCTCAGGCGAATACGGATGAGCGACTTGGATGCGTCCTTCTTCGTCTTGGCGCTTGCTGCGGCCTCGGGGGCTTTGTCGGCTCCCTTCTTTGCAGAAGTTTTCTTGGGGGCAGCGGGCTTCTTAGCTGTGGCGTTCATACGGACGAGGGGGACAAGGAGCGGGGGATTATAACGGGTTTTTGATCGATTGCAACCGATCCGATCGTGGGGGCACGGCATGCCGTGCCCCCACGGAGGATGGGGTTATTTCACGATTTTGGTGACCACACCGGCTCCGACCGTGCGACCGCCTTCGCGGATGGCAAAGCGGGTACCGAGTTCCAAAGCGACCGGCACGCCGAGGGTGACATCGAACTTGATGTTGTCGCCCGGCATGACCATTTCCACGTTGGCGGGGAGTTCCACGGAACCCGTCACGTCTGTCGTGCGGATGTAGAACTGGGGCTTGTATCCCTTGAAGAACGGCGTGTGGCGGCCACCTTCCTCCTTGGAGAGGATGTACACCTCGGCCTCGAACTGCGTGTGCGGGGTGATGGAACCGGGCTTGGCCAAGACCTGGCCGCGCTCGATGTCCTCGCGCTCAATACCGCGGAGGAGGATTCCGACGTTGTCGCCGGCCTGACCCTGATCCAAGAGTTTGTGGAACATTTCCACTCCGGTGCAGACGGTCTTCTTGGTGTCGCGTATACCGATGATCTCGATTTCCTCGTTGATCTTGATGACACCCTGTTCGATACGGCCCGTAGCGCCGGTGCCGCGTCCCTTGATTG
>CAYOFI010000002.1:0-69382 GCA_964403335.1 uncultured Candidatus Peribacteria bacterium
CCACCGACCCCCGGTTTATAAGTCCGGTGCTCTAACCAACTGAGCTACTGGCCCATGTTTCCAAGAGTACACGCTCTGGTACCCTCCAATCCATGCCCATCCCACCCCTCGATTGCTACAGCATAGCCCTGCTGCCGTCGCAGAAGATCGATACGGATTGCAGAGCGATCATCCAGAGGCTTGCCGCACAGTACAATGCCCCGCCCTTCATCCCTCACATCAGCATTCTCACGCGCATGCAGGGCGAAGAGGCCGTATTGATCGAACAGGCGCAGACGATTGCGCTCACAACCAAGAAGATCGATATTCATGTGACCGGCATCGAATACCGCGATATGTGGAATCAGTGCCTGTTTCTGCGCTGTGCATTGTCGGATGAATTGGTTGGGCTGCATCAGAGTGCGGCCGATATTTTCGGCGTACAGGCATTGAAAGACTTTATGCCGCATTTGAGCATTCTATATGGTGATTATCCGGAATCGGAAAAACCGGAGATGGCTGCGAGTGTGGGATCGTATCCGCAATCTTTTACAGCTGATCGCATCGCGCTTTTCCGCAATAAAGGATTGCCCTCGGCGTGGACGGTTGTGCGGGAATTTGTCCTCAGATCTTCTCAATCTCCTTCAAATCCTCATCGGGAAGGTACAGCACGATAAGTCCGATGATGATGCCGCCGATGGCCGTGTATAAATGATTTCCTGCGAAGACCGCGTAGTCGAGGGCGTCCAGCACGTACCAAATCCCCCGCCAAATCAGCACGACGCCGATCACCACGAACAGGTGTTTTGCGACGTACCGGAGCAGTGACGAACCCTTTCTTTTCATGGTCCGATGGTAGCAGCACTTGCGGTAACCGCACGGAGTTTCCCTTGCGGTGATTTTCTTCTAGACTGCGGACCTTTTTCCATGCTTCAGAAAGAGATACCCGTCCCGTTCGGCACGCCCGTGATCGTCGTCGATCCGCTCAAAGATTTTGCCTGCGGCGTATTTGTCGAGTGTTACGGGATGGAGGATACGGAGCCGATACGCGAACTGATCGCGCGTTTGCAGCAGATGGTGGAAGCGTGGCAGGGCAAAGCGCGGCTTGTACTGTGCAAGTCGCTCTATGATCACAATCAATTCGCCGTGCCGAAATTGGAAACGCTGTGTACAACGGATGACGGACGAGAATCGGTGATCAGCAGAAATCTTTTTCAGCAGGACATCATCAAGCGCCAAAACAGCTTTGCCCCAAATGACGTACCGCTTGAGCCTATCGTCGGCGACGCAAGGTATCTGATTATGACCGGACTTACTACCACGCACTGTGTCATTCAATCCATCGTCGATTGCAGAAGACGTCTGGGCCGTGTGCAGCTGATTGTTCCGGCGAACGCCGTCGGAACACGGAAAATGAGAGAGTCGGATGGTCAGCGCATTCTCGGTGATTTATCTCATCCCCACGACCAGCACGTTGTTGTGCCGCGATGGGAAGACATCCGCTTCACGGAAGAAAAGCCGCTTATCTTCGATTAAAGCAACGTCCCCGTCAGCAACGCCGTGCCGTTCGATCCCTGATACTGGCGGATGAGCGAGCCCCAGAGCGGCTTGGAATACGTGGCAACGATCGGTGCTTGTTCGCGGATGGAGCCGTCGGCGTTCTTGACCGTGCGGACCCAGCCGATTTGGTAGTGACTCAGCGGCTTTAATTGTGCGGGACGGTTTTTGGCGCCGGCAAAGTACGGGCCGTCCATGGTGACCGTGCGGCCGTCGTCTTTGCCCAAGATGTAGACGTACGCGGTGTCCCCTTCCGTGTGTGCCTGCAGAATAATGTCGGAGTCCGTGTCGTTGCGGAACCGCATGTCGTGCACGCCCGGGAAGATCGTGGCGTCCAAGCCGATGCCGTAGAACTCGTAGTGGTCTACGAACAAGCTGTGATTGCGCTTTTGGACGATGGGCAAACCGGACAGCAGTGCCGCGCGGTACGTCGTCGTGGCGGATTGGCAGATACCTCCACCCGGCGTCATCGCAGCGCCGCCACCGAAGAGTCCCAGTGCTTCCTTCCAGCCCTTATCAAGCGTCACAGGCGGATTGAGCGAATCGACCAGGGAGAAGACGCCTCCCGGTTTGATCACGACGTTGTGCACGCGTTCGTGGAATGCCTTCATCAAGTTGGACAGGCGGCCGGGATCGGAGCCCGCAAAATCGGACATTCCCGTGCCGAGCAATGTCAGCTCTTGGGTCTTGCCATCGCTCGTCTGCATCGTGACGGTCGGGTCGCGCTTTGTGGCATGCAGGGTCACGGACGTCTGCTTCTCGTCCATGAATGCGGCCGCGATGGTTTCCGCGGCGTGTGCGGGATCCACATCAAGGCCCGGTTTGACGGCGGCGGTAGTCGTCGCGCGCAGGATTTTTTTGTTGTCTTCCGCTGCGGAAAGCACTTTGGCATCCTGGACCAGCGGCAACCCGGCGATTTTGCCGTCCTTCAACGCATCCGCAACGGCGGTAGTATCGATCTGATACTCCGCGGATAAGAAACCCACCTGCAACTGCAACCAGGACGGGAAATCTTTGAGGGCGATGGTCACGTTTGTGGGAGGTGTGGTATCCAGGGTCACCGTGATGGAGCGGTTCAGCAACTCCGAGCGCTGTTTCAGTGCGCGTTGCAAAGGTCGCACGCCCGGCGAAGTCTTTTTCTGAGCCTTCAAACGGCGGTCGAGTTGGCGTGCCTGAATGGTAAAGCTGTCATCGCCGGTTTCGGTATCGGCCGTTGTTTCCGGACCCGCATGCATCTGCATCATCCCCTGCTCCCGCCCCTGGAGCGCGATCATGTCTTCCGCGGACAAGACTTCTTGCGGAATACTCCACTGCAAGACGGCGAAAATTCCCAGCGGGAGTAAAAGCGCTCCGCCGGTCAACGCGTAGACTGCGATGTGTTTGTGTGTCATATCAATTACTATATTAACATAATTTTGACAAAAAATCAAATAGTGATATTAAACAATATGGAATCCCCTACACTTCATCACCATGAAGCCCATAAAAATATCGACACCTCAGGCGATTCTTGATCTTTTACGGCAACGGCCGCTTCCCTACGATTCCCTCAGGAGTCCGCAAGCACTTGCCCACTATCCGGCGGTCTTTGACCGGTTACTGCACGAGGGGAAGCGTGATTTTCTGAAGATTTTGCGTCAGCAACCCGCACAAGCCACTTTCGATTCCGTCGCCCGCGCAATGATGGAGATCGGTGTGGATCTGACGGCGCTGTGGGAGATTCTCAGCAACCATCATCACACGAGCGGCAATGACGTCACGCGTGCGCTCATCGAACGGTATCAGCCGAAGATCGCGGCGTTCGGGAATGCTCTGTCGCTCAATGCGGATTTGTACGTGCTGCTCCGCCGGGTGAAAAAATCGCGCGCGCATTTGACGGAGGCGGAACAGAGATCGTTGCATTTGATGATGCGGGCGATGGAAGTGGCGGGCGTGCATCTGCTGGAAAAAAAGAAGACACGGATCAAAGCGATCAATCTGCGGATGGGAAAACTCTCGGAGAAATTCAATGAGAACGTCACCGCGTCGCGCAATGCCTTTTTCCATCATTTTGCGACGGACGAATCGCTGCAGGATGTTCCGCCGCAAGAGAAAGAAATGGCCAAAGCGGAGGCAAAAAACCGCAAACTCCCCGGCTATGTGTTCACGCTCAGTCCCCCCTCGATGCTTGCCGTGCTGCGGTATTGCACGGACCGCGAGATCCGCAAAAAATTCCTCGCCGCGCACCATTCCGTCGCCGCAAGCGGCAAGCACGACAACCGGCCGCTGATCCTGGAAATGTTACGATTGCGCCACGAAAAAGCGCGACTGCTCGGCTACAAAACTTTCGCCGACTGCATGATTGCGGACCGCATGGCGGAGAAACCGGCGAACGTCCATCAGCTGCTGAAAACCGTCATCGCCCACGCCCGCACGCGCGCGAAGAAAGATGTGAAGGAGCTTCAGGCATTCGCTCATCTTCCCGATTTCCAACCGTGGGACGTGGGATTCTTTGCCCAACAGCTGCGCAAAAAGAAGTACGAGGTGAACGACAATGAACTGAAACAATTCTTCCCGCTTAATCGCGCGTTGGACGGATTGTTCGTCGTGGCCAAGCGGTTGTTTGATCTTGATTTCCGCCATCTGTCGTCCTCGGAAGACGTGATTGTCTATGAAGTCCGGCGCGGCGGGAAAAAGATCGGAGAATTTTTGCAGGATCTGTTCGCGCGTCCCGCCAAGCGGCCGGGTGCGTGGTCCACGGCGTTTTCCGAGCCGATCTTTCGCAACGGCGCATACATTGAGCATCCCATCGCCTTCAACGCGGCGAACTTCGGCAAATCCATGGGGAAAGAGCCGTCGCTGCTGCGCCATGGCGAGGTCGTCACGCTGTTCCATGAATTCGGCCATGCGTTGCATAATTTGCTGAGCGAAAACTCCGAACGCAATCTGCATTCGTTCCATGTGGAATGGGACTTCATTGAACTCCCGTCGCAACTTCTGGAAAACTGGTGCTGGGATGCGCGGTCCTTGCGTCTGTTTGCGCGGCACTGGAAAACCGGCAAGCCGTTGCCCCATGCGCTTCTCAAGCGGCTGAAGGAGAGCAAAACGTTCATGCAAGGCATGGATACGCTCACGCAGACGGAATTCGCAATGTTCGATTTGCTGCTGCATTCGCGCACGCCGCCGAAAACCGTTGCCGAGCTCGACCGGTTCGCACGGTCGATCAACGGGAAATTCGCCGTCCTTCCCGTGCCGGATTTTCAGAAACGCCATGCGTCTTTTTCGCACATCTTCGCGGGCGGCTATTGCGCGGGGTACTACAGTTATTTGTGGGCCGAGGTGTTGGAGGCCGACGTGTATTCGCGTTTTGAGAAAGCCGGTCCGCTCAACCGCAAGACCGGCGACCGGTTCCGCAGAGAAATTTTGGCCGTAGGTACCGGACGCCCGGCGAAAGTGTCGTTCCGTGCGTTCATGGGCCGCAAGCCCGATCCTCGCGCGCTGCTGCGCAAGCGAGGGTTGGTGTAGACTGGCGTCATGACATATTCATCATCCGCATTTTCCAGCCTTCTGCTTTTGTCCGCCGTTGCCTTGTCCGCATGTACGTACGGTTCGGGCGGTACGGCGTCGAGTTCCTCGGTCTCATCAGGACAACCGCTCATCACGGTCAGTCAGCCTTTGCCGAATGCGAAGGTCACGTCGCCGTTGCTGGTAACAGGAGAGGCACGCGGATATTGGTACTTTGAAGCCAGCTTCCCCATCCGTCTGTTGGACGGCAACGGGCAGGAGATCGCCGTTACGGCCGCGCAGGCGCAGGGCGATTGGATGACCGAGGACTTCGTTCCGTTCAGCGCCACGTTGACCTTTATGGCTCCCGCCACCGCCACGGGCACGCTTGTGTTGTTGAAGGACAACCCGTCCGGCGAACCTCAAAACGACGCGAGCATCAGTATTCCGGTGAATTTTTAATCAGGGGAACAGATTCCAGGTCATCGTAAAATCGTCTGCCGCCCCGGCGACGCCTGATACATTGATGTAATACGTCGTCGCAGCGGTCGCACTGAAGGTGACCGAACTCTGCATGCCGCACGTGTCATTGGCACAGGCGATCGATGTTCCGTCCACGCAGGCGTCCGTGGTCACGCCGAGCACCGTATCGAAAGACGCGCCCCCGCACAGGGAAAACGTTGCCGTACCGCTGAAATCCGCGATCCATGTGAAGGTTTGCGTGGGATGAAATACTCCGGGAGTCAAACAACTTTCGCCGGGCTCCGAGGCGCCGCTGAAGATCGTTGTGATGGTTCCCATCGAACCGACTATGGGCATGGCGGTACCGCATGCCGCCGTGATCAGCTCGCTTGGCGACGACACCGAGGATGATTCCGATGAAGGCACCGCCGAAGCCGCGACCGACATGCCCACAGAGGATGTGGCCGCAGAGGACGATGCTTCGGAGGAAGAAGCCGCTTCTGACGACGCCGCGGACGATGAAGCGGCCGCGGATGATGCGGCAGCCGATGATGCCACGGATGAAGCCGCGAGTGACGATGCTCCTGCGGAAGACGCGACAGAAGATGACGTACCGCCTCCTCCTCCCCCTCCGCCGGCGCCCGTGCACGTGTTGGACGATCCTGCCGGCAGGTAATCGTTACACACCGCAAACGCGAAGCCCTGTTTATAGATTCTGTAGCCCGTGACGACTGTGCTTGTTTCGGCCACGTCGATGGGCAACTCTGCAATGAAGACCGGGACGATGGTATCGATATTCAAGCAACTCACGTCCGTCACGCCGGGGCGGCAGATGGGTTTGGCGTTGGCGATGCCGGAGGGAATGCCGGCCACCGGTTCCTCGCCATGCTTGATCAGGTACTGCGTGGATCCGTTCCCGATGGTGAGAATGTACGATTTGCGTTTGGCGTTCTGCGCAAATTCCAATTGCGAGAGCGGATTGATGGCGACCAACACGATCGATACCAAAATGCCCAGAATGCCCAGCACCACAAGAAGTTCAATCAGCGTAAAACCCCGGTGATGTCGTGCGGCGGATGGCAAGCGCGGCGATGATAACAGTTTACGGGATCGACACACAGGCCATGCACAGGAACGGGTACGCCGCCGGATATCCTAAAACGTCCTGGCAGTATTTGCCGTCGCCAGGCTGAAGGGTGAGATTGCAGACGGCCTGACATTGCTCAGTTATGCAATTCATTCCCAGGCCCGCGGAAGAAGAACTGGACGCGGCGGCCGAGGAGAATCCGAATCCGGAGGAAGACATCCCTCCGCCCATGGATGACATGCCCCCCGCCGCCGACGAGAATCCCAGCCCGGACGATGATGCCCAAGCGGACGAAGAGCTGTACCACACGGACGACGAACTGGACCAGTAGGATGAGCTCGACCAATATGAGGAGCTGGACCAATACGAACTCGCCCATGAAGAAGATACGTACGAAATGGACGATGCCGCCGCGGAGGAGGTGCCTGCGGACATGGCCGCAGACGTCGACGCGGACGATGCGTCGCCTGTGCACGTGTAGTACACATCCACGTAATCGTTGGCGATGCTGACGTTCATGCCAAACGTGCCGTCCGTACGGAATTCGTCATTCAGGTTGGCGAGATCTATGATCGTGTCTCCTTGGTATTCAAAACCGTCATCGCCCGTTCCGTTGGTCACGGAGGTGATGGTGGCGCCGTTGAACAGCAATTGGCCCGAGAGCCATTCCTGATCGCTCTCCGTCGGCAGGTTGCCGTAATTCAAGAATCGGACATAACCGTTGCGACGTTCCAAATAGGGCCCCGGACGATTTGGATTCCCGGGCATGTCGATGACCGGAGACCCGCTTTGCATCAGGGCGGTGTACTGGCCCGAGTGCAACAGGCTTCCCGTGTTCCCCACATACAGATACGGCTGTGCATTGCCCGTTCCCAGGTTTGTTACGGAGGTGAAGCTGATGCCGATCTGCGCACTGCAACCATTGCCGGATGAAGAACCCCCTGCTGCGCTGCTTGCCATGACCGAGCTGAAGCTGGAAGCAGCGCCGCCGCTTGACCCGCCGCCGGAGGCGGCTGCCGAACTCGCCCCCGCCGAACCCGCAGACGAAAATCCCGATGACGATGATCCGTTTGACGTCATCCCCCCCGACAAGCTGCTGGACCCGGCGTAGTACGTGGCGGGACCCTCGCAGTACTGCTCGTCCGTCGGGGGCAGACGATAGTTGCACACAAACACGTCCGCGCCGTTGTATTGGTAAATCATGTACCCTGTGTAGTTCGTGTTCAGCTCCCCTTCCACGACATCGATGGGAATGTCCACCAGATATTGTTGATCTTCAATCAGCGGATCCAAATTCACGCAGGTGGGATCATCGGTGATGCCCGGCCTGCAGATGGGCATGCGCGCCTCCAGGCCGGTGGGAATGTTGTCCGCGGGATCGGCGCCGTGATCCTGCCAGTATTGCATCAGCGCCGTCATCTGCTCGCGGTTATACACGCGGCGTTTGGAATGCTGCGCGGAGAGCAGGTTTTCCGTCGGGTTCATGGCGACGATCACGATGGAAGTCAGTATGCCGATGATGCCCACGGCGATGAGGATTTCGTTCAGCGTGAAACCCGGCTCGGCATGCGCAACTTTCCGCGGAGGAGGCGGAATGGGAAACGATGCGGACGAGCGGGCGGGTGGCATGAGGATACGTCAGGAACCCGTGCAGTTTTCCATATGCGACGAGCTCGCGAAATCCAAACCGCCGGCCAAACGGTACGTTACGAAACCCGAATAATTGGGATTCGCCTCCGCGGTGTCCACGGGCAACTCCAAGAGGAAGTCCGGCACAAGGACATCCATGTTGACGCAGGTGCTGTCCCCCGTGACGCCGTAGCGGCAGATGGGTACCGCATTGGCTTCGCCGACGGGAATGCCGTCCCCTCCCGCGCGCTGGAAGGTATTCACCTGGTACTGATTGATGGCATTGGTCATCTCTCGCGCCGTGGACGCCCGTTTGGCGTTGTTGGTGTCACACAGATGTTTCCGCGGATTCACGGCCACCACGACGATGGACATCAGAATGCCCATAATGCCCATCACGATGAGCAGTTCGATGAACAGGAACCCCTTCCGGAGGCCGAGCAGCGGATGTTGCCCGGAATGTGTGCGTCTCCGCTTTGGCATCATTGCAGAAAGAAAATGAGCACCCAGAAGGCAAACGCCAGAAGCAGGGTGAAGAGCGCGCCGCGACGATGTTCCTTCGACAGCGTGTATCCGACGACCAAGAGCGACGGAACCAAGAGGGCGATGGTCAGCAATTTATGACCTCCGGATTCCACGGGCGTGCGGGATTGGATGATCAGTACCAAAAACGCCAGCGCCGTGCCCGCTAAGAATGCGGATGCGTACTCGCGCGTTCCTCTCCATTTCAGCTCGGCCATGATGCCGATCGCCGCGAGGATGATAAAGAGCGACGCAAGGTTCAGGCCTTGGTACGGATCCGTGAAGGGAAAGTTGCCTTGCACGCTTTGCAGAGCGGCCATCAGCAAGGTCGCACAACACAGCACGATGACGGTGATCGTCCGCGGCGATGGCAAATGCGGGTGGTTTTTCTCAATTTTATTGAGCGGCGTGTGTTCCAGGAATTTCAGCTTGAAAGCATGCGAATAGGTCTTCAGCGTCAGTCCCA
The DNA here is from genome assembly GCA_964403335.1 of uncultured Candidatus Peribacteria bacterium. Taxonomy (GTDB): domain Bacteria; phylum Patescibacteriota; class Gracilibacteria; order Peribacterales; family Peribacteraceae; genus CAZYAK01. Next base: position 9,186 of record CAYOFI010000002.1, read on the forward strand.
ACACCAGCATGCACACGCTGAACACGAAGAACGGGATGGAGAACGATGCCGGCTCGAACCGAAGGACGGCGACGATATTTTGCAAAAACTCCATGGGACGGAACGGGAACGGAATGGGAAGATTGCGGATTACTTCTTCGGCGCGGCCAAGAGTTTCTCGGCCATATCGATCAGAGAATGAATGCTCATGTTCTTTTTGACCAAGTAGCCGTCCACGCCCAATTTCTTGCAGCGTTCCTGCGTCTCCTTATCTTCCATGTTCGTGAGCATGATGACGGGGAATCCGCGGTCCTTTTTGGGAAACTGCTCCAGCACCCAATCGCCGTTGTGCTTGGGCATGAGAATGTCGCAGATAAAGAGGTCGGGTTTTTCTTTTTTCAGCATCATCACCGCTTCGTCGCCGTTTTCTGCGGTGCGGATGGTAAAACGCGTACGGGCAAAACGGCGGACGTAGACTTCGCGGAGCACGGGATCGTCTTCCGCGATCAAAATAGTTGCGGTATCAGGCATGGGTGTCAGTGTAATCAAAACGGTCCAAAAGGAAACATCGAACGTCTTGCTCCGCGTGAACACTGGTATGCCGTGCAAGAAAGCGCGTCCCCATGCGTCATCAACGTGTGGCAGATCATGTCTGCTTCGTTTTTCTTCCCCCTTACTTCTTATGAATTGGAATTATCGTCTTCTGACGGTCGGCGCAGGCACGGCCGCCGTCGCCACGGCACTCTTCGGAGGCAGCACGTTTGCGGCCACTGTCTACTCCGATGTCCCTCCCGCCCATTGGGCGTACACCGCGGTGCAATGGGTTGCCCAGCAAGGAATCATGGTGGGACCCGACGGCAAACCTGGGTTCTTTGACGCCGCGGGTCTGGTGAACCGCGCGCAGCTGGCGGCCGTCGTGGCGCGCCATAACGATCTGCTGAATCAGAAGATCGTGGATCTGCAATCGCGTTTGAGCCTGATGGAAGATCGCTTGGATGACTTGGATGGCGGTTCAACCCGCAAGTCATCTTCTTCAACGTCCTCCCGCGGCATCACGGCCGGCAGCTTCATGGCTACTCTGACTCCGGGTCAGGAAACATTCGCGGTTGTCAGTGACGGTTCCGGCCAAGGCAGCTTTGCCCTCAACGGCAACAGATTGGATTATGACATCACGGTCAGCGGTTTGACCACGGCCATCACTGCCGCGCATTTCCATTCGGCAATGCCGGGCGTTGCGGGATCCCCCGTGGAAACGATCACCTTCAGCGGCAACCGCGCGACAGGTACGTGGAACATGACAACCTCCGAGCGTGCAGATCTGCTTGCGGGACGGTTGTATGTGAATGTCCATACCACCCGCTATCCGGACGGGGAAATCCGCGGGCAAATCATGTCGGGCACCTCTTCCTCCTCCATGTCGGGCCGCAGTTCGTCGGGAAGTTCCGGCAGAAGCAGTTCGTTCTCCAGTCATTCCAGCATGAGTTCGATGTCCAGCTTCTCTTCGAATTCCAGCATGAGCAATTCGTCTCTGAGCAACTCCTCGCTCAGTAGTGGCGCAAGCTCCAGCTTCAGCAGCTGAACACAGCAGACATAGCAGAGGGACGGGGCGCAGTGCCCCGTCTTTTTGTATCTGCGAAAAAGCGTCGAAGTATTGACAAATAACTAAAAATATTTTAAATTCCTCAACTTTCATGACACGCCCGTTCGTCAGCCGCCGGCTTCTCCCTTTGCGCGGCAAGAGCGGCCCCCTGCGTACCTTGCTTACGTTTTCTCTTGTGCTCCTGCTCACCCAGTTGCTGCCGCTGACTGCCGCGGCCCTGCGGTAAGCATCACGTCAGCAAAGTCTTGATGAATTCCCGCGCCTCGGCTTTTTTCTGAATCTTGCCGGTCACCTGCGCGTCATGGAGCTCCTTCAAGATGCGTCCGACTGCTTCGCCGGGCGGCAGTTCGAGGATGTCCATCACCTCCTCCCCCGACAGGAGCGGCTTTTCCGGCCGCGGATGACGATCCAGGAACGCGTGATAATCGGCGACGATTTTTTCATACAGCGAATAGTCCGAAGGATCCGTTCCCGCAATATCCAGGTAAAACACGTGGAGCAATTCCGGGAACCACGGATGGAAATACCAATGGCCTTTCCGTTCTTCCGGCATCTCCAAAAACGTCATCGACATGTGGTGTCGCACGAGCCAATCGATTTTCTTCCGCCGTGACGCTGCCGTCTGCAAACGGTCGAGTGCTTTCGACGCTTTGTCCGCGGAGACCGTCGCGTGGTGATCGAACCGGATGCGCTCTTTCAAGCTGAAGGTTTCGGCTTTGCCGCAGTCGTGGAACAGAATCGCAAGTCTGACGTCGGGCCCGTCTTCGGGACGGAGATGTTTGAGGCAGTGCATGGTGTGATCCCAGACGTCACCTTCATGATGGTAATCGGCGGGCTGCGGCACGCCTTTGCAGACGTGGAGTTCGGGAAGGATTCTGTTCATGATCTGCAGTTCCCACATATCTTCAAATGCGCGATCGGGATGCGGACCGGCCAGCATTTTTTCCAACTCCCTGCGCACGCGCTCGCCGGAGAGCGCATCGACCAGCGGAGCTTGTTCTTGGAGCGCCTTATAGGTGTCCGGATGATACTGGCCATTGAGCACCGCGCGGAAACGAACGGCGCGCAGAAGGCGCAGCGCATCGTGTTTGATTCTGATGGCCGGTTCGCCGATGAACCGGATCAATCGCTCCTTCACGTCGGCCTCGCCCGCGAACGGATCAAACAGCTCGCGGGAAATCGGGTGCCAGTAGATGGCGTTTACGGTGAAGTCGCGGCGCTTGGCATCCTGCTCGCGGTTTCCGAACACAACGGCTTCCGGATGTCTTCCGTCGGAAGCCTCATCGTCTTCGCGGAATGTCGTCACTTCAAATTCCTCGTTGCCCAGCGCGATCCGTACGCTTCCCAATCCCGCCGACTCGTCCCATGCGCGATGAAAGAGCTCACAGATCTGCTTCGGAAGAGCAGACGTCGCGATATCAATATCATGCGGAATCTGCCCTTGGAGCATGTCGCGCACTCCTCCTCCCACCCACCACGCGTCATATCCCGCATCGCTCAATTGCTCGACGATTTTGTATGCACGTTCTCCGGTGGGAGTCGCGAGAGTTTGGTTGATGATCGTGGAGGTAATCGGCATGATGGTAAATTGTTATATTGCCATATTGTTCGCAAGCGGAACTGACGATGTTCCTGGATTTTTCATGTCTTTGTCTTGCTAGCAATATAACAATATAACAATATAACAGTATAACAATTGCCTGTTTATACTGTATCTCCAACAGCCTCACTTTTTATGTTGAGATTCGCCGTCGCCGGCTCCCCTCTGTCCACGCCGTCCCCCGGCGGAACGGTGGAAGGATTGAAGCATGCGAAAAAACTGGGCATCGATGCGATGGAGATCGAATGGGTGCAGATGGTCCCGCGCGATCCCAAGCGCATGGCGGAGATCCGCAAGACCGCGGAGGAATTGGATATGACGCTGACGGTGCATGCGCCGTATTACGTGAATTTGAATTCGCCGGAGCCGGACAAATTGGCAGCGAGTATCGGCCGCGTGACGGCTGCATTGGCGATGGGTGAACTCGCGGGCGTGCGGTCGGTCTGCGTGCATGCCGCATTCAGGTTGGGACAGCCCCCGGAACACGTGTATGACAATGTTGCCAAAGCAGTGGACAAAATTCTGCAGAAGAAAGCGAAGCTGTTTCCCAGTGTTAACCTGGCGCTGGAGACGATGGGAAAACCGACGCAGTTCGGAACATTAGAAGAAGTGCTGAAGATCAGTAAAGAGTTTGATCTGTATCCGACTCTTGATCCTGCGCACATGCATGCGCTGAGTAATGGCAAATGGAATACGGAAGAAGAATGGAACGAGATGTTCGATATGTGTGCGAAGTATCTTGGAAAGAAATGTCTCGATTATGTGCACATGCACTTCTCCGGTATCGAATACGGCTTGAAAGGCGAGAAGAAACACCTGCCTCTGGAAAAAAGCGATGCGAATTGGAAAGGATTTTTGCGCGTGCTGAAGGATCGGAAGATCGGCGGAACGGTGGTGTGCGAGTCGCCGGCGATGGAGGACGATACGCTGCTGTTGCGGAAAACGTATGAGAAGCTGAAATAAACAGAATGTAAGCGATTATGGTATACTGTGGATATGATAAATTCCGCAGATGGAAGCCAGAATTCACAAGATAAATCTCCGGAAAACCTGCAGCCGACCCGGCGTGATTTTTTGCGCGCAGGTGTGGCTCTTGGACTGAAAGTTGTATTGGGTGATGTTTCACAGGCGCAAGAGGAGAAAAAAGAAATCCCGGAAGATATTCGTGCGGTCTTGGATAAAGCTGTTGCGGACGCATTGGCGTATGTCGGAACCGGCGCGGGAAATCCTGGCGAAATCGTCGCACGGATTCGCGGGACAATTTTGTTGAAGAAAATCGATCAGAAACAATACGAAGAATCGACATACCCGCAAAAATTGTTGGATTTGATCGATGAATTTGCGGGCAAAGAAAATTTCTTGGAAACGCAGGCGCGTGCAGCCGAGATTTTCGGGAGTCTTGGTGAGGACTTGGGAAAGATCGGGATGCAACGATTGGCATCGCTCTCGGCCATCAAGCGTGGAAATCCCAAGGCGATTGCGGCGGCGGATGCGGCCGGGAAAGCGTTGGATCGTTTGGGCCTGCCGCGTGAGGCGGAAGTGCCGAAACTCATGAATATTCTGAGCAACATCAACAATACGTTTGAAAATCAATTTGCAGTCCGCCGTTTGCTGATGAAAGGTCTGGCAGTACCGAACGTTCCCGAAGCATTCAAAAAAGAATTCGCAAAGCTGGATAATGGGGCGAAAGAACGCGTGCGTACGCACGTGGAAGATGCAAGCAGAGTCCGTGAATTCATCGCCGACCGGGAACGGATCGAAAAACTGCTGATGGACATCAAACGCTGACAACGTTTGCAATCGTGCTACGATGCGGGCATTACTCCCCTTTTGCCCATGAACATCGCCATCAACGGATTCGGACGCATCGGCCGCCAGGCTTTGCGCATCATTGAAGAAAAGCATCCCGACCTGAACGTCGTTCTGATCAACGATCTGACCGACGGCGAGACGCTCGCGCATCTGTTGGAGTTCGATTCCACGTACGGCCGCTATGCCAGCGGAAAAATTTCGTTCAAAGCCGGTGTGCTGAAGACGGACAACGATGAAATCAAGATCACCGCAAGCAAAGATCCCGCTCTGCTTCCGCACAAAGAGCTGAAAGTCGATGTTGTGCTTGAATGCACGGGGCGTTTCACCAAGCGCGAGGAAGCGGCGTTGCACTTAAAAGCCGGTGCGAAGAAAGTGATCATTTCGGCTCCCTGCAAAGACAAAGCCGATGGCACGTTCTGCATTGGCGTGAACGAGGAAACGTACGATCCCAAGACGATGGACGTGATCAGCAACGCCTCCTGCACAACGAACTGCTTGGCCCCGATGGCGAAAGTTCTGCATGATAACTTCCAGATCATCGGCGGCTTCATGACGACGATCCACAGCTACACGAATGATCAGCAATTGCTGGACCTGCCGCACAAAGATCTGCGCCGCGCACGCGCAGCCGCACTCAGCATGATTCCCACCAGTACCGGCGCCGCTAAGGCTATCGGCTTAGTGATCCCCGATCTACTGGGAAAACTGGATGGCATCTCCATTCGCGTCCCCACACCTACAGGCAGCATCACCGATTTGGTGGTGGTGGTGAAAAAAGAGACGACCAAGGAAGAAGTGAACGCCGCGTTCGAGAAAGCATCCAAAGGAAAAATGAAAGGCATCCTCGGCTACGAAACACGCCCGCTTGTCTCGCGCGATTACGTAGGCGACCCGCGCAGTTCCATCATCGACGCGCCCAATACCTTTGTGGGCACGCGCGATGGAATCACGAGCATCAAGGCACTCTCTTGGTACGACAATGAATGGGGCTACAGCAACCGCATTGTTGAATTGGCGAAGTTTATTGGGGAGAAGCTTTGAAAGCTGCGGCAATCACACGTCCGGAGTCAGGAGCGAAATGAGTTCCCGATGCACATCCTGCAGCAGGCCTATCGCCCGCGCTGTCTGGCGCAGCCGCCGTTCTGCTGGCGTCACCGTCACTTGATATATTCGCGCTTTGTGCAAATCCGAATCGGGAGGCATGGAGATGATCGCGTCCTCATCGGAGGGAATTCTTCCCAAGACGGTAATCGCCTCTGACATTTGGGTGCGCACATATTCCACAATACGGCTTTCCTCAGCGGTGAAATCCAGCGCATAGCGCCGTGAAAGCGAGTCGGAATTCCAATACAGATTTCGTATCCTTTTAAACAATGACGAGTCCGTTCCGTCCAAATACGACTGCAGGAGCGGAGCGGGATCGGATTCTGCGAGCAGGTTCTGCAGTTCTTTGTCCAGTCCCGACGGACGCGCATGGGAGAGCGTATGCATGATGATGAAGGGCGGGCGATTCTATCACTGATCCTTTTTCCCGTCCTCCTTCACCTCCGCATCCACCACTTTCTCCTCCCCTGAGCCCTTCGCGGCATTCGCGGCTTCCGTCTGCGCTTGGTTCTTCTTCTGCGCCTCCTCGTAGACGACTTTGCCGATCTCCTGCGCTTCGGTGCCCAGGGCTTCCGTCGCCTTCTTCAATTCCTCTGCCGTCGCCTCTTCTTTCTTCAGAAGATCTTTCAGTTCGTTGATGCGTTCGTTCACCTTCTTCTTGGTGCCGTCCGGAATTTTTGCGTCATGCTCGCGCATCTGCTTTTCCAAGCTGAAGACCAAGGCGTCGGCGTCGTTGCGCGCGTCGATCACCTCGCGCTTCTTCTTGTCCTCTTCGGCGTGGAGTTCGGCGTCCTTCTGCATTTTCTCCACTTCCTCTTTGCTGAGACCCGTCGAGCCTTGAATGGTGATGTGCTGCTCTTTGCCCGTGCCCTTGTCTTTGGCGCGGACGCTCAAGATGCCGTTCGTGTCCAAATCGAAGGACACTTCAATCTGCGGCAAACCGCGTGGAGCTGCCAAGATTCCATCGAGGATAAATCGACCGAGAGATTTGTTGTCTTTGGCCAATTCGCGATCGCCTTGGACGACGTGGATTTCTACGGATGTCTGATTATCCGCGGCCGTCGAGAAGATTTGGCTCTTGCTCGTCGGGATTTTGGAATTGCGTTCGATCAATTTGGTCGCGACTCCGCCCATGGTTTCGATGCCCATGGAAAGAGGGGTGACGTCCACAAGCACGATGTCTTTGTGAATGTCTCCGCCCATCACGCCCGCCTGGATGGCGGCGCCGATGGCGACGACTTCGTCCGGGTTCACGCCCTGGTGCGGGTCTTTGCCGAAGAGCTCTTTTACTTTCGCTAGCACAGCAGGCATGCGTGTCATTCCTCCCACGAGCACCACTTCGTCGATATCCGACTTCGACAATTTCGCATCTTTCAATGCTGCCTCACATGGACCGACCGTCTTCGCGATCAAATCCGCAACGAGTGTTTCCAACTTCGCGCGTGTCAGCTTCAAATTCAAATGTTTTGGACCGGATGCATCCGCGGTGATGAACGGCAGATTGATCTCCGTTTCCGTCGCAGATGATAGTTCGATCTTCGCTTTCTCTGCAGCCTCCTTCAAACGTTGAATCGCAATCTTGTCCTGACTCAAATCCACGCCCTGATCTTTTTTGAATTCGGAGAGAATCCACAGAATGATTTCGCTATCAAAGTCATCGCCTCCCAAGTGCGTATCTCCATTGGTCGAAACGACTTCGAACACTCCGTCGCCCAATTCAAGAACCGAGACGTCAAACGTTCCACCACCCAGGTCGTACACAACGATCTTCTGGCTGTGACCTTTATCGAGACCATACGCGAGTGCTGCGGCTGTGGGCTCGTTGATGATGCGCACGACTTCCAGTCCCGCGATCTGCCCTGCCTCCTTCGTGGCTTGGCGCTGCGAGTCGTCAAAATACGCCGGCACGGTGATGACCGCCTTGGTCACGGCCGAACCGAGGAACGCTTCCGCGTCTTTCTTCAGCTTCTGCAGAACTTTTGCGGCCACTTCCTGCGGAAGCATCTCTTTGCCGTCCACGACGATTGCCGCTCTCCCCTCTTTGCCTTCTTTCACTTCAAACGGCATGGCGTTCGCCTCCTTTTTGATTTCGGAATACCGGTGCCCGATAAAACGCTTGGACGAAAAAATCGTGCGCTTGGGGTTGGTGACGGCTTGGCGCTTGGCTGCCACGCCGACCAGGACTTCGTTATCTTTGAAAGCAACCACGGACGGGGTCGTCCGGTTGCCTTCCGCGTTGGGGATCACGGTGGGTTCACCGCCTTCAATGACTGCGACGCAGGAGTTGGTGGTGCCGAGGTCGATTCCGATTATTTTGGACATAGGTGAAATGGGTTAGCACTCGTTACTTTAGAGTGCCAAATTTCTCTCGTCAATAGTTTCCCGGGGCAGGATCCGGATCTTCCAGAATGGTTCGTGGTTCGTCATCGTTATCATCCGGAATGGACCAGCAGTTATATATTTTTTGCGATGGCAGAGGCCCGATCTTGTGTCGTGCCAGGAGCAATAATCGGGGTACGGAGGGAGGCTTCAGAAGTTTTTGCCCACCCTGTTCCATGGAGGCCATTTCCGTCAGCCAAATTTCTTGCGCACAATCAAAAGCCATCGTCGTGCGCAGCCACTGATATTTGCAAATGATTGTGGGACATTCCTGTTCCATGACTGCTTGTAATTTGTGGAGACAGATAGCGGTGAAAATCATTTTATAGGCCACTTGTTCTGGAATTTCCTGATCATCTTCGTCTTTCGCTTCACCGGAGAAACATCGGTCGAGCAATTCTCTTGCCGTGCGAACAACCAAAAAATGCCGCTCTGCAAAAATAATGTCCGGTCGCGATGAACGTTCACGTTCATATATCCGCTGAATATCGGTGCGTGTTTCTTCATCCCGGTGCAGCAGTTGCGTCATGTGTGTGTAGAGTTCTTGTTCATTGCGCGGTGCCCGCGTGAGCGCGACTTGGAGAACTAAACGCAGCGCGAGCGAGGCGGTCAGGAAGCGCAGGCGTTCAACACGCTTGCCGTGGCTTTCCATGGATTGTGCCAATTTTCCGCGGTGCTCCGCGGCACTTTGGAAAAATCGCGCGTCCAGACTTTTGCCGTATTCTTTCAAGTTATCCATAAAATCTAGAAATCAATATCGTCATCGCTTGGATCATCGTCGCTGCAGGCATCCTCTACTTCGGCTTCCCGCTTCTCCTCGAACTCCTTATCTTCGTCTTCCAGATCAAAAAATTTGCGAATGCTGTGCCGGCTTGTGCGAACTATCGTGCAGCAAACCTTCTCCGACAGAGGCAGAGTGTCTTCGTGCAGAGGGAATGTTTGTCTCCAAAATATATGAATGAGTAATTCTGCGTTAGCTTGTTCTGTATACTCCAGCATCGCACCCAATACATCGTCTTCATCATGCAGTGTCAGTGGTGCCCTCAGGGCGTCTTCGACGGCCGCTCGCACAAATAAAATCGCACACAGCGTTGATCGATAATCTTCTTTGTCGGGTGGTTCCTCCTTAAATTCTCGCTCCACTTCAGCGAGTTCCGTATTCAAATCTTCGAGTATATCCCGGCACGGTTGTTCCCATTCTTGGGTGGGAAGTGCGGAAATCATGCTGAAACAGGGGAAGAGAGTCGGAATCCTAGCTGCCCTTTTGGCTTCCGCAAGTCTATACTCCCTCCACCCCCACTATGTTCCTAGACGAAGCCATTATCGAAGCCAAAGGCGGCAGAGGCGGCAACGGCTGCAAAAGCTTCCGGCGGGAGAAGTATATTCCGTACGGCGGTCCCGATGGCGGGGACGGCGGCAAGGGCGGATCCGTGTTCCTGATTGCGGATGAAAATACGGACACACTCAGCGACTTTGCCTCGCGCAAAAAGTTTGAGGCGCATAAGGGCGGCAACGGCAAAGGCAAACTGTGCGGCGGGAAAGACGGCGAAGATGTGTTGTTGCCCGTCCCGCCGGGGACGGTCGTGACGGAAATGCTGAAGAACGCGGACGGCACGGTGACGGAGCGCCACATCGGCGATCTGTCCCGGCACGGACAAAAAATGCAGGTGGCGCGCGGCGGGCGCGGCGGTTTTGGCAACACGCACTTCAAATCGTCCACGCGCCAGGCGCCGGACTTTGCGGAATTGGGCGAACCGGGAGAATCGCGCACCGTGCGGTTGGATCTGAAACTCGTCGCGGATGCCGGCATCATCGGGTATCCCAGCGTGGGCAAATCGACCTTGATCTCCGTCATCTCGTCCGCGAAACCGAAAATCGCCGCGTACGCGTTTACGACGCTCGTCCCCAATTTGGGAGTCGTGAATGTGGGCGGGCGTGACTTTATCGTGTGTGACGTCCCGGGTCTCATCGAGGGCGCTTCGGAAGGCAAAGGTCTGGGTGATAAATTTTTGCGGCACATTGAGCGCTGCGGAGTGCTCTTACACGTGCTCGATATCAGTCATGCGCTCCGCGAAGGCGAAGAGCCGGATGCCCAAGCGTTGATTCATGATTACCAAGCCATCCGCAAAGAGCTGAACGCCTACTCCCCTCTTTTGGCCGAGAAGCGCGAGCTCGTGATTCTGAACAAATCCGACCTGGTGAACCACGATACGAAGAAACTGGAAAAAGCGCTGAAAAAAGCCAAAATCACGGTGTGGATGAGCATCTCCTCCGCCACGCTCGACAGCATTGATGAGCTTAAGAAAAAGCTGCTCGCGATTGTGCTGGAGGAACGCAAAGAGCGCGGGCAATTGGAACAGGAAGAGCAGAAAGAGCGTGAGACCGCCGTGCCGGTTTTGCAGCCGCACTTGGATTCCCATTTGATGGGCGCTTACAAAATCGAGAAAGTAGGCAATGTCATCCGTATCACGGGCTCACGCATTGAACAGCTGACGGTGATGACGGATTTCTATAACTCCGAAGCCGTCGATCGCTTCCAAGATATTTTGGATCGCATCGGGTTGAAGAAGGCGATCCGCAAATTGCGGAAGAACGAGGAAAAGGTGTTTATCGGGAAGATGAGTGTGGAGGAGTATTTGTGAGCAGTGCGGCTTCTGGTACTGGATTTTATAAAGAAAGATCGTAAAATGCGTTCGCTGTTCGTGGGGCTGTAGCTCAGCTGATAGAGCGCTACATTCGCATTGTAGAGGCCAGGGGTTTGAATCCCCTCAGCTCCACCAACCTTCGCAGAAAGTTGCCCGCCGTAGCCAGAGCGAAGGCGGGCTGATGTCATACAACCACAGAATCCTTCTGCTACGGCTGGCGAGCCGTGTTGTTCACACATCATCCCGCATCAGGACGCCTACGCAGCAGCGGATGGAGCCGCCCAAACGTTCCAGGCAGGGCGTAGGAAAATGAATGACCGTGTGTCCTTTTTTGGAGAGCGCATGTGCGACCTGCGTGTCCGCAGTCATGACGGTACGCGGATCAAGCCACAGGATGTTCGCGCCAAATTCACTCGAGGACGGCAGAGGCGCGACCGCATGCGGAGCAAGAATACGTTGAATGTTTCGGCATGTTCCCCGGGTGATGACATTCATGTTCACCCATACTTCTCCGTCGGGCAGGGGCGCGACGGCACAATCCGCGTGCGAAGTGGTGTGGAGCACGTGCTCGGGATACCATCCGCGATCTCTCATCGACGCCGCAAATGTCTGTGACGTATCGTCCACGGGCTCTGCGTAGGGGTCATCGTTATCGGGATGGTGATGTTGCCCGATCAGAATTTTTTTGTGAGGAAGCAAGAGCACGTCCCCGCCGTCGGCGGTCCTGTCGTATTGATCCGGCAAGGAGACCCCCATCCATTGTTCGAGCGTGAGTTTGTAGTGGTCATGATCCTCGGACGACCGCGCGTTCACATGCGAACGGAACAACTCGTTGCCTGCAACATGCACGGGGTCGCGCGCGAACACAGTCACATGGTAGGGATGGGACGATCGCGGAAGCTCCAGCACGTCCACCCCAAAGTCGCGCAGCGCCTGAATGATATGCAAATGTTCTTTGGCGATTCCTTCGCGGAACGGGGTGAGGCCGGACACAGAAACGACCGGATGCATCACCGCCACGCGCAAGCGGCCCCATTCGTTGGTGACATGCGGAACATTCGGCATGGCCCGGCAGTATAGCCTATACCGGCATCGCGTTCACCGCGTCACCCACCCTTTATTGCGGACGGTACACAGCGCGTTGATGGTTTGGATGTTGGTGACGAACGCGGAAAACAGGGCGAACAAACAGAGACCGACAATTTTCCCGGGCGCCTCAAACAGCGCGGGCAAGTTGCGGATGAACGACACGACGACCATCGACGGCAGCACACCGACCAGGAAAAACAGCGGATCGGAAATGGCCAGAGCGGCGACGATCACTAAAATCCCGATGGCTAAGAGTGGCAGTAACAGTTCCCACAGGAATGTCTGCAGAAAAAGCAGCGGTTTGGTTTTCCAGGCGTATGTTAAGACGACAATCGCCTCTTGGATGAATCCCCGTCTCCAGCGTTGCTGCTGCTTCAGGAATTTGCGGAGCGTGGACGGCGTGGAGGTGTAGGCGATGGCTTCGGGGACGAAGACCACGTCGTAGCCGTTTTTGTGCATGAGGTTTGTGAGGTGCCGGTCCTCCGAGTGCGTGCACCGCTCGCCGAAGAATTCCTGCGTGACGAACGAATGAATGACGCGTTTGAGCGCCGAACTGCGGTACGCCGCAAGCGCGCCGCTGCAGCAGGAAACCTGCCCCAGGACCGATTCCGCTTTGCGATGGATGTGCAACGCGGACCAGTAATAGCCGCCGATCATGCGCGTGAGCAGATTTTCTTTTTCGTTCAGGAGCAAGACGTCCCCGCTCGATGCCGCAATGTTCGCGTGCTGCAGGGGTTCGACGATCCGTACCAACGCGTCCGGGTTCAGGATGGTGTCGCTGTCCATGGTGACCACGAACGCGCTGTCTTTGATCAGGTTTTTGACGGCGTAGTGGATGGCCGCGCGCTTGCCGCGGTTGCGGTCGAAAAAGTGCAGCGTCACGCCGTACTTTTTGGCCAGGCGGCGGAGCGTCGCGTGGATGTTGTTCGTCGACCCGTCATCGATCAGGATGATTTCTTTTTTGCCCTTGGCCAGCACCACGGATGCGACTGCTTTTTGCAGCAGCTTCGGGTCTTCGTTGTAACAGGGAATGATGACGGAAATTTTCTGTCCGCGGTACGCTTTGTACCGGCGCTTGCGCAGGTCCCCGATCCACAGCAACACGAACGTGAACCACGTGGAGCCCAAAGCGGCGGTCAGATAGAACGCGTAGTAGGCGTTCCAGATCGTCTTCCCCTCTCCGGATAAATACAGAGCCGACATCGCGAACGAAAACAGCACAAATCCCCACAGCATGTGGAAGTACAGTTTTTGCAGACGTGCCGTCGAGGAACGGGAGCGGGGCATGAATCAGCTGATGGACGGGCGGATGAGCAGAAGCAGCATGTCGCGCAGCCGGTCGATGCGATCGTTGACGGGGTCCGGGCGGAGGCGCGGGGTCATGGGAATGGACATCTGGATGACGGAATTCTGAAAAAGTGCTGCGGACGCATGTTCCGAAATTCCCTGTATGACGTGTATGGAAAAGATCGTCAAAACGGTGAATATGGTGAGCCATTGGACGCGTTTTTGCATTTTCATGTATTTGTGGGTATTTCATATTATTATACCATAATTTATGATAATTTGGAAAGGACAAGAGACTTGGTCTTCTCACTCCTACGGCCTGTTGATACACTTCGTTTGTTCCTAATCGTGGCCCTGTAGCTCATCGGTAGAGCGCTGCCCTGAAGAGGCAGGCGTAGTCAGTTCGACTCTGACCGGGGCCACCATCCTTCGCAACGCGAAGGATGCCCACCGTAGCACGTGAGCGCTGTGGAAGTTTTCTTGCACGCAGTCGCGTTGACTACGGATGGCGAGCCATCACGTGCGAAGGCGGGCATGCTTCCACAAAGGCTGCGCTAAGGCTGGCAAGCCAACCCCACTCACAACCTACTTTTCACCCACTTCGCCGACGCGTCATACCCCTGCCAGACGGGGTATGTGATCCAGTCATGGATGAATGCATACACTTTCGTATTCGTTGATTGCACGCTTGCGCAAAAGTTTGGCGAGCAGCGCGCATTGTTCGGACCGTACTTCACGCATACGGTGTTGTTGGGGCAGGTCTCGCCCAAATAACATGAGCGCACAGCTTGCTTGCACATTAAGTTCCCCAGTCCCAACAGGGAAAAGCCCATCACCAGTACCACCAAAGCAATCATGAACGCGTAGGAGCGGGGGCTGTCCATCGCGCAAAGCGTACTCCTTCTTTTGACGCGTGGAAAATCCGGGACTAGAGTCATCCCATGAGCAAGCGCATCCTCCTCGCCGAAGACGAAGCGTTCCTCAAAGAAACCATTCAGTTGGAGCTGGAAGCCAACGGCGCGGACGTGCAGGCGGTGATGAACGGAGAAGAAGCCATCGAGGCGATCGACGCGCGGCAGCCGGATTTGTTGCTCTTGGATTTGCTCATGCCCAAGAAAGACGGGTACGGCGTACTGCAGCACATCCGCGAAAAGGGCTACACGTTTCCGGTCATCATTCTCAGCAATCTCAGCAACGAAATTGACCGCGACAAATGTCTGGCGCTCGGGGCCAAGGATTACTTTATCAAGAGCGATATGGATGAGGACGAATTATGGCCGAAGATCCTGCAATATCTTTCCTGAGCCGAACGAGAAACCAAAAAACCAGTACCCAGACATCAGGGAGCCGTGTGACAGATATGTGGGTGATGTACGTCATCAACTGTGTTCCCCCACATTTGTATGATGCATCTTTCACTGACACATCACGGGCACAAGGTGATCAATTGGGATGAGCCGCTGACGTTTTTGCTCCTGACGGGAGCCGTGCTTATTGCCGCCATCATCGTCGGGTACCTGGCGAATGCCTTGGCGTGATGTTTGTATCTCTTTTCCCTCTTTCTTTTATGGCTGACGACACATCTGCACAAGACGACACATCCGGAAAGGCGCAAGACCCAAAACAAGTGGTGACTGTCAAGCAACCGGCGCCGACACCGACCCTCGGATCAAAACCCGAGCCCACCCCTATCCCGAAGTTGTAATCCGCAGTTGATGGGCATGCGGCAGGAAATGCGGGCACCAGTCAAACGACTTTGTGTTCCGCAACAGGAAAAGCCGCATGCCCTCCTGTATGATCGCCTTCGGCTATTTGCCGTGTTGTTTTGTTCCCAAATCTCCCTATGGCGTTCACCACGTCCACCACTCCTGAATCATCTCTCCCCGCATGGCTTGGTTTTGTGCTCGGACTGCTTGGCGGCTTTGCCGTCTCCGCGGGTCTGATCGGATTTTTCTTGGGCTCGTCGCTGTCGGGCGGATTGCCGTTGGGCGCTCCGCAATATGCGGCGCAACCCACACCCCCGGCTGCACCGTCCGTTCCCACGCCGGAGCCCGCACCTCCCGCAGCGGATGTGAAGCCGATTGATTTGAAGACGGATCACTTGCTTGGCAATCCCAATGCGCAGGTCTCGGTCATTGTGTATACCGATTTCGAGTGTCCCTTCTGCAAGCGGCACCACCCGACGTTGAAGCAAATTGAAAGCAAGTATGGTGATAAAGTGAATTTTGCCTATCGTCATTTCCCGCTCAGCTTCCACCCCAGCGCGCAAAAGGCAGCGGAAGGCAGCGAATGTGCGGCTGAACTCGGTGGCAACACCGCTTTCTGGAAGTACGCCGATGAGGTCTTTACTCTCGATACACTCACACTCGATAAACTTCCGGGCGTCGCCACGAAGATCGGCTTGAATGAACAGGCATTCAAGACGTGTTTGGACAGCGGCAAATATGCGCAGAAAGTGAAAGACCAGGAAACCCAGGGTGCCGCCGAGGGCGTGCAGGGCACGCCGGGAAACTTCGTCGTCAACAATAAAACGAAGGAGAGCAAGATCGTTTCCGGCGCCGTGCCGCTTGATACCTTCGTTGCGACCATCGATCCCATGCTCGCACAGTAAGAGTGTTCTCTTCCGCCTTCTCCATGCGTTCCACCATAGTGCCGGTCGCCGGCTGCTCGTTCATTCTCCTGCTCAGCGCATGCAGCACGAGTGTGCCGCCCGTTCAGACCCCGGTGACCGAAGTGGATAGTTCCTCCTCGGTTGCCGAAGCGCAGACCACGTATGTCGGTCTGCTGGGATCCTCCGTGATCGGCATCTATATGGAAGGCACGCACCGTCTGCAAACCGCGGCGGGCGTGGACATTCTTCTGCGCAGCGACACCGTGGATTTGGATGCATATTTGGGCAGGACCGTCGCCGTTACCGGTGTGGCCCGGCCCACCGTGGAGGAAGGAGGCACCATCGTGGATGTGCGCTCCGTGGAGGCGCTGGATCCGGAGCCCGAACCGTCGTCCTCTTCGGAAGCCGTGGCCTCATCCGTCGCATCGTCTGTGATCGCATCCGCAGCCGCATCATCCGCGGCGGCGGCCTCATCCGCGACCGCATCCAGCAAAGCACCGGCATCGTCGGCACGTTCGTCCGTGGCGCAATCGTCTTCCGTTGCCGCGGTCGCATCGTCGTCGGTGGCGGCCACGGGAAGCGAGACGGAACATCAGAAGCGCGCCGCCGCGATGGCCAAGGCCAAAGTGGAAGCCGCAACCTTCACGCAGATTTTCTGCTCCAGTCACGTAGGCTACTGCATTCCCATCCACAAGAGCTGGTATTACAACTCCTTCGGCGCCACCAGCAGCACGCTCTGGCATGTGGAAGTGAGTTCGGAAGCCGTGGAGGATTTGGGTGACGGACCGTTGGTGGTGAACTTGGTCTCCGGAGCGCTCCCGCCTGCGAGTACGGACCAGTCCGTGGAGGAACAAGGAGACTTCGTCGTCGCCTACCGCGCCTGGACGAATAATCGTCACTTTGAGATCTCCGCGCCCAAAAATCTGCGCGATGCGGTCACGTATATGATCAAAGCGCTGTCCGTCTATCAGGTCGATGCATCCAGCTCGTCGCCGGCATCTTCCTCGGCAAGCTCCGTGTGATAGAGTGCGTCTATGGCTTCCACATCTCCCCAGACGGACGGCTTCGATATCGCGCCGTCATGGGTGTCCGTTGAGGAAAAAAAAGAAGACCGTCCTGCGGAGCCGGTGCTGCGGACGGATGCCGAGGCCGTTGCGGTAAAAAAGCGCAGCACCAAAAAGAAATCCGTGGATTACTACCCCCTCACCGATACCATCCGCCTGTACGCCGGGTGGCTGTTGGCGTGGTACTTTCTCATCTACATGTTCGGGGCGTATCAGTTTACGCGCGCCTTGCCGGTTAAAATCTCGATCGTCGATGATCTGTTCTTCTCTCCGCTGATTTTGCACTTTGCCGCGGCAGCGTTCATCTTTTTGTTGCTCTCCTCGGTGCACCGGGTATTGGGCCGAAAAATACTTCTCGGCGTGGGATTATTCATTATCGGTGTGGTGATGTATTGGGGGTTTAGGATGTACGCTTGAGACTAATTGAGAATTGAAAATGTAAAATTGAAAATTTTGGAAGCGCATATTGACTTGAAATGCTTTCATAATTTTCAATTCTCAATTCTTCAATTTTCAATTTAGAGTCCGAGTTGCTTGCGGATATCATCCATCTGCGACTGCTCTTCCTGTTTGACGTTCTTCTGGACCATGAACGCCTGCAGGTCGCGCCAGTCGTCCGCGTGGCGCTGTTCCAGCTTCATCAGCTGCAACAGGTGCTTGGGGGAGAGTTCGCTGAACTTGCGCTTCTCGTCGTCCAAAATCTTTTGCAGTTCGTCGATCTGGAATTGGCTCAGTTTGGGGATGGCCTGGATGATGCGCCATTTTTCATCGCGCGTGAGCGAGATGCTGCCGCGCAGGAGTGTAAGAAATTTCGTCTGATCGAACTGCGTCTCGGGGTGTGCGGGCACTTCCACTTTGTCGTTGGTGAGAGCGGCCGTGATGGATCCGAAGCGGTAGTTTTTGACTTCGCCCAAGATACGGATGTCTTCATCGTCAAAGCCCATCTCTTTCGTGGCGGCCACTCCGACGGGCGGCGGTGGAGGACCGGAATCCTGGGGCACGGAACCGTCATCACCCATTTGGCTGCCGCCGGCTGCGGCTGAACCACCCGCGGCTCCGCCCGGAGGCGAAGGCGGTGTGGGAGGAGCGGCAAACACCTGTGTCGGGTCCAGTCCGCCATCCGGAACCGGATCACCGGGACGGGGGGGCGGAGTCGGAGGAGTGGGCGTGGGGTCGGCCATACGGAAAAGCGGAAACGTTCAACGTCAGTGTAGCAGCAGCGTGCATTTTGACAATCTGTTTTCGTATTTTGCTATAATTCTTCTTTTCGGCCAGCCCGTGTGCGAGCCGATTTTTTGGGTGCAGCCGCATCGAACGATCCGCCAGCTTCCATCCCCAATGCTTTTTCCGCGGCCTTGCGCGCCCGCGCGATCAATTCTGGCTGCAGCAACTGCTCCACCTGCAAGTCGGGAATGCCGCTCTGACGCAGGCCGAAAATCTCGCCGGGTCCGCGCAGTTTTAAATCGATCTCCGCCAGCAGGAATCCCGAATCATGTTGCTCCATCGCGCGCAATCTTGGCGATGTTGCTTGGGATTGTTCGGAGGTGAACAGGAAACAGTAACTCTTCCATTGCCCTCGTCCCACGCGTCCGCGCAGCTGATGGAGCTGAGACAATCCGAAACGTTCCGATCCCTCGATGATCATGATCGTGGAATTGGGCACATCGATCCCCACTTCGATGACGGATGTGGACACCAAAATATCCGATTCTTTGTCATGGAACCGGCGCATGATGTCCTGCTTGTCTTGCGGCGTCAGTTTGCCGTGCAGCATCGCGATCCTGCGGTGCGGGAACGACTCGCGCAAGCGCGCCGATTCGTTTTCCACGTTGCGGACTTCGGTGAGATTTTCGCTCTCGGTGATGAGTGGGCAGATCACGAACACCTGCCGCCCCTCGGCGATCTGATGATCGATGAACAGCTCGACGGTTTTGCGTTCGCTCGGCGGGACGACTTTTGTGTGGATGGGTTGGCGCTGGCCCGGTTTTTCCAGCAAGACGGACAGATCATGATCGCCGTAGGCTGTGAGGGCGAGCGTGCGCGGAATCGGCGTCGCGGTCATCGACAGAAAATGCGGACTCCCCTTCTCCCGCAACCGCTCGCGTTGCAGAACGCCAAAGCGGTGCTGCTCGTCGACGATCACCAGGCGCAGATCTTTGAACTGCACGCTTTCTTCGATGAGCGCATGCGTGCCGATGATCACGTCGATCGTCCCGGCCGCCAGATCACGCTTCAGTTTTTCGGCTTCGCTGCGCGGTGTTGAGCCGGTGAGCAATGCCACGCGGGGCAGAGGAAATTTCCGGACCTCCCCCGTCTGCGATTGTGCGAACCGATGAAAGCCAAGGAGCAATCGCGAAATTCCCTCCGCGTGTTGCCGCGCCAGCACTTCCGTCGGCACCATCAGCGCGCTCTGTCCGCCGTGCCGGATCACATTCGCGATGACGGCGACCGCGACGAGTGTTTTGCCCGAGCCCACGTCACCTTCCAGCAGCCGCGACATCGGCTGCTCCTTTTCCATGTCTTTCAGAATTTCGTAGATCGCCACTTTTTGACTGCCTGTCGGGACAAACTTGAGGGACGCGAATAATGCCTTGATCAACTCGATATCCATGGGTGTCCGCAACCGGTCTTGCACCATCCCCTGCCACTCGCGTTTGCGCTGCAGGGCTTCCGTCTGCATGCGGTACATTTTTTCAAATACCATGCGGTCTTTCGCTTTTTGTACATCCTCCGTTTTATCCGGAAAGTGCAATGCACGAATGGCGTCTGCGCGGCTCAATAACAATTCATCGGTGATGACACCCGGAGGCAACGACTCCGGCAGCAGCGGAATCGCGTCTTTCACCAGCGCCATTTTTTCGCGCAGCCACCGCGTATTGATCACATCATGCTGCGGATAGATCGGTACCAGCCGTCCGCCATGCAAGAGTTCGCGTGTGCCTTTTTCAAACTGCGGGCTCTGCAATTGCAGTCGCGTGCCGTTCTCGATCAACTTTCCTGTCAGCACGACTTCCTCACCGTCACGCAGCATCCGTTTGATGTGCGGCTGATTGAACCAGATCGCTTCCGCGCTGGATCCCTCCGTATCCGTGAACCGTGCCGTCACCAATTGTTTGCCGCCCCGGGTGCGGATCAGTTTGATCATGTCAACGCTGCCTCGGATCGTCACTTTGCTATCGAGGGGTGCCGACGCGAGGCTTTGCATTGTGGAAAGATCCTCGTGCGCGCGCGGCAAATATTGGAGCAGATCTTCCACCGTTGTCATGCCCATCCCTTCCAGCGCATCGATAAACGGCTTCGTAGTCCGGAGAACCGAGGAGAGGGGGGTGGAAAGCAGCACGAAACCGAGTATACAGACGTCCACCGTGTCATGGTAATTCGCACGAATTATTGCTATAATGGTCACGTATGGCCGATTTCGTTTCCGCCATGAGTGAGAATCAAGATCTCTCTATCGCAGAGCAGAAGAAGGCTGGGCAGCCGGGTGGTGATGATATGGATCAGGAGCATAAAAATTATCTGAAGATCGTGATTGGCATGCTCGACAAAAAGGAGATTTCCGTCGAGGATCCGCAGAGTTTGCTGAAGCCCGAACACTACGGAAAACTGGGCGAGCTGGAACGCGGGAAAGTCGATGCGGCACTGGTGAATATTGTCGACATGCTGCGCCAAATCGAGGAGTTCTACCGCGATAAATCCATTCCCGATGCGTCACCGGAATTGCAGAACATGATCGAGCATCTCTGGCAGATGAAAAACCGCGTCGAAAGCCAATATGGCGATGTCTATAAAATCTGATTCCTCCTCTTCATCATGAGTTCACAAGTTGAAAAGCAAGGTCACAATCTGCAACCCGAAGGCACCCCTCCCGAGAAAAATGTACAGCTCAAAAAATTGAAAGTAAGCGCGAAGGAGCAGATAAAAACGCGTCAGGCTGAGCAGCAATACAAACCAGAACGTGATATGCGTATGGCGCAAGGCGGCATCGAAAAGCCGCATCCGATGATCGGCGAACGTGCCACGGTGTTGGAACAGCAGGCAAAGACTCTCACCGCGTTTAAAAACGCGATGCAGCTGGAAATGAAGAATCGTGCGGCGTGATCCATTGAATTCTGGAGTCCCCTCTCCACCACGTCATTTGCCGCTTGGAATATTGACGAGTTTTTGCGCTGATCGTTTCGATCAAATCCGGAAGTTCTTCAGCCTTCTCCCCTGCCCGGAGCCAGCTCATGATTTCTTTGTAGCCGTGACTCTTTATGGCAGGCGCGGACTCGTTGAATCCTGCATCGAGCAACGATCGAACCTCGTGTACCCATCCTAAATCGAATAACTTTTTTGTTCGGATATTTATCCGTTCCATCAGGGCTTCGCGTGAATTCTCTATTCCAAAAATTAGGAGCACATACGGCACACTTTCTGTTTGTGATCGCACCGATTGACCAGTTGCATCGAACTGTTCCAATGCACGAATGACATAGGGTTTATTTTGGCGTGGAATGGCATTGGCAGCTTCGGGGTCGAGCTCGGATAAACGGGCATGCAGCGTTACTCCCCCATCGGCGTCATATTGTGCGTCGAGTTCTTTCCGTTTGGTCGGGTCCGCAGCCGGCGGGAAGTCCAGTCCGTCGATGATGGCACTGATATAGAGCATCGAGCCGCCGACCAGCATCGGGATTTTTCCACGTTTGTGAATATCGTCGATGACCTGTGTCGCACGTTTCTGATACTCGGCTGCGGTGATCTCTTCCGATGGAGCGAGGACATCAATCAAGTGATGGGGAATCCCCTGCATCTCTTCCGTCGTGATTTTTGCCGTGCCGATGCTGAGTCCTTTGTACAACTGCCGCGAATCGGCATTGATGATTTCGATATTTCCTATTTCCTGCGCAAGCTTGATAGACGCCGCAGTTTTCCCGGACGCCGTCGGCCCGAGGATCACGATGAGCGGACGCGTTGCGTGACGGAGAAAGTCGCCGGTTATGGAAACCATGTTTGACATTTTTGGCTGCTGCGAGGGAATTTCACCATATTCTATGCGCCGTGCCTACTGCTGGAAACAGGGAAAAAGACGTACAATAGAGAGGTACATTGATCACACTTCGTTCGATCTCCTTCTCTTTTTCGCCCCATGCACCCCCAGATCCAATCCATTGCCGCTCAGATTTCCCGCGGTACGCCGCCGATGAACTTTATCGTTCCGACGGTCATTGAAAAAACGCAGTTCGGTGAGCGCGTGTATGACATCTATTCGCGATTGCTTGAAGAGCGCATCGTCTTCCTCGGCACGGCCATCAACGACGATGTCGCCAACTCCATCATCGCGCAGCTCTTGTTCTTGGAAAAGGAAGATCAGAAGAAAGACATCACTCTGTACGTGAACTCTCCCGGCGGACAAGTGACCTCCACGCTCGCGATGTACGACACCATGCAGTATGTGGAACCGGATATCTCCACGGTGTGTTTGGGTATGGCCGCTTCCGGCGGCGCCATCATTTTGATGGGGGGAGCCAAGGGCAAGCGTTTCGCGCTCACACACTCGGAAATCATGATCCACCAACCGCTCGGCGGAACCGAAGGCCAGGCCACGGACATCGCCATCCACGCAGAGCACATCATCAAGACGAAGGACTTGCTCAACGAAATGATCGCCACCCACACCGGCAAGAAAATCGAGCAGGTGAAGATCGATACCGAGCGCGATAAATTCCTCAGTGCCAAAGAGGCCCTCGCCTACGGATTGATCGATCGCATCGTGGCGAACCCGAAGACGAAAAAGGCGTAAAAACGACATTTCACGTGCCGTAGGGGCGTGCGATTCGCACGTCTCTACCGACACGGGTTTTTCCGCTACCATAGGCCCATGTTCGAATTATTGAACACAACCCCCCTCGGCCGCCGGGGCCGCATCACGACCCCGCACGGTGTCATCGAATCACCGTTTTTCATGCCGGTGGGGACGGCGGGTGCCATGAAAGGCATCACACATGATGAGCTCCTCTCGTTGGGCGCGGATATCTTGCTGAGCAACACCTATCATCTCCATCTCCAACCCGGAGAGGATGTGGTCGCCGAAGCAGGAGGATTGCATGAGTTCATCGGATGGAAGAAGCCCATGCTTACGGACTCCGGTGGATTCCAGGTGTTTTCGCTCCGCACCATCAGCAAGATCACGGAGAAAGGCGTGAATTTTCAATCGCACCTGGATGGCTCCCCGCTCTTCATTGGGCCCGAGGAATCCATGCGGATCCAGCACAAGCTGGGCGCCGATATCATCATGTGCTTTGATCACTGTCCGCCGTCGACCGCTCCGCGCGCGGAGATTATCGAGGCAGTCGACAGGACACTCCGGTGGGCGGTCGAATGCAAAAAATGGCATGACAAACTTTCCGCTGAACACGGCCGAAAAGTCATGCTGTTTGGCATCGTCCAAGGCGGCACGGAGCGGGATCTGCGAGAGAAGTGCGCGCAAGAATTACAGGCGATCGGATTCGACGGGTACGCAGTCGGAGGTCTGGCCGTCGGCGAAACGGAAGATGAAATGTACAGTGTGCTCGATGCCGTGTGTCCCCTGCTTCCGGAAGACAAACCCAGATACTTGATGGGAGTCGGCAGAATCGAACAGCTCAAAACGTCCGTGGCCAAAGGCATCGATATGTTCGATTGCGTCTTGCCCATGCGCGAGGCGCGACATGGGACACTCTATCTGTCCGATGGCTCGCGTATCCGCATCACGGCCGCCCCCTATCGCCGCGATCACTCGGTGATCGACCCGCATTCTCCGTCCGCACCCAGTCGTCTCCACAAAAAAAGTTATCTCTCACACCTCTTGCGATCGGGGGAAAGACTCGGGGAGACGATTGCGTGCATGCAAAATTTGGGAGTGACACTAGAAACGATGCGCGAGTTACGAAGGAAGTTGGAGGGTGAATTGAAAATTGAGAATTGAAAATAGAAAATTCTGCAGGAACTCAAAACCTGAGTTACTTCCGTAATTCTCAATCCTCAATTTTTCATTCTCAATTCGTTTTGATTCCCGTGACTTCGATCTCGGTGAAGTGCTGGCGGTGACCCTTTACGCGGCGGTAGCGCTTGCGGCGGTGGGCTTTGACGACGCGGATTTTGTCGCCGCGGCCGTGGCTGAGGACTTTGGCCTCGACGCTCATGCCTTCCAAGACCGGAGCGCCGATCTGGATGTTGTCGCCGTCGGCCAAGAGCAGGACTTTATCGAACGTGAGCTTGGCGTTCTCTTCCGCATCGTGCAGAGGGACTTTGAGCTTCATGCCTTTTTCGACCTTTTCCTGCGTGCCAGCGATTTCTACAATAGCGTACATAATGCCGCGGAAGTCTACGGAAAGCGCGCCACTGCGGCAAGAGGAAATGACGGGACCCCCTGGTACACTCGTTTCCTCTTCACCTCGAACCATGCGCTCCTCCGATCTGCATCCCTTGTACGAATGGTTATACCTGCTTTGTTGCGCGATTTTCACATTTGGTCTCTTTCTGGATGGCTGGGCGCATACTCATGTGGATAGCGCTTTAGAAACTTTTTTTACGCCCTGGCATGCGGTGTTTTATACGGGCTATCTGGTGACGGTCATCGCGCTGTTCTGTTGGACGCTTTCCCGCCGCACGCGCATGGGCTCCTTTATAGACGCCGTGCCGCCGGGTCATGGACTATCGGTCATCGGCACGTTGCTCTTTATTGCGGGAGGGATCGGGGACATGTTGTGGCATGTGTTTTTGGGGGTGGAAGCGGATATCGATGCGTTGCTCAGCCCCACGCATTTGCTGTTGGCGGTGGCGATGACATTGATGCTCAGCGGCGGGATCCGTCATTTTTGGGCCACGCGCAAACCCAGTGAATCCCGCACCTTCGGCGCTTCACTCGCCTTGTTGATTCCGACGGCATTGAGTATCAGCGTGATTTTGTTCATGGCGCAGTACGGTGATTTCACGGAGTTGAAGGTCATCGGTCCCGCACCGCATGATCCCTCCAACCCGCAAGCGATATCGCTCCTCGGCATGATCGTCTTTACGGTCGGGATCATGGGGACGATCGGCATGTTGTTGCAGCGGGATACATTGCCGTTCGGGAGCATGACGGTACTGCTCTCGGTGCCGGTCATCGGGTTTGCGTTCATGCGCAGCGGCACGGAAGTCATTCCCGCCGCGCTGCTTGCCGGCGCGTTGTGCGATATCTGGCTGCAGGTGACGGAGACGCGCATCGCGCGTATCACGGGCATCCGCGTATTGTTCTTCCTGCTGCCCGCGTTGTTCTATGCATTCCTTCTTATCTGCATGAGCCTGCGTTTTGGAACGCTCTGGTGGAGTGTGCACATGCTCGCGGGCGCTCCGGTTCTGGCGGGATTCATGGGCATGCTTGTCAGCTTTATCGCCTGGCCGCCCCGCCAAGCCATGGGTCCCCGCGCGCACCGATGAAGACACAGACGGAAACAGCGGTGTTCGCGGCGGGATGTTTTTGGGGCGTGGAAGAAACGTTCCGGCAGTTGCCGGGGGTGACGGGGACGGAGGTGGGCTATACGGGAGGCCGTACGGAAAGCCCAACGTATCAACAAGTGTGTTACGAAAATACGAACCACGCCGAAGCCGTCAAAATCACGTACGACCCGGCAAAAATCTCCTATGAGAAATTACTGCAAGTGTTCTGGGAGAATCACGATCCCACGACGCTCAATCGCCAGGGCCCGGATGTGGGCAGCCAGTACCGCTCCGCGATTTTCTACGAATCGGAGGAGCAGAAAGCAGCTGCGGAGAAATCGAAAGACGCGCTGGAGGACGCCAAAAAATTTTCTCGGAAGATCGTCACACAGATTGTTCCCGCACAGACCTTTTACCCGGCCGAGGAGTATCATCAGAAATATCTGATGAAGCGGGGGCTGGGAAGTTGTCATATGTGACGTATGAATATCGATCTGCAGACATGCGATTTGGTGCAATACCGTCCCGCGGATTACGCGTCGATCCATCGTGTCCTGGAGGCGATAAAAAATGCGACGTCCATCGTTCTTCATCCGCAGAGCTTGCCGGAAGAGCATCGTTTGCGTGAGTTGTGGGATATGCACTTCGGGAATGAAAATGAATTCACCTTGCTGCACAAGCACCACGCTCCGACTTTTCAAGAAGGCCATCCGCTGAGCATCATTTTATACGGTCCACTGTTGGAGGAAGTCCCCTCGCATATTCAGGCGATTCCCACGCTGGTCGTGCAGCGGTATCGCATCGCTGTCGCGCACATATTCAAAAACCACATTCAGGAAAAAGAACCGGACATGACGCTCCTGCAGGAGTTGCAGTATGTATGGGAAAAAATCCTGGAGTTATTGCAGTACTTGTTGCGTCGTAGGACATAAGAAGGGTGCACATGCCGTAGACTTCTGAGCATGCGCATTCGACGTATTATTGCGTGTTTGGTATTGAGTGTGATGAGCGTCCAGACGGCTGGCGCGGCCGCGCCGTTCCCCGATATGGAACAATCCTGGTTTGCGTACCAGGAGTCGGTGGCGTATTTGGTGGATAAAGGATCGATCGCGGGGCACCCCGATGGAAATTTCCACCCCAAAGACACCGTGAACCGCGCGGAGTTTTTGAAACTGGTGTTCCGGTCGCGCACGGACGCGGAACCGACGACGGGCCGGTGCTTTTCCGATGTGCCCGAGGATGCGTGGTACGCGCCGTACGTGTGCGCGGCAAAAAGAAGAAAAGTCGTGAGCGGATATGCGGTCGGTTCGCGCAGCGTGTTCAAAGCCGAGCAGCCCATCACGTTCGCGGAGGCCATCAAGATGACGCTTCTGGCGTACGGAAAAGACGTGCGCGAGGGGCGCGGAGAAGAATGGTTCGCGGCATATGTGGAGGCCATCGACCGGTTGGGCGTCTTGCCCGACTGGTCATACAAACCGAACGATCCCCTCTCGCGCGAACGCGCCGCGGATTTGATCGCGCGGTTTTTGCGGCATGAACAAGACGGCATCGCGTCGAATGAGTCGTCCGGATGCAGGGAGAGGAGAGCCGGAGGCATCTCTCAAACGCTTCCGGTCAACGGACAGGAGCGTTCCTATTTGCTGTCGTTGCGCGATGATCAAGACCATGATCGGCCCAAGCCGCTGATCGTCGCGTTCCATGGCCGCACGAATGCCAATGATCGTGTGCGCGGATACTACGGACTGGATAAGACTGCGGATGACTACATCGTCGCCTACCCCGCGGGAATCCCGACGGGCAACGGGAGTTTTTCGTGGTCCGATCCGGGCGATAAAGCATCGGCTCTTCGCGACTACGCATTCTTCGATGCCATCGTGCGGGAGATCGCCGGAAAAACCTGCGTGGATCTGGATCGCATTTATGTGGTCGGGCATTCGCTTGGCGCGTGGTTTGCGAACTCCGTCGCATGCGCGCGGGGCGGCATCGTGCGCGCGTCGGCGACAGTTGGCGGATCCACCACGATGACCGGATGCACGGGCCCGAGTGCCGCGCTCATTATCAACAATCCCAAAGACGCCTCGTCGCCACAGACCAACGCCGAAAAAATGCGCGACGTGCGGATGGCGGAGAACAGGTGCAGTCAAACATCCAAACCCGTCTCTCCATCCTCACTCAACTGCATGCAATACGATGCGTGCACCAGCAACCCCGTCACCTTCTGTCCGCACACCATCGACAGCGATCCATACAGCGGCTATTACCCGCATCTGTGGCCGGATGGGACGGCGCAGGCAATTGTGAAGTTTTTTGCAGCTCTATAGTTGACATAATAGTATTTTTCGTTTAAAAAGCGTCCTTTTCTGTGTCTTATGCAACCAAATGAGCAGTTAGTCGGGGAGCTGTATGCCATTCTGAATGCCCCTCAACAGGCAGAGACGGTCAATGCCAGGGTTCTTCGCTTGCGCGACTTGGTTCAGCAAATTGCTCGCGGGTTATTCGTGCAAGCGCAATCTGAAGGGCCGCAGCATGTCCACCTCAGTTTGCAGGCTACGCGATTTATGGAGCATATGGCCGCCGCATCCGGACTGACTTTGCTGGAATGGGTGGCAGGGGCAAATGCAAGGGATGCGCACGAGGTATCTCCAGAAGAAAAGGCAGAAGTGGAGGATTGTCCAGTTACAGCAGAACGCCTGTCGGAGGTCGTCGGTGCGCGCCTGCGGGCAGCCCGAGTAAAAAGCAAACTGCGTTTGCAGCAATTGTCAGAGATGACAGGCGTGTCTCTGGGATATTTAAGCCAAATAGAATTAGGAAAAAATTCTGCATCTTTAGCTGTGTATATGCGGATCGCTGATGGGTTACATACAACAATCGCCGACATCACGCGTGGCCTCCGTCTCGTCACGGACACGGCGACAGATGAAACGCAGCAGGAATAGAGTATGGCTGGGGAGGAAGGATTCGAACCTTCGAATGGCGGCTCCAAAGGCCGCTGCCTTACCGCTTGGCGACTCCCCAAGGCGTCGGTGGACATGGTATCAAACAAGTACGTGGGAGTCGCGGTGGTTCATTGTCGGACGCGCCAACGTGTCATTTTCTTACTTTAGACTATACATATCAATTACTAGCTTTAAATGGGAATTTAGGCTTGTTATGTCATTTTGTACATAAAAGTCGGTTTGCGCAGCGCTGTTTTGGCAGTGTTAGGCATTATATACGTATTGACAAACAAAGTTTACTAATTATGATATAACACTTTACAACGCACCTTTTGTAAAGATGCGTTGCACTGCCCATCCTCCCTATCTCTCCCTTCTATCACTCGTATGAAAATATTTCGCTCCCTCTCCGCTGTTGCGGCAATTCTAATGCTTGTCGCGACGGGCGTGCCCGCCGTGCTGACAGGCGTTCCTGTTGCCTCCGCGCAGGCAGCTCCAACGCTCTCTGTAGAGATAGATGCTCCGGATGGCATTCTTAAGCCAGGCGGATATATCCGCTATTCCATTCGCTTCATCAACAACACCACGACGGAGGCGAAGAACGTCGGCTTCGGATTCCAGGATCCCGCGGCTCCGGGCCGGAATTACGGATTGTCATCCAGCTTGTCTTTGCAAGTTGCCGGTTTTCCGGGATGCGCAATGAACGCCAACCACATATTGGTCTGTGGACCCCTTGCGTCCATCGCACCGGGACAGACGCATAGTTTCATCATCCAATTCCAGATTTCCGCAAATGCGCCGTGTGGAGAAGAGCTGGTTGCGGCACTGGACGTGGGTGCGACGGGATTCGCAGGCAACTGGAGCCGTATTGTTCGCAATACCGTCAGCTGTACCGATCGCCCGCAGATGTCCATCATTAAAACTCCCCCGGCATCCGTACAGCCTGGCGGCACCGCCACGTACACCTTCATCGCCAAGAACACGGGAACGGCAGCGGCGCAGAACGTTGTGGCGTATGACTTCAACATCGATGCCCAGACCGGACAGGCCCTGACCCAGCTGACCTTCCCGCACACCGGATCCGCCGGTGCGCCGTGCGCAGTGGTCACCCTGGATGGCCGGCAGGTCGTGAAGTGCACCCTGGGAACCTTCCAACCGAATGAGGAGCGCACGTTCACCGTGTCCTTCTCTGTCCCGAACGATCAAAACCTGTGCAACAAGACCGTGAAGAACCAAGTGGACGTGTGGGCGGGCACCGATCAGAACTCCTCCGCATGGGCAACCGCCTCGACGACCGTCACATGTCAGTCGACGAACGTCGATCTCTCTGTCAGCAAGACCGGCCCCTCCACCGTCACACGCGGCACGACCGCCACGAATGTGTCGTACACCTTGACGGCCAGCAACGCCGGACCGGCCAAGGCGACGGGTGTGGTGGTGCGCGATCCTGTTCCCGCAGGTTTGACCTACAACGCCGGTGCGTCCAGCACGGAATGTGTGCTCGTGGGCTCCGATGTGAAGTGTATGAACTTCGATCTGGATGCCGGCCAGAGCCGCACCTTCACCGTGGTCTTCACGGCTCCTGCCGTCGACCCCAACGTCTGCCAGCAGACGACTATCACGAACGTTGCCAATATTTTCCAGGCTGCCGCAGGCGGTCAGACGGACACGAACCCGAACAACAACCAAAGCCAGACAGTGACGACCACGCTGACGTGTCCGCAGAATGGTACGGTGACCATCGCGAAGACGGATAACCGCACCACTGCCGCGCCCGGCGAGGTGTTGCAATATGTCATTACGCTGACGAACACGTCGTCGGTCGCTGCGACGGCTATTACAGTCACCGACACATTGCCCAGCGGCGTGACGTTCTTGTCCGCATCGCACAACGGTCAATTGAATGGTCAGACGGTGACGTGGACCAATGGCGGCGTTCCGGCGAATTCCTCGGTGACACTCACGCTCCAGGCTCGCGTGTCTGATGGTCTGACCAACGGATCGGTCTTGGTGAATACCGCCACGATCGTCGGAGGATCGTCTGCAACGGACACGACCATCGTGCAGACTTCTACGTCTTCCCAGCAATTGCGAGTCGAACTGACCGACAGTCCGGATCCCATTCAGTGCGACGAAAGACTGACGTATACGGTTCGTGTGTTTAACGACACGGCTACCACCCAGACGGCAACCGTTCGCTTGCGCTTGTCCGATGATGTCGATTTCCGTTCCGCATCCGACAGCGGAGATGAGGATGACGGAGTGGTGCTCTGGAGAAATGCGACTTTCAATGCAAACTCTTCCCGCTCCTACACGGTGACCGTGGTGGTGTCCGATGATGAGGACATCTGTGACGGTGCAACGTTGACCAGCCGTGTTTCCATCGATAGCTACAACGTATCTGACGAAGAGGACACGGATGTGGAAGATGAAGAGGGTGATCCTGAGTGTGACGACGGCGATGATAATGACGATGACGGTGATACCGATTACCCGGACGATGACGACTGTGATTCCTATGATGACGACAGCGAAGACGGTGATGACGACAATGGCAACGGAGATGCATCCGTGACCGTACAAAAGTTTGCGGACCGCACGGAAGTGCGCAGCGGTGAACAGGTGTACTACACCATCACCATCCGCAACAACTCCGATGAAACCGCAGAGGATCTGGAAGTGGTTGATCTGTTCCCGGCACACATGCTGAGCCTCAGTAACACTGCCGGAGCAGAGTCGGTTGCAGGCGGTATCCGCTGGAGAATCAGCAAACTGTTGGAAGGTGAAACACGCACCATCACGTACTCCGCTGCAGTCGCGGGAGGTTTGACCCAGGGGACGGTCATTCAGAACACGGTCGGCGTGCGCGGAGATAATGTGGAGCCCAGCTATGCGAATGCCACGGTGACGGTTGCCAGCAACTTTGTGACCCCCCAAACGGGTCTGAACGACGGCACGGGTCCCTTGGAAAACACCCGCCGCTTCCTCTCGCCGTTCGGCAACTCCGCCGCGGGCGCAGGTCTCCCGGCAGGCATGTGGGCATCACTCTTGCTGACGGGGTTGAGCGCGGGCGGTTGGATTGCTCGTAAATACTTCCTGTAACTCTCGGGTAACGCAGAGATAGGAAAAGGGCCGCGAGTACTCGCGGCCCTTTATTGTGAACTATCATTACTACACAATTTAATATTTTGAAAACGCCTTGTGGGTAAACGATTCATAAAAATTGTGTTCAGGAGATTGATTTGTAAAGCACCAATAACATCCCCACTGCCGGAAATGTATCAAGCGCACTGTTTTAACTGTGTTGCAAACGGTTGACAGTACTTTTTGCAACGTGGTACATACCCCTCCTTTTTCAAAGGCTCTGCTTTGTCCTTCTTTCCATTTTCTCGTATGAAACGTATTCGCCTTCTTGTTGCCGGACTGCTGACAATGGCCATTGTCGCTTCGCAGATGCCCATGTTACCGACGTCTGCGTTTTGGGCGATGACTCGATCCGCCTCCGCGCAGGCAGCTCCAACGCTCTCTGTAGAGATAGATGCTCCGGATGGCATTCTTAAGCCAGGCGGATATATCCGCTATTCCATTCGCTTCATCAACAACACCACGACGGAGGCGAAGAACGTCGGCTTCGGATTCCAGGATCCCGCGGCTCCGGGCCGGAATTACGGATTGTCATCCAGCTTGTCTTTGCAAGTTGCCGGTTTTCCGGGATGCGCAATGAACGCCAACCACATATTGGTCTGTGGACCCCTTGCGTCCATCGCACCGGGACAGACGCATAGTTTCATCATCCAATTCCAGATTTCCGCAAATGCGCCGTGTGGAGAAGAGCTGGTTGCGGCACTGGACGTGGGTGCGACGGGATTCGCAGGCAACTGGAGCCGTATTGTTCGCAATACCGTCAGCTGTACCGATCGCCCGCAGATGTCCATCATTAAAACTCCCCCGGCATCCGTACAGCCTGGCGGCACCGCCACGTACACCTTCATCGCCAAGAACACGGGAACGGCAGCGGCGCAGAACGTTGTGGCGTATGACTTCAACATCGATGCCCAGACCGGACAGGCCCTGACCCAGCTGACCTTCCCGCACACCGGATCCGCCGGTGCGCCGTGCGCAGTGGTCACCCTGGATGGCCGGCAGGTCGTGAAGTGCACCCTGGGAACCTTCCAACCGAATGAGGAGCGCACGTTCACCGTGTCCTTCTCTGTCCCGAACGATCAAAACCTGTGCAACAAGACCGTGAAGAACCAAGTGGACGTGTGGGCGGGCACCGATCAGAACTCCTCCGCATGGGCAACCGCCTCGACGACCGTCACATGTCAGTCGACGAACGTCGATCTCTCTGTCAGCAAGACCGGCCCCTCCACCGTCACACGCGGCACGACCGCCACGAATGTGTCGTACACCTTGACGGCCAGCAACGCCGGACCGGCCAAGGCGACGGGTGTGGTGGTGCGCGATCCTGTTCCCGCAGGTTTGACCTACAACGCCGGTGCGTCCAGCACGGAATGTGTGCTCGTGGGCTCCGATGTGAAGTGTATGAACTTCGATCTGGATGCCGGCCAGAGCCGCACCTTCACCGTGGTCTTCACGGCTCCTGCCGTCGACCCCAACGTCTGCCAGCAGACGACTATCACGAACGTTGCCAATATTTTCCAGGCTGCCGCAGGCGGTCAGACGGACACGAACCCGAACAACAACCAAAGCCAGACAGTGACGACCACGCTGACGTGTCCCAACGTTCAGCAGCCGGATCTGACGGTGCAGAAGTCCGGACCGTCCAGCGTCACGCGCGGCGGCACCTTGAATTACACGGTCACCGCAACAAACGTCGGCCAGGGCAACGCGACGGGCGTCATGATCCGCGACAGCGTCCCCTCCGGTCTGACGTACAACGATGGCGCATCGACGCCCGAATGTCAGCTCGTCGGCAATGAAGTGCAGTGCGGAACGTATGATATCGCCGCCGGCAACTCGAAAACGGTTTCCATCGCCTTCAACGTCCCGACGATCGACAATAATTGTCAGCAGACCACGGTCACCAACTACGCCACGGTCACGGGGGCCAACGAATCCAACACGGGCAACAACACGAGTACGACCGTGACAACAACCGTTACGTGTCCGCAGGCACAATTGGGATGCATCGACATCGTGAAGGAAGTCTTCAATGCGCAGGGATCCATCATCAGTCCCGTTCCGCAATTTGAGTTCCGCCTGGATGGCAACGTGAATCAGTCGGTAGTGAACAATGCCGCGGGTAATGCGCGCTTCAATAACGTCACGCCAGGTCAGCACACCGTATCCGAAGTGCTCCCGGCCGGATGGAACGCCGTGTCTGTCACGCCTGCGAATGGTGTGGTACAGGTTGCGGCAGGAAGCACATGTGCAGCCGTCTACTTCAAGAATCAGCAGTCACAACAAACCCAGCCCACATTGACCGTCAGCAAGACGGATAACCGCACGGTCGTCGCCCCTGGCGAAGTACTCACGTACCAGATCGTGGTGACGAACACATCCAACGTCGTGGCAAATAACGTGACCATCACTGATACGCTTCCCGGCCTTCTCAGCTTTGTGTCCGCATCGGACAACGGTTTTGCAAACGGTCAGACGGTGACGTGGAACAACCAGACCATTCAGGCCGGTCAGAGCCGCACCTACACGTTGACGGCGACGGTGTCTGCCGGCGCGCAGAACGGCTCGGTTCTCACGAACTCTGTGGTCATTCTCAACGGGCCCTCCGCGACGGACACCACAACCGTGCAAGTGCAGACGGCTCAAACCGGATGTATCGCCATCACGAAGTTGACGTACAACACACAGGGCAGCCCGCTGAACCCGGTGGCGCAGTTCACTTTCCAATTGGATAACGGTCAGACCACTGTGAACGACGGTTCGGGGTACGCGACGTTCCAGAACGTCTCCGTTGGCCAGCACACGGTCACAGAGTACTTGCCCGCGAGCTGGACCCAGCAATCGGTATCCCCGGCTAACGGTATTGTGAACGTGACGGCAGGAGCTTGCGTGAATGTTACGTTCCAGAACAAGCAGGTCATTAACGGAGGAGGCCAGCCCACGTTGACCATCACAAAGACCGATGACCGCGCGACTGCCGCGCCCAACGACACGCTGACCTACCGCATCACCATTACGAACACCTCGAACGTGAATGCCACGAACGTGACGGTGACGGATGTCCTGCCCACGTGGCTGACGTATGTTTACGCCTCGGATAACCCCCAGGTGAACGGACAAACGGTGACCTGGACAAACGGCTTTGTGGCTGCAGGTGCGTCGTACACGTTGACTTTGCAGGCGCGCGTATCCAGCAGCGTCGGTAATGCTACGGTGATCACGAATACCGCAATCGTTTCCAACGGCCCGTCTTCCACGGATACAACCACCATTCAGACGGGTACGAGCGGAAATAACTTGGCAATCGACATCTCCGATGACCGTGATCCTGTGGAGGAGAACGAAGAGTTCGAATACAGGATCACACTCCGCAACCTCAGTTCTTCCTCCCAGACCGTCACGCTTACGCATGTGCTGGATTCCGACACCGAATACATCGACTCCGATCCGAGAGGTTCGCACAATAACGGCGTCGTCACCTGGACCAACGTGTTCCTGAACGGCAATGAATCGAAGACCTTTACGGTCGAAGTGGAGAACACGGATGGCGAGGACGGCGACACGCTGCACTCCAGCGCCTACGCCGGCAACGCGTCGGACACCGAGGACACCCGCGTCCGCGACGATGATAATGACGATGACGACGATGACGATGAGGATCTGCGCTTGGACATCACCGACAATCCGGATCCGGCTCGTCCGGGCGAGGTCGTCAAATACACGATTGCCATCCGCAATGATGACAACCGCAGCCGTACGGAAACGCTCAGAATCACGCTCGATGACGATCTGACTTTTGTCTCCAGCGACGATGACTGTGACGAAATCGGCAACAGCGATGACGAAGTGGAATGCGAGGATCTGTTCCTCAACCGCAATTCCACGGAATTCATCACCATCCGCGCTCGTGTCAGCAACTCCGCCGATGACGGTGACGAAGTCGAGGTCCGTGCCGAAATCGACAATGAAAAAGCTACGGAAAAGACGCGCATCGAGGATAATGGCTCTCATTACAACGATAACGACACGCCGGACACCGGCACCGCGAGCATCTTCGTCAGCAAGCAGGCCGATCGCACGGAGGCCTACCCGGGCAGCGATGTGTATTACACGGTGACGGTCCGCAACACCTCGAACTCCGTCGCACGCCAGCTTGTTGTTACGGATACCTATCCTGCGCAATCGTTCACCGTCACGGATGCCGGAAGCGGTAACGCAGGAGGCGGTCAAATCGTATGGACGATCGATCAGCTGGGACCGAACGAAACCCGCGTCTTCAGTTACCACGGTCAGGTCGGTTCCTTCCTCCGCAACGGTGACAGCATCGTCAACCAGGTCCGCGTGACCGGCCAAAATCTTTCGGCCATCCCGAATGCTCAGGTGGAAGTGCGCGTCGTGCAGCAATTGCCGCAGACAGGTTTGGGAGACGGTACGGGCCCGATCGAGAATATCCGCAAATACTTGAGCCCGTTCTCCGCAACGAGCACCACCACACCCGCCATTGTCTGGACGACCTTCCTCCTGTTCGGCCTCGCGGCCGGAGGACGGTTCGGACGCAGATTCCTCATCTAATTTCGATATAGATAGAAGAGACAGGGAAACACCAGGACGCCACCGCAAGGTGGCGTTTTGGTATACCTCGCCCCCTAACCCCCTCTCCCTGCGGGGAAGAGGGGGAATGTATGTTGTTTGTAAAAATTCCACACGCAAACAAAACAAAACATTCCCTTCTCCCCGCAGGGAGAAGGGTTAGGGATGAGGCGTTATTCCCCTACCGGACGTTCCATCACGAATTTTCTCACCATCTCCGGAATCTGCTCGAACGTCGTGTCGAGGGTCTTCAATTCTTCCGGCGGCGGGATGCTCAACACCCACGTGGCCAGATCTTCCCCGTTCATGGGCTTGCCGATGCCGATGCGCAAGCGCGGGAAGCCTTCGCCGATGGTCGCGACGAGAGATTTCAGGCCGTTGTGTGTCCCCGGTCCGCCTTTCATTCGCAGGCGCACGTCGCCGAGCGGCAGATCGATTTCGTCGACGAGAATTAACAGCTGTGAGGCGGGATCGATTTTGTAGAAATCGATGAGCTTGCGGATGCTGTCGCCCGACAAGTTCATGTAGGTCGTCGGTTTCACCAGCAGCAACGGCGCGGCCAGAATGCGCGCCTCCTGAATGTGCGCGAGGAACTTTTGTTTCTCTTGCCACTCCCCTTCCCCGAATTTTTCGGACAGAAGGTCAATCGCGCGGAAGCCGGCGTTGTGGCGGGTCTTGTCGTACTGCTTTCCCGGGTTTCCCAAGCCGGCGACGATGAGGGAGGGTTTCATCGCAAAAAGCGTACCACCGACGGGGCTTACCGTCCGCAGAATTTCTCGATCACTTTCCCAAACGCCTTCATCGCCGCATCCACCTCGCGCGCGGAGGGGCGTGTTCCTGGTTCATGAGCGAGGCGGTTACGGAGTTTATGTGCCGTCCAAACGTCATTGATCCCCGGCAGATATTTTCCTGCCTTTTTCAGGCCATCGGCCATCGAACCTTGAAAGCCCAGGTCTCGCAGCAGTTTTGCGACGATTGCATCCGCGTCGATGACGCGACGATGGGGATCGGACGTTCCTGCCGCGGCCATCCAATGTGTGCGAATGATTTTTTGTTGCGATCCGTTCAGTCGGGGCGCGCGATGCGTGAGGATCCACCACGCGCAAAATACGACGATGACGGCCGCCGCAAGCGTGAGAGCGATCCACATCATGAGCGGTTGGAACGTCCGTCGATGGCGGAAGACCGGAAGCCGCGTTTTTTGGGTGCTGCGGCGACGGGTTCCGCTTCGCCGTCCGGCTTGGCGTCCGGTCCGCGTTTTTTAGAGACTCCGTTGAGTTGCACTTGCTCGGCGACGAGCGTCGCCAGGAGCTCTTGCACATGCCGCGAGTCCTTCATGTTTTTCTTGTGCAGATACCGCTCCATGTTCTGCAAAATAAGGGCTTCCACGGAACGCGGATGAGGGACATGCGCCAGGGAAATCGCCGCGCCGGTGGAAATCTTTTCCATGCTGAGCGTCCCGAAACGCAGGAGCGTGCCGAAGATGCCTTTGATCTCGTAACTCACGCCTTGAATATCGCTATAGAGAATGCGCGAGGACTGACGGTGGAACCATCCGCGCCATTCCAGATCGATCACGCCCTGGTTCGTGATGATCCAGGCGTCCAAATAGTAATTGAAAAAATTCCCGGCCCACCACACCACCGAAAGGACGGCCCATGTCAGTGAGACGTAAAATGCGACGGGCACTTGCGCTCCCGAGAGCACGGCAAGCGCCAACAATAAGGAGAGCGACGGAGCGATCAATGTTTTGACGCCCAGAAGCCAATGCGTATGGACGATCATCGACACATGTTCGTCATCTTCCAGGTGTTTTTGAAACAGTGCAGCTTCCAGCATCGAAAAACAGTGTACACAGGGAAAGGGCCAAATCCCATGTGTACAAATCCCAGAAATTTGCGGATTTGATTCTTGGGATTTGCGGTTTTTTGCTATAAAGTGCATGAGATGAAGGCGCTCCAAAAACACGGATTCCTGTATCACCTCCTCGATGTCCTCTTTAACATCGTGGTCATCGTGGCGATCGTTGCGGCCATCCGCACGTTTTTGGTGTCTCCGTTCCAGGTGGAAGGCAATTCCATGGTGGATACGCTCACGGACAAGGAATACATCATCATCAACAAGCTCGCCTATTACATCGGTCAGCCCCAGCGTGGCGATGTGGTGGTCTTCCGTCCGCCCACGGACCCCGACAAATATTACGTGAAGCGCGTCATCGGGTTGCCGGGCGATGAAGTCACCATTCAGGGCGGATACGTCTACCTGAAAAAGTCCGGAGAGACGGAACTGCGCAAGCTGGAAGAGACCGGGTATTTGAATGATCATAACCAGGGCAAGACGTATCGCCATCCGCCCAGCAGCGGCGACGTCTCCCCCGTGTCGTACACCGTTCCGCCCAACTCCTACTTCGTGCTGGGTGATAACCGCCAAGGCAGTTTGGATTCCCGCAGTTTCGCCGAAAGTAACGGAGCAGAAGAACCGTTCGTGGGCACGAGCGACATCAAAGGGCGTGTGTGGTTCATAGCACTTCCGCTGACGAAGATCCATGCGCTGGAACCGCCTGATTACGGTTTTTAATTACACCGAAGAAACAAGAAGCAAAAAAGCCTCCAGTTGATCAATTGTAAATGATCAATATTTTGATTATTTGAGCATTATAATTTGTCTATTCACTGTTTCTTGGTTCTTTGGGGCAATTTAAGGCCAAAGATAGCCTTGCATAGCACTACCGCTTTTCGTACACTATATACAGGCCCTGAGGGGCTTTTTTCAGAACAA
Source organism: uncultured Candidatus Peribacteria bacterium (assembly GCA_964403335.1). Lineage (GTDB taxonomy): Bacteria > Patescibacteriota > Gracilibacteria > Peribacterales > Peribacteraceae > CAZYAK01. The sequence goes on from CAYOFI010000002.1 coordinate 48,243, forward strand.
TTCGCTTATGAACGCCATCGTCAATTACTGGAAGGATTCCATCCATGAGCTGGAACTCGTGCGTTGGCCCACGCGCCAGCAGGCCATCCGCCTGTCGGCAATCGTGCTCGGTTTCACCATCGTGAACGCCATTGTTTTCGGTCTTGTCGATCAGATCTTCACGGCTCTGCTTCACTTTTTCCTTTCCAGCATCTTCTAACCATGGGCAAGCAAGATCCACGAGCCGGGCGGAACTGGTACGTATTGCACACCTATTCCGGATACGAAGATTCCGTGAAGCAGGCGCTGGAACAGCGCTGTGAATCATTGGGCATGCAGGATTATATTTTCTCCGTGCAAGTGCCGAAGGAGAAGCAGCTCGTCTTCAAAAAAGGAGAGCCTGTCGAAGAAGAGCGCAAGTTGTTCCCGGGTTACGTGCTTGTGGACATGATGGTGACGGACGACAGCTGGTACGTGGTCCGCAACACGCCGAACGTCACGGGTTTCGTGGGCTCCGGCAACATCCCGGTCCCCGTCACGCCGGAAGAATACGGCGTCATCGAGCGCCGCGTGGGTGAACAGGAAGCCAAGTTCAAGAGCGACTTCCAGGTGGGCGACCTTGTGGTCATCATCGACGGTCCGTTCAAGAACTACGAAGGAGCCGTGCAGAGCGTGGACGTGAACAAGGGCAAGCTCAACGTGAACGTGCTCATCTTCGATCGTGAGACGCCGGTTGAGTTGGACTTCACGCAGGTGAAGAAGAAGTAGAGTCCATACTTTCGCTATGTTCGATTGCACGACTGCAGAAGAATTCAAGCCATGGTACGACGAGGAATTCAACCCAAAACGCGCAAAAGGAAATTTTATTGAGCTGGCCATTCTCTTTGGGAAAAATTATGAACAGCCCGATGCCAATATTCAAGCTCTTCTCTACGAATCGAAAAATAAACTTTTTCAATTGCACAGAATACATCTTTTATCGCAAGACGATCCGCCTCTTTGGGACGAGAATCGTGCATCGGTACCGGACTCTTCTGTCATGGAAGCGGAAAAATCTCTGCACGAATCAATTGCTGCCTTTCAGTCGGTGCTTCGTTATTATGAATTGAATAGAGTTGGCTTTCCAGAAATTGGGGCAAAAGGACTCATGCATTACCTGTTGATACTCCTGATTATGGCGCGCGACCAAGAGACGAGGAAAAGTCTTGTGGTGCAGTCCGCACCATTGGTGCAATTTCTGGAAGTGAATGATCGTAAGTGGATGAATTATATGCTTAACATATGGGAAACACTTACTTCCGAACCCGACGCAACACTGACGCAAATTGAAGTGTCAGAAGAATAAGTATGGTTATTTGCCCCGCAGCAAAACCCAAACCGATGGATTGAATGGAAAAGCGGTCCGCAAAAGAATGGGACACCGCAATAGCGACAATAGCCCCCCCGACCGTTGCGAGCGCCGGGATCAGAGTTTGCTTTGTCGCATAATAGGCGCGGAGCATCAGATGATTCATGCTCTCAAACGGAATGCTGACGGCGTACACCAGCAGCGCGGACGAAAAGAGGGCGATGGCCTGAATCCCCATGACTTTCGCCACGAATGGAGCAAGGACCACAAGAATGATGCTGCCGGGAATCGTGATCGCGAGCAAAGCTCCAAATCCCCAAAGCAGATATTTTTTGAAAAGCTTTTCGTTTTTCCAGGCTGCGGATTGCCCCAGTAATGAGTATGCCGACTGCGCGAGGGCGATGCCCGTGACGCCGACGAGGACGGATTGGAAATTGCGCGCGTAGGCGTTGATCGCGACGGAGCCGACGTTCATGCCCGATGCGAGTTTATCGAACGCGAGCAATTGGAATTGCAACGCGCCAAGCGACAAGATGCGCGGCAGCATCAGCATTCCCATGCCGAAGAAATCCGGGTGCCACAGCGTCCATCGAAAATGGAAACCCAGGCGCCAGGCGTCAATGAAGCGCAGCACGACGTACAAAACGGTGCCTGTCAACGTTCCGACGATGGGACCGTATGCCCCGATGACGGGCGTGAGGAAGATCGTGCCGAGGATCGTGCCGATCGTATAGATCACCGGTGTCAGTCCGTACATCCAATACCGCTGTGCGGTGATCAGGTACTGACCCAGGGTGTTGCCGAAGACAAAAAGAAAATTGGAAAACAGCGCGATTCGCACGAAGTGAATATAGAGGTCCAAACGCTCCCCCGTGAAATCCACGAACCAATGGGCGATGAACGGGAGTGCGATCGCCAGGATCAAAGCGATGATGCCGAATGCCATGGCACCCACAAGCATGCTGCCGCTGAGAATTTTCGATACTTCCGTTTCGTTTTTATGGGCTTTGTATCCGGCAAGCACGGGAACCAGCACCGTACCGAGCGCGGCCATGATGCACGTCTGGAATAAAAAGTCGCTCGGGCGGAATGCCGCGACATAGACGTCGACGACCGAGGAATCCGGAAATGTCCGCGCAAATGACGCATCGCGCAGGAATCCCGCTATGGACGCCGCAAATTGCGTCAGTGCCAGAATCACGGTCCCGCCGATGATGTGTTCTTGCCGGAAAATGCGGGGAATAGGCACCGGAGAAGCGTAGCGCACGGCCCGGGTTTTGAGTATCCTTCCCCCATGGAAGCCCCACGTTTAGCCTTTGGTTCGATGTCGGACGACGAAGTCCGTTCCGCTCTGCGGAAATACTCCATCGGGCTGACCGTGGATGAGGCCAAAAAGATCGAAGAATTGCTCGGGCGCGCGCCGACGGTCGTCGAAGCCGTTATTTGGGGAATTCAAGGCAGCGAACACTGCAGTTATAAATCTTCGCGCCGTTTTCTTAAGGAATTTCCGACGCAGGGAAAGAATGTGATCCTCGGGCCGGGCGAAGACAGCGGCATTGTCGCGGTGACGGACGGACCGAAGGGAAAGCGCTGGGGAATCGTCGTGTCGCATGAATCGCATAACAAGCCGTCGCAGGTCGTGCCGTTTGAAGGGGCGGCGACGGGTGTGGGCGGGTGCGTGCGTGACGTGGCTTGCATGGGTGCGCGCGTGATCGGAAGCATGGACATGTTGCGCCTGGGTGACACCGCCAATCCGCAGTCGCGCGCGATCGCCAAGGAGGTCATCCGCGGGGTGGCCGGGTACGGCAATCCGCTGGGAGTGCCCAACTTGGGAGGCGATACGTTCTTTGATGCGGGATTTGACCGGCAGTGCCTGGTGAACGTCGTGTCCATCGGCATCGTGCGGGAGGATGAAATCATTCACAGCTACGTGCCGGAAGAAGCGGCGAAGGAGAAGTACGACATCATCATCGTGGGCAAACCGACGGACCGCAGCGGGTTCGGCGGCGCGGCATTCGCGAGCGTGACGCTTCGCGAAGAGAAGAAAGAGGAAAATTCAGGAGCAGTTCAGGAGCCCAATCCGTTCTTAGAGCGGCATATTCTTTTGTCGACATATGCGTTGTTCGATTGGCTGATTGCATCAGGAAATCTGCCCAAAGTGAGTTTTAAAGATTTAGGAGCCGGCGGCGTGGTGTGTGCCAGCGTCGAACAAGTCGCATCGCGTGGATTTGGTGCCGAAATCGATTTGGAGAAAGTGCACGTGTCGATCGAGAACCTTCCTGCCGAAGTGATCGCGTGCGCCGAAACGCAGGAACGCTTCTGCTGGATCGTGCACCCGTCGCTGACGCAGCATGTGCTCACGCATTACAACGAGACATGGGATTTGCCGAGCGTGGCGGAAAAAGCGCGCGCGAGCGTCATCGGGCATGTCACTGCCGACGGCGTCTATCGGCTCCGGCACGGAGGCATGGTGGTCTGCGAAGCGAAATCCACGGACATCACCGAAGGCCTTCGCTATGAACGGCCGACTGCGGAGCCCGACGTGAAACGCGCGGAGCCGGACATCACCTGCACCGGTACGGCGATCCGCTTGGCTTCCGGTTTCACGACGACCATCAGCGACGTCTTTGCAGCGATGCTCATGCATCCCAACCACGCCTCCAAAGGCCCCGTGTTCCGCAAATATGACAAAGACGTCATCGGCAACGCCCACATTGAAGCCGGTGAATCCGACGCATCGGTCATTCAGCCGTTCCAAGACATCACCGCGTACATCGTCGGCGGCGAGCATCCCGGCTGGAAGAACGACGAGTCCGTCGCCAAAACCGGCATCGCGTTCGCGGCGGACGGGAACCCCCGGTATGGACGAATTTCCGCGTACTTGCAAGGCGTGAATGCCGCGACGGAAGCCATCTGCAACGTGGCGGCGTCAGGCGCGCAGCCGCGCGCGCTCACTGACTGTCTGAACTACGGCAATCCGGAAGTGCCCGCGCAGTTGGGCGCGCTCGAACACGGCATCAAGGGCATTGCGGATGCCGCGCGCGCGTTGGGGGAAAACGGCGAAGCCGTCCCCATTATTTCCGGCAACGTGAGTTTGTATAACGGCAAGCCGGACGGCGATTCCGTGCCGCCCAGCGCGGTTGTCTGTTGCATCGGCATGCTTCCGGATGCGGCGAAGGCCGTGACGATGTCATTCAAAAAATACCATTCCAAGCTGTATGTGCTCGGCGAACGAAAGGACGAATGCGGCGGCTCCGCGTACTACGAAGTCTTGGAGCAGATGGCGGGCGGTCAGCGCGACTCACTGCTTGGCGCGAATATCCCGAAGCCGGATTTTGTCTCGTTGAAGGGGCATGTTCAGCTCATCCGCGCCGCCTCGGAAAAAGGAGTGCTCGCCGCGTGCCATGACATCAGCGACGGCGGATTACTGCTTGCGCTGTTTGAAATGATGACGCCGGTTCGCAAAATCGGCGGGAAGATCGGCGCGGATATCGATATCGGCGCGATCGCCGGACCGTTGCGCACGGATACGGTGCTCTTCTCTCAGACCGCGGGATTCATTGTCGAGGTGACGGGCCAGAACGAAGCTTCCTTCCTCGCGCTTGCGCAATCCCTCGGCGTAACAGCCTTCCTTCTTGGTCAGACAACCGAACGACCGGAATTGATAGTAAGGCGCGGCACGGAAAAAATTCTGCAGCTCGATTTGGCGGCCTCGATCGCACGCTGGCAAGACGCGCTTGCGGAGACGTTGGGGCTCTAGACGCAGAGCGCAAGACACGACACACTGAGGACATGCCCACACGCTCACTCCCCTCTTCGTTGTTGTCCGTATTTCTCGCGGCTGTCGCGGTGTTTTTCGTGCAGACGGCGCATGCCGCCGGCACCATCAGCATCGAACAAAAAAGCGACGTGCAAGCCATCGGCGAATGGACGATTATTTTCCCGAATTCCGAATCGTATATACGTCTGGATAGACAATCCACGATGGAGGCGGAACCGGGCCGGTACACGTTTTCCATCAAACCTCCCGACGGCGAAACGGCGACGATCGTGCTGAGCATCGACGGCGTGGAAGTGGAGACCGTCGATTTGCCCCAGATCTCCTTCACGCTTGCGGACGGCGCCGCGGCATCGCTCTTCATTCATTTAAAACTGACGAATTTCGGACGTGTCGGCGTCAACAGCGATCCTCCCGGCATGCCTTTCACGCTCCGCGGCCCGGATGGATTGACCATGAAAGGAATCACGCCCCAGACATTTGAGGAAATGCCCGAAGGCAATTACAGCGTGCAATACACGCCCAAAAATTGTCCGGCGCCGCCCGGAAAATCCGACGTGCTGGAAAAAGACAGTGCATCCTATTTTTTCGTGAAGATTTCCTGCACCACCTTTGAATCCGAAGCGACATCGTCCGACGCCACGCATATCGAAGCCGATGTGAAAGGGTCGACGGTCGTGTTTTTTGACGTCCCCGTCGGCGCGTGGTTCGCGTCCTTCGTGGAGACCGTGTCGCGACGCGGCATTTTGACGGGATACCGCAACAGCGACGGCGAACAAACGGGCGAATTCGGTCCCGGGAATCCCGTGACGATCGGCGAGCTCGCGAAAATCGCGCATGAGATGGCGGGCATCGACGAGACGGCCGTGACGGTTCCGCCCGTGAACCAAAACGCGCTTGGCAAGTGGTTTACCAAGTACATCGCGTCCGCGGAAGATCTCGGTTGGACCATCTACGCGGATCCGGATTTGGATCTGGCCCGGCCCGCCACGCGCGGCGAAGTGTTGATGACGCTGCTGCAAGTTCTGGATACTCCGCTGCAGTGGGTGACGGGCACAGTGTTCAGCGATGTCACCAAGCGCACGCCATATGCCAGCGCGATCGAAACCGCGGCTTCCGTGCATCTTGTCTCCGGTGCGACGGATGAGAAGGGCAACGCCACGGGCCTCTTCCATCCTGACGATCCCATCACGCGAGCGGAAATGGCGAAGATCTTGATTACGGCTGAAGAGGAGTTTATGAAGAAGGAGAAAGCTGAATGACGGGAAATCTGGGAAATCGAAGAAATCGAGGAGAAGCTGCTGTCCTCGATTTCCTCGAAGTCATCGATTTCCTTTGCTCATATCATCCGCCAGCTTCGTCACATCCCCTGCTCCCATACACAGGAGCACATCATTGTCTTGCAGTTCCGACGCAAGCCGCTCGTGTGTTTGCTCCAGCGTTCCCGTCCATCCCGTCGCGACGTTGCTTTCGCGGCTGATGTCTCCCACGAAGCGCGGCATATTCACCTTCTTGGTGTTGTACTCTTTGCGCGCGTCGTAGACATCGGTCAAAAACAACAGATCGACTCCCGGGAACGCTTTCACAAAATCCGCATACAATTTATTTGTGCGATCGTGCGTGTGCGGTTGGAACACGGAGACGAGTCTTTTATCCGGATACGCGTTGCGAATCGCGGCAATGGTTGCTCGCAATTCGGCGGGATGATGCGCGTAATCGTCGATAACCGGAATGGATCCGCGGTACAGGCCTTTCATTTCCAATCGACGCCAACTGCCTGCGTATCCTCCGATTGCCTTCTCCGCTGTGTCGCTGGGAATCTTCAAATACTCAGCAAGTCCCAATGCCAGCTGGGCGTTTTGCTGCATGTGCACGCCCGGGGTTTGCAAAGTGATCAACGGGTACTTGTCGGCATCGATGTTTTTTTTACCGCTTTGTTCGGCGATCGCTTTGCAGTCCGGATCCTGCATATGCGTGATCAACGCTCCTTGTGACGGAAGCGTCGCGACGAAGTCGTTGAATGCGGAACGATAATCCGCGGCTGACGTGTAGTAATCAAAATGGTCTCCGTCGGCATTGGTGAGCAAGATGACTTCGGGTTTGTAGAATCGGAAAGACCGTTTGTACTCGCAGGCTTCCAGTACAAATAAATCGCTTTTTCCCACGCGCCAGTTCCGCCCGCCTAATTCTTTCAACTTTGTGCCGACGACGACCGTCGGATCCAATCCTGCTTCGATGAGCAAGCGCGCGGACATCGCGGTCGTCGAAGATTTTCCGTGCGTGCCGCAGACGGCGATGGCGCGGTATCCCGCGCTCATTTCTCCCAGCGCTTCCGGGTACGAAATCTGGCGGATGCCGAGCTCAGTCGCTTTTTGCCGTTCGGGCGCTTCCGGAGGAATCGCTTCGGAATAAATCAACAACTCACATCCATCAGGAACCGCCGCGCCGCTTTGATCCGTGGTGACATGCATGCCTTGCGACCGCAGATCATCCAGCAGTGCGCTCTCGGATCGATCGCTGCCATGCACGTCATCCCCGCGCAACTTGCGGATCGCCGCAAGCGCGCTCAGTCCGATCCCGCCGATACCAGAACAGAAGATAATCATCAGGACCAGTATACTTCATACGCGATACAAAATACTGCATACTTCTCCTCGTGGCCTATCAGTCTCTCGAACCCGTCAGTAAGCAGCTCACGATTGTCGTGGGCCTGACCGTCGTGGGGTTTATGGCGTTTGGGTTGGCGCTGTCGTTTTACCGGAACATTCTTTTTGAAGACACGCTCAATATGATCGCCGTCGAGAATGCGCGGCTGAAAGAACACATCGAACAGAGCAAGGGGGATGTGGAGTACTACCGGTCCGCGCAGTACAAAGATAAGTATGCCAAGGAGAACTTGGGGCGATTGAACCCCGGCGAGAAAATCCTCATCATCGCCGAACAGCCATCCAATGCGGCATTTCTATCCGGTGACCGCATGACTCCCACGGAAGAGCAGGAGGCGGCTTACCAGGAATATCTGCGTCAGTTGCCGGTCTACCAGCACTGGAAACTCTTCTTGTTTAAGCGAGATGAGTTGGAGGGGTTGAAGCGGGGGTTGTAAGCCAAACAAAGAGCGCTCTGTCATAGCCCGGCTTCGTCTGCGGACTACGCCGTGGCATCCGGCTTGTATGATTTTGATGTAGGAGAATCGCGGCGTAGTGCCCCAGAGGGCACGAAGCCGGATGGTTGCGGGGGCAGGATTTGAACCTGCGACCTCGAGGTTATGAGCCTCGCGAGCTACCAGGCTGCTCCACCCCGCGTCGGTAGCCTGAGAATAGCATGGAAAAGGCACTTGCACACGGAAAAAAAGTCCGTACAATCCTTGCACTATGGCGCATAAAAAGGCGGGTGGGTCTACCCAAAACGGCAGAGACAGCGTTGCGAAACGTCGCGGCGTAAAGCGCTTTGGCGGCCAAAAGGTCAATGCCGGCGAAGTCTTGATCCGCCAGAAGGGCTATTGGTACTTCCCGGGCAAAAACACGCATTTGGGCTCCGATTGGACCATTCATGCCGATGTTGCCGGGACCGTAAAGTTCTCCCAAAAGCGCCGCCTCAAATTCAACGGGGCCCGCGAACGTTGCACGGTCATCTCCATCGAACCGATCGCCGCGTAAGCAATATTGTCTTTGATCAAGCGGATCCTGCCATTACCATTTCGTCATGTCTGAAACAGGAGGTCTGGATATCGGCATGCCCAGCGAGGGCTCGGGAAGCGGTCCCGAGCAATTAACGGAAGAAGCGAAAGCGCGGTTTGCCGCGTCCGGCGCGGCGATGGCGGCCATCCGCCGTGAGGAAAAGCGCAGCAAAAAACGCGACTCGCGCGTGGCGCGCACTATCCTGCAATTTTTGAATGACGACCGGTACGCGCATCTCTTCGTGCTTATTTCTCGTCTTGTCGCACGCGATTGCCCGTCAATTTTCATCCTGGCGATTCTGTCGCTGATCCATGACGAATGTTTTTCCGTCGTGACGGAATTTTTGCAGGAAGAAGGGCAGAAGACATCCAAAGAGACCGTCGAAGAAAATCTGCAGCTCATTCCCGGCGGCGCTTTGGATGCCGACGCCAACAAGATGCTGATCGAGTGGATCACGCGCATGCAGATGGTGATGTCGTTGGACGCGCAGCCCATCCTGCTGAAGTTGATGGTCGATGAGCACAACATCGACGGCACGGTTCTCCAGCTCACGACGTTTGTGCTGCAGGAATTCTTCCGCATGGAAGTGGGCGGCAAACGCAATGTGCCGTTCGAGCAATTACATGGCTTGGCGGGCAGTGTTCTGCAAACGGTTTTCGAACCGTTTTTGGACGCTATCGACCGATCGTTGTTGCGGCGGCCGGAACCGGAGAGGGATGACGAATGATTGTCACCGGATAAACCGACGGAAGCATTGTTCTTTGCTGTTTTTACGACATGCTGGCCCGCAATGCGCGAAGCCGATTGGAACAACACCGGCGACTCTGTGGCGCTCCTCCGCCATGTGGGTGAGCGCGCGACTGACCGTCAGGTACGGCTTGTGGCCTGTGCGTGTGCACGGAGTATTGAAGAGTTATTTGCTGCACAGGCGAGCAGTTCAGCCATAGCGGCAGCCGAAAACTTTGCCGATGGTTTGATAAGTGAGGATGAACTGGCCGAAGCAGAGCAATCTGCGCGTGAAGCGTCGGCTGCCGCCACTCGGGACGCGCATGCGGTATGGAACCACGGTCCGGCAGCAGCCACCGCCCGCAAGGCATGGATACGCGTGTGGGCTCGTTGCGCCGCTCAATATACATGCGACAGACATGTGTACAGCATCGGGCCCGGTTCTCAGGAAACCAATTTTGAGAGGAATATTGCGATCCGCACGGCTCAAGTGGCGTCATGGGCCGCGTCGGTGATGAATGAGTTGGAAGAACCAGATGAGAGTCTTCCGGATAGCGAAACAGCGGTCTTTTTCGGTTTTTTGCGCGGATTAAAAGAAACGGTGCAGAAAATAGCGCGAGCTGTCGAAAGCGGAAGCGACACATGTGAATCAGTGCGACAGGCGCGGATTGTGCGTGATATTATCGGCAACCCTTTCCAGCCCGTTGCGCTCGCGCACGAGTGGAGATTTGCACATGATTGGAATGCGTATCGGATCGCTCAAGGAATCTACAACGATCGCACCTTCACAGACTTGCCCATTTTGGGGGATGCCTTGGAAGATGCCGGCTGCAACGCTCAGACCATTTTGCGGCATCTGCGCGAAGTGACGCTCCATGTGCGCGGCTGCTGGGTGTTGGATTTGGTGCTGGATAAAGAGAGGCTGAGCCGAGAGGCGGCAGAGAGAAACACATTGAAACCGGAAAAGGAGGATGCGATAACAGAGGGTGTTTTTGATCAATCAGCCTGAGGGTGGAGCATTAACGTTTCAGAACGGCCAAAAAGGCCTCTTGGCTCAGCGTGACCTTCCCCATCTGCTTCATCCGCTTTTTGCCTTTCTTCTGCTTATCCAACAGCTTGTTCTTGCGACTGACGTCACCGCCGTACAGATAGCCAGTCACATCTTTGCGCAATGCGGAAATCGTCTCGCGGGCAACGACTTTTGATCCGATTGCCGCTTGGATCGGAATTTGGAACTGCGCTTTGGGAATGACTTCTTTCAATTGTTTGCAGATGACGGCACCGACGTGGTGCGCCTCTGACCTATGGACGATCGTCGAAAGCGCTTCTGCCGGTTCACCAAGAAGCAAGATATCCATCTTTTGCAAATCGCCAGCGCGGAATCCCAACTGTTCGTAGCTCATCGATGCGTACCCCGACGTGGCGGATTTCAATTTGTCGAAAAAGTCCAAGACAATTCCTTGCAGGGGAACTTCAAAATCGAGCAGTGCACGATCGGCATCCAGGTATTCCAATGTTTTATAGACGCCGCGGCGCTCTTGGACGAGCGACATGCACGGGCCCACATCTTCCTTGCGGCAGACGATTTCCAACTTCACCCACGGTTCGCGCACTTCCACAATATAGGTTGGATCCGGAAAATCCGCGGGGTTTGAGAGGAGGGCGGTATCGGGTTCGTCGGTTTTGAGCAGGCTGGTGCGGATGATTTCACCAGGATTATGGGCATTCACTTTTACTTCGTAGAGCACGGACGGCGCGGTGACGATGAGGTCACAGTTGTATTCGCGCTCCAGGCGTTCTTGGATGATATCCAAGTGCAGAAGTCCAAGAAATCCGCAGCGGAAGCCGTTGCCAAGCGCCGTGTTCTGTTCGGGCTCGATGGAAAGCGCGGCGTCATTCAGCGACAGTTTTTCCAAAGCCTCGCGTAGATCCGCATGGTTATCGGCTTCGCTCGGATACAGTCCGGCGAACACCATTGGCTGCACTTGCGTGTAGCCCGGCAACATCTCGGCGTGTTCTTTGGAGGCAATCGTGTCACCCACACGAACTTGGTGCACGTCTTTGAGGCCTGTGACGACATAACCGATTTGTCCTTCGCCGAGTATGGGATCTGAAACATATTTGGGCGAAAAATGCCCGACATCCAACACTTCAAACTTCGTCTTGGTTCCGCGCAAATACATCATGTCCCCTTTTTTGATCTCCCCTTCCATCACGCGGCAGTACGCCACGCCACCACGATAGGTATCCATGATCGCGTCGAAGATAAGGGCACGTGTTGCATCCGTAGTTCCAGTTTCATGGCGTAGCGGCTGAGGGATTCGCTCGATCACGGCATCCAAGACTTCCGGCACTCCCCTCCCCTCTTTTGCGGAGATCAACAAAATTTCTTCTTTGGAACATCCAAGCAACTTGATGACTTCCGCGCTGACCCGTTCGGGATCGGCCGCTGGCAGATCGATTTTGTTCAACACCGGAATCAATTTCAGATCATGTTCCATCGCCATGTAGAGCACGGCGAGTGTTTGCGCCTGAATCCCCTGCGACGCATCGACGAGCAAAATCGCGCCTTCGCATGCGGCGAGTGAACGGCTGACTTCGTACCGGAAATCGGTGTGTCCCGGAGTATCGATCAAATTGATCTGCACGCCTTTGTACGTCATGCGCACCGGCTGCAATTTGATAGTGATGCCCCGCTCGCGCTCCAAATCCATCATGTCCAACGTCTGTTCTTTCATCTCCCGCTTTTGCAGCGTGCCGGTCACTTCGATCATACGGTCGCTCAAGGTCGACTTCCCGTGATCGATATGGGCGATGATGCAGAAGTTGCGGATATCCATTCGCCGCCTATGGTAGCGAAATACTCTGGTAAATGCGAAGTCACTTCTTGCTAATCATCCGCAAAAATAGCTCGTGAATCGCTGTTTCACCGCGAATCTCCGGGTGGAACGTCCCCGCCAGCACACTCCCCTGCCGTACCAGGATCGGTTTTTTCTCATGTGATGCCAGGACTTCGACGTCCAGGCCGACGCGCGAGATGATCGGGGCCCGGATGAAGGCGACAGGCACAGGCCGATTGACACCTTTGACTTCGATCGGCGTCTCGAAGCTTTGTATCTGCGATCCGTAGGCATTTCGATCGACATCGATGTCGATAAGCCCGAGCGTCTGCGGAGCATTTTTACCCAGCGCTTTTTTGGCAACGATGATCGCCCCCGCGCACGTCCCGTACACGGGCATGCCATTTTGGGCTCGCTCGACAATCACCTCCGCCATTCCAAATTGATAGAGAAATTGCGACATCACCGTGCTCTCGCCGCCGGGGATGATCAGTGCGTCGATCGTCTGCAAGGCCTCGGCCGTGCGGATTTCTTTTGCCGTCACGCTCAACGAGCGCAACACGGCGATGTGCTCCGCGAAATCTCCCTGTAGCGCAAGAACGCCAACTGTCATAGAAAAATCTTACAGGAAAAAGAGCAACTCCACTGCTATTAGCTGCCCTTGTGTTGCTGAGCTATTTTCCACCTATGATACAAAAATTTACCAATTGGCCCGTGTCCCACTGCTCCCGAAATTATTTGCAATTCGCTCCATGCGATTTTTTCAGAACTTCCGAACAAGCGCGCAATCCGAATTCTTTCAGTATTCATGATGTCCATCTTTACTAACACGTTATACACATCGGGCCACGATGCACTTTCGTCCAACTCCAATTTTTGTTTTGCTTGCTGCAACAAAACTTCATCATCATCGTGCCCGGGATCAATGTTGCTCAAGGCCATGTAAGCATTATATCACATTTAACTCTTCATTACCATCCCCTGCCCTGCATCTTCACGGGTAGTGCATCGATTTCCAATCCTGGCATCGCTTCAGGAAGCCCGGTCGAAAGTTCAGCGAGCTTTTTGGGATCATTCCAATGGATCGTTGCTTGAACGATCGCTTCCGCTGTTCTCTTTGGATCTTTCGATTTGAATATTCCTGATCCCACGAATACTCCTTCAGCACCCAGTTCCATCAACAAAGCAGCATCTGCAGGGGTCGCGATTCCTCCCGCCACAAATGTCACGACGGGAAGACGCTGAGCTTCCGTCACTTTTTCCACAAGACTGACTGGCACGCGCTGTTCTTTTGCCCAATCAGCAATTGTTTCCGAGGTCATGCGCTGCAGATCCTTCATCTCTTTCTTGATCATTTTCAAGTGACGCACGGCTTCGATCACGTTTCCCGTTCCCGCTTCGCCTTTCGTGCGGATCATCGCCGCGCCTTCATGAATGCGACGCAGTGCTTCTCCCAAATTCGTCGCGCCGCAGACAAAGGGAATTTTGAACTGTGATTTTTCGACGTGATCGAACGGATCGGCGGGAGTGAGCACTTCGGATTCGTCAATGAAATCAATTTCCAGTGCTTCGAGGATTTTTGCTTCTGCGGTGTGTCCGATTCGGACTTTTGCCATCACGGGAATACTAACGGCATCCTGAATCTCGCGAATCAGTTTCGGGTCGCTCATGCGGGCCACTCCTCCTTGTGCGCGGATGTCCGACGGTACGCGTTCCAGCGCCATCACCGCGCATGCGCCTGCGGCTTCCGCGATTTTTGCTTGGGACGCGGTGACCACATCCATGATGACCCCGCCCTTGAGCATGCGCGCCAGATCTTCGCCGAGTGTGTTGCGTTTCTCCGCAGCCATGTCGCAATCCTACAGCATCACACGTGACGGGAAAAGCCTTGGCGGGTAGAATGCTTGGTAATTTCCCTTCCTTCCTCTCATGCGTACGAAAATTATTTCTTTTGGTGCCATCGGTACCACTCTTCTTCTCGCAGCCACCATCGTGGCAGCGCAAAGCCCTTTGCAGCAGGGCATGGATATCGCCCGATTCCAGATGTCCGACGACGTCTATACCGCGGGCGGCAAATTCACCGTGAGTGAACTGGTCGCGGGCGATTTGGTGGCCGCGGGCGGCGAGATGCATGTCACCGGTAACGTGCGTCGGGACGTGATTGCTGCCGGCGGGCAAGTCGAACTCACGGGTCCCGTGGGCGACGATGTGCGCGTGGCAGGAGGCGACGTGGTGATCAACAGCAAAGTCGCAGGCGATATGGTGGTGACGGGCGGCGATGTCACGATCGGTCAGAACGCGACGATCGGCGGAGATTTGGCGGTGTTTGGCGGAAAAATAACAATGCTCGGAGCCGTGAAAGGTAAACTGACGGCTAAGGGCGGAGAGGTCGCTGTTGGCGGAACGGTGGGCGGCGATGCCGATGTGATGGCCGGGATGTTCACCCTCGACGGCATCATCAATGGAAAAAGCACGCTCGTGGCCGATACCATGAAATTCGGCCCACGCTCAAAGTTGACGCAAAACGTGCGGTACTGGACGAAAGCCGGCCAGATGAACTTGGCTCCCGCCCGTCCCGGCACGGCCGGAACGGTGTATGACCCCGCACTCGCTCCCCAGCGTGGCGACAGCCACATGGCTGCCAAGTGGATCGCCGGCATCGCGGGCATTTGGGCTTTCTACTCGGTTCTTGCATCCGCCTTGCTGGCGTTTATTTTCCTGATGCTCTTCCCGGGCACATTCAAAGATGCAGGAACATTGCTGCAGAAGAAACCGTGGAAGGCATTGCTGACGGGTTTCCTGTACTACGTCGTGACGCCGATTGCCGCGGGACTCTTCTTTCTCACCATCATCGGTATCCCGGTGGGATTGCTCTTGATGGCGCTGTACTTCGTCACCGTTCTTGCCGGTTCCGTGCTGACGTCGCTTGTTTTGACGCGTTGGATGGAGCACCGCATGAAGGCGAAATGGCACATGGTCGTGCTTGTCGGCGTGAGCGTCGGCATTTTGATCGTCCTGAAGTTGCTCTGGTTCATCCCCGTTTTCGGCTGGCTTATCAAAGCCCTTCTGACATTCTTCGCCGTCGGGGCATTGTGCATGTCGATGTGGAGCCGCAAGAAGCACGCCTAAGAAAAATCCCCAATGACCAAATCCCAAATCCGCATGTGTGGATTTGGGATTTTCCTCAGTTTTTACTTTCATAGTCTGAAATCTCGTGGCAAGTTCCTTGCCGTCTTCCCGCCCCTTTTTCATGCAAACATCCTTGGTGTTGATCAGTCTTCTTCTGATGATTGGTTTAGGGTTCATAGCCGGTGCGGCGATGGGGACGTTGCGGGTTCTGCTGGTAAGAAGAGCAGAAGCCCGATCGTAAAATTGCACCGAAGAAACAAGAAACAGTGAAGAAACAGGCATCAATTATCAAATACTTAATTCAGTGATTTTTGAGTATTTTGGCGTTGGAGGCTTTTTTGCTTCTTGGTATCTTCGGTGCAATTAGGCGCAATAGAACATCAAAATCGTCTACATGCTTGTTCTCAGGTAGAGTATTCCCTGTCGGGACGTAGCTCAGTTGGCTAGAGCGCCTGGTTTGGGACCAGGAGGCCGTGGGTTCGAGTCCCCCCGTCCCGACCATTGTCATCTTTTGACCGCAATGCCCATGTCGCAAAGGGTTCAGCAAGGCTGACAGAAGCCACTTCGTCGCCGTCGATGACCACGTTCGAGACGATGATGTCGGCCATCTTCCGCTTTTTCTCGGGACTGGCCTTTTTCCACCAGTGTGAGGCATTTCTTGCGAGTTCGAGAAAGGCATCTAACTCATAGTACCGCTCCATGCTTTCGTTACCGATCAGCTCTTCACGCTTCAGGAGCGATTTACGCTCGTCATCCAACCGCTTGAGCTTACGCTCTTCTGTTGCAATCTCTTCCGGTGTTGCCGTTGGCTTCGGGTACTTCATTGCGTTGAGCCGCTCTTTTGTTTGCTCAGCATCCTTCTCGTTTGTTGCTTTCAGAGCCGCAATGCGGCGTTTCTCTGCATCGGACTCTTGCCTTTCTTTCTTGTAATCCTCCCATTCGGCAATAAGCAGCATTTCATGCTCTTGCTCTGTGATCTTCACATCCTTGAGCTTTTCACCAATGGCATCGAATACATCGTTCATGCCGATACTGTGCTGCGGTTTGCAACGCTGGCAGGAGAAACGAGGTGAGAGTGTTCCACCACCGCTCCGAGGCTGATTCGGCGTCATTGTAGCGAGAAGATTCTCCACACGACGCACAGTGCAGAGTACCTTGCTGGAAGGCAATGGATATGCGCTGCGTCGCGGTACGGCGCGTGTGGGTTTTGCTGTCTCTTTGAAGAGATTGGGATTCACTTTTTTAAACTCTTCAACGGTCACAACAATAGGAAAATCCTCACCATATTGGAGCGGGTAGATCGCTGCGAGATCCGCACGTCTTGGCTCTTTGCTTTTCTTCGGGACAAGCCAGCCGCAGTGGATGGGGTTCTTCAGGTGCAAGCCCACATAGTTTTTATCAATGTTCACATTATACCATTTCCCATTTTTCTTTTTGCGGTGGACATACCCATTCTCCTCGACAAGAAGACGGGCGATCTCTTCGTTTGTCTTACCCTCCAGCCTCCAGCGGTACACATCACGCCAATGAGAATGAAGATCTGACGCGACGATCTTTAGATGATCATTGTGATTTTCATCTTCCTTGCGGATGACCTCGTAGGCAGGAGAGAGTGGCTTTTGCCCTTTGCCTTTCGTTTCTCCCTCAATAAGACCGCGCATCACGTTATCTTGGAGCTTATCCGAGTATCCCTTGGCTCGAGCGAACTCCATAGCGAGGTGTTCCATGCCCGATGAATCGTTATGGAACGAGTACATGACAAAAGCCATATCGATGATGACATCCGAATCCAGCAACTCGATGATTTCCCCTGCATCCCTCATGTTCCGTGCCAATCGGTCTGGATGCCACGCGATGATACCGTCAGGTTGTCCGAGCTTGCGCTTTTCCTTCGGCAATCCATCGAGTATTTCTAGGCCTTTGATAGCCATCAAAAGGTTATTGAAGCGTGGACGACCATATTCTCGCGCACTCATTTTCTCCTGCACGACATGGAGGACGTGCAGTCCGGCATGTGCGGCAAACTCCTCGCACTGGGCAAGCTGAGCAGGGATGCTCTTGTTTCTGTCATCGCGTTCGTCTGATTCTCGGCAGTAGATCACGTAGTTCTTCCCCTTTCTCTCAACCTTCTTCCTTCCGAAAGAGAACCTTACTGTGCCAATATCTGGAAGTTCATCGAGGTACATGGCGAAGCGGATAGTAGCTCAGGTAGCGACAGCGACCTCATGGCAGATTTTTATGAAATCGCGGAGCTTCCGGGCTTTTTTCAAATACTCAGTCGCATCACCTCGATCTTCGCCGCGTACAAACATTCGTCCTTCCCTGATCTCATAGGGGATAGGACATTTGTCGTAGCGGGAGCGAACTTTATTCGATGATGTAGAACTGCCTTGAATAGGCATCGGAAACGTATCTCGGTACGTTTCCCAGTGGCATGACACTGCGGTTAGGAGACATTACGGAGCGAGAGGAGTGGTATCGCTCCAACCTGATTTTGAAGAGGGCAGTAGGGTTGCACGTATGTAGAGTGTCCTTCAGTCGCAACAACGGCAGTGGCCTGTTCAGGAACCTCGATAGAGAAGTGAAATAGCAGAGAGCTAAATATAGCACATGATAAGTTGGTTTTTTCAGCATACTGCTGCAAGAAAACAAGAAATATAATGCAATGTAATATTGCATGTTGCCCGGTCACTGAGCAGACAACGATACGGCATCTCCAGAGGATACTTGCCCCTGTGTCGCGCACGTTTGGCTTGAGTCGCGTTTGAGTTTTGCGCTGGCATCATTCCCGCAGTGGCTCCCGATGAGCGTTCGTGGGGCGAGTTTTGGGGCAAGCCTCTGGACTCTTTCGGCAGAATGGATGCTTGTCGCCAAAAATACTGGCTTCACAGCTTCACCTCCGAGAGTTTTTGAGTGACGAATCCGAACAGCTTATCGAAAGTCCCCGTTGTCCCTTTGCCGAGGGTCGCCTTTTTCTTTCCAACCAGAAGCTGGCTGATCGCCCGATTGAGGCTCGACTTCTTGGCGTCGGGCGCACTGGATTTCAGCTTCGCGTAGGATCCCTTGCCCAATGCCTCATCCACAATCGCTTCCTGATCTGCCTCCTCGATCAAGCCCTCGGTGGCAACTGCCTTGCCCAGTGCATCGTTGATCGTGAAAACCCGATCTTTCAGCAAGTCGCCAAACTCCTTGAGATATAGCTCCTTCGCTTTCTCTCCCGGCTTGTCCCCATCCAGCAGCACGATGAACTTCTTTCCCCACGACAGGTACAAACGGATGATATCAAAAAGCTTGTCGCCGCCTGCGCCGGGATAGAGGTGCATCGTGTGCTTCCCGCCCATCAGCACGTCGTTGAAGTACGTGAACGTATACCAGTCGTTCCTCCCCTCCGTGACAATGAGTTCGGGCGTGGGTTCGAGAGTGCTGGGCTGATAGTCGAGAGCGTCGAGGATCGGCTGAATGTAGGACATCTTGTCGGAACCCAAGCCCTCGGCAACATAGTGATAGTACCGCTTCGCGGAAATACTCGCGCCTTCCTCGAGGCTCAGGTTTCCCTCGAGCGCGTTGGCGGTCAGTACTTCGTTGATGACGACATACACGCCGGGAAGCCAGTTGAGGCGGATAAGGTGATGACTATGCGTGGAGTAGATGACGAATGCCTTTTCACTCAGCACGTCGATGGCATCGAGGATTTTTGCCTGTGCGGAAGAGTGCAGATTGGAAGCTGGCTCATCCAACAGGAAGAGGATGTTCTTCGTTCGATTCTTGCGGAACTCGGTGAAGAGGAGGAACGAGAAGAACCATTTACACCCCTTGCTGCGGTCATTGATGGAAAAGACCTTTCCCGTGTCGGTCTTCACGACAAAAGATACCTTAAGCTGATTGCTCTCCGTGTCGGGTTCGCACTTCAACGCGATTTCTTTGAAATGGAGCTTTTTGTCGGTCTGCTGAAACAACGCCTTCCATGCCGTCGTGATCTTCTGGTTCAGCTGCGTTTCCATCATGGATTTTCTGTTGCTGGCAGTGTCGTTATCCACCAGCCAAAGCGCGGCAACTTCGTCCTCAAAGGACGAATATCGATCATCCACGGACTTCAAGATGTCATCCAGAACCCACTGCCAGTCGCGGTTCTTTTTTTCCTCTGCGCTCAATGCCCGAGGTTTGGACACGGACACAGATGTGCTGGGTGATACAGATGCCGAGGGGCTGGCCGATACGGAGGGAGAAGATGCAGGCGAAACTTCTTCATCGTCTTCATCGCCCATATCGAACGAGATTTCCTCGGGGATCTCAAAGATGAAATCCGAGTAGTAGAGGATTTCCGGCATCAGTTCCTTCTTCACAAACTGAACGATGGTGCTGTACTCGGTTAGTTTTGCCGTCTTGAGTTCCTTCGACGCTCCAAGCTCCTTCACGCTCCACGTTGGGGTCCGTGTAGTTTCCTTGTGTTCGTGCATGCGGAAGGAAAACTTGAAGGTGTAAGTGAAGTCATTGCCGATGATGAGTTCCTTCTTTTTGTGTCCGAGGCTTTTCCAATGCTCCCGGAGCCTCTCAACGTCTTCCTCCTCCAAAAAGAGACTCGCTTCGATTTCGATGTCCCCGGTAAAGGCGTGGCCTTTGGGTCGGATCTGGTTCAGCTGGGAGGCAGACGGCTCCTTGCCTTTCACCGCGTTGTAGAAGAACTGGATAGCTTCCATGATGGTGGTCTTCCCGCTCTCGTTGAGACCGACGAGGGTGATGATGCGGTTGTTGTTGAGGTCAATCGTCACCTCCGAAATGCCTTTGAAGTTTTTGATGCGAAACTGGC
Organism: uncultured Candidatus Peribacteria bacterium; assembly: GCA_964403335.1. Classification (GTDB taxonomy): domain Bacteria; phylum Patescibacteriota; class Gracilibacteria; order Peribacterales; family Peribacteraceae; genus CAZYAK01. Next base: position 68,527 of record CAYOFI010000002.1, read on the forward strand.
GAAAGTACATGGATGCAGTCTAACAGACTTTACCCGCATCCCCGAGGCAAAGTTTCGCGCTTGCTTGCTAGGATTCTACTAAATCGGAAGTCGCAATCAGCGAATGGTTTTTTCCTTCTCTGCTTTGGCAAGCAGCTTCTTGAAGTCCTTGGCCGGGATGATCGGGCAGAACTGCCCCCATGCCCAGCTTCCGCGCATGAACCCGATCTTGCCGACGATGAAGTAGCCAAGGCGGTATTCGATCTCGCCGTTTTTGCCTGTCAGCTTGTGGACGATCCGCCCCTCGATCTTCACTTTCCGCAGCCGCTCAACGACGAATACTTTTTCAGGAAGGTTGTATTGCGGCATGAACGTCCATGCCTCGCGCACGAAGGCATGTCGCCCCTTCCTGCCGATGTCTTTCATCCAAAGGGGTTTTAGGCTCTCCAGTTCTTTTTGGAACTGCCGATGCTTCCGTGCAATAAATGCTTTGGCACTTTCAGTGGGCTTCATGCCTTGGGAGTGTACTCGCATGGTTTATTTAAACCCCATCGGGTAGTAGTTTTTGCCATTGAGTAGTTCCTGCAGCATTTTTTCTTCTTCTGCCGAGAGTCTGCATGCGGGATCTCCCGCGAACATCCTCCCAAGTCCCATGCGGTCAAACACATAGAGATGTCCGATGTTTTCCTTGGGAAAGCCCTCAACCGCCTGTTCCCATCCCGGCATCCTGTCCCACACTTCATGCGAACAGAGGGCCAGCACGTTCGGCATCCCCGGTAGGAACTGCGATGCCTTGTCCCGCATTTTCTGCCCCATCCTGCGGCCATGCCCGTCGCCAATGCCCACCGTGGCCACCGCGAGGCACCGCTGCCGGTGA
>CAYOFI010000002.1:69392-114865 GCA_964403335.1 uncultured Candidatus Peribacteria bacterium
GCCATTCTTTCGTTGCGCTCTTTCACCTCGGCTGAGGGGCCGAGCATCGTGATTTCAAAGTACACGAACCTATCCACCAGCCGAATCTTTGCATCGACGTTCTTTTTGCTTGTCGTTGCCGCGTTGAGGGTTATCCGATCAGCTGGCAGCTGCAGGAGCAAGTTGCTCAGCACGACTACTTCAAATAGGGCTTCCAGATCGGTGTTCTGGTCGAGCATCGCCAAGCGTTTGCAGAGATGTCGCCATTCTGTGGGCTTCGACTTCCCCTTCACCGCCTGCAGGAACTCTGCGAGTCTCTTCCTCCATTCGGGACGCTGCAGGACAGCATAGATGGATGAGAGGCGGGAAGATTTTTCCTGTACCCAGTCATCGATCTGCTGACGCACGACGGAGAAGTAACTTTTGCCGAACACCTCGCCTAAAATCGTCTGCTGTACCTCTGCCTCTATCGTGTCGCATTCCTCCATGCTTGGAGCTATGAAATCAAAGAGGGGCATCTCAGGGCTGTCGGAGAGAAACCGCAAGGAAATACCCTATGTCGTTGAGGTTCGCTTCGAGCCGCCCGATTTTCCTTTTCAACTCCTTGGTATCCTCGGGAGTCCAGTTGGAGAGAAACGTGCCGTAGTCGAAGGTCGTCCCGTTCTGCATCTCCGGGTAGCGGAGGAGTTCGTTCTTCGGGTCCGGGATCTCCGCAATCCCGAGCTTCTCAGCCACGATCTTGTTTTTGTAGAAGTAGTCCACGAGGTCTTCGATTTCCTGCAGCACGTTGGGCATGTTGTCGATGTCCTCTTGGCTGATTTCATCCCCTTTGTCGTTCACGGGCTGCCATTTCCGGCCCTCGAGGATTTTGCGCACCTCCGCGAACAGTTTATGCAGATGATGGATCGTGTCGTAGTCCTGTCCCGCGATCAGCTGCAGCACCTTGAGAAAACACTCGATCCCATGCTTCGTGTTGTAGATGATCGGCCCCAGTATCTGCACTGTGTAGCTCATCTTCCAATCCGGCACTTCCTCCGTCTTGTTGTGGTGCGGGTCGAGGAGTTCCTGACACCCGAGCTTCGCCAGCTGCAGATATGCCTGCGCGTAGTAGAGGAGATCGTCGTATTTGCCCATATCTTCACTATATCAGCAAATCCGACAATCCACTCAGTAAGTCACTTGTTCTATCTTTTCTTGTAAATCCTCCAAACGGTTCTGCGTATAAATCGCCGTCGTGTTGATATTGGAATGGCCGAGGATCTGCGACAGTCCCACGATGTCGCCGGGATTGGAGCGGAGGTAGTTGAACGCGAAGGCATGCCGCAGCGTGTGCGGGGAGAGCTTCAACTTTGCCTTCTCGCCGTACTTCTGCACGAGCTTGTGGATCCCTATCGCCGTGAGCGCACCGCGCTGGCTTCGGAACAGCGGCTCGTCGTGCTTGCGCTCCTGCAAGTACGCTCCCAGCACCTCGCGCACTTTCGGGCTGAGCGGCACGGTGCGGGTCTTGTTGCCCTTAGAGTGTCGGATGACTGCTGTGCCTTTGCGCTCCGAAATATGGATGTCGGCAAGGGTGAGGTGGGCGACTTCCGAGACACGCAGCCCCGCCCCAAGCATCAGTTCAACAAGTGCCGTGTCCCGCAACTTCCCCCGCAGTTCCACCTCCTTCAGGAATCGCCGCGTTTCCTGAGCGGTCAGCCCTTTCGGAGCCAGTGACTGCGCAGCCAGCAGCTTCACCTTCGATGCAGGGTTCTTCTCGGGCGGTATTACGCCTTCCTCCACAGCAGCGGCGCATAGACGCTTGATGGTCACGAGGCGGCGGTTCACGGTGGCAACGGCATGGCCGTGCTTCTTCGCCTCATCCCGATAATCGCGGATGTCGCGGTCAACGAGCCGCTTAAAGCTGAATGCCTCGCCATTCGTTTGCACATACCACCCGATGAAGCTCTTGAGGTCGGTCTGAATCGCCCTCCGGCTGTTCGGGCTGTAGTCCTCGGAGAGAAGCCTTCGTATGACCTTTTCGAGGTCATGGTCTACAAGCGGGATGTTATCTATCGAGTTTTCATGGAGATGTCGGACGGCTACTGCGGCGTTTTGCATGCAGAATGGGGAAGAACTGGAAGGATAATGCTCATTATCCGTCCACAATGAAGGGCAGATGCAAGATCTGCACTGGACTGACTGCTGAAGAATCACTCCTAAGGATTGGTGTTTTAATCCTCAAATCGGAGCATTTTCCACAGTGGGATGCCAAATCCATCGGCCAGACCTTGCAGTACTGCAAGGCTGGGATTCTGCGGATTCTTCCCTTCGAGGCTCTGAACGTACTTCAGGCTGATATGGGCTTTGCCAGCCAGTTCTTCTTGCGTCATATCGTGTTCCTGTCGCAAAGAGCGCAGACGCTTGCCGAGTTGGTGTGAGGGGTCTTTCTTCACACCACTATACTCGATTGTTCACCAGCTATTGAGTACCAGCAGTCGTTGGTGTACTTTTGTTGGTAATGGGAACCTTGTCACATTTCATGGAATCCCTCTCTGGATGGGAAACGATGATCGTTTATGGTCTTGCAATAACAGCGATCTACGGCTTTTGGAACACTCATCAGCTCTCCAAGGAATGCAGCAGGTTGCACCAGCGCATCTCTGATACTGAGGAGAAAATAAAGAAACTAAAAATACGCTTGAGGCTCAGCAGCGACGAAGATTCATGACAAGGGGATAGCTGCTACGGCTTGCTTCGCCTTTGCGGAGGCTTCAGCTCGATTGTGAATGTCCATGAGACTGATACCGCCCTTCAGCGTTGTCTGGCTATCCGTCCGCTCATGATAGCGTTCAGGCTGACGCGCCCGGAGCCATTGGAACGCAAGCCTGCCATCTCCGGCGAGGACGGCCTTCATGACCAGCTTCTTTGCTGCGATTAACGGCCATGTTTGCGCACGTTCCATTCTGTCGGAAAACTCAGGATCCTTCTTCACTTTATCGTAATAGGAATCCCTCGAGATTCCCGCTAGGGAACACGCTTCAGTGACTGTCGCATCTACCCTGAATGAGTCCTCCAATATCCCGACAACCACCTCGGTGATGACGGAGGGTCTGCCGATTGCTGCTACCTCGTCCATAGAAGCGATAGTGCGAGTAGTGGTCAGGTTAATACCAGAAGTGGAGCCGATGCTCTCAGTCTTGCCAACTGCATGTCTGTTCTTGGGGTGTAGTTAGGCATGAACTCACGGATGACCTCGATGTACCGATTGCCGAGGTTCCCGTGTTCCCTGTGATAAGATCGGAGAAGTTCGAGTTGTGCTGCCCACTGACGACCAACCTCCGCAGGAGGTTGCCCGCCGTAGCAGAAGCGAAGGTGGGCTTTCTTCCACAACTATCCTATGAAATCCTACCGCTTCTACGATCTCCTCATGGCCGCGTTCGTGGCCGTGCTGCTCATCAGTAATCTTGCCTCGTCCGCCAAAATCGTCGATTGGGGCTGGGCGCCGTTTGGACTGCGCATGTCGTTTGATGCCGGAACACTGCTGTTTCCGCTCAGTTACATTTTTGGCGATGTGCTGACAGAGGTCTATGGCTTCGCGAAGGCGCGTCGTGTCATCTGGACCGGCTTTGGGGCGTTGGTGCTGATGAGTCTCAGCCTTTTTGTGATACAGCACATGCCGCCAGAAAAGTTGTGGCAGGTGCATGTGGGGAACGAAGCCTATGCCTTGATTCTTGGGGGCCTCAGCAGCGGAGGAATTGTGCTCGCAAGTTTGAGCGCGTATCTCGTTGGTGAATTCAGTAACTCGACGATCCGCGCCAAAATGAAAGTGGCGATGAAGGGCAAAGCGCTGTGGATGCGCACGATCGGTTCTACGCTTGTGGGCCAAGCGGTCGATACGGGAGTGTTCGTGTTGATCGCCTGTGCACTCGGTGTGTTTCCATGGGAGATAGCCCTGAGCCTTCTCGTCGCCAATTACGTCTTCAAGGTTGCGATTGAAGTGCTTCTGACGCCGGCGACATATGCGGTCGTCGGATTCTTGAAGAAAGCTGAACGCGAAGATTTCTATGATACGAAGACGATGATGAATCCGTTTGGGTTCGGGGCTCACTCCTGAATAAACCCCTTCACCTGGCTCTCCCACAGCCGCGCGTAGACGCCTTTCTTGGCAAGGAGTTCATCATGCGTACCGTCTTCCACGATGGTCCCGCCTTCCAAGACGATGATGCGGTCCATCTCGCGGAGCGTGGATAAACGATGCGCGATGGCAAGAACCGTTTTGCCCTGCATCAAGCAGCGCAACGCGCTCTGGATCGCGATCTCACTTTCACTGTCCAGCGCGGATGTCGCTTCATCAAGAACCAAGATCGGCGCATTCTTCAAAATCGCACGGGCGATGGCGATGCGCTGGCGCTGACCGCCCGAAAGTTTTACGCCGCGTTCGCCCACGAGCGTGTCGTATTTCTGCGGAAGCTTTTCCACAAAGTCGTGCGCTTGCGCGAGTTTTGCGGCTTCAATCACTTCTTGTTCCGTCGCCTCCAAGCGTCCATAGCGGATGTTGTCGCGCAAGCTGCGATGGAAGAGCGAGGCATCCTGCGGCACGATCGCGATTTTTTGGCGCAAACTTTTTTGCATCACCTGCGTGATATTCTGATCGTCTATCAGAATTTCGCCGCGTTGAATGTCGTACTGACGGAGCAGTATCGCCGTGAGCGAGGTCTTGCCCGCGCCGCTGTGCCCGACGATGCCCACCTTCTGTCCGGCGGGAATTTCCAGTTGGAAATTCCGGAACACTTCCTCGCGGCCGTAGGAAAAATCGACGTCTTTGAAGATAATTTTGCCCTGCTGCACAGCAAGCGGCTTTGCATCCTTGGGATCCGTAATCTCGTGCGGCTGCAGCAATTCCGTCAGTCCTTCGGAGGCATTGCCGTAGTCATCCATAAAGCGGTTCAATTCATTTCCCAATACGAAGATGTGGCGAATCACCTGCATGATCAATCCCACGATCAACGCCACGTCGCCCACTGTGATCAGATTTTGTTGCAAGAGATAGACGGCAGTTGCGAGCATCGATCCGATGAAGACCATTTGCAGAAGGTTGCCGCTCACCAGCGACCATTCGGAAAACAGCCAGTTCCGCACGTGCGAGAGCCGAAAATCCGTGATGTAGTTTTCCAAATGCTTCTCTTCATATTCCTGATGCCCGCTCTGGTGCACGGCCATGATGTTGCTGGCGCTGTCGACCATCGCTCCGCGCAATTTAGACGACAGTTCCGCAAATCGCATGGAGTAGCGACGCTTATGACGGACCAGAATCAAATTCACCGTCAAAAACAGCAGCACCCATCCCACCAAAATCGCGGAAAATAACGGGCTGGCCGTCCATGTGGTGTACACGCCCACGATTGTCACCGTCGTCACGGGCAAGAATTGCCAGAGAATGGTTTGGAAGACGCTGGCCGTTCCATCGGACACGTTGGAAATACGGCTGACCAACGCGCCCGCGAATCGATCATTAAAGTATCCCGCGCTATGACGCGTGAGATGGGAAAAAAGCGTCCGGTGAATGGATGCCTTGAGGCGCGTGAACCACTGCATGCCGGTGAATCCGCCGCAGCGCCACGTCAGGCCCCCGCCGACGTAGGTGAGCGTGAACAACATGGCCCACCATTTCACCGCGGAAAAATCACGCGTGACTTCGGAAGCCGTAATGGAGTTGATGAGCTCCTTTAAAAGGATGTTCGTCAGCCCGTCAAGGGTGCTCGCCAAAGCCACAAAAAACAGTGCTCCTGCGGCAAACGGCCAGAATTGCCGAGTCATGCGGAGGCCGAAGCGCAGTGGTGAGGTGGGGAGCGGACGGTCCATAGGCCCGGGAGTATAGCGGAAAAACAGAAGGTGTACGAAAATCCACCTTTTTTCTTTGCATCTTTTCCAAAGACGAGCATGATCGTTGCATGTACTGCACCGTCGTCACGGCTTCCAAATCGTTCGGCATCGGCAACGGGCTGACCTATGAGCTGGAAAACGGCCGGGTGGACGTGGGGGCGCCCGTGCGGGTGCCGCTGCGCAACAAGTTGGTGGAAGGCATCGTGGTGGAAGTGGCCGAAGAACGCAAAGAGCAGGAGTACGACATCAAAAAAATTCAGGATATTCTGGGGTCCGAGCCGCTCCTTAGTCCCTACGCGCTCAAAACCGCGCAGTGGATGAGCACGCGGTATTTTTGCTCGCTGCGTCACGCCATCGGCCCCTGGCTCCCGCCGTTTCCGTGGTCGTCCGTGCTGCCCAAAGAAGTCATCGGCTACCGGCTGCGCCGCGCGGATTCCGTCTCCCTGAAAGGGAAAAAACAACAAGCCGTGGTGGAATATCTGATGGGCAAAGATTGGACGCCGCGGGAAGACATCATGAAGGAGACGGGCGCGGGCGCGACGGTGCTGTCGGGTCTGGAACAGAAAGGAGTGCTGGCTCTGGAAAAATACACTCCGGATATGCGTGCGGACGGACGGGTCGATGCCGAGCGCGACTCCCCTATCCGCGCACTCCCCGTTTTAACACCCGCGCAGGAAGCGGTCTATGAATCCATTGTCCGCGATGAGCGGCCCACGCTCCTCTTTGGCGTGACAGGATCGGGAAAGACGGAAATCTACGCGAAGTTGATCGCGGAAGCGATCGCTGCCGGAAAGCAGGCGATTTTGCTTCTGCCGGAAATCCTGCTGACGGAGAACTTCATCGGCCGCTTTGAATTTTTACTCCGGCGCGAGGCGATTTCCGTCTTGCACAGCCGTCTGTCCGAGGCGCAACGCCGGAACGAGTGGCGACGTATTCACGGAGGCGAAGTGTCACTCGTCATGGGATCGCGCAGCGCCTTGTTTGCGCCGCTCCACCGTTTAGGCGTGGTCATCATCGACGAAGAGCACGAGTGGACCTATAAAAACGAGCAATCACCCCGGTATCACGCTCGCGAAACGGCAGCGGCGCTGTGCGCATTTGCCGGTGCAAAACTCGTTCTGGGAACCGCGACGCCGTCGGTAGAATCGTGGGCGCGTACCAAGAACGGCCAATACAATTTGGCGCGTCTCCCGCACCGGTACAACGATCAGCCCTTGCCAACGGTCCGCGTGGTCGATTTGGCGGATGTGCAGTTTGGAGAAAGCTATCCGTTCTCTCCAAGCCTGATCGACGCCATTCGCGAACGGCTGAACAAAAAAGAACAAACTGTCCTCTTTTTGAATCGGCGCGGCATCGCGACGGCGCTTCTCTGTTTGCAGTGTCGGCGGCGCATCATCTGCCCGGAGTCTCAGCTTCCCTACACGCTCCATACAAATGCGCGCGGCAGGCCGTTTTTGTTGGATCACTCCACCGGCACCATGGCCGATGTGCCTGCCACGTGCCCACACTGTCAAAGCATACGGCTGCATCCCATCGGTGCCGGTACGCAGCGGATTGAGCTGCTTTTGTCACGTTTGTTTCCCGGCGCGCGAGTTCTGCGGGCGGATGCCGATACGCTGCATCATCCGGAAGAGATGCGCACCCTCCTGCGGAAGATGAAAGACAATGAAGCAGATATTTTGCTCGGAACACAATCGGTCGTAAAAGGGCTCGATCTTCCCAATGTGACGCTCGCGGCGGTACTCATCGCGGACGTCGGGCTCTCGCTCCCCCACTTCCGCGCCGGCGAACGTATTTTTCAATTGCTCACGCAGCTCACCGGCCGCAGCGGCCGCGCGAAGCCCGGACAGGTGATCATTCAAACGTTCCGGCCGCAGGCACCGGAAATCGTGTCGGCAGCGGCGCACGAAACGGAAAAATATTTGGATACGGAACTGAAAATCCGTCTCTACAGCGGCTACCCGCCCGCAACCCGCATCGTCCGGTTGATCGTGCGCGGAGAGAAAGCGGAACTGCACGCCAAACGCATTCACGGCGCATCCGTCGCCGCGGCGTTGCGGATCGGCAACGACGCGAAGGTATCGGTATCCCCCACCCTCTTTGGCGGCGGAAAAGTGTGGCATGTGCTGTTGCGCGGCAGCGATCCGACGCTGCTCCTGCCGGAAATCGATACGCGTGACGCGGTAATCGATGTGGATGCGATGGAAACGTTATAATTGAAAATGAAAAATTGAAAATTGAAAATTATCGGTGTAATTCATGCGTCGAAATCATGTTTCGTGTCTAAGTGATGCAGAAAATGCAGCATCGATGCGTCCTTTCCCGAATTCTCAATCTTCCATTCTCAATTTTCAATTCGTCCTCGAGGATCTACTGTTATGAGCAATTCCCCTCTCTTTCTAATGCCCTATCACCGTTACTTGGCCGAGATGCTCGGCGCGTTTGCTCTGACATTCGTCGTGTGGCTGTCCGTCGCGTACGCGATGCCGTTCCCCACTCCCGTGATGGCGGCGCTCACGTTGGGATTGTTCGTCTATCTCGTCGGCGGCATCAGCGGCGCGCATCTGAACCCGGCAATCACGGTCGCATTGCTGACACTCAAGAAGATCTCGTCCAAAGATGCGGTGTTTTATGTCCTGTCGCAGCTGATCGGCGCGGCGGTGGCGATGTTTCTGGGCACCATTCTCAGCGGAGCCGGGGCGACGGTGGCCCAAGAAGGCGGATTGGTGGTGGCAGTCGCGGAAACGATCGGCGCGTTCTTCCTGGCGTTCGGCGTGATGTCCGTCGTGAAAGGCAAAGTCCCCGAGGACATGGCGGGAGTGGTGATCGGATCGTCGCTCTTCATCGGTATTTACACGGCTTCGCCCTTCGGGAACGCCATCTTGAACCCCGCCGTCGCGCTGGGCATCGGTTCGTTTTCAGCCATGTACATCCTCGGCCCGATTGCCGGGGCTATCGCCGGGGCATGGGCATGCGAATATCTGTGGCCCGCACGCGGAAAGAAGAGCTGATTACTCTTTGCACGTCCGCGCGTGATACAGCGCAATGCCGGCCGCAACCGCCACGTTTAAGGATTCTTTATTTCCATGCATCGGGATTTGAATGACGTTGTCGCACAACGAAAGAATTTCTTCGGGGACGCCGCTGAGTTCGTGACCGACCACGATGCAGATCCGATCGGGAACCTCATACTCCGGCATTGCGACGGCGCCGGGTGCGAGTTCAAGCGCGGCGATGGTCCATCCGTCTTTCTTCAGTCGCTTCAAGATCGGCAGCGGATCTTGCGCGTTCTCCCATTGCACCCACTCTTCCGCGCCGATGGCGGTTTTGGTGATTTCCTTCCGCGGCGGGAATCCGGTATAGCCCGTCAGAAAAATTTTCTCGACGGCGAATGCATCCGCGGTCCGGAAAAACGCCCCCACATTCCACAGTGAACGGACGTTATGCGCCAACAGTGCTATACGGCGCTTCATGCGATCCGTTGCAGCGTGCTCGAGTGCGGATTGCAGAAGACTTCCCGTAATTTGCGATCATTGAGGGCGGCATCATCAATGCCCACACAGGCGTAACACACTCCCGTCTCCGCACCTTTTCCCAAAGATTCGGCACCTGTATCGGGCAGGTCACGCCGCAACAACACGATGCCATTCAACACTTTTTGCGCATCGGATTGCGTCAACGTCTCCGCTGCTTTCTTCTCGCTGTTCCACTTGCTCAGTGTCGTACCCGTTCTGACGAATGCACGCTCTTTATTCGGATTGAAAATCGTCAGGTCCCGCAGTATTCCTTCCACTTTATCGCTCGGAACGGCCAAATACTTCCATTGTTTGAGTTTCAGAGATGGTGAAAATCTGCGTGCGGTCTGCTCCACGGTCCGTTCTTCGTTATTGACGATGATCGTATCGATGAACAGCTCCGTCAGTGCGGTCTTATGCGGCGTGATGGCCGTCAGCGATGTCATACTCGCCACGGACCGAGCCGCCCCGATCGCATGCTTCGACGTCAGCCAAATTTTCAAAGCTTCAAAATACGGGCCGCCTTCGGGTGACCGTTCAGGATGCGGCATCAGTGCCACGACGTTTCCCGCGGGGTTGCAGATGCCCGCGGCGGCCAGTGTCGACCCGTTGGGCGTGTACATCGTATCTTCGGAAATAGTTCCTTCACTGTCGCAGTACTTGAAGACGATCTGGTCATTCTTCTCCAGTTCCGCAAACAAATCTTTGTCTTCCGTCACAAACCGCCCTTCCCCGTGCGCGATGGGCAGATGCATCACGCCGTCCCACTCCGAGGTCGCGCAGCGGTTCGATTCGCACGTGCGCGTGATCCACACCCATTCGTTGATGAAACCTGGCGCGTGAAAGCCTTTGGCAGACGGAATCGCGTTGCGTGCGAGCGACATGTGCAGCCCTTTATCCATCGGAATCAGTCCGCTTTCGACCAGTACCTGAGCCCCGTTGCAGTTGCCGATCACGGCTTTGCCGGCATCCGCCTCCTGTCCGATGAAATCCATCAACGGATCCCGCCCCGCCACCATGCCGCTACGGCCGCGGTCTTCGTACGCAAATCCCCCGACCAGGAAATACGCGTCCACATCCTTCAATTTGGCGCGATCATCGTTCCACCGGAAATACATCGCCTCCATGCCCGCTTGGCGGATATGGCGCATCGATTCGACCTCGCAGTTGTTTCCCGGAAACGAGACGACGGCGACCAGGGGCGTTTTCATGGTCAAATTATACCATGTCATCCATCGACAAGCTCAGGACGACAAGGCTGTCATGGTGAGCCTGTCGAACCATGACGTGATCAAATCGTCATCATATCCTCCTCCTTCTTCTTTGCCAAATCCCCGATAGCCGCATTGGCAGCGTCGACGGCCTTCTGGAGCTCTTCCAGGAGGGTCTCGCGTACATCTTCATCTTTCTCGGCCTTGATGATGTCGTGCGCGATTTGGCGAAGCTTGCGGATGGCGATACGTGCCTCTTCCGCCTCTTGATGGACGATTTTGGTCAATTGCGTGCGGCGTTCCTGCGTCATGGACGGGAGCGTGATGCGCAGCACCACGCCGTCGTTGACGGGCGATGCTCCCAAGTTGGACTGCTGAATCGCCTTCTCCACGGCCCCCAAAATCGACCGGTCCCAGGGCTGAATGACGATCATTTTGGCCTCCGGCACCATCACGCCCGCCACGGCACGCAACTCCTGCTTTTGACCGTAGGCATCCACAATAATGTGGTCCACCAGTCCCGCATGCGCGCGCCCGGTCTGCAACTTGGAGTAGTTTGCTTTTAAGTGGGCAAGCGCCTTTTCGGCGTCGGCGTGGAATGCGGAAATGCGGGGATCAGTCATACGAAACAAAGGAAAAAGTACTCCCAACCTAGCATTGAGACGCTTCAATGCACAACCGTTCCGATCTTTTCGCCCTTCGCGGCGCGCAGAAGATTGCCTTTTCCAAAGAAGTTGAAGACGACAATCGGCAGTTTCTGTTCTTGGCACAGACTGAACGCCGCCTGGTCCATCACTTGCAAATGTTGTTCCAATGCGTCCTGGTAACTGAGCTGGTCGTATTTTTTGGCATCGGGGTTCGTGCGCGGATCTTTGTTGTAGACTCCGTCGACGTTTGTGGCCTTCAAAAGCACATCGCACTGCAGCTCCAGTGCGCGCAGGGCGGCTGCCGAATCTGTGGTGAAGTACGGGTTACCCGTTCCTCCGCCGCAGATGACGATGCGGTTTTTTTCCAGGTGACGTTGGGCGCGGCGCTTGATGAAGGGCTCCGCAAGCTGCGGGATATCGATGGCTGAAAGGACGCGTGTTTCGGAACCTCGTGCTTCCAAAGCTGACTGCAAAGCAACGCTATTCATGACCGTTGCAAGCATGCCCATCGCATCGCTGGCCGTACGCTCGATGCCGCTGTCTTTCGTATCGCGGTAGCGCCAAATATTCCCGCCGCCCACCACGATCACGACCTGCGCAAAGGCGGCGACTTCCGCAATCTGCCCGGCAATGTCGTTCAACGTGGGTCTGTCGATTCCAAACTCGGTCTCCCCTGCAAACACCTCGCCGGAGAGTTTCAACATGATGCGCTTATAGCTCATATCCTCTCTATTATAGCACAAAAATCGATCCTGAACGATGCCTCATAACCGCCCGTACATCTCATCCGGTGCGTCCGCCGCAAAACACGCGTAGAATGAAGATATGCCCCGGTAGCTCAGTTGGATTAGAGCGGGAGCCTTCTAAGCTCCAGGTCATAGGTTCGATTCCTATCCGGGGTACCATACTTTACAAAATCGTATATAATTCTAATATAATAATATGAAATCTTTTCAAAACATTTTTGTTCCGAATGAGATTAAAGCAATCATTAATGAAGTTGATGCAAGCAAAATTAAAGATATCAGCGATTACGTAAACCTTATCCGATCATTCATTAAAGCTCGTAAAAATTAACTATTCCATATAAGCCTTCTTTTAAAAAAAACCAGGTAGTTAGTTAGATTGCCTGCAATGTTTTGTGTTATAATATTCTTCTATCATGATCCCTTTACCAAAATTAAAGGCTATACTTCTCTATTTTGCTCACAACACTGAGCGACTAGGGGCAGTTAAGCTCAACAAGCTATTCTATTTTTTGGATTTTGGTTTTGTAAAACAGCATGCAGTGCCTATTACATATGATTTGTATCTAAAAAAGAAAAATGGACCTGTTCCCTCGGCAATAAATGATATGGTTCATCTGATCGCTGATGAAGAAACATCAGAAATTTCAGATACAATTGAGATTGTTAAGATTTCACCAAGAGGAAGAGTGAACAAAATGAACAAAATTGTTCCTAAGAGAAAAATAACAAATGAAGACCTAGAACTCCTTTCTTCTGATGAAATAAAATGGCTAAACAAAGTATGTGCTAAATATCGCACTGCTACAGCTGATGAAATTGAAAAGGCCTCTCATGATGAGGCGCCCTGGCAAGAAGCAAATATGAATGGTCCAATACCATATACGTTTGCGGCACATGATCCTGATTGTCTTGTAACAAAACGGGAAATCGAGTTAGCATTGGGTTGATGATCAACCCTCGGTTGTCTTTTGGTGATGTGTTCTGTTCCAAAGGCATTGATTACGTGTTTATATGCGATGATGGCGACGCCAGATACGCAGCCAAAATCAGATCTGTCCAGGATTCGCAGGAAATAATTATTGAGCAGAGCAGAAGGATGACTCTGAACACTCCTGGCTCAACCGCTCACCTGGAGCGAAAACCCTATACGTACTGTTACGTGACGTTGGGTACTCATTTGTATATTAACCGTATTGCTCATTTTGCCCGGTATGAGTGGCCAATGGATGATCTTCAGCCGTGGCTTCCTCGTGCGCCACTGGAACTTCCCGACAAAATGGCAATCCTTGACTATCTTAAGAAGGATAGTTTTATTACGGGGCGAATCCATAAGCTGATTGCAAAGATACGACTGTGATTTATTCGTGAACACATAAATTCATTTTTGCAAAATACATTAAATCATGATTCGTAGCCGAAAAGTCCGTATTGCATAAAAGTTCTAACCAATCCCGTCCGGGGTACCATTCGACTCGCACTCGCTACGCGAGGAGCTCGCTCATGGCCTGCGGCCATTCTTTTCGAAGTCCGCTACCGAAGCTTCGTCAGCACCTCCCGCACAAGTGCATTATCCGGAACAAGCATCGCAAGTCTTTGGACTAACTCGGACGCCAGTTTATCGTCCTTCAATTCAGCCGCTCGGAGCGCAGCCTTGAGAACTGCTTCCGGGAGACGGACATCGCCTCGTAATTGGCGCTCGGTCATGGCCGGGATCAGTGACCGTAAAATTGTCCGCATGTCATCGTTCCTGCCCTGCGTGCTCGCGAGGGACGCGGCGTTTAAATACTGTGTGATGTCGCCGGGGTCCGCATTCAGGGCCCGTTCGTAGAATCCGCGTGCGGCAGCAAGATCGTTCCGGCGCTCGGCGGCAAGACCAAGGTTGGCAAGCGCGTGCGGGTTTCCCGGATCATTCTGCACAATGTAGGACGAGTACGTTTCCATATCTTTCCACATGGGGACGTAGAGGAACGTGCGGATGGCAAAGAGAACGAGGACGAGCCCCGACGCACCAACGATCCACGCGCGCAATTTCGGGCGCCGATCGAGCAGCGCAATCAGCAGAACCGAGGCGGTCAGCAGCAACCCGACGAGCGGCAGATAGGCGTATTTTTCGGAGGTGTAGTACAGCAATCCCGCTTTCAATGCGGATGGAAAAGTCGGCAAAAGGAAGAGTAAAAACCAGGCAAGCCCGAACCCTGCCACGGCAAATTCCGACCGCTTGCGCATCAACACGATCATGAACATGCAAAGCGCGATGACTGTGAGCATGGACAGGATGATCAGCGGATCGGCGATCGACACGCCGTCGGATTGCCATCGGAGCGACGACAGCGTCCACGGCAATATCGACAGTGCCAGAAGTGACGCGACATTTTTTGCACCCAGATGAAGTGTTGTCGAAAGGCCGATGACGCCGACAAAAGATTTTCCGACGCTTAAGTTGATCATCACTATCGGCACTGCGGCGAAAACAAACCATGCTTTTTCGATCAGCATTTTCACGGCACCGCGACGACCTGCGACCCGATCAAAAAGAAGAAACACCATCGGCAATGGTGCGATGCCGACTTTTGCCAGGAGTCCGCACAGATACGCAACGATGCTCGCGATCAGCCAGAGTTTCCGGTCATCATCCTCCGCGTGCCGGATATACGCCGCGAAAGAGAGGAGTGCGAACAGCGCGGATAGAATATCTTTCCGCTGCGTCGCCCACACGACCGCTTCGGCGGTCAGCGGATGCACGGCGAAAGCGAGTCCCGCCATAAGCGCCGCCCATCGCTTTCCCGTCAACCGGTCAATGATCCAGCACACAAGCGCGGCGCACCCGATGTGCAACAACAGGTCGATCAGGTGAAAGAGGACGGGAGATCCGTCCCCCAGCAGCCACGTCAGCCTCCAGCTGAGCATGGTCAAAGGAATGTAGACAAGGAACGGCGCATTGGCCGCCGGAAACAACGCATGGAACGCCGGTGCTCCGCCTGTGACGACGATGTTTTGGGTGATGAATTGCTCGTCATCGACGTAAAAAAACCCGTTTGCGAAGGTGTGCAGATAGGTGAAAGCGGCGGCGATTCCGATGATGAGAATGCATGTCCGCAACGAAAGAGGGCTCGTGCAGAATTTTTGCCACTGGGACGGAATAGTGCTCACAGAGCACGAAGTATAGCCGTTTTGAGTGACATCTCCGCGACCGCGTAGATGCGTAATACTCTAAATTATGGTATAATTACCTCTATGCAGCAGAATTTCCTTCATGAGATTCTTGCAGAGGCCGGCTATGACCCCGAAGCGTACAATTCTACGGTGGCCAGCATGACGGCCGCGACAGCTGCGCGCGTAGAAGCGGTACTCGAACATTTGAAAAAAGAGTTCGCCGATATGCCGCTTACAGATGCATTGCGGAGCTTGCGCGAACAGGGAGTAGGAGAAGACGCGCTTCCAAAGGCGTTTACCCTTATCGCCAGTCGATTGCGGAATGCTGCCAGCCAGCTTTTGTTGGAATTTACCGGCGTTTCGGAAGCTACGCGCAAACCTGATTGGGAAATGTATAATTTTGCGACACAAGAACAGCCTTCCGGTCTGTATGACTTCCTGCAAAGCAAAAAACTTCTGGAGGGCTCGCATGTCGTCGTGGATTACGGATGCGGCAAGGGCAGGGATGTCGTTGCCTATTCTCGGGCAGGGAAAAAGGCGTACGGAGTGGACCATGACAAGGTCATGGCGGATGCAGCGCGCAAGTCCGTATCGGGAACGGATGCCGTTATTTTGAGCGGAGAACTGGATGCCTCACTCTCCGTACGTCCCGAATTGGCGGGAGCCGTAGATCTGATAACGGCAAATTCTTCTCTGCAGTATCTTCCGACGGATGAATTACGCCGTACGCTGGCCACATTCAAAAAACTTTTGCGTGAGGGCGGGAAATTGGCAATCGGCCAACGATTTGTCGATATGAAAAAGTGGCTGGCCCAACCCGATGACCCGAATGACATTGTGCTGGATGTGCGTGAAGACGAAATGTGTATTTTACGTGCCGTGGACGGCAGAGCACGATGGTACAGGACCCCCGCAGCCCTGGCCCGATACCTGCATGAAGCGGGGTTCGAGATCATCCAAGAAAGCACTGCACCGCTGATTCATAGAAATACTGCCGCGGAGGAGCATTATTTTTGTTTCTCCAGTGTGCGCCAGTAGGATTCGAACAGCACCTGGAAATTTCGGGCAATATCCGCATGGCGAATGGCGATTCCTACGGCCGTGTTGTGATCAAAGGAAAAAATACTGACCAAATCTTTGCTGATTTTTATGTCTCCCGTGAACGGAAAGAGTTCCACAGGGAGCATCCGCACTTTGCGAAATTCTTTGGGATTATCGGGATTCACAGTGTTTGTCGCGGCGCAAATCACCCGGTTCCATGTTTGTAAAGCAATGCGCTTGCGGACAAATTCAGCGCAGTACTCCGGAATGAATGTCTGCATGTTTCCCATGTCCTCGAAACTATCTATGGGCGCCCGTTGTTCCAAAATTTTATCGTACAATTCAATCATGCTTTCCTTTCCTTCAAAAAATTGTACGCGCGGGAGGATGGAGTGCGGATTCATCATGCGGCGTAATGGATCCACAATTTCCTGTACGGCTTGTTCTTTACGCCCGATTTCTTGACGCTGCCGATCCAGTAGCAGCAGCAATTTCTCCGGCGGCTCTGCCGTGTAGATGTATGTGTCATTTTTCTCCGCAACAGAAGCGATCCCCTTTTTCTTGAGTTGCTTGCATGTGTACTGAGCGGTGCTTTTCACCATGCCCGTACGTTGCGCAAGCACGGATGCCGGCGCGCTTCCCACCTTCACTAAGGTCAGATACATCTCGATCTCTTTCCCGCTCAATCCCAATCCCGCCAGAGTGCTTTTTATGGTTTCCATACATGAAGTGTATCATTGTATACACGTAGTGACAATACATTGTTGCCACTATATTTTGGCTTATAAATACATAAATCTATGTGTATAGAGCATTATATTACAAGATAACATTGCCATAAGGTAATCAAGTACTTACACTGACACACTTTTACTCTATCCAACACCTCGTATGCATTTTCGCGGATTTTTTCACTCATTATTGGCACTGACGATGCTTGCGCAGACCGGAGTCTCCTTTGCACCAATCGCCCGCGCTGCGGAAGGCACGACTGTTTCACTGGGAGCGACCGTGCTTCGAGTCAGCTCGGATTCCGAGTATCGACAGAATGCGGCAACTGCGAAGTGTCCGCAGGGCCATGTGGTGGTGAGTATCGGCTATCAGGACTCTCACCGTGGCAATAGCGACATTGTGAATGCCTTGGGAATCATCTGCGCCAAGCTGGAAAGCAATGGAACGTTGGGTGCTCGCACGGGCCGCATCTATGCAGGTCAGCTGGGATCGCGTACGTTTTATGATATTGGTTGTCCGTCCGGAATGGTGGTATTCGGAGCGTATACGAAGGACTTCCCGTTAAACTCCGAGAACTCCGATTTCCTCGATGGATATTCGCCTCAGTGCAGGAGCATTTCTGCCGCCGGCTTGGGCAATGCCATGGGATACCTGGGCAACTCGGATTTAGACGGCAGTACTCGCAACCTTGCAAACTTTCAGTGTGGCTCCGGCGAGGTTGTCACCGGCGTGGTTGAGCGGGATTTCGATGGAAAGTACGCGGCCAACTACACGGCGACGGATTCCTACGACTGGTATTGCACAAAGATCATTGTCACTCAGACGCAAAGACCGCAGTGCTCCGATGGTGTTGATAATGCCGATGCAGAAGACGTTCTCGTTGACAGTCAGGATCCGGGTTGTCACTCCGATGGGAACCCCAACAATCCCGGCTCGTACAACCCCAACGACAACGATGAGACGAACCAGGTTCAGAAACCCCAGTGCTCAGATGGCATCGATAATGACGGAGATGGAAAAGTGGACTTCAACGATCCCGGTTGCTACACGAATGGTCAGTACAACCCCAACGACAACGATGAGACGAACACGTCATACCCCTGCTCCTGGTGCTCTTTTACCGATGAAGCTACCGGCGTGCAGGTCAATAATGGCTGGCTGTTTGACTGGGCCAACCAGCAGGGCTGGAACTGGGGAAACTAATACAACGCATCTGCTGTTTCAGGCAGTGCTATCCAAACGAGGGGAAAACCCCTCGTTTTTGGTATAATTGACATATTTTTTATATAATTTATAATGATATATGTGACTGCGCGCGAAGAGGACCCGTCAGGCGATGTCGTGGATCCGCTCGCTTTGCGGTCGCCCCGGGTTTTACAGCGCTATCTTCGCAGGCTCCACCCTGCACGAAAGAGTGAAGAACAACGTCTCATAGCGCAGATTCATGGTATGGAGCATGCTCTTGCCGAACGTTTGGCAGGCATCTTTGAATGGGGAGACCCGGAAACTTTTTACAGCGATACACGCGATGACAAGCGAATCTCGGCACATTTCCGGACGCTGGGTGCCGCGTTGTCACTGCTCCTTCAGCAACCGGATGGAGAGTCCGAGGCTTCTTCGGAATATCAGGCGGTTATCTCGCATGTCCGCGATGCGATGAAGATCGTTCTGCAGGACACGCAAGATACTCCGTCTCCTGAAATTGCGAACCAAGTCTCATGTCTGGATGCCGATCCGATTGTCGAGACCCTGGACAGGGCATGTGAGTCGCTTGCCGCGCTCACACCTGCGCATGCTTCGGCCTTCGATCTTCTACTATTGATCGGCAGGCTCCGTCACGAGGCGGATGCGTTGGGTACTACGGAAATTTTTGCCGCATACGCGCGGGCGTCGGAGACGAGACGTCTGACATGGTGGGACATCCGTCACGCGATTCTGGAATACACCGCCAAGTTGGCGGACCAATATCTGGAGATGCATGGCAACAATGAAACGGAACACAGGCTTTCCGATTTTGTCGTCACCCAGCGTCGTCACTACGAAGGCGTACAGCGCAACCGGTGGAAGACGATCATTCTCACGCAAGTACTGAATCCAAAGGAACGTGCGCAACTCGACTTACAGATCTTTGAACCGATGCAGTACGCGGGCCCCGCGAGTGTGAGCGATATGAAAAAACTCCATGTGCGCACGGATCTTCCTTCTGATGCGCCAGCAGGCATTCTGGATCCTGTCACCGGTATTGCAGAAGACGTGAGCGACTGGAAACCCGCACTGGATGTTGCGGTGCAGGCTGTTCGCAGCGCGAAAGCGTACGGTCCTGGGGCCGCTGAACGTCTTAGCCTTGAGATTCGTGAGGGAAAGATTCGTTTCTATGCCGCCATACTTGCTCAACGCATGCTGGCATTCTTCACGACACGCCCCATGAAAGAAGGGGCGGAATATCTGGATTGGTGGACTATGGCGGAAGCCACACATGGATTGGCTGAATCCGCGCTTTTGTCGGCACTGCTTTCGAAGGCAAAACAGCGCTATTACGACGTCAATTGGAGTTCTGTCGGGCCTTGCGTCGAACACCTGGGCGGAATCGGGTGGGGGCTGACCGGTGCGGCGGATTATCCCAGTCCATACATGACGGGATCGACGCTCACGGAAAGGGAAATGGCCGCGTGCCCGGCCAAATTGCCTCTGTACGATGCAGACATTGCCACGGCATGCACGGCGGCCAGAACGGCGCCGGGTACGTCACATGCGTTCACGCTGAACGGACAGGCGCATGTCGCACACCATGTCACCCTCACAATGTCCGATCTCATTCGTGAAAAACGTGAAGGGAAACCCATGGGCTCGGAATTCTTTCGTGTGTCTGGTCAACTGATCAGGGAATCAGGACTGGTGCTGCTGCGCTGCATTCGCCATCCAGACCCCTCAATTCCACATTCCGTGACGTTCATCTTCGGGCCCGATCCCCGCTCGCAAGAACGCCGGGATCATGCGCGAACCGCGATGGAAGACCTGCGATCCGAGCTCAAGACGGTGTACTCCGGTTCAAGCGATTCCAATGATCCTCAAAAATCGCCCTGAGAAGTTCGGCAATGCTGCGGTTTTCGATGATGGTCGCGAAAATCGCTCCCCGCTCCACTGTCACCAGGCAGATCTTGGCCCCGTAGATCATGATTTCTGCCGGGGCACCGCCTGACACGGTTTCCATGAGCCACGAATTGCGGAGGCGTATGCCGTCGCGCTTGCGCAGTTCCACGGACATGGGGCTGTTCGTGGCGATCGTGCGCATGTGCACACCCTTTTGCATGCGTCGCTCCACGAATGATCCCAGTGCAGGGGTTCCCGCGTCCTTGGACGGGTCAAGCGGATGTACAAAACCCAAAATTTCGCCTCCTTCCTTCACATCATCCAAAACGGAATTCCATGCGGCGTCCACGCCCTCTTCCCCTTCGTAAAAACGGACCCGCGGGATGTCGGTGTCGGGGTTTCGCAATTGTTCCAATTCTCCGATGATGCGGTGGGCGTCTTCCCGTTTGCGTTCCAGCATTTTCTGCTGGAACTCCACGAGCGTCAGCAAGCGCCTGGGATCGTCGGCGGAAAACAGATACACGTTCTTGCGCTGCACCATGGAGATCACGCCGCGCCGCTGCAGCTGCTGACACGTAAATTGGACGGTGCTGCGGGGGAGTTGCGTACGCTTTGCAACCTCTGATGCCGGAGCTGTTCCCAGCGCTACCAGGGTCAAGTAGACCGCTGTTTCTTTGTCGTTCAGACCTAATGAAGCAAGGACGTCAGCGACGCTATCCATATGCCTAGTATAGCAAAAGTATCGTAAATATGACAGCTTTTGTTGTCATTTATATTTGGCTTCTGTAAGCCAAAATTCTATTACTGTATCTCTAAAAATACAGGGTGTATGGACATAGCCCATACACAAGGTTACTGTTCAACCTTTTGTACACTGCCTTGCCACGTATACCACGCGCGATCATCGGCTCTCTCCTCCTGGTGCCTTGCATCTGGTCTGCTGCGCCGATGGTCAGCGCGGCATCATCAGCTTCGCCATACGGAAACCGGGATCTGCAAGCGCCGCTTGACCTTGCCAACGCGTACATACTGCCCGCGGTTCATGTTCTGACTATCGATGCGAAACCTGAGGGCTCCGTTCTTCGGGGAAAGTTTACCATGCTGAATAATGAAACCTCCTCCATCGGAGGATTGCAGTACACCATGGAAGTGCGCAGCGCGGACGGTGAAACACTTTTCGATCGCATAGCCGTGCACTCGCCCGTGGCGCTCCATGGAAAACAAACGGTGGACATTCCGTTTTCCTATCCCATCCGGCCCTTTCCAGCGGGAGCCTATATTTTCCGGATTCAGATCGTCACCACAAACGGGCGCGAATTGGGGTGGGATGACATTTCTTTCGTTCCTCCGACGGCGACGCAATTTATAAGCATGACCAATGCAGCTTTGGAACTGCCGGAATTCGGGACATCGATTGATGATCCGCTCTTGGGGCCGAATGTCGACACGGGATCAACATTTTATGTTCTTGCCACGGCTACAAATGAGGGAACGGAAACGGTAACGGTCATTCCCACCTTGTCCGCCTTCACTTTCGACGCTGCGACCGGTGATGTCACTCCTTTTGAATTTGATGCACTCACCTTTGCACCGGGACAAAAGAAAACACTTCGGTACGCCGTGAAGGCTTCGGTCAAACCGGAAGTCTACGATGGTGAATTGCAGCTGAAGGATGACGCCGGCGGCATTGTGTCTTCAACCGCTCGCTATCGGTGGGTGGTACGGGGTCGCGACGCCGTGATGATGCCACTGCGTGTCATCAAATGGGCGGCAGCCAAAAATGAAAAAATGTCCGTGGAAATTGCAGTCGCTGGGGCGGCTGATGCCGAAACCTACGAAGACGCGAGTGTGACGATTGAATTGCGCGACGAAAGCGGCCTGGTCGCGAAAGGAACAACGCCAGTGCTCCATCTGACCGACGCGCTTTCGCACGGCATTTTGGACATCACTCTTGAGCGGAATGTGGGACGATCGCCGGTTCTTCGCTCGATCGTCACTGCACATGACGGCGTCATTTTGGATGATCAATCCGTATCGATGCCCGCAGAGCCCGGTTCATCAATCTCCTTCTCCATTTCTCCCCTTGTGATAGTGACAGGTCTGTTCATTGCCATAGTGGCGATGTCGATCGTCGCGCAATTTTCCCAACGCCGTTCATCCCGCAAGCATCCGGCCAACTCCTAACTTGTTTCTAATTTTTCCTTCATTCGTATGAATCGCTTTCTCCTTCGTTGCAGTGCACTTCTCCTGCGCAGCCTTCTCATGACCATCCTTATCGCCGGTCCCGGATTGGCATCGGCCGCAGGCGGAGGAAACGGTCGAGAGGTTAAATCGCCAAATTCTTCCGCGGATTATCACGGTTTGCCGGGCGGCTATGTGGTGGAATTGTTCATCAACGCTCCCATTCACAACGTTCACGCAGGGTATTATCAGAAAAATGCAGTACCGCTGAATTACCGGGTCAGATTTGCCGTCTGTGGCAACCGGATTTCGTATGTCCGTGTCGTCGGGCGCATCGATCTCAACGGGGGCAAGCAGACGACGCTCACGGGCACAAACGCCAACTGGATGGTCATCCACAACCAAGTCTATCAAGCCGGCCCAACATGCCCGGCTGGAAGCTTTTCCAAAAATGGCCTGAGTATGTGTTTCTACGACAGATATTTTAACCAACCGATGGATCTTCGGTTTATCAAAAGCTGCCAGACCACCTTGCAGCTTGTGGCTAAACTCGGACAAGAGGGGTTGGCGGGCAAGGGTCAGTTTCCATCAGACATCCCGCATGCAACCGTCGCCCCGAATGACGCGTGGATCGCTCACGGATGGGCCCATGGCGTGAACATCTGGCTGAACTTTGCCTGTCCGTCTTCGTCCAGCTCTTCTTCCCGTTCGTCGTCTTCGTCATCATTGTCCTCCTCATCTTCCTCGTCCTCATCCTATGCGTGCTCCTGGTGTTCGTTCGCGTCATCCAGCTCAAGCTCCGGCACGCAACCTCATTATCAGTGGAACAACAACTACACATCGTCATCCAGCTCCAGCTCAAGCAGCAGTGCCATTAATCCTCATGACTGGCTGTGGAACTGGGCCAACCAGCAGGGCTGGAACTGGGGCTACTAATACCATGCATCTGTTGGGTCGTGCAGTGCTATCCAAAACGAGGGGGAAACCCCTCGTTTTTCTTATGGAAGTTGCTGTCGCAGACGTGCGGCAACATCGCGCTTTCCGGCCCTATCCAACTCCAAAGCAATAGCAACCAGCGCATCGCGCAGCGACGGATCACCCAGCACCTGACGCGATGTTATATGGTCCGCAATACGTGCATACATGTCTATGGCCCCCTGTGTACGACCCGTCTCGGCCAATACAGCCGCTGCATTGATGTACGGCACAAGATACAGGGGATAGGCACTGATGGCTTTTGTGTAGAGTGCCAGTGCCTCGTCATTTTGTTGCTGCTCATCCAGAATAAGTCCCAATCCGTTGAGCGCGACGGGATTCTGAGGATCGCGCTCAACAATCGATGTGAAGAGCGTCTCGCTGGTTTTCCACTGCATCGCATAATTCGCACTGATGCCGGCACATGCGACGATCGCAAGCGCCATTGCCGTGAAAAATCCGAACTGCAACTTGGGCTTCAAGCGTACGAGCCATTCGATGAGCATTCCGCACAGCAAAAAGATGCCGAGCGACGGAAGATACGCATACTTATCCGATGCGAAAAACAACAATCCCCCCTTTTGCGCCGCGGCCCACGTGGGAAACAGCATCAGCAAGAAAAATCCCGCGCCGAATGCCAGATGACGGACTCGCGTGAACATGACACCGATCATGATGATCAAGGCGACGATGCCCGCGATCATCCACGCATCGACCGACACGGGTTCGCTCTGAAAATGCAAAAGTGACAGATGTGCCGGCCACAGGAACGAAATCATCGTGTAACCGATCGATTTCAGCGCCAGAAGCGCGCCTGTCGAAAACCCGAGCGGCGCGAGGAATCTGCTTCCCCCGTACACTCCCGCGATCATCAGCGGGATCATGATGATCAGATACGGCCATTTTTCCATGAAAAGCGTTTTGCACCTTTCGCGCCCGCGCATCCAATCTACAAAGAAAAATGTCATGCACAAGGGAAAAACAGCGATTTTTGCGAGCAACGCGCAGGCGTACAGGACAATGCTCCACGCGCGCATTTTCCCGTCGCCTGAATCAATCCACCGGAGATAGGTCATCAGGGACAGCAATGAAAAGAATGCCGCTAAAAGATCTTTGCGCGCCGCCGCCCACAGCACAGCTTCCGTCTGCAGCGGATGGACGGCAAAAAGCAACGCGGCGACCGCCGATGTCCGCTGTTGCCCGGTTAGACGATAGGAAAATTTGAAAACAAGGAACGTACAACCGGCATGCAGCAGGATATTTGTCAGATGAAACATCCACGGCTCAATGCCCGCGATGCTCGCATCGACTTGATACGACAGAATGGTCACCGGCAGATAGAGCAGCATCGTGTACGACCCGAATGCCTGCAGCATTGCCGTACCGGATACAGGGTGCAAAAGAGGATTCTGGGTGATGAAGCCCGGATCATCGATTCCTATAAAATCGTGGGCTATGAACGGGAAGTACAGCAAGAACGCAAGTATGGCCCCCACAGCTCCCCACAGGACATCCGGCCGACGGAAATGCGATATGCGCAGCACGATTGCCAGGATATACCTGCCAAAGAAACTGGAACATTCCATCGTTTCTCCCCCTTGCGCTGCTAGACTGTGGACATGGAAATGAGCGCTTCCACACAGGCTTCCGCAACGTCACGGGCAAAGCGATCGGCTTTGCGACATGCACGCAACTTGCAGACCGAACAATCACTTGTTGGCCAATTGCGCCAAAGCGAGATGCATTTCCGTTTTTTAGCGGAAGCGTTGCCGCAGATCGTCTGGACGGCGGAGGTGAATGGCACCGTGGATTTCATGAATTCCCTGTGGTTCGATTACACCGGCCTGACGGAAGAAGAAACCTATAAAGAGACGCGCTCCGCGGTGCACCCCGATGATCTGGAAGAATACAAACGCAAATGGCACAACTCCTTCACTACGGGGGAGCCGTATGAAATGGAGTACCGCTTTCGCCGCGCGAGCGACGGGATGTACCGGTGGCACCTGGGGCGCGGACTTCCCATCCGTGATACGGACGGGAACGTGCTGAAGTGGTTCGGCACGTGCACGGATATCCATGATCAAAAAGTGGCCGAGGCGGAAGTGCGTCAACTGAACGAAAAACTTGAACAGAAGGTCGCCGAGCGCACGCGTGATCTTGTCCACGAGATCCGGGAACGTCAGGTCATTGAAGAGCGCGATCATGCCAAACTGGAACTCCTCCGCACCATGATCGATACCATGCCGATGGCGGCGGCGGTCACGGATGCGCAGCACGGAGTACTGCATGCGAACGACCCATTCCGCACGTTGTTTGCCCCCGGCATGTCTGCCGCAGCACTGGTAGGCACGGATTGCCTGCGAGTGCTATCCGGCACCGCAGCTCGGTTTACTCCCGATCACGCACTCCGCGATCTTATCCAGACTCTGCATCAAGAACCTGCGACACCGCTTACCCGCGAACTTACGTCGGCGGATAATCGTGTCTTTAGCTTCGATTATCTGCCCATCACCGAAGGGCAATACAGACGCGGCCATTTATTGCTTCTACGAGACATTTCGATGGAAAAGAAGATCAATCGCGCCAAGACGGAGTTTATGTCTTTGGCAAGCCATCAGCTGCGCACCCCCCTCACGGCCGTTCGTTGGGCATTCAACAGGCTAAAGAAAAAATTGGGCAAGCTGCCCCCGCAAGAGGAGAAACTGTTTGAGCGCGCACGCGGAGGCATCGCCACGATGGCCGATACCATCACCACCATGCTCTCCATCTCCCGCATCGAAGCCGGAATGATGCCGCCGCGCATGGGCTCGCTGCAATTACGTCCGTTCATGGAGGAAATCCTGCACACGTTTTCGGACCGCACCACGGCAAAGATGCAAACTGTCTCTCTGTCTTGCCCGGCATCCGCCGCAATGGAAACCGACTCGAAGTTGCTCAGGGAAATCTTGGAAAACTTGGTGAGCAACGCGGTGAAGTACACCCCGGAAAACGGCCGCATTGGCGTGGAGGCCGAGGAAACGTCCGACGGCATCATTCTGCGTGTCACCGATACCGGCTACGGTATCCCCGCGCATGAACAAAAACGCCTCTTCACCAAATTCTTCCGCGGCGAAAACGCCATGCGCGTGGAGACGGAGGGGACGGGGCTAGGACTCTATTTGGTGTCGCAATTGATGCACCTTCTGCATGGTGAAATCAGCTACGTGTCCGAAGAAGGAAAGGGCACGACGTTTACGCTGAAGTTCCGGCATCCATCAGAGACATTGTCCTGAAAGTATGTCTTATTTCCCCGCAAGAAAATCACGATATCTCTTTTGTGATCCTGACAGTGCGCGCTTTACGTTTCCGACCGTATGCGTCCAGTTCGGTACCGCCACCACCGACAGACCTTCATGCATGGCAAACGTGGCACCCGGTGCATGGATGTCTTCATTGGTGTCCGTCGCAAACGGCGCCTGACCCAACATCCGCAAATTTATCGCGCTCCCCGTGTTTTCCCCTATGGGAACCGCGGGCTCGTCGACCGGGAGCCCGTTCACGAACATCCGGAGATGTCCCAAATGATATGACTTCAGAAGATGAGGCTCATTTTCGTCATCGGGACGCAATTCTTGATACTCCTTCATCGCCGCGGATGTCGTGCGATGGATCGCTCCCGGCACGATGCGGATGATCATCCAAATCATGCCGACTTTCCCCTGCTCGATTTTTTTCCAAAGTCCCCTCCCCTGCCTGCGATTCAAAAAGTGCATGCTTCCTCCCGACGTACCGTGTTCAAACAATTCTTCCTGCTCTTGCAGATACAGCCGTCTGGGTTCTTGCATGGGGTGCGCCGGCGCAACGGTCACTATCGCAAAAGAAAGTTTTTCATTGGTGAGCGGATCAACCAGAACTTTTGCGACCACCGTTTCATGTTCAAATCGCAAGTCACCTCGTTTTTGCTTGAGAGAGTTGGTGACTTCCAAATACTGCTCAAGGCGGCCGTATTCATATGAACGGCAGTTTTTGATAAACATCCCCCGTTCTGCGCGCTTTTGAAACGTATCAAACTGACCTGTCACCACCAACATCGCCTCTTCGGCAGTCATGCGGAAAGTCTCGTACATTGCTTCAAAATCGGGCAAATCATCTTTGGTCATGTCACGGACAACGGCATCTTCAATGCGCTGCCTTTCGGCATCCATTTGATTGCCGCGTACGGTTTCGTAAATGCGCCGAAACACCCGGACATCGTCGTCCGTGTTGTCCGGTGATTGCTCGCCGCGCAAAAAAGCGGTCACGATATCTTGCAGATATACATCCAATTCGCTTTGCAGCGCATCGTCCCACTCGTAAATGCCGGGGCTTTTTTGCATCTGTCCCATCAATCGAGCGCCACGCCTGTCTAAAAATCTTCTGACCAGGTGCGGAATCACCCGTGACACTTTTTCGGGTTCCAGAAATTCTTTGGCTCCGGGAACCGTGGATTTTTCCAAAATCTCCCGGATGCGTTCGGCTATTCCTTCTTCCATATTCCGCAACATGTTCACGCTCGCGCGCCTTTCGCGCGCAAGCAGGCTCATGTGCTGCTCCATCAGAAGTTCGGGGCTTTGTACTTGTCGCAGGGGCATAGTGCATGAATGAATGTCACGATGACGCGAAAAGGCGGGAATTCTGTCACACTTTCTTCGGAAAGAAAGAATTTTCTCATCCGTCTCCTACTCACCTATGCAAACTATCGCTATCACCTCCAAATTTCTGACACTATTCGCTATTACAGTTGTTCTAAGCGGGTGCAGGGAAATTGAATTGCCTGCGCCTCCATCTGCCCCCGGATCCTCTTCATCTGCCGCTCTATCGACCAATAGCACGCAAAGCAACACATCCGGACAGTACACCTGGACGCAGACCGAAGTTGCCACGGGCCTCAACATCCCGTGGGATATTGCCATCGAACCGGATGGATCGCTTTTGGTGACGGAGCGGCCGGGAACGATCCGTAGAATCGGAAAAGATGGCAGCAACACGGTCATCGCCACGGTGCCGAATGTGACCATGCAGGGCGAAAGCGGGCTGACCGGGCTGACGCTGGATCCGGATTTTGCGTCGAACGGCTATCTGTATGTGTGTTACAGCTACCTGTCGGGAGGGGCCATTCAAAACCGCGTTTCACGATTCACTCTGGCCGATCGAGGTGTATTGGATGAAAACATTCTTCTCGACGCTTTGCCGGGCGGCTCGCGACACAACGGCGCGCGATTGCGCTTTGGGCGTGATGGAAAATTATGGGTGCTGACGGGGGATGCGGGCGGAGACGGCATGATCGCACAAGATGTGGAATCTCTCGGCGGCAAAGTTTTGCGCATGAATGCAGACGGATCCGTACCATCCGATAATCCGATTGCCGGTTCTCTTGTCTACTCGCTCGGTCATCGCAACCCGCAGGGTTTGGCGTGGGATGACTCCGGTGCGTTGTACGTGAGCGAGCACGGCAACTCCGCGCATGACGAGATCAATCGCATTGAGCCCAAAGCCAACTACGGATGGCCGCTGGATCAGTACTGCGAAGCCGAACATGGCACGCCTCCGGTATTTTGTGCCGGAACGACGACCTGGGCACCATCGGGTCTCGCGTACGCGTCATCCTCCTTTTTTGTCGCGAATCTCAAAGGCAGCACGCTCATGCGGTTGGAACATCGCGGCGGACAACTTGTGCCCGCCGAGACGGTCATCGACGGTATCGGTCGGCTCCGCGCCGTGACTGCGGCACCGGACGGATCGCTGTATGTGAGCACGTCGAATCGCGATGGGCGCGGAACGGTCCGGACGGGAGACGACAGAATCCTGCGACTCACGCGAACTCCGGTTCAATGACCGCGTGGGTATGGCGAGGTACTTGGACACGCCTTATGGCGTACTCAGGATGAGATCGCAACCGGATGGCGAAGCCGTGCCCATTCCTCTTTGGCGCGGTTGGCGATCTGCTGCGCTTCTTGCAGATACATCGCCAATTTCTGCTTCTTCATGTGCGTGGCTTTGGTCAGAAAGCTCCGGATGGTCTGCAGACGGCGTTGCGCTTCGGCTTGGAAGGCATGCAACCTTGTGATGTCTCCTCCCATGCCGTTCGTGGACTTGTTGATGTACTCGCTGATCAACCTCTGCAATTCCGTCTCCGCATTCTCCAGCATCTGCTGCAACTGCGCGCGGAGGTCTTGCAATACCGGAGCGCTCTTTTGCGTGCGTACGCGATGGGCATCTGCCATCTCGGCGCTCACGCGCTGCACGTCCCATGCCAATCCCACAGCCTCAAGCCCGCGGATGAGCAGACCCGACAGATCGACCTGATACCACTTCATGCCGTGAAAGGCGTTGCGCGGGAAGGCATGGTGATTGTTGTGCCAGCCTTCGCCGAATGCCAGAAGTCCCACGATCCATTCGTTATGACTTTCATCTGTCGTCTCAAATGCGCGTTTCCCGAACGTGTGGCAGACGGAGTTCACGCTCCAGGTCACGTGATGCA
Source organism: uncultured Candidatus Peribacteria bacterium (assembly GCA_964403335.1). Classification (GTDB taxonomy): domain Bacteria; phylum Patescibacteriota; class Gracilibacteria; order Peribacterales; family Peribacteraceae; genus CAZYAK01. The sequence goes on from CAYOFI010000002.1 coordinate 99,027, forward strand.
CGAGGAAAATGCGGACAAGGCTCCCCCAAATGAACCCCGTCCACCCGCCGATCGCCAGAGGCAGGAACAAGGAGAACATCATGATGGCCACGCTCCATCGATTGATAAAGCGGACCATGGGGTCGTTCAGCAGGTGCGGCGCATAGGTTTGCGCGTCTTGAAAATTTTCGCGCAGATAGAGCCAGCCGAAATGCGCGTGCCAAAAACCGTCCAAAGGACTGTGCGGATCATGCTCTTCGTCCGAGTGTGCGTGGTGTTTGATGTGCGTTGCGGCCCAGGTGATGGGCGGGCCTTCAAAGGCCATGACACCGAGAATGATGAATAATGCACGGATGGGAGCGATGGTCTTAAAGGAATCGTGCGTGAGCAAACGGTGATACCCAATCGTCACGCCGAGAGCCGTCAACACATACAGAATTCCCAGCAACCACAAATCGCTCGGAAATACGAAGGTATTCCACGAGAGATACATCGCGGCGATCACCCCAACCAGCGGCCCCGTGACGCCAAAGGTGATCCAGATGCGGTGGATGGTCTCTTGTCGGGTCACGACCGCATGGTCCCCCATCGACGTACGTGAATCAAGTGTATGGGGGATGATTTTTGCGGAGTAGTTGCTATGCTACCGGCGATGACGCCCAAAACACGCAAGCCGGCATCTCCGGCACCGATGCAACACCTCAATGCCACCAAGATCATTTGTACGCTTGGCCCGGCCGTCGCGACCGAGGAGTCCATACTCCGTCTCGCGCGCATGGGCATGAACATCGCGCGCATCAATATGTCCCATGCGTCGTGGGAACAGCATCAGAAGACCGTCCACCTGCTAAAAAAAATCAATGCCAAACTCGCGAAGGACAAAGATCTTCCCGCAGCCATCGGCATTCTTTTGGATACCAAAGGAGGAGAGGTGCGCACGGGAATCGTGACGAAGCCGATCCTCATCAAAGTCGGAGAAATCGTCGTCTTTTCCACGAAGCCGCTTCCCAAGGAAAAACATCAGGTCATCACCGTGGATCATGCGGGGTTTGGGAAAGACGCGAAGAATGCGGAGAAAATTTTGCTCGACAATGGCACGTTGCAGTTTGATTTGCAGGAAGTGCGCAAAGACGGTTCCGTCGTCGCCAAAGCCGCCGAAGCCGGGTCGATCGGATCGCGCCGACATGTGAACTTGCCGGGTGCGGACCTCTCTATCCCGTCCGTGACGGACAAAGATTGGGAAGACATCGCGCATGGACTGGAAGAAGACGTCGATTTTTTTGCGCTCTCCTTTATACGCGAAGGACGGGAGGTCGAGGAAGTCCGCAGATTCGTCGAGCGCAAAGGCAAAAACGTGGGACTGATCGCCAAAGTGGAAGCGCGCCAGGCCGTGCGGCACATGGAAGAGATCATCCACGCCTCCGACGGCGTGATGGTCGCGCGCGGCGATCTTGGCGCGGAAATCGATTTTGCCACGATCCCCGTCATTCAAGACCGTATGGTCTCCATGGCCCGCAGCATCGGCAAACCCGTGATCGTGGCCACGCATATGCTGGAAAGCATGATCGAAAACCCCATGCCCACTCGCGCGGAAGTCACGGATATCGCGCACGCGGTGATGACGGCCACGGATTCCACCATGCTCTCGGGGGAAACCGCCAGCGGGAAGTATCCGTTTGAATCTTTGGACGCGATGACGCGCGTGATCGGCGCGACCGAAGAGCATCTGTCCACGCTCCGCCGCATGGAAGATGCGCCCGTCCGCGGCGAACGCGAAGCGCAAGCGAAAGCCGCCGTCACCCTCGCCATCTCCACCGACGCCGATGCCATCGTGATCATGAGCAAAACCGGCCAAACCGCTCGCGACGTCAGCCGTTTCCGTCCAAACCTGCCCATTTTAACCTTTACGCCCGATGCCGCCGTCCAGCGCTCGCTCCTCCTGCACTACGGAGTCATCCCCTTACTGAGCCCGTTCGATGATGCGGATCCGGAAAAAACCGTACGCTCGGCATTCAAGACAGGGACGGCACGCGGTTTCCTGGCCCCTGGAAAGCGCTGCATTCTCATTTCGGATACGAAAACGCATGACTTAAACGTGAGCAGCGTGCAGGTGCGGGCTATACCATAAGAGAAACCTGAGACCAGGGCTCAAAAACCAGGGACGTTCTGGATTTTATCGCTGTAAAGCGACCGCCTCCGCCTGCACGTATTGCGGCTTTTGGTACGGTTTCATGGCGGCGATCTGCGCATCGTTTTGCAGGCTTTGAAGCGACTGGGCTTCGGCGATCTGCATATTTAAGGTTTCCTGTTCCAAAAGAAGCACGGTTCTTTCGCTTTCCAGCGTACGCAGGCTGTATCCCTTGGTGGCGTTCGAGTTCTCATGGAAAAGAATCAGCAACGCGAGTAACAAAATGAGCGCACCCACGCTCGTCATCAGGAGCGTCATGCTTTGGTTCACCAAACGTCCGAGCGAGAGCCGGCGCGGGATATCAGTCGTACTGGAGAGGGACGGAGGAGTCACAGCAGTGAAGACTTGAGGGAACAGTTACCGCAACCGGCGAATGGCGCGAAACTTCGCGCTGCGGGAGCGCGGGTTGCGGGCAATTTCATCGTCAGACGGGACGATGGCTTTGCGCGTGAGCAGACTATAATCCGCTTCTTTGGAGATTGCACCTGTCTGCTCGTCTTTTTCCGGTGTCGTCATCGCACGAAAAGTTTGCTTGACCAATCGATCTTCCAGCGAGTGATAGCTGATGAAGCCCGCTCGACCGCCCGGACGGAGAATGATCGGCAGCGCTTCGAGGAGCGATTGCAGAGCGCCGATCTCGTCGTTTACCGCTATGCGGAGCGCCTGGAACACCTGCGGCAGCAACTTGGGCGCGCGATACCCGACGGTGGACTCGACAACCGCACGCAGATCGTCCGTCGTCTGCATCTTTCCTTCTTCCACAGCTTTCGCAATCGACCGAGCCAAACGCTTTGCTTCCGAAAGCTCTCCATACATCCGCAGCATCGTGGTGATCTGATGTTCCTCCATGCTTGCAAGAAGCTCGGATGCCATCTGTCCGGACGTCCGGTCGTACCGGAGATCGAGCGGGGCGCTGGCACGGAACGTAAAGCCGCGCGTCGGGTCATCCAGATGAGGCGAACTGACTCCGAGATCCGCAAAAACGACATCAAATGTTTGACCGAGCCTCGAAACGTCCCGGAAATTGCAGTGCACAGCAAAAAAATTCTTTCTGTCCCCGATGCGTTGCTTCGCCAGGTCCATATTCTCCGTATCGGCATCCACACCCGTCACTTTTCCCTCCGTCCCGGTTGCCTCCAGAAAGGAAAGGGTGTGGCCACCCAAACCCAGAGTGACATCCAAGACACTCTCCCCTCTTTGAGGACGTAATACCCCAAGGATTGTCGATTCGACGGGGGTGCCGCCATCTGCTCCCAAAACGGGTATATGGGCCGGTTTTGGGGGGTCAGGTCGCTCCATACATGTAGTATATCCTATTTTAACAGTGTTTTAAGGTACTTGACATAATTTCCTTTTAAGATAGGATGCTTTACTTTGCTGACTCGCATTCTGCTATCGGCCGGTCTTGCAGTGGCGTGCGCCCTCCCTGTGGCGGCTTCCGCAGCGTCCGTCGCCACACCCGATACCTGGGTCCCCGCTGCGGGCGACATGTTCATTGTGGACGTGAATGCCAATACGGGATACCTCCTGCATGCCGATTCCGACGAATACCTCCCCTTCTTGGTGGCTACAGGCATGAAGAAGACTGTGAATTACTTGGGCATGACGTACAACGCCCAGACCCCGTTAAAGACATGGGTGGCGAAGCAAAAGGTCACACAGCCGGACAAGGTGGACTTTGGTGTCACCGGGCGCTTCTTTCGCCTCTACATGAACGGTCAGACGCGCACGTCGTACGGGATGCATGGCTACAACTACTGCGATAGATGGCTGCAGGAAGGCGAGCGCTACCGCTCCTTCGGATGCATTGTCATGAGCGAAGAGATGCTGAATATCATCGAAAAAACCTACGCACTCAACAGCAACAGTCTGCTGGTAGTCACGAGCAATGGGCCGCAGACGTTCTTGGATGCGTTGACGGTGCGCGAGGATATGGATGATCAGGCGTGAGCGTACTTGTTTGGCCCACCTTCGCACCGGTGGCTTGCCAGCCGTAGCTCTGCGCAGTTGCAAAGAAAAACTATGCGCACGCCGGCGCTACGGCGGGCAGCCTTCGCAGAGCGAAGGCTGGCGGAGAGGGAGGGATTTGAACCCTCGATACGGTTTTAACACCGTATACCGCATTAGCAGTGCGGCCCTTTCGACCACTCAGGCACCTCTCCACACAGCGCAAGTATAGATCAACTGTATCTGCTTGCCAGCCTTCTTCTTGGCCTACAGTCAAGTAACACCCCGATACGCACACCAATCACAATCCGGATTTGCCGAAGGAGGCGTGTCTCGCAAAAGACAGAGTTTTGCCTCGTGCAAAGCCGCATCCACCCACTCGTCGCTTGCCGTATGCGGAACAAGACTGAGGGAAAATTCCAAGCGCGCATCGAACGACTCGCGCGTGCGGATGGCGTTTGCGTAGAGGATGTACGCGGCTGGTGCGATCGGGAAGCCCGATCTCCGCAAAAGCCATTGATACACTTCCAATTGGCGCTTGTAGCCATCCGACCAGCGGCTGCTCAAGTTCGGCGTCCATTCCGTACTGGTGGATTTGTAATCGACGACGATCATTTTTCCCGTGCTGTCGATCCAGACATCATCGACGACACCCTGGACCAGAAAGTTTGTGGGGGTGTGCAAAACACGAATGCCCTTCGTGTTGTCACGCCACTCATCCATCGACGGATGCAGCAGCGGACGGGCATCCAATCCGTACTGCGTCATGATGGGGTGCGGTTCACTGCGTACGCGATAGTGATCGAATTCACGCTTCATAAGCAGATCGACTGCCGTTTGCAATCCCATGGCAAGCGCATCCGGTCGCGAAATTCCCAAGCGTCGATCAAGATAGAAACATCGCGCGCAGCGGACAAACAGTTCGATCTTACTGCGACTGAGGCGAAACGGCGTTGCGGATGACGGATCGAATTGCATGGAAGAATCCTACGAGCACGGAAACAAAGAATGCAACTCTCCGCAAGCCAAGACTGCGTTGCTTGCTTTTTGCTCTGTTACACTGGGCGATACTTTCTTTCCTTCCCTCTCTTTGTTATGACCGCGCTTGTAAAGCCAGTCACGTGGCTCTTCGGACTAGTTTTTGTGGTAATCGGTTTCCTCGGATTCTTCATGAATCCCATCCTGGGACTTTTTGAAGTCAATACTCTCCATAACTTGGTGCACTTGGTGAGCGGCGTGGTCGCTCTCATTGCCGCAAGCATGAGCGTCTCTGCATCACGCTCCTACTTGGTGATCTTCGGCATCGTGTATGCCATCGTCACGATTGCGGGCTTCTTGAATTTCGCCCCCGTCAACGATCTGCTTATGATCAACGGCGCCGATAACTGGCTGCACCTCCTGATCACCGTCGTCTTCTTGGTGGTCGGTTTCAGCTCCAACAAGTAACAGAAGAATTCAAAAGCCAGAATCCAGAGACCAAGTACATCGCTTGGCTTCTGGTTTTTGGTTATCTGGCCAGCTGCTCCTGTACCTGGGCCTGAATATCTGCGCCAAGATGATTGGCCTTTTCCAGCGCATCTTTCACCTGAGCATCTGCTGCAGCCTTTGCGGCTTCCATTTCCGCATCTGTAGCCTCCTGCGCAGTATTCGATTCAACATTCGTGTCATGAGTGCTGCGGACTTCGATGCGCGATCGGGATTCGAGGCGGCTGCCATCGTCGCTGACTTTCACCGTTGTTGCGGCGGAGGCATATGCCGACATTGCAGATCCTCCGGCAACCTCTGCCTTGCGTACAACTTCGGTGATAACGGGCTCAACGAGTGTCGGATAATTTTTAGCAGGAGCTGACGATGAAGAATCATCAGACCTCTGCACATAGCGCTTGTAGGCATCTTCCGTCGCATTCAGACGCGCTCGCAGTATGGCGGCCGCCTGTTCTTTTCCATTCTCTTCCAATTCTTGAATATGCTGATTGGCTTCGCGGCGCTCCAAGCGGAATTCTTGGTCGAGCGTCGTCGATACACTGTCTGTCAGTTTCGCCGTCTCCCGCAATTTTTTGGCTTCCTGCATCCTGCGCTCCATGCGTTTTGCATCCGCATTGGCCCGCGCTTCGGCGCTGAAACGGAAACTGGCTTCCAGCTGCTCGCTCGCGCGCTTGATGGAATACAGGAACTCCCCGGGAAGCGCGTCCTCCGCCGCATACGAAATCCCGATTCCGCCGGCACCCGCCAAGAAGACGATGCCGAGTGCCGGAACCATCCAGCGGAAGAACGTCATCTTTATGGGCGCGGCCTCATGTACCGGAGACGCATGCGGAACATGCCCGCCTACAATCCCTGACAAAATCGAGGCGCGCTCCAGTGTTCCAAGCGATACCTGTTGTGCAGGCGCGAAGAACGCAGCAAGATCTTTGTGTTCGGATACGGATGCATACGCGGCATTGTGTTCCGGCTCCGTTAACGACACCTCCGACGCTGCATGAAAGAAGGAGACTGCAAAAGCTTCATCATTCGCAGTCACCGCTCCCTCGGCAGCCGAGAGCGGGTGACTCTCCATATGAGAGCGGATGCGCTTCCAGCCATCGGCTTTCTCCTCTGGTTTGAGGCCGGGAGAATCCATGCCGGACAACGGGGTATCTGAGTGATTTGTCATAGGTGCTCAGAAGACGTGAACCGGCAAAGAGTCTTACGCAGAGACTTTTAGAATTGCCGATGTCGACTTGACGATAAACGTATATTGTATTTTGGGGATGCGCATATGTCGTTCTATTCCGCACCAAATATCCCTTTTTTCGTCATCAGTAAGCGCATGATACCTATCATGAGGCCTCTGCATGCGCGTGTATCTCCGCATACTATCGCTGACGATGAAGACACACGCGTCTTACGGCAATCGGACGGTTCTTCCTCTCATCTCAGAGTGCAGCCGCAAACGGATGCACTTCTCCCGTGTGGTTCAGATGAGAACGCAGCAGCTTGATGCCGCGGTGGAGCCGCACGGAAATGGTGTTGGCGGATTCTCCGAGAATGGCTGCGATATCCGCAGGGGGAAGACCGTCGATATACCGCATGATCAACACCTCCCTATAGCCCTCATCCATCGTGCGGAGCATCGCCATGATCTTCCCCTGCTCGATACGCTTCTGCATGTCAGGGGTCTGGTCGTAACCGGGGTCCCAGCCCGCGGCCTGCATGGCATCCAAAGATGTTTCTTTCTTTTTGCGGACTTCGTCGACAATAAGGTTATTGGCAATGCGGTACAAAAACGCGCGCATATTATCCACGGTCTTTCCCTGGCACAGGAACGTCCATGTGCGCATGAACGCTTCTTGCATCAGCTCTTTGCCGCGCTCGCGGTCGAAGATGCGGAAGTAACAGTGGCGGAAGATGGCATCCGCGTACTCGTTATAGGCCTTCTCAAATTCCTGTTCCAGGGCTGCCTGATTGATGGGGGTCTCGCTCATGGCGGTAACGGGGAAAGGAGACAAGCAGTCCCACGACACATATACTGCGTTTGGGACAACACAGTGATACCAGAGCAATGGCTTCCCGCAAACAAAAATCGGTAAGAGATAGGAGACGGGATGCCTGCCGGTTCCTTACACGTGCTATACTGCGAACCGCTTGCCAATTCGTGAAACTGTCATCGGGTTTGATCTAGGCGGGACCAAGTCCGCAGTTGGCGTGTATGACAAAAATTCCTGGGAGGAACTGAGCTACGACCGATTTCCCACCGACGCAAAACGCGGATTTTCCACGGTGCTGCAAGAGGCAGTGTCGCACATACAGAAAGTCTGGCAAAAAAACACGATTGGTGTGGGATTTGGGGTGGCCGGATTGCTTGCACACCCGGAAGGTTTGTTATTGTCGAGTCCGAATATCCCCGAAAGTCTGAATATTCCCCTTCAAAAAATTCTTCAGGAGAAATTCAAAAGCAAAATAATGGTCGATAATGACTCCCGCTGTTTCACATTGGCCGAAGCCGTGACTGGAGCGGGCAAAGGAAAACGAGTTGTCGTGGGCGTGACGATGGGCACGGGCGTGGGAGGCGGCATCATCATTGAAGGCAAAGTTATGCATGGTGAGCATGGATTCGCCGGAGAAATCGGTCACATGTTGCTGCGTCCGGGGGAACCTCCGTACCCCACGAAAGACATTCGCGGCGAAACCGAACAGTTCTTTTCGGGGACGGCGATGGGAAAGCGCTGTGCGGCGGCGAATAAGCCGGAGGAATATCTGGAAGGACAGGCCTGTTCATTTTTGCACCCGCATCTGTTCCGGGAAATCGCCTGGATGGTCACGAATCTCACGTACGCGCTCGATCCATCCATCATCGTCTTTGGCGGCGCAGCGGGATTGGCACTGAAGCCGCATCTTGATGATATCCGCACAGAACTGAAACACTGGCTGTTGCCGCACACGCCCATGCCAGAGCTTGCAACCGCAACATGCAAGAATCCAGGTACACTCGGTGCAGCACTTCTTCTGCGGTAAGTCCCAAGGTCCAAAACTCAAATCCACAAATGCGGATTTCGTCCTTGGGATTTGGGATTTTCACGCCGTGCGTGACGGATTTTTGAGGTACTGTTTGGCGCTGAGTGTATCGGCGATGGCTAAATAGTCCTGCGCGGATTCCGCATACTCGGCGTCGTGATGCAGGTCTTGATCCTGCCACAGACGCGTGAACTCGGTGACATCGACCGCCCCCTCATAGCCGTTATCTTTATTTTGGACGGCTCCGTTTTTGAGAATTTTATACGTCCAATGCAAATGCGGACCGCTCGCATTTCCGCTTTTCCCCGACTTCCCGACCGGATCCCCTTGGTAAATCTGCTGACCGTTTGTGACCATCACTTCCGAAAGATGCGCCAGACAGCTGCGGCGCTTGGCATCTTCGATCGCAATATGCAGTCCGTAGTTTTTATCACCTTCATCTTTCACCGTCGCCACTCCGTCATGCGGCGCATAGATGATGGTGCCCTCGGGCACGCCAAAATCGATGCCGTTGTGTCCGTCCATGCCGAACGGCTTGTAGTCATCCGGGTTTTGCCCGAACCCTTGGGTGATAAGCGGCTTTCCGGGAAGAGGAGAGAAAATCATGCGAATTGAGAATGAAAAATTGAGAATCGAGAATTCGGCAGAGCTTCAGACATCAAGGTTACTTCCATAATTTTCCATTTTCCATTCTCAATTTTCAATTCCCGCCCCAATTCGCATGAAACACTCCTTCTTTATCTGTTCGCTGAAACGTGTGCGCACCAAACAGATCGCGCTGCGCCTGGATCAGATTGGTCGGCAAACGATCGCGGTGGCAGGAATCGTAGTAGGCGAGGGATGCGGACATCGCGGGGACGGGGATGCCGTTGCCGATGGCGAGCGCCAGAAGCTGACGCCAATTTTGTTGACGTTTTCCGGCGAAACGGTCCGCAAGTGCTTTGCGGGCACTGCCATCCTGCGCACTGAATCCTTTTTGGAACGTCGGCAGGAGTGTGGAGCGAATGATGCATCCGCCGCGCCAAATGCGCGCGACTTCGCTCAAATCGATCTTCCATCCGCGCTCATCGGAAGCCTGACGGATGAGTTCGAAGCCTTGGATGTAGGACAAGATGATGCAGAGCTCCAAAGCGCTGCGCGTCATCGCAGCCACATCACGTGCATCCGCAGATGTTCCCAGGTCCGCAAACGGCATTTGTTTGCCCTTTGTGCGCATCGCAGTGTCACCAGAAATGATGCGCGCATCAACAGCAGCAGTGATCGTAGGAATCGCGATCCCGAATGTCATCGCCGCATCCGTCGTCCATTTGCCAGTTCCTTTTTGCCCCGCACGATCAGCGATCATGTCGATCAGATCTTTTCCCGTATCGACATCCTTCTGATGGAAAATACGAGCGGTAATCTCGATCAAGAACGATCCCAGATCCTCACCGTTGTTCCACTCCTCATACACGGCCGCGAGCTCTGGGTTCGTCAGACGGCCGAGACTTTTCAGCAGATCATAACTCTCCGCGATGAGCTGCATGATGCCGTACTCAATGCCATTATGGACCATTTTTACAAAGTGGCCCGCTCCTCCCGGACCGAGATGGGTCACGCACTTTCCTCCTTCGCCATCGGATGCAGCCATTTTCTGCAGGAGCGGCTCCATCGATTTGTACGCGGCCATATCCCCGCCCGGCATCATACTGGGACCTTTCAGCGCTCCTTCCTCACCGCCGCTCACGCCCATGCCAAAAAAGTGCAATCCCCTTTCCGCAACGATCCTCTCGCGGCGCTCCGTATCGCTGTACAAACTATTCCCTGCATCGATCAATATGTCGCCTTTGTCGAAAACAGGAAGCAGATCCTGAATCACGCCATCGACCGCGGATCCGGCTTTGACCATGAGGACGATCGGCCGCGGTGGCGTCAGAGCTTTTTTCAGATCCTCATACGTTTTGCAGGCGACGAACTTTCCTTCGGTACCATGGAGCTTCATGAATTCTTCCGTTTTTTCCCATGTACGGTTGAAGACGGCGACGGTGGCGCCGTTATGCGCGGCGTTGCGCGCGAGGTTTCCGCCCATGGTTCCGAGTCCGATGAGGCCGAGTTGCATAAAGGGGATGCGGGAGAGATCGAGAGAGTAGCGGGGCGTGCGCGTCGCACGTCTTTACGACTTCGTACTGACCTTTTTCCAGTCTTCCTGGAATTTCGCGATTCCCAGGTCCGTGAGCGGATGCTTGGGGAGTTTGGCGAAGACGTCGTAGGGGATGGTGCAGATGTGGGCGCCCAGGCGGGCGGCGTCGACGATGTGGCGGGGATGGCGGGTGGAGGCGACGAGGACTTCGGTCTTGAAGCCGTAGTGCTGCCAAACTTCCATGATTTCGGCGATCAGCGCCATGCCGTCTTCCCCCGCATCATCCAGACGTCCGATAAACGGGCTGATGATGGTGGCGCCGGCTTTGGCAGCTAAGATCGCCTGCGGAACGGAGAAGATGAGCGTGGTGTTCGTCTTGATCCCCTTCGACTTAAAGTAGGACAAGGCTTTGAGTCCTTCCGTCGTCATCGGGACTTTCACATACACGTTTTTATGCCACTTGGCGTACTCCTCACCTTGCTTCTTCATGCCGGCAAAATCGGTGGCCGTCACCTGCGCACTTACGCACGGAACGAGTTTGCACATCTGCAAAATGGTCGGCTTGAAGTCTTTTCCTTCTTTGGCGACAAGCGAGGGATTTGTGGTCACGCCATCAAGCACTCCATACGAGGCGATTTCGGCGACGTGCGCGACGTTTGCGGTATCGAGAAAGAGTTTCATATCTGCGAAAGTGAAAAAGTGCATCAAGGGTACCTGATACGGCTCCGCATGATAAATGCCAATTACGTTTTGCAGTACGAAACTCATAGCGGCGTAGCTACGCCGCTAGCACGGACACCTTTCACGGGTTATGCATAATGATTCTGCGCGAAAATCTCCCGTAAGACAGGCATGATGCCATCGTCTTCCATAGTGCTATGCGTAAACACGCCTCCATTTTCTTTCTCTGTATGGGAATCGTTGCCCTGATCTTCGCGATCGGGATGTTCCGTGTTGCCACGGAGCCCGACACGTTTGATTTTCCGCTGGCGCGCGATATTCAAAAATCCATTGAAGATGTCACCAACTCCACGGGATCCGCCGTTACCGCGGATGATTTTGTCAAAACCGTGAACTCCAGCGCAGAAGGAACGATAGCCAACAAAGTCCGCATTCAAGTTCCCTTCCTGGTCCAAGCGCCCACGGGCAACTGGAATATGCCCTATCAAGAGGCCTGCGAAGAGGCGTCGCTCATCATGGTGCATCACTACTTAAATGAAACGTCGATTACAAATGAGGAGGCGGACAAAGAAATTCTGGACATCGTCGCGTGGGAGAACGAAGAATTCAATTACAGCGCGGATGTCACCATGGAAGAACTGAAGAGAATTGCGGAGGACTATTACAAACACCGAGCGCAGCTTTTCTATGATTTTACGATCGACGACATGAAACGCCTGCTGTCCGAAGGCCATCCCATCATTCTTCCCGTCGCCGGCCGCGATATCGGCAATCCGTATTTCAGCGGCGAAGGCCCGTGGTATCACATGCTGGTCGTGACGGGATATGAGGGGAATTACTTCATCACAAACGACCCGGGCACCAAACGCGGCGAAGGCTACCGGTACCCGCAAAAACGCCTGTTCGATTCCATTCATAACTGGACCGGGGCCAAAGAGGACATCCGCCAGGGCCGGCAGGTGATGATGGTGTTGGAACGGTGACGTTCCATATGCATGTGGAACGGTAAATTTTGTTTTTGTGATGCCAGAAAATAAACATATACAAAACCCGTAGAGACGCCATGGCATGGCGTCTCTACGGGGAATGCCCATCATGAACGCATGTTATTTAAAAACCGGTACCGTATCGAAACCGCCCGTTTACCCGGACGGGATTACACCCGTGGTTCGTATTTGATCACCATATGTACAAAAAATCGTGAATGCCATTTTGGATTCATTCGTCATGGAATCATGTGTTTGTCATGGATCGGATCGATCGTTGCCGATGAATGGCAAAAAACGGCGGTGATCCGGCCGAATGTGCGATTGGATGCGTGGGTGGTGATGCCAAATCATGTGCATATGATTGTGGGGATTCGGCCAACGGAACGGGTGGGGGTTACACGTGTGGTAGAGACGCCATGGCATGGCGTCTCTACGACCGCGGGAACGGGGTGGAAATCCGGTTGCCTGGGTGCAATCATCGGACAATTTAAAATCGCGTGTACCAAACGCATTCGCACACACGGAAATACATCATTCGCATGGCAACCGCGATTTCACGATCGTATTATTCGACATGACGCCGATTTGCCCAAAATTCGAGCGTATATCGTTCGCAATCCTGCGATGTGGGAACGTGATCGAAACAATCCAATTTCTAGGTTACAATCACATCAATGACCCCCCGCCCCGACCGCGCATCCCTCACCGGCAAAGACGTTTCCGTAGTCCCTATGTCCCTTCAACGGATCATGGGATCCGTTCAACCCGTCGATATATTGTGGGTTGGGCCAAAGGAGGCGAAACCGCTTTCCAAAGACGACCAACAGGCCTACGACCTCGCCCACAAAATCGTGTGCCACCTCGCGATTCAGGCGCCGACAAAACATTCGTCCGGACATCCGGGCGGCGTATTGTCGTCCTTCACCTTCGCCTATCTCCTCAGCAAACGCCGCGATCCCGCGGTCGATCAGCCGTTGCGCATTTCTCCCGGGCACCTCTCGCTCCTTTCCTACGGATTGCAGTGGCTGTTCGGGCGCGAAGGGAACGACAAGCGTCTTGCATCACCACAGACGATCATCGATACGTTCCGGACCCCAAGCGGCCTGCCCGGCCACGTTGAAGCCGGCATCGGCGACATTCCGTTTGGCACGGGACCACTTGGCAAAGGCGTGAGCAACGCACTGGGTGTCGCCTTCGGTCTGAAGCTGCAAAAAAAACCGGGGATCGCCGATGTCTTGCTGGCGGATGGCGATGCGCAGGAAGGACAGGTGTTTGAAGCGTTTCGTTTGGCATCACGTCTCCAGCTGGATAATTTGATCGTGCACGGCGACTTCAACGACATTCAATTGAGCGATGAGCCTTCACGCACGGTCGCGGCGGATTTTTCCTCGATGGCGGCTGCCGCGGGATGGAGAGTGATCGAGGTCCAGAACGGAAATGACCCGGCGCAAGTCCAAGCGGCGCTGGAAGTCGCCGATTCTTTCGCCGGCAAAGGCCATCCGATCTTCCTCTGTTACTACACGACCATGGGCTACGGCGTGCCGCACATGGAAGAAGGATCGAATACAGGAAAAGAAAACTTCCATGGTTCCCCTCTTAAAAAAGATGTCGCCGAAGCAGCACTGAAGAAATTGCCGTCGCTTGAATCGCTTGTTGCTGAGTACGAGCCGTTTCAGAAGGCGGAAAAAAAACGTTTCACCGCCAAACCACGCACGCAAACCGATATTCCCCTTACGTGGAATGTCAGCTCGTTGAAAGGCTACGAGCGAACAGTCACGGCGGAAAAAGGAGCTGCTCGCAAAGATCTGGGTGAGACGCATATTCAAAAATTAATGAAGGCCGACGAGCGCATCGTCGTGCTTCACGCGGACCTCGCGGCATCGGGAGGCTTCGACAAGGTCCTCAAAGCCTTCCCGGATCGCGTCATCAACGTGGGGGTCGCCGAAGCCAACATGTACATGATGGCCGCGGGTATGCGCCAGACAGGATTGCTTCCCGTGACGTATACATTCGCGGCATTCGGAACGAACGAAGCGCGCGCGAACGCCCGTCTTATCGACATCAATTGCGGCCACACGCGCGTCGGCGTGATTCACGATTGCACGCATGCCGGGTTGAGCGTAGGGGAAGACGGAGAGACGCACCAGGAACGCAATTATCTGAATATTCCTTTCGATAACACACAGGTCTGGATGCCGGGCGACAGCAATCAAGCGGGAGCCGCTGCAGAAAAAGCATTTGAGATGATCGCTGATGGCTACAAGAACGTCTATATTTTTTCTGCTCGAAGCGGTCATCCGCAATTGCTGACTCCCGCGGGCGAGCCGATCTACGGAAAGGAATACGTGTTCGATGGACTGATGGATATCGTCCGCGGTACCGGAGGGATTGATGATGAAGTGACCATCCTCGCGACGGGTATCGCCGTTCATGACGCCGTCACGGCTGCAGACCGTGCGTGGGAAGAAGAAAAGATCCGTGTGCGCGTCCTAAACGTCGGATGCATCCGCCCCTTGGACGCGGCCGGAGTCATTCAAGCCGCATTGGAAACGCATCACCTGATCGTCGCCGAGGATCACAACATCGAAGGCGGGCTCGCAAGCCAGGTCGCCGACGTGATCGCCGATTTCCAACTCCCCTGCTCCCTGCGGCGCCTCGGAGTCCGCCACTACTTCCCCTCTGCGACTGCAGAAGACCTGAAGTTCCTCGCCGGGCTGGATGTCGATTCCATCCTGGAAGCTGTTCTTGATGAAAAGAAAAAAGAAGTCCGCGGCGGCGAAGACGCCTTGGTGACGACGATCTTCACGCTGCTCGAAAACTCCAAAGCCAGCAGTTTCCGGGATACCGTACACCCGTTTATTGACCGGCTGCATGAAGAAAAGGGCTATTTGGAATCTTTACGGGACAAGTGGAAGAAGCGCGCCAGCGCGGCCTCCAAACTGCCGACAAATTTGCAGCTGCGCAAAGGCCTGGAGAGGGACTTAATGCCTGGAGAATTCTTACCGTAAAGCGGTAGAATATCCCTGGAGAGGTGGCCGAGTGGTCGATGGCGACGGACTTGAAATCCGTTAGGCTCCTCGTGGGTCTCGAGGGTTCGAATCCCTCCCTCTCCGCCATCCGTCTTCGTCTGCGGACTACGACGCGATGGTCGTAGGCTCGACGAAGCCCGAAGGCGTAGACGGCCCCTCCCTCTCCGCCAACAGAGCGAAGGCGGGCAATGACAGAACACTCAAGATCATCAGCCGCTGTGTACACCAGTGGCGATCGGCGTTGCCATGGTGATCAACTCACCGTCGATGATCGCCTCCGGATCAAGAAATGAATCGGATTCTTGATAGACTTTTTTGTCAGCCTCACTTGCCGCTTTGCCGTAGGTTTCCTTGCGCAATATCTGCATCATGAATTCACTCAAATACCGCGTACCCGTACCTTGCGACCAGAA
>CAYOFI010000002.1:114875-166004 GCA_964403335.1 uncultured Candidatus Peribacteria bacterium
AGGTCTTTATCCACGTGATGCGGTGAAGTATTAAAATCGTATGGCTTCTGCTGCAAGAAGACATTCACATGTTTTGCAAGCGCGGGATCTTTGCGCAATTCCTCCAAAAAACCGTTGCGCAATGCCCCTCCGAAACACGCGATCGTACCGATGTTGAACAGGCACGCAGGATCTTTTTTGACATAGTCGCGCACAAGATCCATCAACGCTTTGGCATTGATGCCATCGCGAAAATCCAAGCCTCTGTTGTCTCCATGCGCGAAAAAATCGATATTGAACGTTCGGCATCCGTCGGCATACGCATTTTTCACCTGCTCCGTCAGCTGCGCCGTAGGCTTGTCTGAGAAAATGCCGGGATGGATGGTCATCGCGTCGCCATACCGTTCCTTCAACGCCCCGGAGTAGAATTGCGCGTGCGCCAACATGTGACCCACCGGATTGGTATCATTGCCTGCCTCCACTTTGGGGAACACCTTGATGTGCGCTATTTTTGCGTCTTTCGGCAGATCGAATTTTTCTAACAGTTTTCTTCCCGTCGATTCTTTTTCATAGATGTCCTTTGCCTGACGTACCAATGTTTCCATATCCGCACCTACAAGATCGCTATACCAAATTTTCACGCGCATCTGCGATTGCGCAAGATTCTGTAACTGAAAATAGAGACCCGTCAGCACTCCTTGCGCCGTCAATTCCCAACGCGACCCGTCCTTGGCTGTGTACAAAGCTTTTTCATCCTCCACAGTGATCTGTTTTTTGAGGGCATCTGTGAGTTTCTTGGCATCTACCCCGCGTTTGGCTGCCTGTTCGAATATCGCAGGCAACGTTCCATCCGCTATCGCTTCCATCAGCACTCGCTTTTCCACCGAGAGAAACGCTCCTTTGTTTTGCCCCTCTGCGCATCGTACGATCACACGTTCTTGACGGCTTGGTTCCACATGCCAGCGCTCGTCGCCTTTTTCTGTTTTGCGTACGCAAATGCATGAATCTTTTTCATTTTGTATCTCGTACGGCACTTTTTTTCCGGACGCATTCAATATGCTGACTGCGACATCGACGCTTTCTTGAATATCTTTCAACAAACCTTTCAGCCACGTAGATTCTTTCAGTTTTTTTTCTACGTCCACAATTGTGTCTTGCATGTTCAAGAGATCCAAAACTTGCTTGCCGCGGCCTTCTTGTTTTTCCTGTTTATACGGCGCGGCCGTTCGCAAGTACTGCAGAAACGCCTCTTTATTTTGGCGAATTTCCGCATGAATCTCTTCTTCCAATGCGCGAATTTTTTCTTTGCAAAGCTGCTCTCCTTCCTTTGTACCCTGGTTGCTCAACAGCATATATAACTGCTTCCCTCGCGCGTGGAACGCGATGAAGAGCTCTTTTTTGTCCCGGGGTTTGCGCTCCAGCCATTCCGCATCAAAGGCGGCCAATTCTTTTTTCGTTTTTTCTATGGCCTGTTTCGGTTCGGCCATGTCGCTCAATCGTTTTGTCAGACGCAGTATTTCTTCCTTTCCCGGACCGGCCAAAAGCGGCCTTGCAATTTCATCGTAGCAAATTTGTAGGACGGTGAATTGCAGCTCTGCCGGAGTCATTTTCCAGTCCTCTATTTTTTTTCGTGTGTCCGGACGCGTGTCCAGCAATACCCGTTCGGCACGCGCAAGCATGTCGCGAATGATAGGTTTTGCCTTGGGATCAAAATTTTTGTCATGCTTTTCCAGCCATGTGTATAACACGCGCCGGACATAATCCGCATCTTCCGATTCATCTATGCGATTCAAAAACGGCAAGACAATCGCTTCGATTTCTTCCGGGGTCAACTTCTTCAGAGGAGCCGGATCTTTCTTCTCCGGGGACTGCGGAGTCTCTCCGTTAAAACGGAGTAATCGCCGTTCGGAGTTGATTTTTTGTATATGTCGCATTTAATACATTATATCATAATTATCGTATTCTATCAATTAACGTCTCAAACATTATTCCCCTGTCCGATGCCCGTACACGCACCGCTTTGGCGGTAGATGTTTCGACCGAATCAAACTGATCGAACAGGAAATTGCCGATGCCATGGAAAATCGGCACGCCTTTGTACATTTCCATGTCGCTCTGCACGTGGGTGTGTGCGGCGATCACGGCGTCGGCACCTGCATCAACGAAGCTGCGCAGATACCGTTGCTCCAGCTCCGTGGTCAACGCTTGATACTCCGTCCCCGCATGAACAAACACGACCTGCGGTACACCGGAATTCTTCGATGCCTGCAAAGAGTTGATGACACGTTGATAATCACCGGGAAAATCGGCGGTCCCGGCATCAGCAACCGGATTAAGAGTATTCGTAAGCGCGTGGACCTGCATATCACCGATAATCGTTCCGGTTGTTGTCAGAGGAAATTCCTGTTCCGCATCAAGCAGTGACCGCGTACCCCTGTACCCGGCATCATGCTGATCCAACATATGATTGTTTTCGATACTCCAATGCGTCGCAAGCGTCCGGATTTTTCCCCATGTCGCGGCTTCGTTGCAAAAGATAAACGGATTCGGATGGTCGCTGCAATTGGCTTGAAGCGGCCCTTCCAAATTCACGACACGCGGCCCATCCCCGTTCCAGAATTCTTGCATTGATGATGACAAATCCAACACCGTATCGGCTGACGCGCGCGTTACGGTCACATCGCCACCGAACGAGACGTCATCAGAAGAAAGGGGCGCATTTTTGTAGAATACGATCGAAAAATGACTCGTCGTCGATTGCGCGGTTTCTTCTTTCAAAAGACGTGCGGAGTTTGTATGCAGTAAGACTGAGGGGTTATACGCGCCGCGTTCATCGGCGATATGCGCGGCAACCCACAAACATGCCGGGCAATCGCTCTGCGCTGGATTTTCCAATCGGCCGATCCCTTCAAAATTTTTTGAAAACAACGCTTTGGCAGTCTTCTCATCGGCTTCGTCCGACTTTTGCAACGATAGGTAATGTGAGAAGTCGCTACTGATGACAAGCGTGACATCCGAACCAAGAGCCTGACGCACAAGTGCCAATACAGCGGCCTGATCCTTCACCCAATCGGGCCGAATGGAGATCGCCACGGGGGTAACGCGTGTACTCGGCAAAAGCTTGGTAATGAACGGCGTCACCGCATGAATACCGTGTTCTTTCTGAAACATGCCGGGATTATCGGACACCATCGCTGACGCACGAAGCGCATCAAGAATACTTGGATCCGGGCGTGTCGCACCCAAGTCGGTCTTCACACCGACATTGCCCGTACATAAAAGTGTCGGGCACGCGGCAAAGTGATCAGGCGACAGGAGCAAGATGGACCGCGGTGCATCAACAACAAGTGATTGGATACCTGCGGCGATGGTCACGGCCGCGGTCAAATGATGCGGGACGATCGCGACCGGCATAGCCGGTGTACGACCTCGATCGGGAAGTTTTGCGGCATCATATAACCCTTGGAATATCGTCTGCAGGCTATCGCTTCCCAAAGGGATGGTCAGTGTCACCAAAGGCTCCGCCTGCGTGCAGCCCGTAAGCAGACAGAGCCCGAATGCGATGGCGATCAGCCTGTTCACTTGGAGGGGAAGAGCGGCGCGTACCAGCTGTTCACTGCGGGCCACGTAACGGGCTTGGTGTAGCGGAACGCGTCATTGTCATCCGTGCCCTCGTAAAAGATTTTCTGCCAGTCTTCATCCGTCATGCGCGGGCCGCCCAGGGGTTTGCGCGTTTCAAAGTGCGAGTAGGTGAAGCCGATGCCCAGTCGCGGGCCGTTGACGTCTTTGACGGCGGTCAGGATTACATAGGGAACACCGATACCTTCGTACAGAATCTCATGCGGGTGGGGAGTGTCGCCGCCCGTGTGCACATCGGCAACGAGAGCCGCACGTTTGTCTTTGGCCGGGAGCACAGGACCTTCGACAGGAACAGGAAGCGCATAGTTGAGCTTGTCGACAAGATCTTTGCGCAGCGTCTCCCAATCGCTGTGCGTGATGTCGTACGACACGCACTTCTGTCCCGGATTGAATTCATCATCGTACGTATTTTCCACGACGGTTTCCGTCAGCGCGGTGTTCGCAAGTTCCTTGTTCGTATAGTCGATCACCGTATCCATCATCTCGATATACGCTTCCAACGGATAGAAATTCTTCAGTGTGAAGCCCAAATCTTTCAAACCCTGATGCATCCGCTTGGCCAAATATTGCATGCGTGTATAGGTGACGATCTGCGGTTCAATGTACGCCTTCGCGGGATCCGGCACTTTGCGCGGATCGCACGGCGCACCGCCGCCCAATTCCGCAAACGACTGTTTGGCGTACAGAAGGACTGCATGACGCAATTCCGTCCAGGCCCCAGCCGCTGTCTGCAATGTCTTCGCCGGCCAGGCGGCACCCTGCATGAAACGCGGGAGCTTGGCTCTGTTCGCCTGCTCGAATCCAAAGAGTCCTTTGATGGCCCATAATTCCGTCGTGTAGGCATTCTCGCGCCAATCGGCTTCCGTCATCGCCTTGGTCTCTTCCGTCAGTTCCGCCATGGCCTTATCCACGGCCTTGCCGTTTTCCGGAGTGTAGAAATCCAGCGTGGGGATTTTGCTGCGGGCGTAATCGGATCCCAAGAGGCCCATCACTTCCAATACGGACGCCATGTGCGGCAACTTTGACGGGTAGCCCGGACGCGGAGCCTCATCCCCTTGTGTGAGATAGCCCGTCCAATAGGAATCCAGAATGAACTTTCCGCTAAAGAAGCGCATGCCTGTTGTCAGCGCGAGAACATCAGCCGATTGAACCGTTCCGACTGCCGGATATGCAGCCGCGATGCTCTTGATACGCGGCGGCTTCGCCTTCAACAAGAATGCGCGAATCGCTGCGGCTTGATCGGGCTTTCCTTTGGTTTCCTCCATGGCGCGCAAATAATCCTGCGGCATCAAGTCATCACTCGTGCCCACCATGAAGTTCACCGTGGATTCCAAGAGTCCATAACTCTTCAATTGATCGGGATGTTCGGACATCAATTGGCTGATGCCGAATGCATAGTCCGTCAATGCATCGCTCTTCACGAAGAACGGCAATTGGATATACCAATTCATCGCGCGGAAGTACTGGCGGCGGAATGAGCTGCTTGTGTAGTGGCTGCGCGGCGTGAACTGTGTGAAGTCGACTTTGAATCCCACATTCGTCGCTTCCTGATACGCTTTGTACTCCGGCGCAAAAACCGCGGGTACGGCCGGTTCCTTGGCCGCAAAAATCTGCCGCACGTCCTCAAGCACCGCCGCCTTGCTTTCGGCATCCAGATTCAATCCGTCAATGAATGCTTTGGCTTTTGCCTCCGTGTCGGCGGCTTTGTCGGCCGTATCAAATTCCGCCTTCACGGCTTCGGGATTCTTCATGCCGCCGTTCTCCTGATAGTAACTCTCTTGCGTCAGCGGAGCGATCGAGGTGGAGAGCAGCGCATGCGGGACCGCAAAATAGTTGCGCACTTTCATCCATTTTTTCTTCTCCGCGTCGGTCGAAGCCTTTGCGAGTTTCTCCGCAGATGCCGTATAGAACGTCTTCGAGAGCGTGCGCATCGCAGGGGCAAAGGCTGTGTTTTCCATCTCCTTCAGCAGCTCGACCTGAAGCAACGAGTAGGAATGCAAGAAAATATCAGCGCTCCAGAAGAGCGCATTGGCTTGCGTGCGTGCCTTGGCATCTTTCCCGGCCACGGCATTGTAAAGGCCCAGGAATTCGCGGCCGTTTTCTCCGGTCAGCTCGGGAACAATCGTCGTATCCGTCAGGCGTTTGAGAATGAATTTTTGATCGGCGAGTTGTTTGCGTTCGGCGTCCGTGAGTTTGATACCGTATGCATCCGCCATCGCCGTGAGATTTTTGACGTCATCAAAGGAAAAATCCGCGGCCAATTGGGCGTTGATGTTCACAGCAGGTTCCGTGTACGCGACGTTTCCGCCGAATCCGGCGGCATTCGCAGTCGCCGCTCCCCCCAGCGTGACGTCGTCGGAAGCATGCGGTGCGACGCTCGACGGTGACGATGCGGTCTGCTCCGACACGGGCGCGGACGATGACGAATCCCCGGGTTGCGCAACCGGCGTACAGGCGGAAAGAAGAAAAACAGTCAGACACGTGACGGATACAACACGCCGCATAAGAGGAAGGAGGAAGTGGCCGCAGTGTAATCTCTTCTTTTGGGTTTTCTAGATCATTTTCCTTCACGTATGCGCGAATTCTGCGTAGAAATTTCCGGTGTTTCCCGCTTGCCCTTTCAGGGGTCGAACGGTAGGCTTTGCAGTGCGTTTTTACGCTACTGTATGCCATTTCGTACTCTTGCCGGCTTGGCGGTTTCCTGTGCATTCTGTGCAGGTCTCATGCCAGGGTCGGCCCTCGCCGCGCCCCCAAAAAATGAACCGTTTTTCGATATACCCGCGGATCACTATTCGTACGACGCCGTCGAGTATCTGCGGAATGCCGGGATCTTGAAAGGGTACGCCGACGGAACGTTCCGCCCCGATAAAAAAGTAAATCGCGCGGAAGCACTTGCCATCATCGCCACGCAATTGCTCTCCGATGCCGACGCAAAAAAATATATCACCTCTCCGTTCACCGACGTTCCCGATGACGCGTGGTTCTTGCCGTATGTGGAGTGGGCTCGCGGAAAAGGCATCGTGCAAGGTCCGCCTGCGGCTGCGAAGTTTGACGGAGCCCGCCCCGTGACCAAAGTGGAATTGATCAAAATGTTTTTGCTCAGCCGCAAAGTCGATCCCAATTCCTTCGGCGACATCACATTGCCGCTGTCCCGCGACGCGTCGGACACCAAAGCTTGGTACTACCCGACGCTGCGCTACGCCATCGCCAGCTCAATGACCACGGCCACGACGCAGCATTTATTTGCTCCGGATAAGCAGCTGACGCGCGGGGAAGTCGCGCTCCTTCTCTATCGGTTCTTCCAGTATCGCGACGGTCAACGCGCCTCGGAGGCGCTCGCGGAAGCGCGAAAAGAAGTGGAGAACGTCATCAATTTCCTCTCGGCCGGAAGTTTTGCCGATGCGCAGTACGCATCCGCCAGAGGACTGCTGCTCGCGCGGGGCGCCAACGAAAAGCGTCCGACCGAGGCCGTGGTGAAAGTGGCCGTGAAGATCGCCGAAGGCACTCGCGCCCTGGTCCGCGCCTACGAATCGGCACAGAAGCAGGATTGGGACTCCGTCGTGAAACTGTCGCAGGATGCATGGTTCCTGGGCGATCAAGCGAAGAAAATTTCCCCCGAGTCGACCACCGTCGCCGAACAATTGCAAACGTACGCCAAGAGTTTTGCGGATCAAGCGCGCAAGTATCAGTAAAGATGCGGGCAGGCATAATTGAGTAATTATCTATTTTATGGTATAATATTTTTATGCCGGAAATTCTGGATGTCGGCAGAGAATCTCTGGGCCGCATTGTGTCCGAAACAAAAAAGGGGGCTGCCAAAACAGAGAATATCGTCGGGAAGACCGTCGATGGAATCACCGGTGGCGCTGTGCAGGTGGTGGCAGAAGCCGCATTCCATTTGCCCAAAAATCTGATTCTCAAACCCGTCGCGTCCACGCTGACAAAATGGGTGAAGACCGGAGTCGGCTATGCGCTCGCATATAGTTGGGAAGGCCTGAAACGTGTGCCATTACTGCCCTTCACCACGCGTAATTCCTTGAGCACACCGCCCTATCGCGTTACCTTGCCCTCTGATGCACCCCCCTCCCCTCCTCCGCTTCCAAGCGCGCACCCAGACGGGCGCAGCGAGAGGCCGTGAACTTGGCTTCCCGACGATTAATTTCCGCCTGGATGACATCCCCCCTGAATGTGAAGAGGGTATTTATGCCTGCCGTGTGACTATCGACGGAACGATCTATGACGGCGCACTCCATTACGGTCCGCGTCCGGCCGTGCAAGCCGGCATCGCCTGTGAAGTGCACCTTCTCGATGTCACTCTTTCCACACTGCCAGACTCGGCAGAAATATCGATTATTGAACGTTTACGTGATGTAATGGACTTTCCGACCAAAGAAAAACTTGTCGCCCAGATCGCGGATGATGTTCGCCAGACCCGGCAAATCCTTGGAGAGAAGCCCATGAATCCCTAATTGGAGCTTTTCAGCAGCTCTCCTCTGCGTCACACTACTCGACATGGCGCCGTCCTTTTTGCGTCCCCTCCGGAAAATCCTGCCGAACCGCCATCCGGTCCGGTTAGCTTGGCATCGCGCGAAATCTTTCCTGGCTGCTGTACGGTACGGATTTCCCGCGCGCTCTCTGACGGTAATCGGCATCACGGGCACGGACGGGAAGACGACAACCGTCGGCATGACCGCGCACATTTTGCACAAGTACGGCATTCCCTGCGGCGCACTTTCCACCGCCTTCTTCCGCGTTCGCGACAAGGTCACCTGGAACGCGACGCAAAAAACCTCGCCGTCGCCGTTTGTGGTGCAGGGATTTTTACGTCGATGGGTGAGAGAAGGCTGCACGCACGCGGTGCTTGAGTGTTCATCGCACGGTCTTGTGCAAGGACGCACAAACTGGATCTGGCCGCATGTTGCTGCGATTACCAACACGTCGCCCGAACATTTGGATTATCACGGCACGATGCAGCAGTACCGTGCGGATAAAGCGCTGCTGTTTCGGATGTTGAAAGGAAAAGGCGTAAAAATTCTGAACGCGCACGATGAGACGTATGCTCTCTACAAAGAAATTCCTTCCTCCTACACCATCGCGTACTCGGCGGATGAAACCTGGCAACAAAATGGCGTTGCCGACCATCTGTGGCTGACAGACGTGTCGGTTCGCACGACGGGCGCGAGCGCGACGATTCACCGGTCGCGCGATACGAATCTGCGCACGCTCTCCCTGCCGATCGCCGGCGCATTCAATTTGGAAAACGCACTCTGCGCCATCGGATGCGCCGTGGTATGCGGAGTTGGCATCGATGGAGCCGTCGCGGCATTGTCGACCTTTACCGGAGTGCCGGGCCGCATCGAGCGCATCGATGAAGGCCAGCCGTTTGCCGTATTCGTCGATTTTACAGTCACACCCGCCTCATACGAACGAACGCTGAGCACGATCCGCGACATGCTGGGTGCCGGAAAGCGGCTCTTGGTCTTGACCGGCAGCTGCGGCGACCGCATGCGCGAGAAGCGTCCGTTGATCGGGAAAATCTGCAGTTCGCTTGCCGATATCGTCGTGGTGAGCAATGAAGATCCGTATACGGAGGACCCCGAGAAAATCATCGATGAAGTCTGGGCGGGCGTCGATCAATCCAAAACCCAAGCGCACCGCATTGTCGATCGTTTGGAAGCCATCAAGTTTTTGTTTTCGACGGCGCGTCCGGGTGATGCGGTCCTGCTTTGTGGCAAGGGCAGCGACACGACCATGTGGGTGAAGACGGGACAGATTCCGTGGAATGAGCGCGAGATCGCGCGGAAGTTGCTGCGCAAGGAGAAGGCCGAGTAATGTTCCTCGCATGTGGGGTAATGCACCGTTCATCGCGGGAATTGACGAAGCCGGTCGCGGCGCATTGGCGGGGCCTGTTGTTGCGGGGGCATGCATCATTCCCACCGAAGTGTTTCGACGTCGTCATTCCTTCATGTGCTGGTCACCGCATAAAAGAATTCCGGACGAAGATTGTCTGATCGCGGACAGCAAAATGCTCACACCCGAAGAACGCGAGTTCGCATACGCGTGGATCATCGAGAATTGTCCGTGGGGGGTGGGCATCGCGGATGCATCGGTGATTGAAGAACACGGAATTCTCGCCGCAACATTGCAAGCGATGCATGGCGCACTCGCGGATGTACGACGCAAAGCAGAGCCGCGTGCACTCTTGATTGATGGCCGTGATGCATTCTCGTTTCCACTTCCTCACACATCGATCATCCGCGGCGACGGGACCGAGCCGAGCATCGCCGCGGCATCCATTATCGCCAAAGTGACGCGCGACAGACTGATGATCACGGCACACGAGCAATACCCGGAATATGGCTTTATACAGCACAAAGGCTATGGCACGGATGTGCACCGCCATGCCATTCGTCAGCACGGGCCGTGCGCGATACACAGAATGTCTTTTCTTGGGAAGACGCTGCAGATGGAATTGGTTTAAATATTGCTCGTAGCTGCCCTCATCCCAAACCTTTCTCCCTTTCGAGGAAGAAGGGGCCGGGGGGTGAGGGCAGCTACTTCGCCGATCTCCTACAACTCACCCACCCCCACAACACGATTCCCAGAATAAACATCGGAATCGTATACAGCTGACCGCGCGTCACCATCCATCCGAAAAGATCCACAAGCGGGTACTGCTGCACGCGCACATATTCCACCGCAAAGCGTCCGACTCCGTAGAGCAATAAAAAGAGCGCGGATGTTTTTCCGGCGGAGGCCATTCCGGTTTTCGACAGATGCCAATAACACAACGCCGCATTCAGCAAATCAATCGTCATGGAATACAACTGTGCGGGATGGCGCAGACCTTCCACGCCCGGAATCATGATCCCCCACGGCAACGTGGTGACCGTGCCGTACAGTTCCTGATTGATGAAATTCCCGAACCGTCCCAATGCCAGTCCGATACACGCGGGTACGACCAATACATCCATCAGCGATAAAAATGACACATGCTTCCACCACGACGCAAAGACCGCCGCAATGATGACGCCGATCAGTCCGCCGTGGAACGACATGCCTCCGTGCCATACCGCCAGTATCTCCAGCGGATCACGCCAATAGGTCATCGGATCGTACAAAAATACATATCCAAGCCTGCCGCCGATGATCACGCCCAGGATCAGATACGTCAGCACTTCCCACCATTCGTCACGGGTGAACGGAAGATTTCTGCGATTCTGCAACCGCGGCAACAAATATCCCGCGATGATAAACGCCAACAGGTACATGATCCCGTACCAATGGATGGAAAATCCAAACAGTTCCAGCGCTACCGCGCGCGACGGAAAGAAGGCGATCATGGCTATACACTACCATCATTTTGCCGTTAGAATTCACGCATGCTTGTCTTAGGCATTGAAACATCGTGCGATGAAACATCGGTCGCCGTCGTGGAAGACGGTCGCCGTGTGAAGTCCAATGCTATCGCCAGCTCCCGCAAGCAATTTGCGCTGCTGGCAGGCGTCATACCGGAGGAAGCCGCGCGCAAGCAGGTGGAGTGCATGATTCCGGTGACCGAAAAAGCTCTGACAGATGCGAAGGTGACGTGGAGCGATATCGATGCAATTGCGGTCACACGCGGGCCGGGGCTGATGGGATCATTGCTCGTCGGGACGACAACGGCTCGGATACTCTCTGCGATTTTCGGCATACCGCTCATCGGCGTACATCACACGCTCGGGCACCTGAGTTCGACGTGGCTGGATGCCGAAACCGAACCGCAATTCCCATGTATTACCTTGTCGGTCTCCGGAGGGCATTCGGATATTTGGCTGCGCACGTCGCATACGCAGGGCACACTCATCGGCCGCACGCGCGATGATGCGGCGGGCGAAGCGTTCGATAAGGGGGCAAGCGTACTCGGGCTCCCCTACCCCGGCGGACCGTCCATCGCCAAAGCCGCGGAAGGCGGAAATAGCGCCGCGCATGAATTTCCACTGCCGCTGCATAGCGAGCCGGGCATGGATTTCAGTTTTTCCGGGCTCAAGACGTCACTGAAATATCTGCTGCGCGATCTGAAGACTCCGAACCTTGCGGATATCGCCGCATCGTTCCAGCATGCCATCTGTCTGCATTTGCTTGACCGCGTTCAGCGAGCCATCGACGCGCATCCCGATATTCGTGAATTGCACATCGTCGGCGGCGTGTCGGCGAATACGCATCTGCGTGGATTGGCAACGCAACTCTGCACGCGCCATGACTGTACGCTGCGCTGTCCCGCCACTCTCGCCTACTGCACGGACAATGCCGCAATGATCGCGGCGGCGGGGGCATTTTTATGGCAGGAAAATCGGGAACTATCGACGCAAACGTTCACGACGGAAGCGTCGCTCCCGCTCGTCGCGGTCGCGGCATGATGTGTATAGTAATGATTACTGCAACGCCGGCAAAATCGCCGTCAGGACGATGGCGATCATTCCGAAGATGGCGAGCGCGCGGACCCAGACTTTCTTTTTCATGAGGAGGGAGGGGAATCGGGAGGAGTAACGGTAATCGTCACGGACTTGGTGTCTTGGTTGCCCCATTGGTCTTTCACCGTGAGGCTCACGGTGTAATCGCCGGGATTCTGGAACACGGATACATAGCGTTTATCCGTGCTCTGCGAGACCACCACGTCCGGTTGCGGATTATAGCGTACATCCCACAGGAAACTGAGGGGAACGCCTGCCGTGCAGGCGGCATCGAACTCGATGGCCTTTCCGGCAGCCACTTTCAAGCGGCTCGTCGTAAAGCATGCGCGCAGCGTGGGACGCCGTATCACGATGGTGCGCGTGGTGCTGAACTCCTTCCCCGATGCCATCACGATCGCCAATTTGACGGTGTAGTCGCCGGGCGTTTCGTACAAGTGTTCGATCCGGGCGGCTCCCAATTCGCCGTCTTTGCCGTAGCCGGCTTCGTCCCCGAACGACCATTTGAACCCGGCGACGGTTTCGCCCTCGGGAATAAAACTCTGGGAGGCATCGAACATCACGTTCAGCGGCGCCGTCCCGCCGTCGGGCTTGAGCAGGATGGTCGGCTCCGCCGCGGGCGCGGCCACCTGCAGGCGGATGGGCAGACGCAACACTTTTCCTTCCGCATCCTGCGCCACAAGCGTGACGGTGTATGTCCCCTGCGTGCGAAGAACTCCGGTGAGTTTCTGCCCGTTCACGGTAAGCGGCAGATCTTGGGGTATCTCCCACGTGAACGTGATAAGCGGTTGAATGGTCTTGGGATGAAGATTCACCGTCAGCGGCGACTCTCCCTTTACGATGTTGGCTTGTACTTGGGAGCCTTCAAACGTCAGATCGGGAAGCGAGAGTGACTCCGCCACGCGGATGATGGTCGTGAGTTCTGCCAGTTCGCCGCTTGCGCTGCGCACGCGGGTGATGACGGGATACACGCCCGGAGTTTCATACGAATGGCCGATGCGCGTCAGGTCCGCGCCCCGCTCTTCTTTGGTATCGCCGAAAGTCCACTGCACTTCGCGCAGCGGCTCATCGGTGACCAGCGTAAACAACACGCCGAACGGCGACGGTCCCACCAAATTCTCCGGCTCGGTCTTCAGCGTCACCGGGAACGGCAACGGCGGCGCCTCGCGGATGTTCACGATGCGCTTGAACGTCGCCTGCGTTTTGTTGGTCAGCAGCAATTGGGCCGTCACTTCATACGTGCCTGTGGCGTAAAACGTATGGACGGCATCCGCCCCCTTCACGGTCTGCGGATCCGACGCATCGCCGAACGTCCAGGTGACGGAGTCGAGCAACTTGGGATCGCTCAGCAGATGCGCCACGCTGAACTGCAGCGGTTTCTGCACGATGGGCGTGATGGGCGTCACGGAAAACACGGCCTGCGGAATCGTCACCCGGCGCGTCGCGCGGCGGTAGGACCCGTCGCTCAACATCAACCGCGCCGTCACGGTGTACGATCCGGCGCGTTCATACACCACCGTCGTCTCCGGCGTGACGGTTTCCGCGTCGGCGGTGCCGTCCGCGTTCGTATCCCACACGTACTTGGTCACGCGCAATCCAATCTTACTGAGCACCGATGCCGCGTCCGCGGCACTGATGGTCACGGGCACCGGCGCCACCAATTCCTGAGCGGTCAGCGGCGACGTGATGGTTAAGGCCAGCGACGGTTCACGCGTGATCAAAAACGGCGTGACCGCTGAAAGCAACAATGCGGGAGCGACCACGGCAACCACTTTGATCAAACTCTGACGGCGCAGCTGGATCGACAATTTGGATTGCGCGATGCGTTTCAGCGAAATCGCTCCGATGCCCAGCAACACCATGGCGGCCGCCAAACATGTCAGCAGTCCCACCGATGCCAGTCCCCTCCATTCTCCCGTGGCCGTGGGGAGGACCGCCAACAACAACATACACCAGAGCACATATGCCGCGTACGCCGCGCCGCCGAATACCACCAGCGTCCGTTTGGCGCGCACAACGGCATCGGGCGCCGCGCCCGTCGGAGGCGGCCCACCGGCCATCGGTTCCACGGACGGCGCCTGCGTGTCCGGTACCGGAGAATCCGGCGCGGGCGCACTGAGTCCGTCCATCGGAGGCGGGGTGCCGGAAGGGGGGGGAGCATCGGGCATGACGATCAGCGGAAGATGTCTCGCAGAATCGGATCTTCGTCGGGGAGATCCACGGGGACATTCTCCCGGGAGAACAGTGTAGCGAGAGATTCCACAGAAAGATCTTGCGCATCGGCGGGAGGCTGTACGGGATCGGCGATGTTGTGCCTCGTCAGTTCCGTCGTCATATCCAAGACAGGATCGGCCGCACCGGCCAGCAACACGCGCCAATGCACTCTGTGCATCGCAAACGTTTCGGCATCGATCCACAGTTCGCCGGCGGCTTCATACGGCAGCAATTGCGCGGCGACTTCCGTTTTATCGAACGGCTGCCCGCTCTGTTCGGCGACGCGCTGCAAATAAAACAGCAGACGGACGGGGTCAAGCGTCACGTCGTAGCGGTAGACATCCCGGCCGTGAATGCGCTGGATGCCCCGGTCGCGCGTCACACGCACGATATCGGCTTGGTTTTGGAGCAAATTCGGGTCCGGTGTCATAAACGATCCCAAGGGGCTGGACGACGGCAGTTGCCACCACGGCCCCTGCAATTCATACAGCACATCCGTCATGTGCTGCGTATAGGGCGGATCGATGCTTGCCGACCGCAAGCGCGCATAGATGCGCGTACCCTGCTCCGTCACAACGTCTCCCGTCACGCGGAACGCATGGGTCGCATGATCCGCGGTCACCGATCCTTTCACGTCTGCCTCCGCTTGCATGGACCGGCCGCCGTTTTGCAAAACACCCTGCAGGCTGGCATGGGCGCGGATGGAACCGCTCGTCGTCTGCGGCGTATGCACCTCCGCTTCCACGCTCACAGCCGCGGATTGCAACTGGTCGGACGCAATCACAGACCGGCGCAACACTTCCTCGGGCGGCAAGGCGCCCGGGCGAACACATGCGCTCAGCGCAAGCAGACTAAGACCGGCACTTCCGTAGAAAACGATTCGTCGCAACAGAGCGGGGAAAAGACCGGGTATCAGTGTGCCTCATTGCACACCGTTTTGCCAACGCACGGAACGGCGATCAGATCCGAAGATTCTTCCAGTGTAAAGCGGATCGTTCTGCGCCGGCTCGCGCGCACATCCGCAACCAGTTCGAGCACACGCACGTCATTGCGCGTCAGCGTCAGCGGAGGATCGAACGAGAGCTCTATGCGGTCGCCGTCCATGGTCGCTGCGACCGACGTGATTTTTTCACCACGGGAATTTTGTAAATACAGATTCTGCAGATCGCTGTCGCGTGCCGAACCGTCATTGGTCAGTGTGATGGACTGCACCTGCTGGTCACGATCTTTCGCCTTCACGCGGAGGCGCAATACCGTCCGTCGTGCTCCATATGTCACCGGTCGCAACAGTTCCGGGTAATCGACGACGATCGTCCCAGGCGTTTGCCCGACACCCACCGTCGTCGGACGGGCGGTGGAACTCGATCCTGAGGATGCAATGCGTGTCTCGCGCCCGCCGGCATCGATCGCAGAAACGCTCCACAGATGTTCTCCCGCGGCAGCGGCATCCACGGAAAGATCGCCAAGAATATCTACAATTGTCGTTGTGCATTTCGGCAGGCTTGTCGACGGCAAACGAATCAGTGCCGCTTCGTCGCGCAGCGTCCTCACAGGCCGACCTACTCTCCGTCCATTTATAGACGCATAGATGCTGACAAAATCTTTCGCCTCCCCCGCCCCCCGATGCGCGAGGGTCAGCGATGTCAGTATTGCGTCTTCACCGCAGGGAACTGCCAACTGCACGCTCAAGAGGGGAATGCGCTGCGATCCCAATGGCGCTGTTCCTCCGTGCGATGTCACGGAAATGTCGATAGGGGATGCGGCGAGGACCGAGAAGGGGAATAGCGCGGTGAGGAATCCGAGTGCAAGCTTCATACCTTATAAATTACACCGAATCTGTTTCAAGAAACAAAAAAGTCTCCAATTAATCAATTCATCAATGATCAAACATCTGAATATTTGAATTTGAAATTTGCTTCTTCATTGCTTCTTGTTTCTTCGGTGCAATTTACCACCGCCCACTAGCGCCGCCTCCGCCGAAAGATCCACCCCCAAACCCTCCAAATCCCCCACCGCCTCCTCCCCCGCCGAACCCACCCCCACCCCAATATCCACCGCGTCCTCCCCGTCCGCCGCGCGGCGGGTTGCGCGATACGACGTAATCAAACAGCAAACCGAGGACGATAAATCCGGGTATGGCGACCCACCAAGTCCACAGAATCGTCAAGATTACGCCGATGATTCCGCCAATCACGCCGCCCAGCCACCAGGACTTCGATCTCCCCAGAAGTGCTGCCAAGAAATTGCCGAATACCAGGACAAAAATGAAGAGCCCGCTCCACACACTCCCCTCTTCTTCCGTATACCGGTCCGCAGTGTATTCCCCGCCGATATGTTTTTGCAGCGCATCGATGCCCGCAAGAAGCCCTTCGTAATATCGTGCTTCCGCAAACTCGGGCCCGATGACTTGTTCGATAATCCCCTTCGCGGTGATATCCGGCACGGCGCCTTCCAATCCGTACCCGACTTCAATGCGCATCTCTCGCTCTTGCAGCGCAGCGATGATCAAGATGCCGTTATTGTTCTGTTCGGTGCCCACCCGCCACTTCCGTCCCGTTTCCAACCCGGCTTCTTCGATGGTCGCGCCACTGAGCGTATCGAGCATCAGGATCGCAATTTCATTACTGGTGTCCTGCTGATACTTGGTCAAGATTTGCTCGATGTTGACTTCTTGATCGGGCGTCAGCACCTCAAACGTCTGCGTATAGAAGCCGTCATTCACGGGGACCTCGTACGCGGCCACAGTGACTGACGGAAACGCCAGGAGCAATCCCAGAACCGATGCTCGCAGGAGAGGCGTGCGCATATGCGGCGTCAGAGAGGAAGCGATCAGGGAACAGTCGGTGACGACGGCATCGCCGCGGGGACAGACGCGGCCGCGGACGATTCAAAATTTACGGTCGGCGCGTTCTCCGCACCGGGCTGGCTGGTGAACGGTTTCTCCGGCAGGAAGCCGAAGACACCCGCCAGAATTTTGCCGGGGAAGAGCGTCGTCTTCACGTTGTAGGCCACGACGGCGTCGTTGTAGTCCTTACGCGCTGTGGCGATGCGGTTCTCCGTTCCTTCCAACTGCGTCATCAAGTCGCGGAACGCCTGCGTGGCCTGGAGCTGCGGATACGCTTCCACGGTCACGAGCAAGCGCGAGAGCGCGGAATCCAGCTGACCGGCCGCGGCAATCTGCCCGTCGCGGCTGCCTGCCTGGGCCCATGCCGATCGCGCGGCGGTCACGCTTTCCAGCGTGGATTGCTCAAAGTTCGCGGCGCCTTTGACGGTGCTCACCAAGTTCGGCACCAAATCAAATCTGCGCTGGTACTGCGTCTGCACCTGCGCCCACTGCGCATCGACGGTTCCCTTGCTGGCGACCAAGCCGTTGTATCCGGCCCAAGCCCAGCCAAGAAGCGCGATGACGATAACCAGAATGATCCACATCCAGGGCGACTTGCGCGCCGGAGCGGGTGTCTGCGTTTGTACAACTTGATCCATAATGATCTGCGGGGAAAGAATCCCCCACACTATACATCATCTCCAGGCTAAAAGGATCATGGATGTCACCACTACGTTCACCAAATTGTATCCGGCATAGATGAAGAACAGTTCTTTGCTGCGTCCGTCGTACATATGGTGGTTCAAAAGCGGGAACGCGTAGAAACCCAACCAGACCGTGACGATCAACCCCAAAGCCGACGCCACATCTGTAATTGCAAGCAGATGAAACAAGGAGGAAATAGCCAACGCCATCAAAAATCCGCTCAGCATCGTCACGACAATTGCTGAAGGACTCGGTCCTTTCTTCATTTTTTGTTTCGAGACGCCCGTGTGTTTCATCCATGCCGTGGCAAACAGCAGCGGCGAGAACCAGAGCATGCCGATAATCATGCTCACGACTGTGGAGGCGATGAGCGGGAGCAGCGGAAACGGTGACGAGAGCAACATGGAAGAAGAGAGGGAAGGGATTGCTTCCCAGTGTAGCGCTGTCGTATATACGAAATGCCTGTAAGAGTAACTCCACTCCATGGAAGGACTGCGTCCGCAACAACATCCGAATCATCCTGGTAAGAACAGAATTCATCACCCGTCTTCAGGGTCAGACAGTAACGGCACACAGCATCAGGGAAATAGAGCCGGAGGGGCGCCGGCTCTATTTTATGTCATATCTCGAATAAATTGGCCTTCGTACATTGTTCCCCGGGTCCGCAAACCTTGTTTTCTTCCCCACATCCCCCTGTCCCCCTTCCCCCGCCGGGAAGGGGGGACGTAGCTTCACGTGCCGTGAAAACAAATTGTGCGTAGGATGTTCGCATGTTCGAAGTCCTCGTCCTGGCCGCCATCATCATCTTTTTTCCACCCGGGCACGGAAACGTCTGGCCGTTGATCCTCGGTTTGGCCATCACACTGCCGGGAATCTATGCGATGCTCCGCGGCGCACCGTTTGTGCCGACGATGAAGAGCACGCAGGAGCGAATGCTCAAGCTCGCGAAGATCAGTAAAGGCGACACAGTGTACGACCTCGGCTGCGGCGACGGTCGCCTTGTCTTCGCAGCCGCAAAAAAAGGTGCGAAGGCCATCGGGTACGAATTCTCCGTGCCGACGTTCGCGCTCGCGAAGCTTCTCTCCTTCTTCAACCGTGGCGCCTCCATCCGCTACGGCGACATGTGGAAGAAAGACTACCGCGATGCCGATGTGATCTTCTGTTATTTGCTGACGGACACCATGCAGACATTTAAAAAAATCGTCTGGCCGCAGCTGAAGAAAGGAACACGCGTGGTCTCACACTCGTTCAAAATGAAAGGCGTCGAGCCTTCCAAGATCGACCAAGACTCCGTGCTCTACATCAAGCCATAACCGGCGTGTCATATCCGCTCAGGTCATCCGTCATAGAGATGTATGCCTGAATCCATTGAATCCTTCGAGAATAAAAGCACACTGGAACTGTTGCCCCATATGCTGGGAGCGGCGGATTCCCAGGATCCCAAAAGCATTGAGGAAAAAGGCCTCTTCGGGATCATGGAGAGTATTGTGACCGGGGATACGGAGCGCTAAGAAACTAATCGGCGTTGATGCTGATCGATAGCAGAACGTTCTTCATCATCTCTTGCATTGCGGTTTCTTGTCTCTTTGACTCCTGTCGATCTTGCTCATTTTCAATCAGCGCATTCGACATCGCGATCGTTTTGATAAGCACCAAACATTTTGACGGACTGATGAGCGATGTAAACGTGATCTCGTCGTACAGTGTTCCCGCGGCGCCATCCATGGTCTCGACCGCCGTAAAGGCATGCCCACCCAACTGCACGGTTTGCACGATGGTCCCCGGAGACGGTTCTACCACCGGGCACTGCTCTTCAGTACGAATACGAATCAAGGAACTGCGGACAAATTTCTGAACGGTGCCTGCATGCGCTTCCAGGGTGACTCCTGCATCATTCGGAGACACACTCCATGTACTCGGATAGGAGATGCTATAGAGATGTTGCGGATCGTTATACGCGGATGATGCCAATGTATCAAAATTCTGTGACGGCTTGGTGGTTACGCCGGCCTTCAGGCGGTAGATCATCTCAGCCATCTCCCCACGCGTGATGGATTGCCAGTAGTCAGTGATAGAAAATGGAATGGCGTTCGCAATTCCCAATTGGCGTACAGATTTTTCATACCACACATCATCCGACACCGTTGCAAGACTGGGATCGACCGAAAATTTTGCGAAATATTGGTTTTCATAAAATGCTCGGAAGAGCACTGTTGCAGCTTCGGCAAAGTTGATTTCCTTGTCCGGTCCGAACGTACCGTTTGGATACCCTCCCACCACGCCGGTATTCCGGGCCTGGCAGACATATTTGTCGTACCAAACGTTTTTGGGAACATCGCTGAACGGTCTGTAGTAGATGCTCTCCAGCCCCGGACATGCATCAATATCCTTCTTGTCTGCCAATGCGCCTATCACGATTTTTGTAAACTCGGCACGGTTGATCCTGTTATCAGGTTTATACGTTCCATTCGGATATCCAGATATAATCCCCTCTTCTTGCACATATACGACTGCATCGTAATTCTGATGGCTCGCCGGCACATCTGAAAAACCGGCGAAGGCCGATGCCGGTAAAACGAAGCTGCTGAGCAGCAAAACAATAGAGAAAGGGAGACGCATGAACGGGAGTATAGCAGATGCAAAAGAGCTGCCTTTTGACTGATTGTGCTATACACTCCCGGGCGCATCGGGACGTAGCTCAGTTGGCTAGAGCGCGCGGTTCGGGACCGCGAGGTCGAAGGTTCAAGTCCTTTCGTCCCGACCAACCTTCGCGCAGCGAAGGTTGCCCACCGTAGCTCTGCCTTCTTGCAAGCGTAAATTGGCAAATGGCTGCGCTACGGTTGGCAAGCCACAGAGCGAAGGCGGGCTTTATACCCACTACGGCTGGCGGGCCTTTTAAGTTTATTAGGGAACATTCATATATTTGTGGCAATCCCCTCCCCCTCCCCAACCCCATTCAAGTTGAACAAATTTTGTATACAATGTTGTCTAATCTACTTTCCAATTCTCTCAAAAATTCCTCGCCTCTCGCCCAAATACTCGCTATTCGTCCCATTTCGCAATGATCTACTTATTGCGTATAGAGTGACTACAAAACATCCTGCTTTTCTGTACACTGACAGACCCCCTTCGCGGGGGTTAGCATGAAACTTGTGAAGCCCCTCTCACGCCGCGCTTCACTTCCGCTCGTGCTGATGCACGCGCTGCTTATCACCTTCGTTGCAGTCAGCATGGTGATGACGCTCCCGGCAATTGGCTAGGAAAGGAAGTGAATCCGACCGGTCTCAGAGCCCCGGAAACACGAGAACCACGCACTGAGATTCCACTTTAGTCCCCCGCTCCCGCGGTGGGACCGTTTGCAGAAATACGCAATATCCGACTTTTGATCTATGTAAGACCCGAATGCTCCACAATCCTTCCGCGGAGCTTCCGCATGGTCGATGTTTGCCAAATTAGTATATATGTTTTCTTGTATGTTTGCGTTACCAAAGGGTTCCGCGCGCCTCTCCGCCCAGTTCATCCCGCAACGCCTGAGCCTTCGTCAAAACCTTCGTTTCTGCCCTGTCTATGGAGGCCGAATACGATGGATACGCAGCACGTAATTCGGTTCCCAGCTCCAGAAATTCTTCCACGGTATTCGACAGCGCGATGAAGTGCGTGTTGACCAAAATCGCATCGCCAAAATCCGCATACGTTTTCATGAATTCCTCCCGGCGATCGCGCAACGCGATGTTGTCCCCCATCCATTGCAACACCCGCACGACCGCAGTCGTCGCACTGAGATAATTATAGCGCCCCCGCTTCAACGCCACATCATACAAATGTAATGCATCTCCAAGTTTTCCATTGGCGAGCGCGACATCGCCCTGCAATTTCCATGCGCGAGTGTCCTGCGCATTCACCGCCGCATATTTTTTCAACCATGCACCGGCACTCGGCAGATTTCCGTCTATACGAGATTCGATGGCAATCGTTGCGGCGCTCAAGTACATATCACGCGAAAATAGCTCTCCTTCGGCTTCCGAATACCACTTGTACGCTTCGTCCGTCTTCCCCGCTGCCTCCGCATGCCGCCCAAGGGAAGAGATCACCAGCAGACGACCCTCGCTGAACGTCACAATCAAGAGAACAAATGCGATCAGCAATTCGATCGTCCGCATCGTCACGCGCGGGAGCGCGAGGAAGGATTTTCCCGTCGCCGCAACGCATCCGAGGAGGATCCAGAACGGCAGCGCCATGCCTACAAATTGAAGGTTGTAGTCGATTTCATTGTGTGCGAGCACTCCCAGCACGCCGATGAAGAACGCGATGCGCAGATGCGTCCGCGCGTCTTTCTTGCGGTCGACCAGCAGATGTGCGCCGGCCGGAAGCAGGATCGACAACAGGAAAAGACTGAACAGAATCGCCGCGGGCCAACCGCGCTCCATCGCGAGTTTCAGGAAGACATTATGCGGATGATCGGACGTGGCGAACACGGATGTTTGCAGACGAGGTTGTACAAAACGGAAGCTGTACGGTCCCCACCCCAAAATCGGTTTCTCCGATGCGAGTTGGAACGCCGCATCCCAAAACTCCCGGCGCTCATCAATGGACGACGTTCCTTCCGATGCCGTGAACGTCGCCTTCGCGGCGATGGATTCCACGGCATGGAATTGCAGTCGCAAATAATTGACCGTGCTGAACGTCACAACCGCCGTCAATGCGATGCCCGCGATAGTGACACCGACGGATTTCCAGGGAACCGATCGCGACGTGCTGCGCCACCAGCGGATAATCGCGATCGCTGCGAGCAGCATCACCTCACCGATAAAACACAGAAAGGCCCCGCGCGAATAACTCAAAAACAGACAGCCCAGCAAAATGCCCGGAATGAGGATGCGCATCGCCGCGCCTTTGCCGCGCGCCCACACCATCGCCAGCGGCAAGGCCAGCAGCAAAAATTCCGCCCAGGCGTTCGGCCAGTAGTCGCTCGCAAAGCGCGGGTCCACGAACGTGCCCACGAATCTGTTCACGGGCTGGAGTGCGTACACGGCAATCCCCACGATGCAGGCGATGATCGCCGATGTGACGATGACCGCGGCCACTCTCTGCTCCCATCCGTCACCCACCGGCGCAAGCGACCGGCGCAACGACCACAAGAATATCAAAAAAAGAGAGGTATCCCGCAACACTTCATCCAACCCGTAGTTCATGGTGGAAGACCACACAAAGCTCACTACCGTCCACGCTATAAAGAGGAGGCCGAATATCCAGGGAAGCCCCGGTGTCGTCTCCTTCTTTTCTTTCCGGTGCCGGACGACATCGAACACGCATAAAGCAACAGCGACGAGCGCCAGGAGCCACGTCATCTCCAGCGTTTTCCCTCCTTTCCACAGGATCGACAACGTCACCAACCCTAAAAGCATCCATTCTGCCGTCAGCGTCGAAAACATGTCCCGCAGGCGCATGGAGGTCAGTATGGCAGTCTCAATCCCTTCTTTACCAGCCCTTTGGCTGTACTTTACTAATTTGTATAAATATGTTATTATAGTAAGTAATGAAACACACACTCCTCTCCTTCCAACGGCGCTTGTATTTCTTGCAGGTGCTTTTTGCGGCGCTGGCCATTGTCTTGTTGCTGCAAGTGGGCACGCAGTTTGATACCGCCGTGGGAACGGTGAGTGAAGGCGGCACCTACGGTCCGCTCCATTCCGGACCCGCGCGCGTGCGCAAATCGTCCGGCGTCAAACAGGCGGAACGCGCAAAACTGCGCAATCCGTCGGCTTCCGCGTCGAGATCTTCGGCAAAGGCATCATCGTCCCAGGCCGCCTCCTCCGTCCGATCATCCGTGGCGTCGTCGGTTGCATCATCCGCAGCTTCGTCTTCGGCTGTCAATCCGTATGATGAATTTATCGCCAAGGGCACGGGACCCTGCTTGAACGATCGGACGTGCAAGAACAAGGTGTCCGCATTTATCAATGCGTACGAGTGCGCGAGCGACGCCAAATGCCTGGGGGTCAGCCGTTCCTATTGGTTGCAGACGCAGTTGGCGCCCGAGTGTATGACGAATGCCCAAACCTGCGCCGACGTCGATACGCTTGTGCGCATCGGCTTGAACGACAATGAACAAAAGTGCTTGAATGATCAGATGTGCCGCGGGATGTTGGCCGAGTTCCGTATGGGAGAAGTGGGATGCATCCGCTACGAACCCTGTCACACCGCGCTGCAATCATTGATGAAACGCAGCGAATGCGCGGCAAGCAATTGGTGCGGCACGCTCTCCTGGCTGCATACGTACTACGCCACGCACATCGCGGAGTGCGCCAATCCCGACAGCGCGACGTGCAAAACCGCCGAGGTGAAGAACAAATTGGGAAGAAACAACTACTCCAGTGATGAATGCCAAATGGACAAGCAGTGCCATCGCGCGCTGATAAATATCGATGCCGAACTGATCGGCAACGATGCGACCTCGGCTTGCTATCTGTGGAAATCCTGCCGCGACTATATGGTCATGAATAAGAGGTGGGCCTGCGAGACCGTCAAACGCGCCGATTACTGCAAAATGTACGGCGGGTACCTGCAATTCTTCCAGGACAAGCCCACGTGCGTGGCGCTCTCCTACACTCAAAGCTGCCAAGACGGACTGAAGAAGGCGATGGGCAAATAATTATCGCAAAGGAAAGCCAATCACAAGAGCCGTAGTCATCGATTCTTGACGCTTAGTGGCGAAGGGATAGCGTAGGAAGCTCCTATGACGGAGCGCGCCCCTGTTCCAACGGTTGATGAACGCGAACTTGATTTGGACATCGTGCCCAAGCTCCAACGTGGACGCACATGGCTGCACCTGGCACGTCAACTGACGCTCGCGGCAACCGTCGCGCTGTTTTCGACTGATACGGCAAACACCCGGGGGCAAGAGCCGCAAACATACACGCCGCAGGCGACCATCCAACTCCGCCTGAAAGAAGCGGGTGACTCCATACAGAAATTGATCAAGCTGCTCGATCATGATGATTTCGATACGCGCGATGCTGCGCGGAAAAAACTGACGGCCGATGCCATCGCGGAAATCAAAAGGACGAAAAAGCCGTATGGGAAGAGATCGGATCTTGATCCGTTACCAGGTGATTTTCCCGAGCCAAACCGCCTCCTGACGCAAATCCGTGCGGATATTGACGCGGAAGAATCCAAACTTCCCCTCCCTGACGCAAAAATTTTCCGCGCGCCGGAGGAATGGAAAAGAGAGGGTCACCAAGTCTCCATGATGGACGCGCTCAGAGGAGTGGCGGAGCTGACCGGCACTCCCATCGATCTCGATACGGTGAGCATCGGTTTTATCGCGCACTACGTCCCCGTGGATGGACTGGACGGCCTGACCGCTTTGCAAGCCATTCACAAAATCTGCAACGAGAAAGACAAGCCCCGGTACGATATCGAGATGACGCACGGACGGCTGCGTGTGCAGCAGCCTATCGAAATAGCCCCGTTGCACTTCTCCCGCGCCAGCGACAGAAACGTGCTCACGACCATCCGGATTCACAAGCTCACCCCCAACAGCGCAGAACTGATGTTCGCCACGCCGAACAGAAAGTTGAACGGCTGGCAGGTGCAGTCCGCGCACATGGTGACGCCCGATGGGAAAAAGGTGCCGGTACAGGTCGAACAAACGTTGGGTGACGGCGTGCAAGGTCCGCGCGTTCTTCTTCCGCCTGTGGCCGAAGAGGGTCTAACCGGAACACTGGAAGTAACGCTGACCCTGAGTACGCAGGACATCGTCACGGAAAACATACGGAATTTGAAAGCGGAAAAAGTCTGGCAGCAGAAGGAGGCTGAAATCCGGTACGTCGGTATTGCCAAACAGGACGACAAGTATGTGGCGGAGTTTCAGTATTCCGGCGGGACGGAAGGATTTGATGCCAGCACCCTCGCGCAATTCGGGTGTACCGCACGAAGAGACGGCAGGACGTTGCAGTGCGTAAAGATGGAAAAACCCGAGGAAAAAAACGAAGGAGAAGGAGCGGTGCCCGGAAAAGGAAAGGTGTTTTTCACCTTTGATGAAGAGCCCGATGCCTTGGATGTGCACTACGTGAAAACCGGACCCTCCGCTCATCGCGCCCACACAGTGACGGCGACGGGGCTTCCGTTGCCGGTGATACTGCCCATGCGCATGTCCGAACCGCAGAAATAGCCGCCTCTTTTTGGAAAACAGAGAGGAATTGACATAATTATAAAAGATTTTATCAAGTATTTTACCATGGGTACACTGTTGTACTTTATGTTTAGCGGAACGATTTTTTTACTACACGCAAGGCAATGGCGCGCGGGCATCCTGACGGCCATTTTGCTTGGTATGCAAATTGCGCGCCTTTCACCCGGGAAACAAGCGGAGGAGACCGTCCGGCCACAGCCGGTGATGGCTGCCGCTTCCGCAGAACAGATAGAAGACGCTCCGGCTCCGCCGGAAGAGGAGCCGTCGCTCGAGGACACTCTGCGCTCCGTACAGCAACAGTGGGCCGAAAATGAGGCTGCCGGAAAACCCAATCCCCTTCGCCTGCACGTAACCGCCAACCGCATCCGCAAAGCCCTGTGCGAGACCGGCACCCTGGAACACTGCAATGTCCCCCAGGCAAAGAACGTGGATCTTGACCGCCTGGCCTACGCCGTCGCGGTGGCGGAGACCGGCAACTGCAGCAAGGGCACGGGAGTCAGCAAGAACAACTGCCACGGCATCATGGAGTGCCGTCGCAGCGGATGCTCGGCAAAAACGTTTGCCAACACCACACAGAGCTTCGTCGCATTCCAGAAACTGTGGCT
Organism: uncultured Candidatus Peribacteria bacterium; assembly: GCA_964403335.1. Classification (GTDB taxonomy): domain Bacteria; phylum Patescibacteriota; class Gracilibacteria; order Peribacterales; family Peribacteraceae; genus CAZYAK01. The sequence continues at coordinate 141,483 of CAYOFI010000002.1, forward strand.
GGAAGCGTACGGCGATCGTTTCCCCACACTCTCCGACGCCAAACGCTACTCCGCGGGACCGGGCGATACGTGGCTGCACCGGGTGAGAAGTGCGTACGCGCAGTCAGCCTCTACATATTAAGAATCGAGCAGCGAGAGAAATGCAAACACGCCCTCGCTCTCCAATTGCTGACGAACTGTTTCAATGAATGAGCGCAGAAACGCCGCCCGTCTTTCAGATTCCGTTTTGCCCAGTTGTGTGCGGACGCAATAGGGACTCTGCGGATCAACCCATTCCAAGGACAGACTGATATCGAACAACACGGTCTTGGGGTCGCGGTAATTCGCCGTTTCATCACCCAGCCATTGACGGTAATCGACGGGCGGAAGATTGGGGAAGAATTGTCCGGAACGGATGACAAGATCCGCATCCAGGTTCACCACGCGGTCGCCGTCCATGAGTGCCACCAACACGGGAGAATCTTCTGCGGAATTTTTGCCGTCATGACCGAGCACCGCGTTCGTGACGGTATCGGAATCTTCTTCACCAAGAATGTGCGCGATCCACGAGCAGATCAACGCACGTATTTCTTGGGGATCCACCTGCTTGCGCCCGATTCCCTTTTGCTTTTGCAAAATCCTATCCGCGTTGTGCGAGAGACCGGCAAATGCCGCAAGCGTCGCTGTGTGTTCATCTTGTCCCTCGCTCAACGCAATCATCCGCGCCATCTCTCCGACACGGAACGCATGGATAAGGTCATGATGGCTGACTAAACCCGCTTTTTCATGCGCCTCCTTCACCCGCAAGACGGGTTCTTTGTGCTGATTCCAGAATTCTTTCATGATAAAAATATAAAACTATTTTTATTATTTGTCTATGATACTGGCTGAACCAGATGACGTTCGAACCGTCCTGCCGTTACTGCCCGGCTCCGTCTGCGGACTGCGCCGTGGCATCCGGTCTAGCAATATCGAGTACGCAAATCTCGGCGTAGTGCCCCAGAGGGCACGAAGCCGGATGGTGCCGACGGAGAGACTCGAACTCTCACATCCAGGGGATACACGCTCCTGAAGCGTGCGCGTCTACCAATTCCGCCACGTCGGCAAGTGACCGACGTATCCTATATTGACAGGCGGCCGAAGGAAAGTGCGATAATCCCTTCTTCTTTACGCTGAAATGAACTTCATGGAGAGCGAATTCACGCAATGCCGCGTGTTTTTCTCCGTCATGCGTTCGCCTTCAAACACATGACCCAAGTGCGCATTGCAGTTGGCACATTGGATTTCGATCCGCATGCCGTCTTCATCGGGAATTCTTTTCACGGCGCCGGGAATCTCCGCATCAAAACTTGGCCAGCCGCAGCCGGAATCGAATTTGTCATCGGACCGGTACAGCTCCGCATTGCAGCGCTTGCAGATGTACGTGCCCTTCCCGCGGAAGTTGTCATACTCGCCCGTGAACGGGCGCTCGGTGCCTTTGTGCTCGATGATGCGGGCTTCCTCTGGTGTAAGCGGGTTCCAGGGCATCGAAGGCTAAGGAGTAAGACTAAGGCTAAGAATGGAAATTATTTCTTCAAATTCTCCCAGAGGCCGATGGTGTTGCCTTCGGTGTCGGAGACGTAGGCGTAGTATCCCATGCCCATGATTTCGACTTTGGGACGGACGACGGTGCCGCCGGACTTCTCGATTTTGCCGATGTAGTCATCGATGGACGGAACGTCGATGGCGAAGACCGGAGCCTTCAAGGCTGCGTCGCGCTGCACGATGGCACCGTTGATCGCACCGGGCTTGAGTGGCATGCGTGTTTTTTCATCGATCGGCGTCGTATGTGCACCCACATACACGGAACCGTCCGGCATGTTCCAGTCATCCAGCTTCCACCCGAATATCGAACTGTAAAATTTCTTGGCGCGGTCCAAATCATCCGCGGGAATTTCAAAGTGCACGAGAGAGTCCATAGATGCGAGGGGAAAGAGGCATTTGTCTGCACAACTGTAGCAGAAGACGATGAACGATCGGCACTTTTCTCACAAAAAAGAGGGGACCGAAATCCCCTCTTTGATACCTGTCGAACGGAAATTACTGCTGAACGACCGTGACGCTGTTGGAGGAGGAACCCACAACCGTCTGGGAGGAGTTAGCCGATGCGCCGCCGAGAACGACAGCGTTCTGGTTGCTCGGACCCACGCCCGTTTGCACAACAGTCTTGCTGCTGGTTGCAGACGTGTTCTTGAGAGCCGTGATGTTCGTCAACGAGCTGACTCCCAAAAAGAGGGACTGATTCTTGTTCGTGTCAAAAAAGCCCAGCGCGGACTGTGCGCCGAAAGAAGCGATCGTCGCAGCAGCCACGGAGGCGCGTGCGAGGGAACGATAGAGAGCGGAGCTCTGCATATAAAAGAGGGGGAAACAAATACTGCGAGTGCAGTGACGCACACCCTACACATTTCTTGCGCGGTTCCGTGAGAAAATATTCTTGAAGCCGCCGTCAACCTGGCGTGCAAAGATGGAATGACAAGCAGGCCTTCTTGTCATCCGCACGGAGAACATTTGCAACACGTTGCATCGCATCACGATTGTCCCAACTCGTCACCCTTCGACTAAGCTCAGGGTGACAAATCGTCGCCCGGCCACACCTTGCGTCCACTCTTGATGACGCAGGTTGTAATGGGACATTCACCGCCGATAAGTACCGGAAAAACTTCTCCGCGAGTGGAGCAAAATAAATCATCGTCGTCGAAAAGTTCCAAGAATGTTGGCCGTTGTCCTCCGCATCCTCGAGTCGGCTGCTTGCTTTCCGTGTTCACCGTGTCAGCCGCCGAGCTTGCAGAAGTGCTTGTACTCGAATCGGGTTTGAAGAGCGGAACATCAGAATCATCATCCGTCACAGGCACATCCGATCTTGACGATGCATTTGATGAACTTGCTGCCGCTGACGCACTCGACGCTTCCCTCTGTGCTGCGTTCTGCTCCGCAACCATCGCCCTGAAGTCATTCAGCTCGAACTCTTCGAATCCGTCACGATCATCCGCTGTGATACGTGTTCCGATAGGCATGCGATTCTGCGCAGATGTCGATGGAACGAACGTCTGTCTCGTCGCAGTCGCCTGCGCATGCGTCAACACGGACGATGTATAGAAGAAGAGTGCCGAGAGCACGGACATGCCGATGATGACGAGGGTGCGGCGCATGTCTCTACAAGACGATCAAACCCTCGTTGTCATGACACGATTCACAGAAAACCGCATCGAGTCTTGACACTGGAATCTGGCACTCTAGAATCCTGACTGCTAACGCATTCATTTCTCTCCTTATTCTTTATGTCTTCCAAGTCTTCCGTTCCCAAGCTTGCCGTCCAAATTGAACCGCTCGGCGACCGCGTGGTTGTGACTCCCGTGGAAAAAGAGACCACGACCAAGTCCGGCATCGTCCTCCCCGAAAGCGCCTCCGGCGAAAAGCCCAGCGAGGGCATCATCATCGCGATGGGTGAAGGCGGTATTCGCTTTGAAGGAAAGGAGCTGAGCAATCCGCGCGATTATCTGAAAGTCGGCGACCATATCCTCTACGGCCGCTACGCCGGTGATGAAGTGAAGGTGAAGACGACCGAAGGCAAAGATATCGAGATCAAAGTCCTCCGCCTGGATTCTGTTCTAGGTAAGGTTATTCATTGAGTTCCCGTATAGAGGTGCGAATCGCACGTCTTTACATTATTCCTCTTCATTCGTTCTTCCCACATCCTTATGGCCAAGCAAATCATCTTCAGTAACGACGCCCGCGAGAAAATCCTCAAAGGAGTCGCCAAACTCGCCCGCGCGGTCAGCGCCACCATGGGACCCATGGGCCGCAACGTCGCGATCGATAAAAAGTACGGCGGACCGACCGTCACCAAAGACGGCGTGACTGTCGCAAAAGAGATCGAACTCCCGGATCCCTACGAGAACCTCGGCGCCCAGCTGGTGAAAGAAGCTGCCACCAAGACGAACGACGCCGCCGGTGACGGAACGACCACCGCCACGGTTCTTGCCCATGCCATCATGCAGGAAGGACTGAAGCACTTGGGCTCCGGCAAGAACGCCATCTCCATCAAAAACGGCATCATGAAGGCCGTCGAGGCCGTGGTGAAGTATTTGGAGACGCTTGCCAAACCGGTATCCAAGAAGGAGGAATTCGCCGCCGTCGCGACGATTTCCGCACAAGACTCCGAGATCGGCGACGCCATCGCCGAAGTGATCGACCAGGTCGGCAAAGACGGTGTCGTCACCGTCGAGGCCGGTCAGACACTGGGACTCGAAAAAGAATTTGTGGAAGGCATGCAGTTCGACCAGGGCTACATCTCCGCCTACTTCGTGACCGACACGCACGGCATGAAAGCGGTGTTCGAGCGCCCGTACATCCTGATCACCGATAAAAAGATCGGCAGCATCCAGGAAATTCTCCCGCTCTTGGAAAGCCTCGCCCAGCGCGGACGCAAGGAATTGGTGATCATCGCTGAAAGCGTCGACGGCGAAGCGCTCGCGACCCTGGTGGTCAACAAACTGCGCGGCACGTTCAGCACGATCGCCGTGAAAGCCCCCGCCTTCGGCGACCGCCGCAAGGAAATGCTCAAAGACATCGCCATCCTCACGGGCGGCCGTGTGATTAGTGAGGAAGTCGGACTCAAATTGGAAAACACCACCATCGAAGACCTCGGTCAGGCCCGCCGCGTCGTCGCCACCAAGGATAACTGCACAATCATCGATGGCGTGGGCAAAAAGGCGGACATCACCGCCCGCGTGAACGAACTGAAGGCCCTCATCAACGACACGAAGAGCGACTTCGACCGCGAGAAGCTCCAGGAACGTCTGGCAAAGCTGTCCGGAGGTGTGGCCGTTATCAAAGTGGGCGCTGCAACAGAGATCGAACAGAAGGAGAAGCAACACCGCGTGGAAGATGCACTCTCCGCAACCCGCGCCGCAGCCGAGGAAGGCATCGTGGCCGGCGGAGGCACAGCCTTCATCCGCGCCATGTCTTCCCTCGATAAAGTAAAGACCATCAACGACGACGAAGAGACGGGTGTGGATATCATCCGCAACGCCCTCGCCTGGCCCGCCCGCAACATCGCGGAGAACGCCGGTGTCGAAGGTCACGTGGTGGTCGAGAAGGTCAAAGCCGAAAAGGGCAACATCGGCTACAACGCCATGACGGCCAAATACGAAGACCTCGTCAAAGCCATGGTCATCGACCCGAAGAAGGTCACGCGTTCAGCACTCGAAAACGCCGCCTCCGTCGCCGCCATGTTCCTCACCCTTGAAGTCGCTATCACGGATATCCCGGAGAAGGAGAAACCGATGGCAATGCCGGGGGGAGATGGTGGGATGGGGGGGATGGGTGGGATGGATTTCTGAGAGGATCGATTACTGGAAGATGAAACCCCGCCGGGTGGTGGGGTTTTTGTTTGTTGTTTTTGTTTGGGCCTCTCCCCCTAACCCCCTCTCCCTGCGGGGAAGAGGGGGGAATGTAGGTTGTTTTGTTTTACAAAACATCTCACACATACCGGGAGGGCGTCCCACCGCCACGGTGGGTAGTGGTACGGGCATGATGACTGCTGGGCTCTTCCTGACAAGAATGTGGAAGCAGGCGGATGCCGGATTGTGGATCGAGGCCCTTCTTTGATGTGTGAATGGAGAAGCTCCGTCCTCTGCACGCAGTCCGCAAGCCTCGGCCACAATACGGAGAGGCGGTTGGCGGTGGGTGCATTTTCTTTGGTACTTTCTTTGTTGGGGAGACAAAGAAAGTACGACCAGCGGCAGCTGCCGGTTACACTCTCTGGAAGGAATGATTAACCCCGCAGCCAGAAAGGCTGCTTCCGTTGTGGGAGTATTCACTGGTTTTGTATGTGGTATGTGTTTTGCCCTCTCCCTAGCCCTCTCCCTCGAGGGAGAGGGAATGTGGGTTGTTTTGTTAAAATAGAATTTTGTCTCCAATCCCCACTTTTAAAGCCCATAACGCAGGGCTGGCTAGGGAAAAATTGACTTTTGGAACTTCTTCGTCAAAATGCCGCAACTTTGGCTTTAGATAGCGCTGAATCCGGCATTTCGATCTCCCAAGAGGGCGTGCTCACGGGGCGGTTTATCCGGGATGTGCAAAATGGATCGTTTGCGGCACTTTCTCAGACAGAACTGACAGAGATTGTCGAGAAAGAGGCGCTCGGAGGCGCTTTGCTGACTCCGCTCTTGCCTGACGAACGGGAAGTGCTCCTGCGCTACCTTATCCACACCATCGGCAGCCATTATAACGGCGACACTCGGCGCATGATCTGCGAAGACAAGTTAGTCTTTTTAAGTAACGAGGAAGATGCTCCGCATAAAGACCTTCCCCAATTGTCGAGCGCGACATTGTTTAACTTGGATTCTCCCGTGAGCGATGTGGCGAAAGAGGTGCTGTTGCAACAAAAGTATCCCGTGATGACCGCGGATGAACGCATAGCGCTGTGCTTGAATCCCGAACGTTGGCCAAAGACGCTGCTCTATCACGCGAACAGCGGTTTTGCGCCGGAGGTACGGCCGTTTGCCTACCGTCCGCTGGAGCGATACATGCTGCATCCGTTCTCGGGACACGCGGATCAATTTCTGGGTTTGCTCGAACGCTTACATAGGTCCACGAGGAAGACTGACGGACGCCTGCGGATGCTGGATATCGGCGGCGCGGACGGGCGCGCGTTGCATGATGCGAAGCAATTGGATCCGCGTCTTCGTACATACAACATCACACCGCATGAGGAACCTGCGCGATGGCCGACCGATCATTTCCGTCTTTCCGGCGCGGAAGCGATGCCCGCCGACTGGAACGAACAGATGGATCTGATCGTGTCGCAACTGTGCCTTTTGTACTGCGTCTATCCCGATCTTATATTGAAAAATGTCGTGAAGGCGCTGTCGCCGGGCGGTGAGGCGTTTCTGGATTTCGCCGCGGTCGCTCATCATGAGCCCATGCGCTTTCACGAAGGGGAAGCTACGCAACGTGCGCTCATTCTGCGCATGACCGATGTATTCCGTTGGCTGGAAACGCTGCAGCAATCCGGATTCATAGAGACTGACGGCATTCCCGAAGATTGGATGACACTGGAGGGCTGGACGGAACCGGAAAACTCCGCGCAATTCCGACCCCGCAGCGCCGTCATCCATATACGCAAATGTCAGCCCCTGGGCGAAACTGTGGCATCTGCGCAAAGAACCGTTCAGGCACGTGTTGCGGAAACAGTGCCACAGTAACACCTTGCAGCCGGACAGATTGCGTCGTACGGTTTTAGCCATGCACGCCTCCCGCCACGCATTGGCCACATTCGGTATCGGTTGCGTATTTGTGCTTAGCGGTTGCAACAAGCCGGTTGCATCGGTGACACCAAACGTTCCCCCGCCCCCCAGCAGCCTCACCACCGATGCGCAGTTTAAGAGCTTTTTGGCTATGGGCTTGCCGGAGCAGGATATGTTCATAGAGGTTTCTCCCAAATCGCCGGAGGTGAAGCGGTTCGAGGTCACACATATGCAGGACCTGACGAAGATGAGCCATATTTTCTGGCAATCGATCTTCACGACTACGGAGCCCGTCACTCACGATCCGTTCAAACTGACGAGCGGAGGCAAGACGTTTCCGAAAGGGAAGAAGCTAGGAGTGGCGCTGCAGCTGTGGGGCAATGGACAGGGTGTCGGGAAGTACACGGTCGCGGACGGGCAGGCGCGTTTGAAAGTGCGGTTCACGGATTTGATGCGCAACGGGACATATTCACTTTGGTGTGCACGTGTCACCAAGACGACCTTCACGGAAAAACCGTGTGATCCCGCACTTGAGCCCATCACCAGCGATCGCCGCGGTCGCGCGGTTGTTGACCTCACCTTCCCCGCTCCGCCGGACAGTACGACGGAGACCGGGAGCTGGCTGTTCTTCGCGTACCACAGCGACGGACATGCCAAACTCATCGAGAATGACTTCGGAAAGACAACGCACGCGCAGGTGCTGTTTAAGATTCCGACTCCGGCGGAGTTGAGGCCGGCGTTCTGAGCCCTCGCCTCTCCCCCTAACCCCCTCTCCACGGAAGAGGGGGAATTATGAACATGCTCACTCCCCTTCCTCCCGTGGAGGAAGGGGCTGGGGGATGGAGGAAACGGGGCACGAAGGCAATAGGGTATAATCACGCTCATGCCCGGTACATTCATCGTCCTCGACGGTCCCGATGGCGCAGGTACGACGACTCAAGCGCGGCTGTTGTCTGAACGTTTGGAAAAGGAAGGACACAGCGTCGTCCTGACAGCCGAGCCGACGGACGGACCAATTGGCGAATGGATCCGTGAATTGCTGCGCAGCGGGACCATGACTCCCCTGGCGCTGCAGATTCTGTTTTCTGCAGATCGCGCACGACATATCGAAACGGTCATCGAACCTGCATTGAAAGCGGGCAAAGTCATCGTGTCCGACCGCTATTGGTATTCCACCATCGCGTATGCCGAGGCGCAGGGATTGGATACTACTCCACTTTTAGAACTGAACAAAAATTTTATACAGCCTTCTGCTGTGATATTCACGCTTCCTCCCCTTTCCGTCTGCCTGGAAAGAATGAAGAAACGTGCGGAGAAAGATGTGTTTGAGCAGGAAGACATGCAGAAGAAGGTTCATGCGGCTTATCGCCGCTTGGCCGATGAGGATCGAACTATCGAGATAGTCGACACGTCGCTCTCGAAAGAAGAATCGTCCGCCGCCGTCTACGCTCACATCAAAGCACACTTGTAACCTTTCCCTGTTGCTTCCGTAGTACCTTCGACAATCCGATTCCTTCCCCATTTCTTGTATGCATCCCCTTCTTCGCCGCTCCCTCGCGGCCGCAGTCGGTATCAGCATCACCATGGCGCTGTTGCCGGTCGCGTTCGGCGCAACGTTTACGGACGTGAATACTTCGACCCGCTATCGCGCCGCCATCGAAGCGCTGCAGGCAAAAGGAGTTCTTGAAGGCTACAGCGACGGCTCGTTCAAAGCCGGCAATTCCATCAATCGTGCCGAGTTTTTGAAAATCATTTTGGAAGCCCGCGGCACAACGATCGCGGAATTGACAGGGTGTTTTCCGGATGTGCAGAACGAGTGGTTCGCCAAGTACGTGTGCACCGCAAAGAAAGAAGGCATCGTGGAAGGAAACCCGGATGGACTCTATCACCCGGAGCGCGACATCAACTTTGTGGAAGCCGGAAAAATCCTGACGCTCGCGTTCAAGCAGGAAGTGCAAGGCAACTCGCCTGACTGGTACGAACCGTACGGTCGCGCGCTTGAATCCTCCAAAGCCATCCCCACGACAGTCGCCAAATTGGATGCGGCGCTCACGCGCGGAGAAATGGCCGAGATGATGTGGCGCTTGGATGAGAGCAAAACCGATCAGCCCACGAAAGGCTACCTGAACGTGAAGTATCCTGAAGTCGCCATCAACTTAGCTTCGGATACGCCGCAGACTGCGAAGTCTTGCGTGGATTTGAAAGCATTCCGCGAGGAAGCGAGCAGATCCCAGGGCATGATGTACTACCGCGGTGGCGGTGTGATGTTGCAGGACGCAGTAGGAGCACCAGCTCCTGCGGCAGCAAATGAATCGAAAGCGACTATTCCTTCTACGGGAGGCGGAGGGGACGGCGGTTATTCACAGACCAACGTGCAGGTGGAAGGTGTCGATGAAGCCGACATTGTGAAGACTGATGGCGAGTATTTGTACATCGTCCGCAACGCGGAGAAGTCGACAGTTCGCATTGTGAAAGCAACGCCTTCAAACGGACTCCAGGAAGTCGCAAGCATCGATATCAGCTCGGAAGCAGAGGGTGCATACGCGCAGGATTTGTACATCGACGGCAACACGCTCGTCGTTATTGCGCAGCGTCAGGTCTATCACATTATGCGTGCAGGAGGTGCGGTGCAGGACAAAATGATCGCACCGGGTGAGTATTACCCCGGCAGCTGGTACGTGCCCCGCGTGGACGTGCGTCTCTATGATGTATCGAATGCCGCGTCTCCCAAAGAGACGCGCACGCTCAGCTTCGATGGCTACTCCGTCTCCACCCGTCGCATCGGACAGAAGATGTACTTGGTCTTGAATCAGCCCACATACTGGGGCGGACCGATGCCTCTCTCGGCTACGGAAAAAGATCTGCTCCCGCAGATGGAAGACAGCTCCACCGGCAAGACGACTTCCGTCGCACGTTGCGCCGACGTTATGATTCTCCCGCGCGTGCCGCAGCCGCAATATCTGACGGTCGCGGTCGTCCCGACAAACTCCGCTACTGCTGAAATCCAAACATCCGTGGTCCTTGGCAACGCCGAGAACATCTACGCGTCGCTCAATAACTTGTATGTCGCGAGCACAGAGTGGAATTACAACTGGGACGCAGTGAACCCTGCATCCACGGAAAAGACGAATGTCTTCCGCTTTGCCTTCACAGGCGACGGCGTGGAAATGAAGTCGCAAGGCTCCGTCCCCGGTCGCATCTTGAATCAGTTCTCCATGGATGAGAAAGACGCCACCTTCCGCATTGCCACTACAAAGTCCGACCAATGGCGCAGCAATGGCGAGACGGTTCCGTCCACTAACAACATGTATGTCTTGAACATGAACATGGAACAGACCGGAAAGATCGAAGACATCGCTCCCGGCGAGCAGATCTACTCCGTGCGCTTCATGGGCGACCGCGCGTACATGGTCACGTTCAAAAAGATCGATCCGTTCTTCGTGATCGACCTCAAAGATCCGCGCGACCCCAAGATCCTGGGCAAATTGAAAATCCCCGGCTACAGCGATTATCTGCATCCTTATGATGAAAACCACATCATCGGATTCGGCAAAGACGCCGTGGAATCCAAGACCGGAGACTTCGCCTGGTACCAGGGCATCAAAATGGCGATGTTCGATGTGACGGACGTGAACAATCCCAAAGAGATGCACACGGTGGTGATTGGTGACCGTGGCACGGACAGTCCGTTGCTGCACAACCATAAAGCTCTGCTCTTCGAAAAAGATCGTGGTTCGGCTGGGCTCACCACAGGCTTGCTCGCCTTCCCGATCCAGATCTCCAAGATCAGCGACGAGCAGAAGAAACAGAACGACGGCAGCGCCTATGGCACACCCGTCTTCCAGGGCGCCCAAGTCTACGACATCTCCCTCAAAGACGGCTTCACCCTCCGCGGCTCCATCACGCACGTAGACGACCCCAGCCGTTACGAGAAGTCCGGCGACTATTGGTACGGCGCAGGCGACGATGTGGAACGCATCGTGCGCATCGGAACGTCGCTCTACACCATTTCGCAGAAGGGTGTGCGGGCGCATGGGGAGGTGACGGTGAAAGAGGAGGGGCGGATGACGTTTAAGTGAAAGGAAACCGAAGAATGAAAAGAAACCGAGGGAACCGAGGATTATCCGCTCCTCGGTTTCTTCGGTTTCGTCGGTTTCCTCAAAATCCTCTATACTACAACCATGTCCGCCCTCCTCCTCTCCGGCAAAGAAGTCTCCGCCGCCATTCTGGAGACCTTAAAAGACCGGGTAAAAAAACTGGATCCCAAGCTCGTCGTGGTCCAGGTGGGCGATGATCCGGCGAGCGCCAGTTACATCAAACAAAAACTGAAGAGCTGGGAGGCAGTGGGCATGCGCCACGAACACATGCACTTGAAGGAAGGCACGACAAAGAAAGAATTATTCGCGTTGATCGACAAATTAAATGTCGACTCCGATGTCACAGGCTTCATCGTCCAGTTGCCGCTCCCCAAACATTTGCAGGAATTCGTGCCGCAGGTGATCAAGGCTATTGATCCGAAAAAAGATATCGATGGATTCGGCGCGTATAACTTGGGAAAGATGTTTCTCTCCGTCGAGTTTGAACATCTTCCGCCTGCAACGCCGTCCGGTGTGATTCAGATGCTTGAGCACTACAAAATCGATGTCGAAGGCAAGCATGCTGTCATTGTCGGACGCAGCAACATTGTTGGAAAACCTTTGGCCATCATGTTGCTGAATCGCGGCGCAACGGTGACGGTCGCGCACAGCAAAACTGCGGATTTGGGGGCGATCACCCGTCAGGCCGACATTCTCTGTGTGGCTGTGGGAAGGGCAAACTTAATCACTGCAGACATGGTCAAACCAGGAGCCGTCGTGATTGATGTCGGGATGAACCGGGTGGATGGAAAACTGTGCGGGGATGTCGATTTTGAAGCGGTTAAAGAAGTCGCCTCGGCCATTACACCGGTCCCGGGGGGGGTGGGACCTCTGACGGTGGCCAGCCTCATCAGAAACTGCATACGCGCCAAGGAAAGACAGTTAGACGAGTAAATCATGAGTTTAGCGAAGAACCCGATTGCGCGAATTGGAATTTTGCGTACAATTCCCCCGTGGAAGCCCTATCCACCGCAATCCGGCAGTCGCCAACTCGGCGAAGCCGTGCTTGAGCGTTCCTGTTTTCCCGTCCCATCCTATGTGCGGCATTCTTGGAGTCTCCGGCTATCGCGACGTCATTCAAGACCTCTATGACGGACTGATCGTGCTGCAGCACCGAGGGCAAGACGCGGCGGGCATCGTGACGTATGACAGTCAGTTTCATCTGAAAAAGAGCAACGGAATGGTTCGCGATGTGTTTCACGCCAGCTCCTTACAACGTCTGAAGGGTCCCATGGGCATCGGCCACGTCCGTTATCCGACGGCGGGCTGCAACAGCGAATTCGAGGCGCAGCCGTTCTTCGTGAACTCTCCTTTCGGTATAGCGCTTGCACACAACGGAAACCTCACCAACGCCACGCAACTCGCGAAAGAAATCAAAGAACAGGATTACCGCCACCTCAACACCACCTCCGACTCCGAAGTCCTCCTCAATATTTTCTCACTCGCGCTCCGCAAGCAGCGCCCCACCAACCTCACGCCCGACCACATCTTCCGCGCGGTAAAGACCGTACATCGCCGCTGCAAGGGAGCGTATTCCGCGGTGGTCCTCATCGGCGGCCACGGCATTGTGGGGTTCCGCGACCCGCATGGTATCCGTCCGCTGCAGCTGGGCAAACGCAAATATGGCATGAAAGAGGAATACATGATCGCCTCCGAAAACACCGTCTTCAAAGCCTTGGATTTCGAATTCGTCCGCGATATTAAACCCGGTGAGGCCGTCTTCATCGACCGACACAATCATCTCCATACGCGCGTCTGCAAGAAAGGTGAACTCTCGCCCTGTTTGTTTGAGTGGGTGTATCTCGCAGCTCCGGATTCGACTATTGATGGCGTGAACGTCTACAAGGCCCGCGTCCGTATGGGCGAAGCGCTGGCCGACAAAATCCGCAAGAGCGGCATCAAGATCGATTCCGTCATCCCCATCCCCGATACCGGCCGCCCCGCAGCCGCAGGTTTGGCCGATAAACTGCGAGTCCGTTACCGCGAAGGCTTCGTGAAAAACCGCTATATCGGCCGCACCTTCATCATGCCCGGACAAGAAGTCCGCAAGCGGTCGCTGAACTTCAAACTCCACCCCATCGACCTGGAATTTGCAGGCAACAGCGTACTGCTTGTGGATGATTCCATTGTCCGCGGGAATACGTCCCGGAAAATCGTGGAGATGGCCCGCAAGGCCGGCGCCAAAAAAGTCTATTTCGCATCCGCCTCGCCCCCCATCATCAGCCCCGACCCGTACGGCATCGACCTGCCGACGACGACCGAACTGATCGCCGCGCATCACTCCGTCGATGAGATTTGCAAAATGATCGGTGCGGACGGACTCTTTTATACCGACGTCAAAGACCTGCACGACGCCATCCAGGTGGGTAACCCGCACATCAAGAAGTTCTCCGAAGGCTGTTTCACGGGCAAATATCCCACGCCGGAAGTGACTCCCAAGCTCCTCAAATCTTTGGGCGGCACGCGCAATGAAACGCGCGCGAATTTCCAGGAGGATGATCAATTAACGGGTGAGCAATCAAGGATGGCGGCGTTGGTATAAGCGAATAATCCGGAATTATGCTATAATAATACATTATGGCTTTTCCGAATGATGTACCGGCTGATGCTGAAACACCGCCTGACGGTGAACTAGGCGCTGTACCGAGCACATCATCCGTTCTTACCGGAACGAGCAATGACGTACATGAGCGCATGCACGCCACCGTTGAGCATACCCGTTTCGTGAAGGACGGACCTACACTCCAGAGTGTTTTGCATGGGGAAGTTGATCGCAACAATCTTGTGTCTTCGTTCACGCGAGACGCGGAATATCGAAAAGTTGAACGTATATTTACGGAAAGAGAAGGCCTGGAAAACCTCGATACTTTCCTTCAATCCGTCTGTGATACGGCCGCGGAACAAGGGGATGACAAAATACTTTCATTGGCAAACGCGCTCCGGGAAAAATTGGTTTTTATCGGTGAGTGGGAGTTGCAGGAAGCGATCGATGGCTTTGCCCGGCGCGCGATGGACATGGCAAAATCTGGCAAGAACGTCTATTTGTTTTGCCCCACGTTTCGGTCGGAGCAATACATAACAATACGCATTTTGGAGCGGATACACGAATTGACAGTCCTCGAACCCGATCTCCGCAGACATATTCGCCTTTCCAAAAATCAGTATGAGATTGCACAGGAAGTTCTGAAAAATCCCAACCAATCCACCGTTATCATCCCGGATGATTTCGCCGTAAGCGGATCCCGTATACAGGGATTTGCCCAAGAGATGATAAAGGGTTTCTTAAAAGCGGAGATTTCCTTGGAGAAAGCCGCTCCATTCATTGAAATATTCCTCGTCGCCGCGAACAAAAAGCACGCAGGTAAATTTTGCGTGCGGCAAGAAGACGTCAGTGCGCCGCTCCGGGCATTCTGCCATTTTGGCATTCCAAACACTCCGGAAGTATTCACGCAGACAGCCGTGACCGGCAGCCACTCGTCCGTGGATTACGGTTTTGAAAATCCGATAGAGGAATTGCATGTATTCATGCAGCAATGTGGCAAAAGAATCCAATTACCCCTTTTGCACACCATAAAAAGGCCCTATGAATATAGTATGGAAAAACCAGGAACATATGCCAATCGGGAATTGCAGCACACATGGGAGAACCTCTTACGCGAGTACGATCTCAAGAGCTAATATCGGAGCATGAACATCCTCCTTGTCACCTCCTCGGCCCGCGGACACGCCATTGCCGATGCTCTAAGCCGCAGCGCCCACAAACCCAACATCATCCACGTGTGTGCCTCGCGCAACCCGGGTATCCGGAAAATCGCAGGCGAGCAGCATATAGTCGACATTATGAATTTTCCGGCTGTGTTGGAGATCGCTAAAAAGACGAAACCGGAGTTTGCGTTCATCGGCCCGGATGATCCAATCGGCGGAGGACTTGCAGATGCACTGGAGACAATCGGCGTGCCATCCGTCGCACCGAAGAAAGCGCTTGCACGAGTCGAAAGCAGCAAGGGCTTTACTCGAGAACTGATGGATAAATACCATATCAGCGCGTCTCCAAAATTCCATGTTTTCAAACGTCGTCCTGAAACTACTGCGCCAGAAAAAGCTGAAATTCGCGCATACATTGAGAATGTGCTTAGAGGTGAATATGTCGTGAAGTACGATGCGCTGAAGGGCGGAAAGGGTGTGAAAGTGAGCGGCGAACATCTGGCGTCGATTGACGAAGGCGTCGCATATGCGATCGAATGTCTGGATGAATGCGGACGTGTGGTGATCGAAGAAAAATTGATCGGCGTCGAATTCAGTCTGCTGAGTTTCGTCTCCGGATCAAAAACCGCAGACATGCCAGCGGTCCAAGATCACAAGCGCGCATTTGAGGGTGATACAGGACCGAACACGGGAGGCATGGGCACGTACACGGATGCCGATCACTCACTGCCGTTCCTGACCACACTCGATCTCAAACGCGCATCTGAGCTCAACAAATCGATGGCGGAAGCGCTACAAAAAGAATGTGGCGAGCCGTATAAGGGAATTCTGTATGGAGGATTTATCGCAACGCGAGATGGCGTGAAAGTCATTGAATACAACGCTAGATTTGGTGATCCCGAAGCCCTGAACATCCTCCCGCTTCTGGAAACGGATTTCGTGGACGTTTGCAGATCGATCATCGATGGATCACTCGATGCATCGAAAGTCTCGTTCGCCAAGAAGGCTACTGTCTGCAAATACATCGTTCCGAAAAGTTATCCGGATCGCAAAGACGAGAAAGGCCAGCCCGTCACATTCCCCTCTTCGATCCCGGATAGCGCACGCATCTACTACGGTGACATTGCTGAAGCAGAAGACGGATCGCTAAAACTCGGTGGTTCGCGAACGGCGGGCATCGTGGGCATTGCGGATTCGATCACTGCCGCGGAAAAGATCGCGGAAGATCTGTGTGCGCAGGTAAAAGGCCCCGTGCGGTTTCGGAGTGATATTGGGACGGATGCGCTGATTGCGAAGCGTATGGAGATGATGCGTACACTCCGCTGATTTCACTTCACCATAAGTCTCTCTATCTTTTCTCGCGACCTCCGACGCGCAAGTTGCAAATTCTGTTTTGTCAGATCTGTGCCACGTACAAGAGCGACGACATAATCCATCAATCGATCAAACTCCGCCCCTACGAAGTAACTGCCGGCAGGGATACACCCTCCGGCCTCCGCGCCGCCCCAGGCAGGATCTTCGATTGCCGGCGGGTGGGATTGTCCCAATTTTGCATGCTGCTGCAACAAGGCATGAAGAATGTAATCCAGCGAGCATCTGGAGTTCCGGGATCGGAATTTCTCCGCACTGTTGAGAAGATAATAGAATTTCGCGAACGGAAACGACGATTGCTCCTGCTGATCTTGCTTAGGCCAATATGCAACCGAAAACATCTTTCGGCCTTCAGGGTTCGGTCTGCCTTCAAAAATAACCAGCTCATGCACGCTGCGCTTGCGCACGTTCACTCTGCCGTCCGGCTGCGTGCCGGACACAAGCGTCCATCCATCCTTGGAAATCATTGTACCAGGATCATCTTTCAAGTCGACGCCACTGTCATTTCCCGCCAGATACGCAGCCAGACCCACATCGATTCCCTTGAAAATCTCCTCGACTTTGTCCGGGTGCATCGTCAAAAATTCTCTTTTCAGATGGTTCATTTCGCCCAACACTTTTTTAAGGATTCTTCGGTCATTCTCCTCCACGTTCAAAGGACCACCCACCCACACATCCATCTTCCCTGCCACAACGACAATATTGTGCAAGCGGGTTCCAGAAGCGAACAACGCGCGGATTTGCGCGTCATTCAATCCGGCAATCGCCGCATTTTCCACGATTTTTCCGAGCGCGCGCACCATGGCGCAATCTTCATCGGGACACCTGTTGAAAAAGAGATTCATGATGATTCTCCCGCTGCTGTCCCGGAATGCCTCCACACCCCTGGCCGCAATAATCTCGCAAAATTGTTGGCACGCAGCGCGCTGCGTGTAGCGGGAAACCTTGCTTGATCCGGCATGATGATCCACAGCAATGCGATCGTCCGGCAACGGAATATATTCTTCATTGCCGTCCCGTTGCACACGCATGACGTTTTCTTCGTCCCATTCGCTTCCCGTATCAGAAAGCAAAACAAAGCCGTCCGCAGCGACTCCATTCTCGAAATACTCGAAGTCCCTGAACTCTTCCGGTGTGGCAGTGAGATGTGGAGCTATAACGGTTTTCAGTCCCGGTTGATTGAGCAGATACCGCAAACGCATCTGCTCACCCTTCGAAAGTTCTCCTAAACTTTTCACATTCAGTTTTATTGTTTTTCTGTCTGCAGACACTGTGAGAAGTTCCCGTGAATCCGGCACGGTCTCCTGCGCAACTGGGGGCCTACGACATTCTTCTAAAACAGCTAGTGGGGGCTCTTTCTCCATAGGGTCCGACGGATAGTACTCCGTTGGCAAAGAGCATTATGGAACTATTAAAAGTTCTGTCTATTATTGACGAGCTGAGCATCGAGTTTTTGGCTTACCATTGCGAAAATTACTATTTCATGTTTTTAGATACTTTCCAGGGAAAATATTGAACACATTATTTGTTCAAATCTTTACTGAGCTGCTTCAGCTTTTCTTCCTGATCAAACTTCTGCATCGCATCCAGTATTTTCCCAAGCTCCCCTTCCATGATGCCCGGGATGTTCCCGAAGTTCTGGCCGATGCGATGATCCGTCACCCGGTCTTGGGGGAAGTTATACGTCCGGATCTTCTCGCTGCGATCAGCCGTGCCGATCTGCCCTGAACGCATCTGACCTCTTTCTTTCGCAAGTCGCTCCTGTTCGGCAGCGTACAGACGGCTGCGGAGAAGACTCATCGCCAATGCGCGGTTTTTGATCTGACTGCGTTCCGTCTGACAGGCGACGACGACGCCCGTGGGAATGTGCGTGATGCGCACGGCGCTTTCGGTTTTGTTCACGTGTTGTCCGCCCGCTCCCCCGCTCCGGTA
Source organism: uncultured Candidatus Peribacteria bacterium (assembly GCA_964403335.1). Taxonomy (GTDB): domain Bacteria; phylum Patescibacteriota; class Gracilibacteria; order Peribacterales; family Peribacteraceae; genus CAZYAK01. Next base: position 159,895 of record CAYOFI010000002.1, read on the forward strand.
GGTATCGATCCGCAGATCTTCGTTGCGGATCGTCAGGTCCACATCTTCGGCTTCCGGAAGAATGGCGACCGTCGCGGTCGACGTGTGGACGCGGCCTTTGTTTTCCGTCGCGGGAATGCGCTGCACGCGATGCACGCCGGATTCGTACTTGAGCGCACCGTACACACCGGTGCCTTCGATGCGGCACGTCGCTTCTTTGATGCCGCCGCCGTCTGCCTCCGACATATCCATCATCTCCGTCTTCCATCCTTTGTTTTCCGCATACCGCAAATACATGCGCACCAGTTCGCTGGCAAACAATGCCGCTTCCTCGCCGCCCGTGCCGGCGCGGACTTCCACGATCACGCCGCGTTCGTCATCGGGATCGCGCGGCAATAAAAATGCTTTGAGTTCTGATTCCAATTCCGGAATACGTGCGCGTGCCGTCGACGCTTCTTCATCCGCAAGTGCGGCCATCTCTGGATCGGATTGCGCCTCTTTTGCATATTCAATCGCTTTCAACGACGCCTCGTATTCCTGCAACAGCGGCAACAATGGTTCGAGTTCGGACAGTCTTTTCCCCAGCTTCGCCATCTCTTTGGGATTGGCATGCGTTTCGGGCTGCTGCAATTGCAGCGCGATGCGGTCGTATTCGGAAGCCAATGTGCGGAGGTGTTCGATCATCGGAAAAGGGCCACAGTAGCGTAGCGGACGCCTGGTCGCTTTTCACGCCCTACTTGGGTTCCCCGACGGGAAGAGGTGTAGTGGGAACGGGTGCGGATTCGATGGGCGCAGGCTCTTCCGGCCCGATGCGCACACCCTTGATGGCCGCGCGACAGTTCGGCGTGACGGCGATATCCACAAGTAATCGATGCTCGCGCTGCAATTGCGAAAATTCATTGCCCGTTCCTTCTTCCACAAAGAACTGCCCGATATCCGGGAAATTGATCCGTCCGTACTCGGCGCTACCCTGCAGACAGATCTGCCCCGGCATCAGCGCCGGCCGAGTCTCCGACAGTCGCACGCGCTCATACACGTCGCCTTTGGGCGCCAATACCACATACACCGGCTTCCCGTATTCCCAATCCATCGGCACGCTCTGGCCGGCTTCATATCCCAAAATGACATAATCGCCGCGGAAGATGCTGCGCGGATCGATGGGGACTGTGCGCAATGTCGCCGATGTGCCGGCATTCAAAATCATCACCGACGGCAAGAGCACGGCAAACACCGCTGCAATCTGCAGGAGGAAGCCGATGATGATGGCGATGCGGCGGTTCATGCGTGATGGGCGACGGGATGGCGCAAAATTTTTGCCATAATTCTGCGGCGCTGACGTTCCAGAGTGATTCCCAGGATCAGAATAAGCAGTCCGCCGACGATGAACGCGAGCGAACGGGGCAAAAGTTCAAAGAACCACGAGAAGTACTGGATGAAAATGCACGCCGCGACGGCGATCATGCCCAAGTTCACGACGGCCGGTTGGCGCAACAGCGATCCGAACCAGATGACCGTCAGACAGAAGACGAAGACAAGAAGAATGTAGATCACGAAGAAACCCGTGATGACGGGATGACCGAATTGCTCATAGCCGTAATACGCGGGTGTATCCGCAACGGGTGTGACGATGCCCAACCACTGCGGCACGTATGCCAATACCGTCACGAATGCCAAAAATACAGCGAGTGCGATCAATCCGCTGCGCCCCTGCTTCGTTTCAAATTTTCCGAATGCCAACGCCAACACCACCCCCATCACCCCCGCCACCAACACTCCCGTGCTGAGGACATCAATGGGATAGCGCAGGAACGAGAAGAACACCTCTTTATCCACCGTCGCCATCGACAGCAAGAAGAGGATGAGAAAAAGTCCCCAATGGAAGAGAGTGGCGGATCCGAACTGCAGCGATTTCACGCGGTTCTGCAAAAGCGATGCCGCGATGAGCGCCAATCCCAAAAACCCAAAGAATGGGAAAATGGTCCAGCGTTCATCAAACAAAAAATCCAGCTCGCCACGCCCGCCGGTCGCCGTGTGCATCCAGCCGATCGTCAGAAGCAGAAGCGGAATGGATAGCCACAAATGCTGTCGCGACTGCAACGCATACGCAAAGTACAGCGTCCCCAAAAACCACAGCAACGCACCCCACCAGAAATCGAGGGGCAGATGATAGATCTGCGCGATCAGGAAAATCGTCGCGCCGTAGGCGATCGTGTTGAGCAAGAACAGTCCCGCTCCCGTCTTTTCATAACCCTTCTCGTACCCGAAGTAGTATGCCGCGAGCCCGGACCCGAGTGTGACGGCGAGCAGCAACCCTGTCTGGAGATGCGGGGGTATCTCGCCCCAGTGACTGGCCACAAACAAAATGACACCGAGTCCGACAAGAATCCCGCCAAGCGCCGTAAAAATCCCGATCGCCCGCGCCTGCAAGTGATCGCGATCTTCCGGAATGCTCGCACGCAACTCCTCCGCTTTCTTTGCAGACAGCAATTTGTGCTCGACCCAGTATTCCAGTGCTTTGTGCGCGGTCCACGACATTATGATTTGATGGTAGCGACGTACGTGATCTCTGTCGATTGTCAGCACTGGACGAATTGCACCGAAGAAACAAGAAACAATGAAATGACAAATTACAATCACCCAACATTCAAAATATTGAGTATTGGAATCTTGATCAATTGGAGGCTTTTTTGCTTCTTGATACAGTTTGGTCTAATTGAAAAAAGCTCATAGATAAGGCAAAATGTCATCCTCATGAAGATCCTGGTTGCCCTCTCCGGCGGCATCGACAGCTCCACTGTCGCGCATCTTCTGCACGCGCAGGGGCACGAATTGATTGGTGTGCGGTTTACGCTGTGGACGGATCCGCTGGCGCCTGCGCTCGCGGAAATTTTGCCGAGCAAATGTTGCAACGCACAGACGGCATCACGCACGCTGTTCGTTGCGAAAAAATTGAACATCCCGCTGCACATCGTCGACTTGGAAGAGGCATTCAAAGAAAGTGTCGTCGATCCCTTCCTCGATCAACATCGTCACGGACTCACCCCGAATCCGTGCATCCGTTGTAATCGTGAAATTAAATTCGGAAAGTTAATCGCCTTGATGAAGGAGTTCGGATGCGAGAGATTGGCGACGGGTCACTACGCTCGCGTCGCACGCGAAGTGATGAGCGATGGAACCGAGCGGCATCTGCTGCTGGAAGCCGTCGACTCCGCAAAAGATCAGAGCTACTATCTCTACGGCTTAACACAGGAACAACTCCGCAGTGCGATGTTCCCGTTAGGTGGTATGCAGAAAAGCGAGGTCTATGCACTTGCCAAAGAATTCGGCGTGCCGTTCGATGACTACTACCGTGAAAGTCAGGACTTGTGCTTCTTCCCGGAAAAATCTCCGCAGGAATTTCTCAAACGTCACATCGCTGATGCTCTGACGCCCGGTGAAATCACACGGCGTGACGGAACGGTCGTGGGTACACATGATGGACTCCCGCTGTACACCATCGGTCAGCGACGCGGATTGAAAGTCGGCGGACTGCGCATCCCCCTGGAAGTCGTCGCCAAAGACGTGACGGCAAACAGATTGATCGTCGCCGATAAAGATGCGGAGAAAACGAACGAAGCACGCATCGCCGACATCCGTTGGATCTCCTGGAAGCCCAAGGACAACGAAGTCATCCCCTTTGAATGCCGGGTCCGGTCGCTGTCGGACAGACTGCGCGGGTCGCTGATCGTCACCGGTTCCACCGGTCGTTTCCAATTCGAATCGCCCCAGCCGCCTATCGCGCCAGGGCAGTCGTTGGTGTTGTATAGGGGGGAGGAGGTGGTGGGGGGCGGGGTACTCGAAGGCTAAGGATTAAGGCTAAGGCTAAGTGTGGAAGCCGTATTGTTTGTTGAAATATTTCAAAATTGTTGGATAAAATTTTCAATTCTTAGCCTTATTCCTTAGCCTTAGCCTTTTCTAATTTTCTCACAAAATTCCCCCACTTTGCCCTGGCTCATTCCTCCCCCCTTTGCTTACATGGTAGCCATTTTTCTGCTATAATTACCCGATTATGCACACTCCTAAGGATCGTCGGCTGAAAGCGGTCTATGACGAGTTCGGGAATATTGTGCTTCGCGCGGAAGAAGACTCACAAAAGCCGATTTCACACGTCGAACAGACCGGCATGAATGCCATTCGTCCCTTGCCGTTGCAACTGCGTGCGGAACCTGTGGCATCGAAGCCAACTGTCGGTTTATTGTGGGAGGAATGCATTCGCGATACCGAAGACACCTGGGAAATCGATCGCAATGTTCTGGTGACCGCTCCGAAACCGGATCCGACCGCGTACGTGAAAGAAATGCTGGGGTCGCTCCGCGATACCACGCACTCTGCGCTCGCCGAAGGCATGCGTCAGTACACCGAGAGTGCGGCCCATGCCGCGCCCATCGTGCGCGATGTGCGGGCGTCCGGAAAACGCGGCGTGCGGTTGCTGTGGGAATTCCTGGCACAACCGGTGTGGGTTCCGGGGAAAAACAAATCCGTGAAGGAGTACAGCCGTGGAACACTTTTCGTATTGGATATCGCGCGCTTCGGGACCACGTTCGCGTTCATCTTCGCCGTGCTCTTCGTGGGCATGAATTACCAGAGCTTCTGGGAAATTGCATCGTCCAACATTACGAAACTGGTGAGTGGAGCTTCTTTGACCACGCAGGCGAGTGTCTTTGCCTCGCATACACGCAAAGAAGGCGACCTGATCAGCTACCTGCCAACCGTCGGCCCGCCTGATAACCGCATCGTCATTCCCAAATTGGGATTGAACGTACCGCTGGTGCAGCCTTCGACCGCGGCGCTCTTGCGCCAGGATTGGACGCAAGTGGAAGCCGATATTCAGAAAGCATTGGAAGACGGCGTGGTTCACTACCCTGGAACCGCACGGCCCGGCCAAGCCGGAAACTTCTTCGTGACCGGCCACAGCTCGTATTACGCGTGGGGCGATGGCGACTACAAAACCGTCTTCGCGCGCTTGCATGAATTGGCTGTGGGCGATGAATACATCGTCTACTACGGCGGCGACGAGCATCGCTACATCGTCCGCAGCAAAACCGAAGTTCTTCCCTCGGACGTCACCGTGCTCGACCAACCCGCCGACGCACGCATGGCCACCCTCATGACCTGCACGCCGATCGGCACCACCTTGCGCCGGTTGATCGTCCGTGCGGAGGAAGTTGATCTGGTCACCGGAGAGCCCTTACGCGTGGGCGAACGCACCGGCGAAAATCTGCCGGAACGCCCGGCTTTGGAGGCGCTCCCCATATAATGTCTGGAGGAGCGGAAAGGCGAATGGGTATACTCTTTGCGCGTGCCGTCGTGGTGGAATGGTAGACACGGAGGACTTAAAATCCTCTGCCCACACCGGGCTTGCTGGTTCAATTCCAGCCGACGGCACCATCCGGCTTCGTGCCCTCTGGGGCACTACGCCGCGATGATTGGTTATTCAGTACCATTCGCGGATGCCGCGGCGTAGTCCGCAGACGGAGCCGGGCAACAACGACATTACGGCTCGTAAGTTCATTCAATTGTGCAATTATTGACAAATAATCATACATATAGTTTTTTATAATCTGCTCAGTATCCCTGTCAGTCTTTGCTCGCTTCTTCGTCAGAAGAAGGGCATACTGGTCTTCGCATTTTTTCCTTACCCCTATTTTCCATGCACAAGAAGAATTTTGCCAAGGTCGCCGCAGCAGGCGCGTTGTTGCTCTTCACGGCTTGCACAGGTGCCGTTACGGACACTCCGACTGTCGATGTTGATGTCGATTACGGCACGACCTCGTCCGTATCCGATGTGATGGAAGTCAGCTCGGACTCCAGCAGCTCCGTCTCCAGCGACAGCAGCTCGAGCGTGGATGCCATGGATGCCGGCGCATCCGCAAGCGTCAGCGTTGATGCTCAGTAAGTACAATTTTGAAAAAGGCCCGGAGTGATCCGGGTCTTTTTTTGTGTGTTTTGTTTGTTGTTTAGCCTCACCCCCTACCCCCTCTCCCTGCGGGGAAGAGGGGGAATGTTTTTGTTTTATTTTAAACACATACAACTAACACCCTCCTTCTCCCCGCAGGGAGAAGGAGCTGCCCCAAAGGGGACCCCTTGGGTGA
>CAYOFI010000003.1:0-51468 GCA_964403335.1 uncultured Candidatus Peribacteria bacterium
TTGTCCCGGCGACACGTTAGGGCAGCCCCGTTTCTTCTCGGAAACGCGCTAAGGGAGGCTTAACCGCTCCGGACTGCGGTCCGGGGCTGCGGCCACCCACCTGGTAACCCCAGGGATCAAGCGTCTCTGTCCGACGGTCGTTGGGCGTGTCTTAAACATATGGCCCGTAAAGACGTGCGAATCGCACGTCTCTACAACCGGGGGATTTGGGATATACTCCATTCTTCCATGCAATCCGTTTCATCCCGATCATCGGCCGCCAATTCCCTCCTCGCCCTCTACGCCGTATCGCATCGCGCACCCTTGGGACGCGTAGTCGCCGAGCCGGATGATGAAACCCGATTTCCCTTTCAACGTGATCGCGGACGCATTATTCACGCGCAGGCGTTCCGACGCTTGCTCGGGAAGACGCAGGTGTTCGTGGCGGGAGAAGGGGATCACTATCGCACACGACTGACGCACACATTGGAAGTCGCACAGATTGCTCGCGACATCGCCAGGACACTCAGACTGAATGAAGATCTGACGGAGTGCATCGCGCTTGCGCATGACTTGGGTCATCCGCCGTTCGGACACATGGGGGAGTATGCAATTGATGCATGGATGCACACGCATGAGTCGTCGTTTGAACACAATGAACAATCACTTCGCGTCGTCACGACACTCGAACGGCATGGATCGACGGGGTTGAATCTGAGCCAAGAAATTTTGGAGGGACTGATGAAGCATCGGCTGGCAACGGACCGGGGCGGGCGGGCGCTGTCGCTGGACGCCCAAGTCGTCAATCTTGCCGATGAGATCGCCTACACCGCGCACGATTGTGACGACGGCCTGCGGGCAGGGCTGTTTGCGATGGCGGACCTGGCGGGACTGCCGTTGATTGATGAGGCGCGTGCACTGCAGCAAAACCGCGGCACAGGACTGCGCGGCGCCATCATTCATCTGCTTGTCACCGATCTGTATGCGGAGACGGAAAAACGATTGAAAGAACATCGCGTCGCCGCCATCGATGACGTGTACGGCGCGACGGTTCTTCTCGTCGGCGTCTCTGCATCCACGCGAAAAGCGCTGACGGACATCAGGGCGTTTCTCTTTGAGCGCATGTACAGCCATCCGCAAGTACTGCAAAAAAGCGAGGAGGGCCAACGCATTCTTCGCGAACTTTGCGACACGCTCTTCACACATCCGACGGACAAAATTCTCGCATTACAGGAACTCACAAAAAGCACGCTGCCCGAAGCGGTGAAAGATTACGTGGCGGGGATGACGGATGCGTATGCGAGGGATAAGGCTAAGGCTAAGGATTAAGGCTAAGTACTTGAAAAACTATTCTTAGCCTTAGCCTTAATCCTTAGCCTTTCTACAGAACTATCAAATCCCCGAAGATGCTGGCAAATACAACAACGGATCCACCGCTTTGCCGTCTTTATACATCGCAAAGTGCAGGTGCGGTCCCGTGGACATACCCGCGCCTTCCGTGCCTGGCCTGCCTCCTGAATAGCCAAGCAGATCGCCCGCGAATACGCGCTGACCGACGGTGACGGTGAACTTGGTCAGATGGCCGTACAGCGTGGAGTAGCCGCCCGGATGTTCGACGACGATGTAGTTGAAACCTAGTCCGTGGTCTTGCACTTCGGCGACGATGCCGCCCGCGGCCGCGTACACATCCGAACCTTGGTTCACGGGAATATCGATCGCATGATGCTCCATATGGAAACGCGCGACGTATCCTTCGTCTTCAAAGTACGCGGAAATTCCGAGGAGCGGCTGAACGGGCCACAGGAGCGAGACAATGCTGTTGCTCTTCTTCCCGACGGTCAACGCCACTGCACGGCTTTCGGCTTCGCGCATTTGGTTGAGCGACGTTTTGAGGAATTGCTCCGCGCGTTTTTCATCCTGAATGAGCGAGATCAATAACTGCGTGGCGCGCTGGAATTGCTTTTCTACATCCGGATCGACCTCGGCACCCAATGCCAAACGCTGATCCTGGAGGCGCGCCAACTGCTCGCGCAATATCTCCTGCTTGTTCTGCAATAAATCGCGCTCTTCGCGCGCACGCATCGCTTCCTGTTCGGCTTCCGAATACTGCTCCTCCAACGGCGTGTCATCGCCGCCCGTCGGCGTCACCGCAGCCTTTTTCTTCGTCGCGGTTGTGCGCTCTGGTGTACGGGGCACAGGACCTTTTTCGATGTCCTCAGTTCCCGCATCCACTTCTTCATCTGTTTCGCCCACAGGCAATCCTTCCACAACTTTTTCCGACGACACCTGTTCCGTCAAAACCGATGCCTGCACCGGCGCATCCGTCCCGCCGCCACTCAACGCGATACCCCATCCCAAGACGGCGAATATCCCCAGTAACAGGGCACCTGGGCGCGGAACATGGATATCAATATGCATTCCCCCCATTATACCAAAATTAACGAGATTTTGCCAGTATGCCCCCGCACGTACGGATACCGATTATCGCGAAGTCAAACCATTGTCTTGCAGTTTCTTAATGTACGTCCGCATGGAGCTACGCTGCTTTTCATCAGCAATACGATCGAGATATGTATCTGAGATGGTCAGGGTGATCGGGGGAACAGTACTCTGGATTCCGATTTGTTCTTCAAGTATCCAGATGATGTCTCTCCATACTATTACCGCTGATTCGAGAATATCAAATGAAACAGGAGGTTTCGCATCGAACACCGATTTCAAAAAATCTTGGGTCAAAGATAGCCATTCCCCTATTTCTGCATCCTGCTTCGGATTGGCACCGGGATTTTGCAAACGATTTTTCAGCAGATTAGTCACTTCGGGAGTATGGAAAGAGCCGCGCTCGCGCAACGCAGTCAACACGATGCCTTTTCTTTCCATATCCAAAGATGCGACTGTCTTCAAGAGCTGAATACGCGGTGTAATACTATAATGTGAACCATTGGTCAGGATTCCACTCACAGCAAGAATGATATCATCGGTGTTGCTGCTCCTATCGGTGAATACTTTCAAAAACAATGCGTTCGTAAGCGCGTTTAACGCCAATGCCCGGCCATACTTGTCCGCCCGATACCACTCAATCCTGGAATTGAGCTGGTATTGTCCCTGCCGTAAAATCCTCAAAATGGAGGTTCTCTCAGACCTGGACAGATCAGGTTTGTCGACCAAACTCAGCAGAGTATTGGTGATATGCTCAGGGGCGTCAAAATTTTGATTGGCTTTGGGAATTCCATGCTCATCTCCATAGATGACGTAGAAAAATTCTTTCGACAGCCTATTTGTTTCATTCAGAGCATAGATCGCCAGCGAGCGGTCGCCGGAATCTTGCCCCTGTAAAAAGGAAAGAATGATGTTTTTGCAAAGTTCGTTTCCGCCCGAAAAATAACTGGTTTTTTCGAGCATCACCAGCGCGGAACGGCGGAGATCCACTCCGCTCTTCTTGTCCTTCACGATTTCCGCAAGCAATGTTTGGGTTTCCACATCTACAGGCTCAAATTTTTCGCCTCCTATTTCACGTTTTTTCACGAGACCATCAAGTAAAAGATGCAGGGCGTTTTTGCGCGTATCTTCGGTATCGACATCTGCCATTTTTCGCAGTATCCCGCGGGCCTCCTGGGGGCCCTTTTTTAGGATCCGCACGATAAGCTTGGCGATTTCGGTTTTTTTCCCTTCCTGTTCATACGTATTTTTCCAGGTCCAATTAATAAAAAGTGTCTTTTTGAGAATTTCGACGTTGCGCCGATCGTCATCCGTAAGACTGGACTCTTCGATATCCGCGTATTCGTACAATCCTTCCTTCAAACTACTAGCACTTTCCTGAGTGCGCAGTTGCACGGCACGCAGATAAATGGCGCCCAAAACATTGCGGATATCGGCAGCCAACGTCCGGTCACCGAATTGCGCAGCAAGAGTGTCTAAGGCGGTTCCGGCCATGCTTGGAGCGACAGAGGGGTTCGATGAATTTTCCGCTTCAAAATGGGGAAGTCGGCCGGTACGCAAAATCTCACGCAAATTTCTCTGGACCAGCTGATCGTCAATCGCCAATGATGTCAGAATTTTTCCGCCAAGCTCACGCTCTCGTCCATCTTTGGAAAAAGCAAGCGTAAACGCCGTTGAACGCACTTGAGGATTTTTTCTTGCAAGAAAAACAAAAAGATTCTGCAGCCCGGATGTAAGAGCCTTCCTGTTTTCCACGGTATCCGTAATGATCCCGTCGGTGATACTTTCCGCACGCTCGAGTAGTTTTATATATTCTGCAATAAGCAGTTTTGGCGTAGGTTCGTCGACCAAACTTTTGGCCGCTTTTTCCTTGAGTTCATTTGTTTCTTTGTCATATTGTGCATTTTCCTCCTCTTGTCTCCTTTCGGCCTTTTGCGTTTTGGTCAGTAATCTCTCGGGAGGAGCGGATGGTGAGGGACTTACTCCCTCTTTGGCGAATTGCACAAGAGAGCCAAGATCTATGTCGGATGAGCCATCATGCACCATAACTATGAAACCTTGCGTGTCGGGCTGCAGCGCACCGATGAGCGTATCACCCTGAAAGAATTTCACGCTTCCGCCGATTTCCACGCGGTCCGCGCGAATGCTGAGCACGTACTCATCCGCGGCTGACTGAACTCCTTTGGCGAGAAGATTATCCGCGTTGAATGCTTGTTTGGATATGCGCAATCGGAATATCTTGCTGTTCTCCAGTGTGAGGCCGTCCAATCCCAGGACATTCGATATTCTTTTCTCCGCCTTCGTTTCGACGCCGTCTTTCTTTTGCGTGAACAACTCCAAATTGCGCGCGATGTAACTGAACAACGCATCGATGTTTTCCGAACTCAGCTCTTTTCCGATATCCACGGCAATATTGCCGTTCACGGAAAGCTTTTTTCCCCGCATGTCCCCGAAACACTCAAATCGTATGGGCTCCTCCTGCATATTTTTCTGCTGCACAAGGATTACATTGGGATTTTCATCACTCAACTTGAACTGCGTGTCAGGATCGATTTTCCCCAACCGCTCGGAAAGCAGACCGCATAATTTCTTCACAGCTTCCTGTATCCGAGTTTCAAAATGCTCTTCATCTTCTTTTTCAGGAGGGGATACGGGCTTTTGCTCCATTGTGCCGGGTTCCTTGGGCATCTCTTCAGCAGGACCGGTTCCCCTGGGCCTGGCAGAAGCTTGTTGCCCATCTGCGACTTTCTCCTGTGGAACTTCCTTCAAACGCTCCAATCTTTGACGGCCTTTCAAGACCGGCTCCTGCGTTGCGAATGCCTGTTCGCGGACCTGCAACAGTGTTTTGTACACTTCATGCAAAAGCGGATGTCCTGTTTTCTCAGCATAGAGAGACCGTTCGTTCTGTATCAAATCAAGCGCGTTTTGGACACCTTCTTTGGTCCAGTCATCCGCAAGTGCGGCTTGCACGGCTTCGTCGGTTTTGCCAGATAATTCTTTCAACTGCGCGATGTCCTTCCGCTCTTTTTCGATTTCCTCGATATGCGCGTGCAGAGTGGCGGCGCGCTCAGACATCGCCTCCGGATCAGGCGACTCTTCCAGAATTCTTAATTCCGCCAGTACAGTTGCATGTGCTGCTTCCAATTGCTCGGAGGACGCACCGGGACTCCGGAGTTGTTCCAAAACGTGATCCGTTATTATCGGCAAATTTCTTGCATCTTCCTCTTGCTGCAGGAGCATTTTCAATTTGGCGTTCAACTCCTGAATCACCGCATTCAACAGACCCACTCTGTCCGGAAATTCTTTGGATAAGAACGGTTTATTATTCAATTTGTCCACCTCAAGCAAGATATACGTTACGGCATTATCGATATCTTTCGATGATGCACGCTGCTCTTTCGCATTGCTTATTAACTCATCAGTCGTCTTTATCAATTTTCTAAAATCCTCGATTTCTTTGGCTTTCGCTTCAGGCTGCAGGCTTTCCCATTTTTTTTGCAGTGAAGGGATGCGTCGTGTTTCCAGCAATTCTTTGCGGTCCGCAAATGCAGTATTGTCCGGATATAATCTGCACAGCTCAGCGACATCGGCCAACTCTTTCTGCGCCTTCTGAAGCTGAAGTTCAACGACTGTTGCGTTCTCGAATTTCGGGTCGATCGCAGACAAATAGCCTTCATCATCGGTATCGGCATTGCGCTTGAAAGCGGTTTCGATTTCCTTCATGTCTTCGAGCAATATTTTTGTATGCAAGGAGGCGATCCGTTGTTTGGCAAATTCAAGAATATTTTGCGGCACACGCTCGGGGTCCAGATTCGCCGCATCCACCGCCTGCTGAAGCTGTTCCTTCTCCTGGCGTGCCAGTTTCACCTTACCCAGGATATGAGTCAGGTCCTGTTGAAAGATATCATAAACAGCATCATTTTTTGCTTTCACATCCTTCCATTCCTCCAGCAGCGCTTCATTGAACGTCTTAATCTGCGGAGGCTCTTGTACCTGCTCGATCTTTGCCCTCGCCTCCCGCTGCAACCTATCCCTGTCTTTCCATGCTGAATCCTCCTTCATCAAATTTTCTTTGATCGATTCTATTTTTTTTCTATCTTCGCCTAACAACAGTTTGTCATACCTATCCCACAGCATGTCATTGACGTGCTCCAGAGTATCTTTGATTTTTGGAATGACGATAACGGGGTTATCTGTTTTCTTCGATTGCTCAAAATCTTTGAGCAAATCTGGCAGTTTTTTCTGCAATTCCCCAAAGCGTTCGCGATCTTTTTTTTCTTCTTCTTTCTTCATTTCTTCCTTCTTATCGTTCTCTACTTTCAGATTTTTTTCGTACTCTCTTTTATCGCGCTCTTCCTTCTCTTTTCTTTGCTTCTTCTCTTCGTCCTCTCTCTTTTTTTTCTCTTCCACCTCATCGACTTTGTCGAACGTGAAGATCAGGTTATTCAAGCGGGGATCGCGGGTGATGGTCGCGTAGCGCGTCTGCCCATCCATGATCACTTTCAGGCGCGTGTTCACGATATCGACGGTGCGGGTGAATTGGCTCGTCAGTTCGAAATATGTGTACCCGCCGCTTGCCGGCATGGTCTTCCCGTCAAATGACGCCGGAGATATTTCTTTGCCGGCATTCGTGTCCCATTTCACAAACGACACGTCTGCATGCGCAGGCACGCGCAGCAGGTGATAGACACGCTGATCCATGTTCGTGAACGGCTCGTTGTACCGATCAACGTGGATGGTCTGGAGTTTTTCAGAGTCCGCTGCTTTTTCCGACAGATTCATTTTCTTTTTCAAACCATCCGTGGCGACTTGTTTCAATTGATTGCTCAGCCGCGCCGGATCTTTGAGGTCGATCTTGGCTTCCGTTTCCAAAGCGGCAATGAGCTGTTCCACTTCGCCGTAATGCTGTTCCAATTCGGCGACTTTCCAGAACAGACGCATTTTCAATGCGACATTCAGACGGCCGTCCGGGCGTCCCCCGTTCAAACGGGCGGCATCGACATCAGCGGATTTCCTCTCCACATCCGCCCAATTCGCAGCCGATTCATATTCGCGGCCGAACCGGGAAGGGGCAGGTATTTTTTTTGCGTTTTTCAACAGTTCCTGCGCGGTTTTTTGATCAACGGCAAGCGGACTCCAGCCGCGGCCGTTCCAGTATGAAATACGGCCGTCTTCATAGTAATACGTGGGGGATTGCGACACCCGTGTGTCTTTGAACTGAAAATCATTATCATCCCTCTCCAGAGTTGTTCGTGTTTCCTTCAGCGGCTGATTGGCCTTCGTCCGGATGGGATCTGTTTTGGCGCGTTGTACGCCCTGATCCTCCAAGGCCTTCAACCGGTCCTCATAACGCTTGATGCGGCCTTTCACCGTGTCATATGCATGAAGATTTTTGGCGACATCGTCCCCGTCCGCCATATGCAGATTGGCATCAAGCCGGTTCTGGGGGGAGTTTGGGGGCATCAGACAGGCTGAGAAGAATCATCATCAAAGACCGATTCCGCGCTTGCGCGCTCGTCTTTTTCCACCGCGGCGCGCAGGGATTTTTCTTCTTTGGCGATTTCTTTTTCGCCGGCGGACATTTCCGTCAGCAATTCTTCACTGGAAGCGATGATCTTCGCGTGCAGCGGCGTGAGGTCCGCGATCGCTTTTTTTCGCTGCGCATCAGATAGCTTGGGCGCGAGAGCGACCAAATGCTCGATCATATCCGGACGCAGACCCACCATTCCCCGCACGGCGGCGATGTATGTTTGTGTGTCCATAAATCGTTTCAGTATAGCAGAAATGCGGTTTTGCCGCCAGGTGCCCCTTCTTGCGGTAAGAGCGGGCATTCACTACCGTCATGTACCGTGATGAGTGAGCGCCCCAGAAAAACCGTCGCTGTCTACTTTACGGAACCGGGTTTTGACGACTATCCCTTCAACGAAGAGGAATACCGCACCGCCTATCACATTTTGGGCGGTTTATTGGCGGAACGGGGGACGGGAATGGCCATCGTGCGCGGCAAAAAAACGTACAAGGGCGGGCTGCGATTTACCGGATACTGGGAGTTCCGGAACGGCACGTTTCACCGCCGGGAGGAAGACATCACCGCGGACTTACTCTTCTTGCGCGGTAAATTAAAAACCAGGCGCGGCATCAACATGATCAACCACCCCGCGTTGCACGCGCTGTGTGACGATAAGTCGGATACGTACCGCCGTTTTCCGGACATCAGTCCCAAGAGTATTCGCGTGAATAATCGCAGAGTGCTGAAGGCCGCACTCCCGAAAATTTCGTCCAAACTTGTGGTTGCCAAACCCGTCGATGGGTTCGGGGGGGCGGGCATCGTGATTGATACTGCCGAAAAAGTACCCAAGAAACTGCATGATTTTCCCTATCTGCTGCAGGAATTCATCGATACCTCCGGCGGCATCCCGGGCATCTGCAAAGGCCTGCACGATTTCCGGATGGTGTCTGTCCAAGGAAAAATCGTCTCCGTCTTCATCCGCGAACCGCGGCAAGGGTCTTACTTGGCGAACGTCTCGCAGGGTGCCTCGATTTGGGAATTGGCAGTCAAAGATATCCCAAAAGAAGCCCGCGAATTATTCGAGAGAGTCGACAAAGAACTGTTGCGCTTCACAAGGCGCGTGTACGCCGTGGATGTCGCGCGGCAAAAAGACGGCCGCTGGCTGCTGATCGAACTGAATGCGGAACCGGGGCTCTCGTCGTATGACTATGACGGGAGAAATGATCCGCGCGGGAAGGGGAAAGGGGAGGGATCGAAGAAGTATTTCACAACGCTGGCGGATTTGTTGGCGGCATCTGCGTAAGAAAAATCCAGCCATTTGCTTTTTATGCAAAAATTGCATTTTTTCAGATATATGAAAAAATACGCGTACTCTCCTACTGCAACCCATGAATGAATTTTGGCAACTTGAATGGACCGGCCTGTACCAAGACCCCGTTCGGCATGCCGACATCAGCCGCTTCATCCACGATGGCCACCAGAACTCCGGCCCCTTCAACCTGGGACTGATTGCGCTGCAAAGCCACGAGGGAATTGACGCCGACAATGCCTACGTGGAACTTGATGCCTTCCGGCGCGTTCTGGAAGTGATGGAAGAACACCGCTTGGAGATCATCAATTTGCGCGCGTTGCATATGAGCTCGCCAGCCGATCGCTCATGCAATCAGCCGCTGAATCTGCGCGATTTGGTCACGCGAGCAAAGCAGGAATTGCAACGGGCATTGGGCATGCGCGTCGCGAATGATGTCGTGCTTTTTGAGGGGCTGCGGAGATTCCGCCAGTACGTCTTGAGCGCCGTCGTGGTGGGCCCGTACGTGGACGAGCTGTTCGCGCGCATTGAACGGGATGAAATCGGCGGCAGAGACGTCTTGGCACTCCTCGCGGAGGTGAATTTTTTTGCAAAAGAACAGTTGGCAACCGGCAACGAGCTGTATGCGGACAGCACTCTCGCGTGCGATACGAACGAATGCATCGTCGATATTCTGCAAGAATGGATCGACAACAATGTCGACGTGGATGATCTGTAAGATCATCGCAAGATGCCATACACTCCGCCAATGCGCGTATTTGCCCCTGTATTCGGCCTTATCGTCATCGCAGGAATACTCCTGCGCTTTGCGGGACTGGATGCCATGGAATTCAAAGGCGATGAATTCAAGGCATTCGCGCTGGCCGCTACGCATCTGCATAGTTTCTCGCTGCCATTAGTGGGGTTGCAGTCGTCCACGGGGCTCTTCAACCCGCCGTTTTTTCTGCTGCTGCTCTGGCCGCCGTTGCTCCTGAAAACAGATCCTGTCTTCGTGACGGGATGGATCGTGCTGCTGAACGCGGCGGGCATCGCGGGACTTGTTCTGTTGTTGCGCAAACTAGGCGGGGCACTGTTGGCATTTTCGACGACCGCCATCATCGCCACGTCGCCGTGGCTGTTTATTTTATCGCGGAAAATCTGGGCGCAGGATGCATTGTTCCCGTTTTTGATCCTGACGGGCTGGCTGCTGATTTCCTACATCCGGGACCGGCGCCCGTGGCAATTATGGAGTGCCGCGGCAAGCATGGCGCTGGTCACGCAGCTGCACATGAGCGCATGGGCTCTGCCCCTCGCCACGGTCCTCTGGATGGCGCTGCTGCACATCCGGCCGCGAGTGCGAGACATCGGGATCGCCGTCGCGATTTTCCTGACGCTCTACGCGCCGTACATCACCTTCCATGTCCAAGACGGCTTTAACAATCTCTCCGGCACAACCACGCAAGACGCCGCGGGAATCCTCGAACAACTGCGCTGGCTGATCGGCATCAATGGTGCCGTGGGATTGGACTACATGTGGGGTCCCGTGACACCCGCGGCGATACCTCTGTGGCTTGTCCGTACCGCGGAAACAGCGACGTGGCTTGTGGGAATAGGGGCACTCGCCGGTCTGATCCTGATCATCAGAAATATCCTCAGCACGTCATCCACATTGCGTTATCCGCAGCATCTGTCCGCGCTGGAACAGTACGTACTGTTTCTTCTGTGCGTCGCCATTCCGTCCCTGACCGGATACTTGGTATTGGGAGTCCCCGCGCTTCCGTTCTATCACCTGATCTTCCTGCCGCTCATCCCGCTTCTCTGCTGCTATGCCCTCACCGAACTGCCTACAAAATTCCATCTGCCCGCAATGACTTCTGTGGGGATCATCGCCAGCATCTTTCTGGGACTTACCTGGAGTTTCCAGAACGTCACCCTCCATCACTCCGAACAACTGACAGGGGACTACGGAGTGCCCTACCGCAATGACGAGACCAAATGGGCGCCGTATATCGAAGCCGTCCAAAACGGCCGGGTGCGGGTGCCGGGGGAGTGATGCGCACTATTCACTTCGCTTATTTCAGGATAAAATCACCGTATCCCCAAGGCGCGTAGCTCAGCTGGTAGAGCACAGGTCTCCAAAACCTGGGGTCGCAGGTTCGAGCCCTGCCGCGCCTGCCATCCGTCTTCATCAGCTGCGGCTGACTACGACGCGATGGCTACCACATAATGCGAGTCTCGTCGTAGCCCAGAGGCGAAGACGGACCGCGCCTGCCAAAGCTAAAAATTCACTTCATCTAGACCGTTTTTGGATCTTCCAAGAGAAGAAGATCCGCACATTCGCCACTTCGATGCCCTTCCCGGCAACGTCCGTATGGAGATTTTGTCAGTATAGGCAGTGTCTTTCCTCCTCCACTCCCATGCCTGAAGTTCTCTATGCTCCCCCAACTGTCGAACAGACAACTCACAATCAACTCTTCGTTCTCAAGCCTTGGCTTCCGGCATTGGAACAGTCAGGCGCAACCACTCATGATGAAGTGAACCTGCTCCTCGCCGATCCCGCAGCCTATGCGGAACGTATTGCCAACTTGTATGACATCGTGCGCTTGATCGAAATCAATCGCGCCACGGAAGTGGATTGATTCTTATCCCCGCTTTCGCCACTTACTGGGACCCCTCTCCCGCTTTTTCACCAAGATCTCGATCGCGTCGGCGGTCGTGAGCGTATCCGGGTCACGCTTTTTGCCCAGGCTCGCGTTGGTGGTGCCGTCGGTGATGTAGTGCCCGAAGCGGCCGGTCTTGAGCATGATTTCGCCGCCTGAAGTCGGATCCGGACCGAATGTGCGCAGCGGCTTGGAGGCCTCTTTCTTGCGCTGCACGCCTTCGTTGATGAGCGCGATGCATTCTTCCAAATTAATAGAGACCGGATTTTTATCCAGCGGGAGTGTGACCGTCACGGTGCCGTTTTTGATGTACGGCCCAAAGCGTCCGAGTGCGACAGTTACCGGTTCGCCGTTATTCTCGCCAACCGTGCGCGGGAAGCTGAGGAGTGACAGAGCTTGTTCCAACGTGACGTTATCGATACTGATGTGCTTGGGGATCGACGCGCTCTTGAGCTTGATTTTCTTCACGCCTTTTTTCTTCTCCGGCAATTCCTCCGGCCGCCCGATCTGCACGTACGGTCCGAAGCGTCCGATCTTCGCGAGCACGTCTTTGCCGGTTTCCGGATCGACGCCCAGCACGCGCTCCTTCATCACGTCTTTCTTGGAGATCTCTTCCGTCTTGGCATCCACGCGGTGTTTGAAGGGGCCATAGAAGCCTTTCAAGAAGACGGCGCCCGTGGTCTGGCCGTCGGCGACGTCGTCCAGGTTCTGCTCCATTTTTGCGGTGAACGCGAGGTCCACGATATTTTCAAAATGTTCGCTCAAGAGATCCGTGACCATGAACGCCACATCCTGCGGCACCAGTTGTTTGCCTTCTTTGATGATGTAGCCGCGCGCCTGGATCGTCGAAATCGTCGGCGCGTACGTGCTCGGGCGGCCGATGCCTTCTTCTTCCATTTTTTTCACAAGGCTCGCTTCTGTGTAGCGGGGTGGCGGCTTGGTGAAGTGCTGTTCGGTCTTCAGCGGTTCACCCAGTTTCAACGTTTCGCCGACCGTGAGCGGCGGCAATAATTTTTCGCCGGGCTCCACGTCGTCATCTTTGCGCGCATCGCCTTCGTCTTTGCCTTCCTGATACACGCGCATGAAGCCATCGAACGTCACGGTCTGGCCCGTGGCGCGGAAGGTGTAACTTGGCACGACTCCCGCAGGAGACGGCTTGCGGGCCGTGATATCGGCGCCGACGCGCTTGAGTTCCGCAGCGGCCATCTGCGTGGCCATCGTGCGGTTCCAGATGAGGGTGTAGAGCTTGAGTTGCTGGTGATCCAAAATTCCGGCGAGTGACTGCGGCGTGCGTTCCATCTCCGTCGGACGGATGGCTTCGTGCGCTTCCTGCGCGCCTTTCGCTTTGGTTTTGTAGCGGCGCGCTTCGGAGAGCAAATACTCGCGGCCGTAGAGTTTTTGAATCGTCGTGTTGCAATCGGCGAGCGCTTTGTCGCTGAGGTTGACGGAGTCCGTACGCATGTAGGTGATTAACCCCATCGAACCTTCGCTGCGCCCCAAGCTGACACCTTCGTACAACTGCTGCGCGACGGCCATCGTTTGGCGGACGGAGAAGCCCAATTTGCGGGCACCTTCCTGCTGCAGAGTGGACGTCGTGAACGGCGGCGGGGGAGTCTTTTTGATTTCGCGTTCATCGAGCGCCGCGACGGTGTAATCGGCACCATCGAGATCGGATACGATCTGTTGAATATCCGCTTCGCTCTTGGGTTCGATCTTCTGTCCGTCCTTCTTGCTGAGTGACGCCAGGAATTGCGCCTTCGTCGCTTTTTCCAACAACGCGTCGACAGTCCAATACTCTTCTGGCTTGAACGCTTTAATCTCGCGCTCGCGGTCGACGATAATTTTGACGGCGACGGATTGCACGCGGCCCGCGGAGAGTCCGCGGTACACCTTCTTCCACAAGAACGGGGACAGCGTGTACCCGACTAAGCGATCAAGCACGCGGCGCGCCTGCTGCGCATCCACCAACTTCATGTCGATGGTGCGGGGATTGGCGACCGCAGCCTTGATGGCGGTCTCCGTAATTTCATGGAAGACAATGCGCTTCACCTCTTTGGGATCGCGTTTCAGCACTTGGGTCAGATGCCAACCGATGGCTTCCCCTTCACGATCTTCATCAGTCGCGATCCACAAGTCACCGGCCTCCTTCAGCGCGGCTTTTAATTTTTTCACGACGGTCTGTTTTTCCTTCGGCACTTCGTACTCGGGCTCGAAATCTCCATCGACGTCGACCGCAATCGTCGAGCTGGGAAGATCGCGCACGTGGCCCATCGAGGCTTGGACATCGTAGTCTTTGCCCAAAAAACGCTTGATGGTTTTGGCCTTTGCCGGTGACTCTACAATAACAAGATGCTTAGCCATTCGAAGGGGAACGATAGTCGAGAGAGGGGGCACTCGCCAGCCGTAGCAGAAGAACTCACGTGAAACGAAGACGACTCACTGCTGCAATCACATTGTACCGTGCAATCTTCTGTGAAGGCTGGAGCCTAGAGAGAGGAGAGTGATGCTGTCAAAAAAGAAACGGGATATTGACGCGTTGAAAA
This sequence comes from uncultured Candidatus Peribacteria bacterium, assembly GCA_964403335.1. Classification (GTDB taxonomy): domain Bacteria; phylum Patescibacteriota; class Gracilibacteria; order Peribacterales; family Peribacteraceae; genus CAZYAK01. The sequence continues at coordinate 14,419 of CAYOFI010000003.1, forward strand.
TTTCTGCGATGGATGCAAAATTCGGTGAGGAAAAGGGCATTTGACGTACAGTTTTCGTGCTCATGATTTTGCGCTGAGCCGAGCCACTTTCAGATGTTTATGCGGTATGCAAGCCGAAGAGTCAATAGATATGGCTTGCACAAGCCAAAAGCGGGGGTACACTTCGCGCTGAGCCACGTACGAAACGTGGTCGCCGTACTTCCTTCCTCTCCCCATTTTATGTCCAAGCAGGATCTGATCGCGGCTATCGCGGACGCTGCCGGCATCACGAAGCGCGCTGCTTCCGACGCGCTCCAGGCTGTGATTAACATCGTCGTGAAGAACCTCAAGAAGGGTCAGCCCGTCACCATCACCGGTTTCGGCACCTTCAAGCTCAGCCACCGCGCCGCGCGCCAGGGTGTGAACCCCCGCAACCCGACGCAGAAGATCTCCATCCCCGCGATGAAGGTCCCGTCGTTCAAGGCCGGCAAGACGCTGAAGGACGCCGTCCGTTAATCTCCCTTTCGACTTTTAAAAAAAGCCTCCATGTATGTGGGGGCTTCTTTTTGAGGATTGCAAAGAAACCGATGGAACCGAGGAAACCGACGAAAGATCCTCGGTTTCCTCGTACTCTTCGGTTACATCGGTTTCCTCAATCTGGTGTTCTTGGCTTCCAGCACCTATGCTATTCTGCCCTCCGCACCCCCATGGACCACGCACAGCTCCAAGACATCCTCGGCAATCTCCTCACCCGCCTCTCGCTCCCGTTTACGCGGATAGATGTGCGTGATGAAAAAGACCTGACGCGCGTCGAGATCGTCTCGACCGACGCAAGCCGCATCATCGGCTGGCATGGGGAAACGTTGAATTCATTGCAGCATTTATTGAAGTCTCTCATCCGTTCCCTGGAGAAACTCGACCGCAGTCCGTTTTTGGTCTTGGACGTGGACGGCTACCGCACGGGCCAGGAAGAGAAAGTCCGCAAGATCGCCGAACAAAAAGCCGACTTCGTCCGAAGAACGGGCAACCGCATCGCACTCGCCCCCATGAGCCCGTACTTCCGCCGCATCGTCCACTTGCACGTCGCCAACACGCCCGGCCTCACGGACCTCACCACGGAAAGCGTCGGCGAAGGCGAGTACCGCCAGATCGTGATGAAATTGAAAGCAGGAAAAGTCGGTTCAGAATCCTCCGCCGACAGCAACGGCGAAGAGCTCACACCGGTGATGAGCAAGGATGACGGGTTGGAGAATTTGGATATTTGATTCCCTCCCCCAGCGTGTAGCCAGGGGAGGATGCAGTGCATCTGTTTTCAGGGGTTCAGGGGCGATTTTGCAGCCGTCGCCAGTACTCCTCCGCTTGCTCTTTTTTCTTCTTATCCTGCCAACGATGGTACGCGGCAGAGAGAGGATCGCGAATGGGAAGCTTCGCCTGCTCGTAGATTTCGGCAAGCCGCAGATGCGGCTCGAAATCTTTGTCCCCGCCCCAGTCAGCGGGCACTAACTCCTCGAATGCGGTGATGGCTTCGTGCCACTGCTTTGCTGACTGCAGACAACACGCTCTCTGGTACCGAGCATGTTGAAGCAGGAATGCGACTTTCTTGTCGCTCAAACAGAGAATCAGATGCTCATCCCAGCTCTGCGCTGCAGCGTCATGCTGGCTAAGACGAGTCTGGAGATTTGCACGCCGTTCGAGCGCACGGCACATCTCAAAGTTTTTGAAGTATGCCCACTCCTCATACTTCTCCCACTGTCGATACGCTGCGATCTCCTCGTCGATGGCAACGACTGCTTCTTCGAACTTCTCTTCCTTTTCGAGTTGCTCGGCCTTTTCCTTGGCCTTTCCAGCCTTGACCCAGGCGGCCCACGCTTCGGCGGACTTCTGTTCCCCGGTGGGAGCGGGCTGCTGCTCTTCGAACTTGGACCGCTCGACCTCGACCGGCTTCTCCGCAGGGTGGAAGAAGATGAAACAGTACTGCATCCCGAGAAGCGCGAAGACCACCATGATCACGATGGCGATACCCTTCAGCATCTTCATAGAACCTCCTGTGAATTGAAGAATCGATGCACTTGTGAACACAGCAACGTGCTGCGGTTCTTGTATTCTTTTATCATAAAATTATCTATCTGTCGATGGTCTGATGCAGGGCGCACCACAAAAGACCCCTCGCCCAGCACATGACGTGCTGGATGAGGGGAAGAAGTGCATCTTCTTTCAGTTGTTCGGAACCCGCGGCTGTGGGCCGGGTAGGACGCCCGGAGTATTCTGCAGCCTGATCCACCATGGATCAGAAATACCCGGGAACCGCTGGTCCAGAGTCCTGAGAGGCTCCTTCATTTCGTCCTTCTGCCTCTTATCGATGCTGCGATACTTCGCCGCCTTCTGTAGATCGCGAAGTGGCGGGTCTGCCGCTTCGTAGACCTCCGCCAAGCGCAGGTGAGGCTCGAATTCCTTTTCACCATAGTCAGCGGGAAGCATCTGTTCGAATTCCGCGATGGCCTTCTGCCATTGCTTCGCCCGCTGTAAACAGCAGGCGTATTCGTAGGAAAATTCACGGAGAATCTTTCTCCAGTATTCCGTTTTCCCGGCGAACTCGAATAGGTCCTCCCAGCTCTTCACAGCAGCATCGTGCCGTCCGAGCTTGGTGAGAAGCCGCGCGTGTATTTTGACACTTGGGGCCAGTGAAGCATGGACCCCATGCGTCTGATTAGGATCATCGATCGGGGACTTGTAGCGACGGATGACTTCCTCGAGAATCGCGACTGCTTCCAGCACTCTTCCCTCGTTCTCCAGCTTCCTTGCGATCTCCTCTAAGACCGGATTGATGGGATTTCTCTGGAGGATGACCTGCCTTTGCAGCTCTTCTCCGATCGAGCGTTGCGAATTGTCCTTCTGGAGTTGAGCGATCGGCTTGGGTTCCTCGTTAGCCTGCTTGGCAGGCGACTGATCCGAGCGGTACGTCGCCCAGATCAGGACACTCATGGCTGCCACGGCCATGAAGCCACAGAAAAACATTTCCTTAGGAGCTTCGAAGGAGCGCTTGCGCACCTCAGAATTCCATAGGAAAACTCCGACGAAGGATGCCACCAGGAACACCGCCATGAAGGCGGCTCCCAAGTAAGCGATCGTCGTCGCCGTGAAATCGATCCACGTCATGAAACATCTCCTCCCGAACAATTGTGAAAGACCGATGCACTCGAGAACTGCAGCCACAAGCCACAATCCTTTATATCTATATCATGAAATATATGAATTGTCTATTAAATGCTCCTGTTTCTTCACTTCCCCAGCTCCCGCCACTGTTCCAATAACTTCTTTTCCTCGCGACTAAGCTTCGTCGGGATTTTCACATCGACCGTCACGTAGTGATCGCCTTTGCCGGCGGCTTGCAAAACCGGCATGCCTTTGCCGCGCATGCGGAGGACTTGGCCGGGTTGGGTGCCGGGCGGAATATCGAGCGTCACATCGCCGTGGACCGTCGTGACTTTTGCTTCGGCGCCGAGGATGGCGTCGGTGACGGGGAGTTCTAGGCGCGTGCGGATGTCGGCGCCTTGGCGTTCGAAGCGGGGATCGGCGAGGACGGTGACGTGGACATAGAAGTCGCCGGGCGGCTCGCCCCGGCGTCCGGCGTGGCCTTGGCCGCGGACGCGCAACGTTTGTCCGTCCTCCAGGCCCGCGGGAACATGGACGCTGATTTCGGTGCTCTCCTGCACGCGTCCTTCGCCGCTGCATGTGCGGCACGGTTTTTCCGGAATTTTTCCGGAGCCTTTGCAGCGCGGACAAAGAATGGTCTGCTGCATCATGCCGAAGAGTGATTGCGTCGTGCGCGTGGTCTGCCCCGTCCCGCCGCATTCGCCGCAGGTGATGAGTGACGTTCCCCGCTCCGCGCCTTTGCCGTCGCACTGCACGCACGTCACGAATTTTTTGTGACGAATGAGCACGTTCTTTCCGAGCACCACGTCCATGAGCGGAATCTGGATGGCGGCCTCCGTGTCGTTGCTGGAGTTGTGACCCCGCGCACCCCCGGCCGCGCCTCCGCCTCCGAAAAAGTTTTCAAACAGATCCGAAAAATCCATGCGCTCGCCGTTGCCTCCGCCGAATCCGGAGAAATCAAATCCGCCGAATCCTCCGCCCGCGCCTCCCCCGAATCCTCCACCACCCGGTCCGGTCGACCCGAACTGGTCGTACATCTGGCGCTTTTTGGGATCGCTCAGGGCTTCGTAGGCTTCATTGACATCCTTAAATTTTGTTTCAGCGCCTTTGTCACCCTTATGCTTGTCCGGGTGCAACTCTTTGCTGAGCTTCCGATAGGCCTTTTTAATCTCGTCCGCAGAGGCTGACCGGTCGATGCCTAAAATGGAGTAATAATCCTTGGCCATAGGCGGGAGATAGGATAGCGGTAAACGAGGACTTCAAGGAAATCGAAGATGTCGAAGAAATCGAGGAAAATCAACTCTCCTCGATTTCCTCGATTTCCTAGATTTCGTCGATTTCTTTGCCTTAATAGGCATTTTCAACTACCTCAATTTCTGCTATAATGACCCGATACCCATGCAAACAAAAACCGCCCTCCATTACGCCTTCTTTGTCCTCGCGCTCACGTACGCGGGGATGATGCTGCACATCGGTGCGCCGGGCGCAGGAGGGGTGCTTTTGGGCGTCATCATCCGGCAAGCGGCGCCGTCGCAATCCCAGTGGGCCACCATCAATCCTCCGCAAGTGGAGAGTGGAACCACGATCCCCGCGCTCACGAACGTCATCATCCATCTGCCCTCCGATATGGCCACAACTCTCCGGTCTGTGGTTTTCGGACCGAACGGCACACATGTCCGCTACTGGGGCTACTGCTTTCCGGACAACTACACGCCGGATCCGCGCAGGCCGGGCTTGCCGGGAAAAGTATTTCTCTCCGAAGCCGAGCGTCGGTGGCGGCGCGACCGTGAACGTGTCGGTCAGCCCACGTACTCCATCTACAACCTGCCGCCGGACAAACAGATTTCTCCCGCCGCACGCCGCACCATCCGTCATCAATTGGAACGGTTCCACGGCGGCATGACGTGCTACATCATGTCCGAAAAACCGTTGCCGCTGGGCACGGACCGCGACTTCGACGGGCTGAATATCCAGCGTGAAAAAGAGTTGAAGACGAATCCGCAAAAGGCCGACACGGACGGCGACGGCATCGAAGACAGCTTGGAAACAGACACGCTTTTCACCAATCCCTTGTTGCGCGATACGGACGGTGACGGATTGATTGACGGATTCGAAGACCGCAACCGCAACGGCGTGACTGATCCCGGTGAAACGGACCCGCTGCAGATGGATTCCGACGGCGACACGCTGTGCGACGGCATTTGCAGCATTTCCAATACCAAACGCATCTGCCGCGATTTGGAAGGCCGCGATTGCGTGGACTTGCCCTACACGCGCTGGTCGGGCGAAGACAAAAACCTGAACGGTGTGTTGGACAAAGAGGAGACCGATCCCTTGAAACTGGATACCGACGGCGACGGCATTCTGGACAACCAGGAGTACTACAACTGCATTCTGGACGAAGGTAAAAACTGCTGATTCCTCTTCTCTCTCGTATGCGCATTTTCTTCTCCCTCCTCACGGCCCTTCTGCTCCCGGCCTTTGCACACGCGCAATATTTATCGCCGGAGGAAGTGCTGCTGCGGGATCAAGACAGTGCCGTAGTCAACCGAGAACCCGATTTCCAGGAGTATTGGCTGCGATCATCGTCCAGTACGGCTGCATCGGCAACAGCCTCAAGTGAGGCTGGCGCGGATACGGAAGATACCGTGCACGAAGGTCCGGTAAGCGGAGGAGCGGACAGTGAAACGATTGATGATCCCGTCTTGCGTCGTTTGCTGGATCGTCTCCAAAATCGCCACGACGGCCCCGCCATCGGCGGCACGACGGACGGCACCATGCCGTCCACGCTGCATTCGGGAGCGGACCTCAGCGATACCGGTCCCGGCGACATCGCCGTCATCTTGACGCTCGGTGGAGCGGTGGCGTGGACGGTGTATAGGGGACGGAAGATGAAGATGTATTCGTGAAACTGCCCTCACGCTTCACTCTTCTCGCGTTCACGAGGCTTTTGTTTGTTGTTTTTGTGTAGGCCTCATCCTCCAGCTCCTTCTCCCTGCGGGGAGAAGGAGGGTGCGTGTTGTTTTGTTTTACATAAAAAACATACATTCCCCCTCTTCCCCGCAGGGAGAAGGGGTCAGGGGGTGAGGCTAAACAAAAACACACACAAAAAACACTGGCGTTCCATAAGCACCTGGAACGTCCACCGACGTCTACGTGAAGCCAAGAGCGCGACATTCTTCCAAACGATCGGATTTTGCCCGTGCCGAGGTCTGGTACCCTCCTGTTGTGGAACATCTTTCTTTGACCGGCAAGCGCTGGCGTATGGGCGCGGACCTGCGCGCACAGAACGCGTCCGCGAACCTTGTGGCATACCTGCTCTCCGCGCGCGGCGTGGCGCCATTGCAGGGCACCATTGATGCACGGACGTGCGGGTATGACGCCGCACTCTTCCCGGATACCCCGCGCGCGATGGATCGCATCCACGCAGCTATATTGACGAAGGAGAAGATCGCGGTCTTCGGCGATTACGATTGCGACGGCATTACGTCGACCGCGCTCTTGGCGCGGTATTTCCGGCGCCGGGGCGTGACTCCGCTTTTGCGGCTTCCGCATCGCTTGCATGAAGGCTACGGACTGAAGGAACCCATCATCCGCGAGATGATCGCGGCGGGTGTTCAATTGATGATCACGGTCGACACGGGCGTGACGGCTGTGCGGGAAATCGCGCTTGCGGTCGAGCATGGCATCGATGTCTTAGTGCTCGACCACCACCATCTTCCGGAAGAATTGCCGGAGGCGTATGCGATACTGCATCCCGGACTGTCTCCAAATTTTCCCCAAGGCGAACCGCACCCCAGCGCCGCGGGCGTCACGTGGTCACTTGTGCGCGCATTGGAAATCGCGGATACAGCATCGACATGGAACGACATGGAACGCGACATGGATCTTGCCCTCGCGGCCATCGGCACGATCGCGGATTTGGTCGAGCTGCGGGGAGGGAACAGAGCGCTGGCGGAAGCGGGCGTGCGTGCGATGCGACGTATCGACAGCGGACCGTTGGAATTCCTGAAACTCCAAGCCGGCCTGACAATGGCGCCCGTGACAAGCCGCGACATTGCATTTCGCATTGCGCCGCGACTAAACGCCGCGGGGCGGATGGCCGAGCCGGACATTGCGCTGCGGGCGCTGCTGGGTGATCAGGAGTCGATGCTCCGCTTGGAAGAACTCAATCGCGAGCGGCAGGGCGTGGTCATTCAACTGCTCGAGTCAGCGCTGCCGATGATCGATGCATCACAACCGTTCCTCGCACTGCGGCATGCCGATTACGTTCCCGGAGTATGCGGACTTCTCTCAGGAAAATTGACGGAAAAATTCGGACGGCCAAGTTTGGTGGCGCATGTGCACGGAGACATGTGCACGGCGTCGCTGCGCAGTATTCCCGCGTACAACGTCACCGAAGGACTGGGACGCGCCGCCGACCTTCTGATGAGCTTTGGCGGCCACGCGATGGCGGCAGGATGCTCCTTCCCCGCAAAGAATTTTGACGCGCTGGCCGCACGTTTGCGTGCCGATGTGGACGGACGCGTGACGCCAGACGATCTGATTCCGTCTCTCAAGCCCGACGCGCATGTCGACTCCGCGCAACTCACGCTGGCACTCTGTGAAGCACTCCAAGCACTGGAGCCCCACGGCCAAGGCAACCCCGAACCGATGTTCCTCCTGACGAATGTGAAGCTTGATCGTCCGCGACGCATCGGATCCGACGCCAGTCACTTACAAGGAATGCTGCACGGCAAAAAATTGATCGGCTTCCGGATGGGGGAATTTTTGGACGCGGTGACGAAACCCGTCGATCTGCTGTGCCGTATCGGCATCGATTCCTGGCAGGGGAAAAGGCAGGTGCAGATTTTTGTGGAGGATATGCGGATAACAACCTCTACACCGGTGCCAGCTTTCCTTCCATCGTGAAGACTTCCGTCACGTCGACTGCCAAGGCGGACGATATCTTGAGTGCGAGGAGGATGGAGGGGTTTGTGCGGCCGCGCTCGATGGACATGATGGTCTGGCGGCTGACGCCCGTGCGGAGCGCGAGCTCCTCTTGCGTCATGTTGCGCTCGAATCGCAGACGGCGGATGGCGTTTTTTAATTGCGCGGTAGACATAGTGTGAGAGGGAGAGCGATTGGTCCTTGGCGAGCTGTCGCGAAGGAGAAGTGTTGACGATTGCCGTGCCTGCTCCGCTCCTGACGGTCGTGCTGTATCATGCAGGCGGGCGCATTGTACTGATGTCCCGGAGCGGAGCAAGACTCTGACATGATGTGAAGGACGTTGTAGCTTGCCATGAATAAAATTATGCGCGTAACGTAAAAGACGATCGACGAGACATACTCTTTCACGGGACTGCAAGTATGGTCCGCTGACCACAAAGACTTTTTGCAGAGTGAAAGCCACTTTTGTACGATGCACGCCATGGCACAGTCGCCGTTCCACGGAATTTTCAGCGCGCTCCAACAAGGCGGCAAAGATCGCGATGCTTTTGGCTTCGGTTCACAGGAACTCCAAACGCCGCTCGCTCCGCAACCGCCGCCCATGCAACAGAGCACGGTAGGACGCGTCGCGGTGGACATCTTCGAACTCGATGATTACTACATCATCAAAGCGCCCATCGCGGGAGTGCGGCTGAGCGACTTGGATATCGAAGTGAACGAGAACATCATCACCATCCGCGGCAACCGCCGTCAGACCGACATGATTCCGCAAGGCGCCTACATCGTGCAGGAATGTTTCTGGGGACCCTTCGCGCGCAGCGTCACGCTCCCGATCATCGTGAACCCGCAAAAAATCCGCGCGACGTTCAACAAAGAATGCATCTTGAAGATCCTGATCCCGAAGGAGGAGAAGGTGAAGATTGTGAAGATCAGCGAAGTATGAGCGAGAGGTGACAGAGGGAATAGAGGCCATAGACGGGATAGACGTTTTTTATTTTTCCTCTATCGCGTCTATTCCCTCCATCCCGTCTATTACTTTTTCTTTCCCGTCTTCTTCACCGCTTTCTTTTTCGAGGCACTCGCGCGCATCGCGGGCTGCTTGAGGCTGCGACGTGCGACGGTCGCCGCGCTCTCGCGCAACTTCTTGGCCATCTCATCCGGCAACGCTTTGAGCGTCTCCCAGACATCGATGCCACCCATGTACCGCCAGTCGGCTTTGTTCAGCAATTGCTCGAACTGCTTCATTTGGTTCCGCACCTGCTTGCGCACATCCGGGTTGCGGAGGTCGCTTTCCAGCAGATCCAAGAGTTGGAACTGCATCAGGTAGAGGTTCTGGACGTTCTCCAGGGCGCGGTCTGTGCGTGTGGTCATATGAGTGTTGGGAAGTCGAGGAATCGGGTTATTGTAGGGGATAAAAAGGGGTGTGTCAAAATACTGCACAGAATCAGGAAATCAAGAGACTTTACAATGTGCCAAAATTTGCAGAGCTATCTGCCTATTGCTCTGCGTATTCGATCCCCTCGACGTCTTCGATTTCCTTCGCCTAATCATACTCTGCGGCATTTCCCAGGCCCGCTATACTTCCCCTGTGAAACTCACTCAAGCCATCTTGCCCGTCGCCGGCCTTGGAACGCGTTTTTTACCGTGGACCAAAGTCGTGCCCAAGGAATTGTTGCCGATCGGCAATCAACCCATCATCGCACTGCTCGTCGACGAATGCCTCTCGATCGGCATCAAAGACATTTGCTTCGTCATCAGCCGGGGCAAAGAAGCGATCCCGCAATACTTCTATGAGCAACCCGAACTGGAAGCGGAACTGGAAAGCCGCGGAAAATTGCACATGCTGGAAGAGCTCAACCGCTACGATAACGTGCACTTCCATGTGGCGTACCAGGAACAGATGAAAGGGGACGGCCATGCCATCCTGCAAGCACGCGATTGGGTGAAGAGCGACAACGTCGCGATTTTATTCGGCGATGATTTGATCGTGGGAAAGAAGAACGGCTTGGAACAGCTGAAGGCCGGACTGAAAGACCTGGACGCGAAGAAAGATGCGGCGATCTTGTGCCTGCAGGAAGTGGAAGAGCATCTGATTCACAAATACGGTGTGGTTGATCTGGACCATGGATGGACGAAGAAGAATCCGCATCCGACGGTCCGCAAAGTGAAGGGCCTTGTGGAGAAGCCGAAACCCGAACACGCGCCCAGCAATTTAGGGATCGTCGGGAAGTACATCATCCCGAAAACACTCATCGAAAAACTGCATACGATCGAGGTCGGGTCGCATGGCGGGGAAGTACGCTTGATCGACGCATTGATTGCCGAGCGCAAACACATCGATATCTACGGCTGCATTTTTGAAGGCACGCGTTTTGACACCGGGACACCTGAAGGATACAAAGACGCAGTTCAAGCATTAGGATGATGCGTCACCCTGAGCGAAATCGAAGGGCCGGAAGGCCACAAGGAGCAGTGAAGGTACCGGGGTGAGCGACCGGTCTACATTTGCCGTGCCAATCCCTCCGCCTCAAGCCGACCGAGCGCGGGGTTGAACGGACTGCCCGGTTTGGTGAGAACAAACAACTGCTCGGAAGGATCGTCTGTTTCGTATTCCGGACGCACAACGCGCAGCTGATCCCCCTTCCGCATGGAGGAATGCACGTGGACTTTGTATCCGTGATTCGACAGGAACAATGTTCCCGTCTCACGCAACAGCGCGTACACCAAGGCGCACACACGGGTTCGTTGCAACTCTACGGTCTCGGCGGGCGCGAAGGAATCAACCGCATGCATCAACACGCCGGCGCAATCATCAATCAGGTGGTATCCCGTGCGCGGAAACTGTTCGCGCCGCATGGTTTGGAAATAGCCGATGTACTGTCGTTTCATGAAAGGTTTTTTGCTCTTCTCAAACAATGTACAAAGGTTTCTGCGCTGGGCGTGCAACAGAATATCTGGGGGCAGCGGAGTGAATTCCTTTGTGCCACAGTAGCCCATAACCGGATGATCCGTCACAAATTGCACGCGTCGCTGGTGAAAATCATCGACGGGAAGCAGGTACGGATTAACGGGTGTTAAACCAACCGCATGGATTTTTGCGCGTGCCAGCATGCGGTAAAGCGTTGCGGCAGCGGCCCCCATGCCCATGCCCAGTTCCATCGCCCTCCATCCGGCAGGCACATCTGCGCCTTCCAGAAGTTTCACCAGCAGCGGGTGCAACGGCCGGCTGTTGTACTTCCATATGCCACCGGGCTGACCCGCCTCCATGTCTTTCTGGGGCAGATGACTCCAGAAGTCCGCATGACCGGGAAATACACACTCGTGATAGCGGATACGGCCTTTCTTTTCCGCCCGATGAATGCCATCGATGTAGCGCTCCGGCATGGCCGCACACTTTATCCTATTCACTCGCCAGGACAATCCGTTGAGGTACGATGCGTGCCTTTCTATGGAAACAGTCTCCACAGTGCATCAATCGGTCGTGCAATTCGATATTTTTGAGAACTGGACGGAGCCCGTCTTAGACAGTCCGGAGCTGGAACTGCTCGTAAAGCAGCATATGCAATGTTGGAGATGGTATATCCATGTCATTCTCAAAAAGACATGCGAGCTGGATGAGATATGCGTCGCCGAGACTTGTTTTACCCTGACAGACGATCGGCCATCGCTCGTATGCACGATCAGAGCGACATATCATCCCGATCCTTTCGCGCCGCATGACCCGCATACGATCCTGATCGCCAGCATCCAAGAATCTCAGCAACGAACGGCGAATCGCTTCATACAATTGCGCTAGGCATCCGCATCACATCGCTTTCAACTCGCGCCGCAGCAACTCCATCTCGTCCCGGAGATCGGCTGCCCTTCGGCTCGGCTCAGGACTGCCTTGTTACATTGCCTTTAATTCACGTCTGAGGAGCTCCATCTCATCTCTGAGGTCGGCAGCCTTCTCAAATTCGAGATTTTCGGCGGCCATGGCCATCTGATCTTCCAATTCTTTGATGAGACGCTGCTTCTCGTCCTTGGGGATCTTCGTGTGGTCGCGCTTCGGACGGCGGAGTTCGAGCTTGCGGCTCTCTTCGGAAATATCATGGACGGCTTTGATGATCGTCTGCGGCGTGATGCCGTGCTTCTTGTTGTAGGCCTGCTGAATGGTGCGACGACGTTCGGTTTCGCCGATAGCCGCTTTCATCGCGTCGCTCATTTTATCGGCATACAGCGTGACGTGACCGTTGACGTTGCGCGCGGCGCGGCCGATGGTTTGGATCAGTGCGTCACGGCTACGCAAAAATCCCTGCTTATCGGCATCCAAAATCGCGATAAAGCTGACTTCCGGAAGGTCCAATCCTTCGCGCAATAAGTTGATGCCCACCAAGATATCGATCGTCCCGATGCGCAGCTGACGCAGGATTTCGATGCGTTCCAACGTCTCCACGTCCGAGTGCAGGTAGCGCACGTTCTGGCCGGCCTCATTCAAAAATTTCGTCAGATCTTCGGCCATCTTCTTGGTGAGCGTCGTGATGAGGACGCGCTCTCCGGCCGCGATGGTCTTTTTGATCTCCTCCATGATGTCGTCGATCTGATTCTTGGTCGGTTTGACCGTGACGACCGGATCGATCAGTCCCGTGGGACGGATGATCTGCTCCACGAAATTTTCTTTGGGGGTGTTCGCGAATTCATATTTGCCGGGCGTGGCGGAGACATAAATGCGCTGATCCGTGCGGGCTTCAAACTCATCAAACCGCAGCGGGCGGTTATCGTGTGAGCTGGGCAAACGGAAGCCGTAATCGATCAGCGTCTGCTTGCGGGAGCGGTTGCCTTCGTGCATGCCGCCGACTTGCGGGATGGAGATGTGCGACTCGTCGACCACGAGCAAAAAGTCCGAGGGGAAATAATCGAGAAGAGTGGAGGGCGGCTGGCCCGCGTTGCCGTCGTTGGTCAGGTAGCGGATGTAGTTTTCGATACCCGTCGTGTAACCCGTCTCGCGGAGCATTTCCAAGTCGTACTCCGTGCGCTGACGGATGCGTTCGGCTTTCACCAGTTCGTTGGCCGCGAGCAGTTCTTTCTCCCGCACGTTCAATTCGTTTTTGATGCCCTCCATCGCGGCGTCGATTTTCTCTTTGGTCGTGACGTTGTGGGCCGCGGGGAAGACCGTGAATTCCATCAGGTCCTGCAGCACTTCCCCCGTGAAGCTGTCGACTTCTTGAATGACATCGATCTCATCGAACGGACATTCGATGCGGATGACCGTATCGCCGGAGGGCGGGAAAATTTCGACGGTGTCACCGAGCGCGTGGTACATGCCTTGCTTGAAGTCCATGCCTGAACGCCGATATTGGATGTCCGTCAGACGGCGCAGAAGCGTGTCGCGCTTGATCTGATCGCCGCGTTTGAGCGTAATCGCGAGCGCCTCGTAATCCTCCACGTTTCCAAGACCGTAGATGCAGGACACCGACGCGACGATCAGCACGTCTTTGCGCGTCAGCAAATTGAACGTCGCCGCGTGGCGGTATTTTTCAATCTCCTCGTTGATGCTCGCGTCTTTTTCGATATACGTATCCGTGGTGGGCACGTACGCCTCCGGCTGGTAGTAATCGTAGTAGGAAACGAAGTACGAGACGGCATTGTCCGGGAAGAACTGCTGGAATTCGTTACACAGCTGCGCGGCAAGCGTTTTGTTGTGCGCCAGCACGAGTGTCGGACGCTGCACCTGCTGCACGATGTTGGCGATCGTGAACGTTTTGCCCGTCCCCGTCGCACCAAGCAATGTTTGATGCTTTTCCCCCGCCCGCACCCCCTTCACCAATTTTTCAATCGCCCCGGGCTGGTCGCCGGTCGGCACGAACGGCGAGACAAGCCGGAACGGCTTTTGCGCAACCTTATTGACGGGATTTGATCCTGATACGGACATAGTCAAAAGAGCGTAGCAAACGGGGGCGTTCCAGGGAAGGGTGGAACGCCAAAAGGGGCGTATTTTTGCGGAAAAGGCGGGGTCGTCGAAAAAATCGGTGAAATAGGCCTATACCCACAATCGGCACGACCGTAGCGTCATTCCCTATGGAACGACCCTATACCCGGAAAAATACCGTCCGTTTGGCGGGACGCGATTACGGCGCGGTGGGAAAATATTTCATCACCATTTGCACAAAATGGCGTGCGCCGTGGTTTGGATCCATCCACGACGGCCGCATGTTTTTAAACGCCGCGGGATGCGTGGCGGACCAATGTTGGCGCGATATCCCCACCCATTTCCCCCACGTGATCCCCGATGCATTCGTGATCATGCCGGACCATGTGCATGGGATTATTACGATTGGGTATGACCGGGATATGGGCGTGCCGCATATGGGGACGGGCGAACCGCGTGTACGGGCGCAAAATTTTGCGCCCCTACCACCGCGCGGCAACCGTTTCGGCCCCCAATCCCGCAATTTGGCGTCGATCATTCGCGGATTTAAAATCGGCGTCACCCTCGGCGCACGAAAATGCGGATACCCCGAATTCCAATGGCAACCCCGATTCCATGACCGGATCATCCGCGATTCCGATGCATATGAACAAATCCGCCGATACATCGCATTAAACCCATCGCGATGGAAACAAAAATGACACCCATTTACCCGATTTACGGCATCCTCTAGGCTATCGCCCTATGATCGATCTCCAAGATCTCCGCAAGCGGCCCGAGGCGTATCAAGAGGCCGCGCAGAAAAAGCGCATCAAGATTGATGTGAAGGCAGTGCTGGAATTGGATGCCAAGCGGCGCGATTTGCTGACGCAGATTGAGGAGATGCGCGGTACGAAAAATGCGGTGTCCAAAAAGGTGCCGCAGATGAAGGGTAAAGAAAAAGAAGAGACGATCGCGGAGATGAAGGCGGTCGGGGAGAAATTGAAAGAGCAAGAAGACGAATTGGCGACGGTGGAGGCGCAGTGGGAGAAATTGCTCCTGTTGCTCCCGGGCATTCCGCTGCCGCGCGTGCCCGTGGGGAAAGACGACACCGAGAACGTGGAGATCCGCAAGTGGGGGAGCATCCGCACGTTCGATTTTGAACCGCTGGATCACGTGACGCTGGGGGAGAAGTTGGACATCATCGATTTCCCGCGCGCCGTGAAAATCGCCGGCTCGCGCACATATTTTGTGAAGGGCGATGGTGTGCGATTGGAAAATGCCATCTTGCAATTCACGCTCGACAGTCTGGTGAAGAAAAATTATACCGCTTTCAATCCGCCCCTCCTCGTCCATTACCCCGCCATGATGGGCACCAGTTACTTCCCGGGTGGCGAGGAACAGGCGTATGCGGTGGGAGTGCAGAAAGAGAAAGACGGCCCCGTGGAAGGCGACGGCGCGTTCTTGATCGGCACCTCCGAAGTGGCCGTGACCAGCTACCACAAAGACGAGACGCTCAAGTACGACGAACTCCCCAAGCGCTACTGCGGCATCAGCGCGTGTTTCCGTCGCGAGGCAGGCACGTACGGCAAAGACACGAAGGGCCTGTACCGCGTGCACCAGTTCCAGAAAGTGGAGCAGGTGATTCTGTGCGAGGCCGATGAGTTGATCAGCGCCGAAATGCACCGCGAGATCCTCCAGAACGCCGAGGATGTATTGCAGGCACTTGAACTCCCGTACCGCGTGGTCGACGTCTGCACGGGCGACATGGGCCGTGGACAGGTCTATAAGAATGACATTGAGACATGGATGCCCAGCCGCAACGGCTACGGCGAAACGCACAGTTGCTCCACGTTCCACGATTTCCAATCGCGCCGCCTGAACATCAAGTATGAAACGAAGGACGGGAAAAAGCTCTTCGTCCACACGCTCAACAACACGTGCATCGCCACGCCGCGCGTCTTGATTCCGATCCTGGAGCTGTATCAGAACAAGGATGGCTCGGTGACGGTTCCCGAAGTACTGCGCCCGTATATGGGCGGGCAGAAGGTGATTGTAACAAAATAAGAAATTGAAGACTTCGAAGAAATCAAAGAAATCGAGGAATGGAAGTCCTCCTCGACTTCTTCGATTTCCTAGATTTCCTCGATTTCCTTACCTGTTGTACCATTCCCCCTCGATGCTCCTCATCCTCCACGGATCGTCGGATGTCGCCCGCGTGGCACTTGCGAATCTGCTCGTGAAAAAGCGGCCCGCGTGGCGTCACTTGTCCATTGAAGACCTGGGCGGACTGACGGAAGCGCTGGGAATCGATCTGCACTCCAACGCCGAAATAGGCGCGATGATCTTGGGGGAGTCCATCAAAACGCTCCATGAGGAAGGCATGCATGTGGTGCAGTCGATGCATGACGGAAGCGAGTTGTTGCTGCAATTGCCGGAAGCGACGGACGGCTATCATTGCCGGGTGCTTTTGAGCCAAGAAGACAGCGACGGCGGCGAATACCACGTGATCGCGGAAGCGGAAGGCCGGTCGCCGCAGAAAGTACTGGATGACCTGATGCCGTTGATTGAGGAGATGGAGAAGACGTCGTCATGATATGAGATTTTCGGTATCCTGAAGCCAATGAAGATCCTCTTTACTCGCTTCCCGCTGGAGTCGGCATTCGGCGGCGCCGAAGTGCAGACGCTGTCATTGATGGACGGACTACGTGCGCGCGGACACGACATCAGTTTCCTGGGAAGTTGTCCGACATTGCTCGCGGAGACGCGGAAGCAAAACATTCCTGCGACATCACTCGACATCGGTCACCCGCCCGTGACGAAAGGTGCCGTGATGACTTTTTTGTGGCGGAAAAAATTGATGAAGCAGAAATTGATCGATGCGCTGGCGAATTTTTCCGATGTCGACGTGGTATGCATGCTCAGCATTTCAGAAAAATTGCTCGTGACGGATTGGCTTACAGATACTAAAAAGAAGGTATTCTGGATCGAACATGACCGTATCGGGCCGTGGTTGGAACAGAATCCGTGGCTTCCCTCGCTTCGGCGACAGAGTGTGCATGCGACGACGGTATGCGTGTCGGAACTCAGTCGAAAGCTCTACATCGATCTTGGATGGAATCCAGTGAAGACGGTGGCGATTGCGAATGGGATTGATCCGAACAGGTTCGGAAAAACCAGAGACCAGAAGCCAGAGACCGGTTCGATGGTACGGCTCGGATGTGTTGCACGATTGAGTCCCGAAAAAGGCGTCGACGTGCTGATCGATGCAGTCAGCACGATGTCCGGCGTGCATCTGACGATCATAGGAAAAGGGCCGGAGGAAGAGAAAATCCGATCGATGATCACTGCACAGGAACTCGATGATCACGTGGAGATCCGAGCCGATGAAGTTGATCTTGGGACGTTTTATACATCACTCGACGCACTCATTCTTCCCTCGCGTGAACACGATCCCTTCGGACTCGTCGCTGCGGAAGCCATGGCTTGCGGCACGGCGGTAGTCGTGACGGATGCCTGCGGGATCGCGGAGTATCTGGCAGATGGGACTGATGCGATCGTCGTACAAGCGGGGGATCCGGAGGCTTTGCAAGCGGGGATCGAACAGCTGCGCGATGCTGATCTGCGTGCGCAACTAAGCAAGCAAGGATGTGCGACAGCATTGGAGAAATTTTCTCTGGAGAAAATGGTCGATGCGTATGAAAGGGCGATGGTATAGTCGCTCCCGATGCCCCGATTTCGGCTTTTCACCGCTGTCTTTGCCGTCTTTTGTGTTGCCGCGACCGTCGCGCACGCGGAAGGATCACGCACGGAAACATTTGCGACGCCGATCGATGCATTGAGCGTGTCGTTCACCTCGAAAAACGGTCGTGCGGAAGTGAGTGCGGAGATCGGCGGGAAGTGGACGGCATGGAAAACACTCGCAGTAGAAGATGAACAAGATCCGACTCTCACGGAATCAAATCTCATCGTGTTTCCGTGGGCGACGACCCGCGTGCAAGTGCGCGGCGATACCGATGTGATCCTGCATCCCATCCGTATTTCGGATGCCCCGGTGCGCTATAACGTCGCAGCGACGAATGATGTGGGAGCCCCCACTATTCTCAGCCGCAGCGAGTGGGGCGCAGATGAAAGTTTGGGCATCCGTCAGCCATCTTCCGCCTCGTCATCCGCAGCCGCGCCCGAAGGCGGAGATGACGCCGCACCGCTCTCTGCGCGCGAGAAACAATGCGAGGAATGGCAGGTGAATTATCCGCAGGAGTTTCGGACCCCGGCGGCGATGACGCGTGATGAAAACGGCAATTTGCTTCGTTGGCCGAACAGATACTCGACGGAAGTGAAGCTGCTCGTCGTGCACCACACGGCGCAGGAATTGCAGAAAGATACGCGCTCCGGCGTGGAGCTGATGCGTGCGCTGTATACATACCACGCCAAAAGTCGCGGATGGGGAGACATCGGCTACCACTATGTGATCGACGAAAACGGGAAGATCTACGAAGGCAAAGCGGGCGGGGATTTTGTGGTGGGCGGGCACGTGTACTGCAACAACGTCGGCACGGTCGGCATTGCGCTGATGGGGAACTTCGAGACCTCGGCGCCTCCGCAAGCCCAAGCCAAAGCCCTGCAAGCACTCCTTGTGACTCTCGGTGACCGCTATAAAATCGATCTGTCGGAGAATACGACGTATCACGGCATCACGCGTCCGCCGGTTGTAGGACATCGCGATCTGCTGTCCACTGATTGTCCCGGAGGAATTTTATACGCCGCGCTCGATCAAGTACGCCTGCACGCGGAGAAGAACACCCCCAATGCCACCGTCGCATTCACGGGACCGCAACGATCATCAGCGAGTACATCGAAGAAAGCGACTGCATCAACATTGCCCACAGGTTTCAGTGCCGTCGGTGCCGTGGCAATCGAGGGCCGTCCCGGCGGGGAAGTGATCATTCCCGTCTTGTTCCGTGCCGGGAAAATCTATCGCAAAGGTGTGTCCGTGGGGAACGTCAAACGATCGTCTCCGTCGTTGCAGCTCTGGCAAGAGAAAGACGGCAGGTATGCGCCTGTACGTGCGGCCCTAGCCACTCCCGTCGCCCTCAAAGCAAATGAATCCGTGATGCTGCGCGTGAAGGTCCGCCTCCCCCCGAACAAAGGCGATTTCAGCATCAAGGTTGGTGACGTGACGTACAAAATCGCTTCGCAAGGCAAACGCCTGCGCACGCCGCAAACGGTCGGTTCGGATACCGGTCTTATCCCCGTCGCATCCGCAGCAGAACCCGTGAGTGCGTCGTCTTCTTCGCGACGTTCTGCCTCGTCGTCCTCACGTCGCACTGTTGCAGTATCGGATAGTCCTCTCATCCGTATCCGTCTTTCCGCCCCCGTTTCAACCACTGCGACGATCAAACTCGCAGGTGAACAGGACGTGCAGCTTTCCGTCGACGGTTCAAACTGCAGTGCAACCCAAGGATCGACCACGACGTCAAAATCGATTCAACGTTTCACTCCGTCCTCAGGCGTCTTCACGGTTTCCTCGTGGCAGAAAGAATTCAATCGCTTCCGCGGCACACTCGAGTGCCGGATCATCGATGACACACTCACACTGATCAACGAATTGCCACTGGAAGATTATCTGCTGGGATTGGCCGAAGAACCTGATTCTGAGCCCCCGGAGAAACAGAAAGCATTCGCCGTAGCGGCTCGCACCTACGCGCTGTGGTACATGAATCCGTCCTATCGTAAATTCCCCGGAAAGCCCTACGACGGATCCGACAGCCCCGCGGAATTCCAGGCCTACGCCGGTGCCGCGTACGAAGACCAAAATCCCTTCTGGCTGAACGCCGTGCGTGCGACTGCCAAGCAAACACTGACGTACCAAGGCCAGCTGATCAAACCGCCCTATTTCAGCGCCAGCGACGGCCGCACGCGCACACCCGTGGAAGCCGGCTGGAACAACTTCCCGTTCGCGGACATCTACGCATCCAAACCCGATCCGTGGTGCGAGGGGATGGCTCGGCGCGGTCATGGGGTGGGTATGAGCGGCTGCGGTGCGGAAGGGCAGGCGAACGAAGGCAAAACCTACCGCGAGATTTTGGAGTATTACTATCCGGGGACGGCGCTCGATCAATAATCGACCTCACGGCAACAGTTCGCTCGCATTCCGGATCGACTGTCGCATCGCCTTCACCCCGCCGCGCTCATGCTTTTTTTCGAGCATCTTCTCTTTCGCTTTCCGTGACCGGCGCATTTTCTGTTTCCGGATTTTAAATTTCTCCTGCGCCAATTGCGATTCCTTCCCGCGCACTTTTTCGTCGAGTTTCAGAATCAACAGTTTCCACGCTGACAACCGATTTTTGGATTGTTCGCGGTGCGCCTGGCAACGGATCTCGATATCCGTCGGCACATGACGGAGCTGGACGCAGCTGGCCGTCTTATTGATCTTCTGGCCGCCGTGGCCGCTGCCGCGGATAAAGTTCTCTTCCACGTCCTCAGGACGCAGTCCGAGGGACTGCGCCTGAGCGAGCAACGGTTCGGGGAGCTCGACGGGGAAATTCATGCCCAGCAGTGTACCTGCATGGGCAACCGTATTATTTGGTGAGCGGTTTGCCGCAGTAGTTCAGCGCGGAGTGTTCGATGGGATCGCTGAAGCCCGCAAGGCGAACTTCCGTGCCTTCGGGCACATCATGACTGGCGATAACATTCAAAGGTGTGCATTCGCCCGCCGTTTCGGCCGTGCCCTCGTCACCCGCGCGGTACCACACGAGCACGCGCTTGTTGATGTGATCGCGTGTAATGGCGACTTCCTGACCGCCGCCGGCGAACCATGCGGAGAGCACGGCGAGCGTGGTCGTTCTGGCCTCGGGCGGGGCGAAGATGTACGAGCGGGGATCGACGTAGCTGAGCGTGCCGGTAATCGGGGGCAACGTGACGTTGCCTTCAATCGTGCCGGACATGTGCAGCACGGCCGTGGTGACGGGCGTGCCGGCATCTTCAATTTGCGTCGTCTGGAGTTCGATCGTAAGGGTTGTGCCGGTGCCGGCCTGGAGCGTCGACTCCGCCATGATGGATGCTTCCGAGGACGACTGCGTTGCGGTGTCGGTGACGGGAGCGGCGGGGGCGCAGGCGGCAAGTGCGAGGAGCAACAGCGACGAAGCTACACTCCAGCGAAGGGAAGAATGAGAAAACGGAGAAGAAGTTGTAGAGGTGCGAAGACGTGTCATTTCTCGAGGCGGAAAAAAGTAATGGTAAAAGGAATGCCGGGGAGGATACGCAGATGCGCTTTGCCGAGATACTTTCCCGGTGCGGTTTCGACAAGCTCATCCAGCACCCACTTCAGCCAGAAGGAATTGCCGGGAATGTTGTAATCGATCGCCAGGACTTCGACTTCCGGATCGCGCAGCCCTTTCGTCACGTACGTTTTGAACGGATATTTTTCGGTCCGCGCGCCGTTTTTCTCGAATACATTTTTACCCGTCTTCTCCGCCGCGCTAAACGTTTTACCCGTCCATCCGCCCGGCACCGTCATGCGGCCGGGGACGGAGCCTTTCAAAAATCCTTCCGGGTGCGGCTCGGGGGCATGACCTTTTTTAAATTCCAATTGTTCGGGCTTGGCTTCGGTCTGGTGCGAGCGGACAAACAACCACACCAGGCTGCCTAAAACAACGATGGTGAGGAGAGAGAAGAAACCCATAGAGAAAGGGGAGAGAGTCTAGAATAGCTTACATCGCAAACCTAGCGAAGAATTCGCCGTTTTCCGGGTAGAAGACGCTTATGCGAGCGCTTTCTGTAAGGCATCGATGCGATCACACACTTCCCACCTCACTCCCAAATCCTCCCGGCCCATGTGGCCATACGCGGCCAATTGGCGGTACTGGGGCTTGAGAAGATCAAGATCTTTGATGATGGCGGCTGGCCGGAGATCGAAGACTTTTTTCACGGCATCTTCGAGTTTTCGATCACTGACAGTTCCCGATCCAAAGGTATCGACACGGATCGACACCGGCGCGGCAACGCCGATCGCATATGCGACCTGCACTTCGCATTTCTTCGCGAGCCCGGCTTTGACGACGTGCTTTGCGACCCAGCGCGCCGCATACGCAGCGGACCGGTCGACCTTGCTCGGGTCTTTCCCGGAGAACGCGCCGCCTCCATGCCGGCTGTATCCGCCATACGTATCCACGATGATTTTGCGCCCCGTCAGACCGCAATCGCCCGGCGGCCCGCCGATCACGAATCTTCCGGTGGGGTTGATGTGGTACTTCGTGTTTGCGTCGACGTACTGTCCACAGACAGGATCGATAATCAACGCCTTGATGTCTTTGCAGATCTGTTCGTGCGAGACGACATCCGCATGCTGCGTGCTCAGCACGACGCAATCCACGCGCTCAGGCTTCCCGTCATCGGAATACTGCACCGTCACTTGGCTTTTGCCGTCGGGACGCAGCCAGCTCAGTCCTTTCTGTTTGCGGACTTCCGAGAGCTTGCGCGTCAGGCGATGCGCCAAGGAGATCGGCAGCGGCATCAACTCGGGAGTCTCATCACACGCGAACCCGAACATCAATCCCTGATCGCCCGCGCCCTGTTCTTTTTTCTCATCGGGCTTCTCATCCACCCCCATCGCGATGTCCGTGCTCTGTTCCCCCACGCTCACCATCACCGCGCACGCCTTGTGATCGAACCCGTACGTCGCATCGTCATACCCGATTTCCTGGATCGTCCGGCGCGCGACGTCCGCGAGCGGAATATAGCCGGATGTCCGCATCTCTCCGGCAATCACCACAAGCCCGGTCGTGACCAAACACTCTGCAGCAACGTGTGCTTGGGGATCGAGACGCAACGCTTCATCCAGAATCGCGTCGGAAATTTGGTCGCAGATTTTATCGGGGTGGCCTTCGGTGACGGACTCGGAGGTGAAAAAATGAGACATACGAATGGGAGAGATAAAAAAAACTCTTCCTGCGCAGAAGAGTGATATGTGGCTATCGCTCCCCTGGAGGGGCTGGATTTCCCACTACGTCCGCCGCGGCGGACAAGTTGGGGGGTGTCTTGTAACGGGCCAGATCCCTCGACACCTCTCTGGATAGAACGATGATATGCCACGATTGTAGCTACCAGACGGCAAAAATCAAGTACCTGTTCTTTGCCGGACCGTGTCCTCTACAATGAGACTCTGCGACACATCGCCACTCCCTCATGCCTCTTGCCTCCCATCCCTCCACCGAACTCAAGACCAGCTCGCCCTTCAGTTTCGTGCTGTTTGGCGCGTCGGGAAATTTGGCCAAACTGAAACTCTATCCGGCACTCTACATTCTCTTTTTGAAGAAACGCCTGCCGAAAGATTTTGCGGTTGTCGGATTCTCGCGGACGGAGATGTCGGACTCGGCATTCAAAGAGCTGGTGGAGCAATCCATCCGCGGTCACCTGCAGGAAGTGAACAAAAACACCGTCGCGGAATTTTTGACGCACGTGCACTACCACCAAGGCGACTACAACGCGGAGAAGGATTTTGCGTCGCTTGCCGCCCGTCTGGAGACGATCGAAAAAGGATGGAAAGATCCCGTCCGGTTGGTCTACCTTTCCATTCCGCCCACGGTGGTTTCCGCCGTATTGCACAACATGTGCAAGGGCGGCGTCCACCGCAAAGGAAAGCCGTTCCGATGCATCGTGGAAAAACCTGTCGGGCATGACTTGAAGACCTTTGAAATCCTGGAAAAAGATCTGCTCTCGTGCTTTGCGGATGACGAGATCTATCTGCTCGATCACTACTTGGGAAAGGAAGCGGTGCGCAACGTGTATTACCTGCGCTACGCCAATCCCATCCTGGAACGACTCTTTAAAAACACGCTCATTCATCACGTGGAAGTCGCGGCGTTTGAAGAGCGCGGACTGGAGGGGCGAGCGGGGTATTTCGATTCGACGGGAACGTTCCGCGACATGTTCCAGAGCCACTTGTTGATGATGCTGTCGCTCCTGACCATGCACATCAAAGAGACGGAAGAAGGACTGCGCGCAAGCCGTATCAACGCGCTCAAACAGCTCTATCTGCCACCAGCCGCGGATATGGATCATCTCGTGCTGCAGGCACAGTACACGGGCGGCATGGCGCACGGGGAAACGGTCGTGGGCTATGCGGAGGAAGAAGGTGTGGCAAAAGGCTCACGGGCCAATACCTACGCGGCATTGAAATTGCAGAGTAAAGAGGCGCGGTGGCAGGGCGTGCCGTTTTATCTGCGCTCGGGAAAACGCCTGGGCAAAAAAGAGACGCGCATTTCCATTCAATTCCAAGAACCGCATGCGGTGGGGGAGGGCGCCGAACCCAACCGGCTCGACATCATTTTGCAGGGAGAAGCCGGCATGCGGATGTTCCTGCAGACGAAGATCGGCGGCACCACGCCGGCGTTCCGGCCGCTGGTCATGGAAGATCCGCTGGTCTGTATGGGCGACTGTCTTCCGGAGCATGGATTACTGCTCCTGGAAGCGATTCACGGTCGCAAGCATTGGTTCTTGCAGTTCGAAGAAGTCCGCACGGCATGGCGGTTGATTGATCCCCTGCAGGCGCATTTGGATAAGCCCTCCACGCCCCTCCATCTGTACACGGCAGGCTCCGTAGGCCCGGAAGAAGCTGACGCGTGGATTGCACGCGACGGGACGAAGTGGTTCCTATAACTAACAATCTTCCTCTACTTCTCTCCCCCGCAGGGGGAGAGACCGAGTGAGGGGGACATGCGGACATGAAGATTTCATATACTATGCACATATGATCCCCCCAATTCTTCTTGAGGCCCAAACAGACGAGGAATTTGTGGAGCGCTCCACAGAGGCTCTTGCCGAGGTCATTCAACGCGCAATAGCTGACCGTGGCGAGTGCGTGATCGGCCTGTCGGGCGGATCAACGCCCAAACCCATGTACGCGCTCTTGGGCACCCGCACAGATATCAATTGGACGAAAGTCTGGATCTTCCTCGTCGATGAACGACACATTGCTGCAAGCGAGAACGACAGCAACACGAAACTTGTGACGGATACGCTGATCGGACCCGCAGGCATTCCCGATGATCACTTCATCCGACCCAACGCCGATCTGCCCATTGCGGACTGCATCGCCGAGTACGACAAAGCCCTCCAATCACTTTTTGCCGACCATGGAACGCCCGATGCCGTGACGCTCGGCTTGGGCGAAGACGGCCACATCGCCTCCCTGTTTCCGCCACTTGCGGATGAAGCCTTCGGCCCCACCACAGCAATTCACACCACAACCGACCGCTTCGCCGTCCACGACCGCATCTCCGTCACGCTGCCCCTCCTGCGCAACACACCCGAAGCCTTTGTCTTCCTGAAGGGCGAAGCAAAAAAGAAAGTCTGGGACTCCATGATGGCCTCCACTGAAGGCCCCTCTCGCTGGCCGATGAAGTATGTGATGGCGTTCGGGAGGACGACGGTGATCACACTCGCGTGATTCATGAATGATAAACGCCTTGTCTGTGTCCGACATTTTCCACAAAAACGGTAACCGTTTTCTTTTCTATTTCGTAAATAATTCTGTACGGCCACACACGAATCACCCATTTACCATCATATTCTCCTAAGAGCTTTTTCCCGCGGAATGGATCATCCCGTAAGCTGATAATCGCCTCCGTAAGGCGTTTTTGATCTTTGGGCGGAAATTTTTCCATGTCTTTTTGCGCACGCCGTAGGACGACTACTGTATACGTCATACCCCAAATTTTTTCCGGAGTTCATCCAGTGTAATAAAATCGCCTTTCTCTTTGTCTCGCTTTGCCTCACGCAACGCTGCAACCGTATCGGGATCTGACATGATATCCAGCGTCTCCAAAAGACTCTCATACTCATCAACGGACAAAAATATTCCCTTCGGATGACCTTCATGCGTAATGACGACCGATACTCCAGGCGTCTCGATCTTCTTCAGCATGGCAAAGAAATTCTTCCGTGCTTCTGTCGCAGTCATGGTATTTTTCATATGTACATTATAGCGTACACCTATGCCCATGCGCAAGAAGTGCAATGTGGTCATACGGGCGTAAGTTCCCGAAAATGCGCCACAATCTTTCCGTCTTTCACACAGAGCAAATCGACCCGATAGCCGCCACGATAATCATGCCGGGCGACCCAACGGCGCGCGGAGCGGAATAACAGATAGCGTTTGCGCGGGCCCGCGAGCTTTTCGGGCATGAACGCCCCGCCCATATGCTTGCGCGTCCGCACCTCCGCAAACACCATCACCTTGTCTTTCGGGTCGAACGCGACGATATCAATCTCATCTTTGCCCAAACGCACATTCGTGGCACGGACGCGGTACCCCAGACTATGTAAAAACTGCACAGCAGCTTCTTCACCGTGTTTTCCGGTGATCAGATGTGCCGGCGAGGGGAGTGCATCACCCATACGATATGCAAAGATGACTGCACATCAGACAGAAAAATAGAGCTAAAAAAGTGAAGGCAAGTGCACGCTCTGTCTTCTTCGCTCATGCAAGCGACTCTCGGACGTTCCACAGGGGTGTGGAACGCCCCAAGCGAGCGTTCATCAGCCCAAAAAAGGTGGGTAATTGTCCACCCTGTTTTCGTTGCTGAACATTGGTGTACGCAAGTACACTCGTTTTTGTCTTTTCCTCATCCACATGCTCACGCAGTTAACCTCCTTTGCGAACATCGGTCTCCATAGCGAATGCATTACCGTCGAAGCCGGATCCAGTCTTGGCGAAATACGCTTCTTCATCGTCGGTCTCGGCGATACAGCCGTCCAAGAGAGTAAACATCGCGTCAGTATGGCGCTGCGCAGCAATGGATTTTGGATTCCCACAGGGCGTGTCACCACGGTAAACCTCGCGCCCGCAGATATCCGCAAAGTCGGCCCGCGGTATGACCTGCCGATTGCGCTTGGAGTTCTGCTCGCGCACGAACTTGTGAACATTCCTCCTTCAGCGGTGGAGGGCGTGGCGTTTTTGGGGGAGCTGGCATTGGATGGAACGCTCCGGCATGTCTCCGGCGTTCTTCCCGCAGCCATCGCGTGTCAAAAACATGGCATTCATACGCTGGTCGTTCCAGCCGTGAACGGACCGGAGGCGGCACTCGTTCCAGGGCTGAAAGTCATCGCGCCCAATCATCTGACAGAGGTGATAGAAATTCTGCAAGGCACACGCACACCTGATCCTGTTGAACCTCCAGCATCTGCACCACCGCCCGATGGGCTCGATATCGTCGATTTTTCGGACGTGCGCGGTCAGGAACAAGCCAAACGTGCCCTGGAAATCGCCGCTGCGGGCGGACACAACGTTCTCCTGTCTGGCATCCCCGGCTCCGGCAAAACGCTCCTGGCGCGCGCATTCCGGGGCATTCTGCCGCCCCTCACACAGCAGGAGTCGATTGAAGTCACGCAGATCTATTCGGTCGCCAATCTGCTCCCCAAAGATACGCCGCTCCTCCAGAACCGTCCTTTCCGCCTGGTACATCACACCGCGAGCGGGGTCTCCATTGTCGGCGGGGGGCGGGTGCCTGGTCCGGGCGAGATCAGTTTGGCCCATCGCGGCGTCTTATTTTTGGATGAACTCGCGGAATTTCCGGCACAAGTATTGGAAGTGCTGCGCCAGCCGCTGGAAGACCGCACCATCACCATCACCCGCGCGAATGGGTCGGTCACCTTCCCCGCGGATTTCATCATGGTCGCGGCTATGAACCCCGCGCAGTACAGCGCGGGCAGCGCACAAAAAATCGAACGACGGATTTCCGCACCACTCCTCGACCGCATCGACCTGACGATTGATGTTCAAGCCGTGCCCATTGAAGACCTGCAGCGCAAACCCTCGGACAACGCAGAGACCACAGCCGTCATCGCGGCGCGTGTCGTGGGCGCGCGGGAGCGGCAACGTGCGCGGCTCAAAGACACGGGCTTCACCACCAACAAAGAAATGGGAGTGAAGGAAATCGACAGGCTCTGTCCGCTGGATGCGCGCTGCGAACAAATTCTCCGCCAAGCCGTGGAGCGATTGAACTTGTCCGCCCGCAGCTACCACCGCACCATCAAAGTCGCCCGCACGATTGCGGACTTGGCAGGCAAAGAAAATATTGAAGCCGGCCATGTGGCGGAGGCATTGCAGTTCCGCCAAAGCATCCGCACGTGATGGTACAATGCGCCAACTTTCCGCTCTCCACTCATGCGCCGTCGTACATTCACTTCTTTGATACTCACTGCTTGCGCGCTCCCGGTTGCCGCACTCGCATACTTCACCACTCCCAGCAGTCTGTTGGAAGCTCTGTGGATGAACGGCAGACCCATGGATATCGCGCATGAAGCGCATATATTTACCAAAGATCTCAGCATGTCCGGATGGCTGCGCGGGGGAGTGGAGGGCAAAGATTTAGCCGGCGCGAAATCCGATCTGCGTCTGACCGTGGACGTCGCAACCGATGAAGGAACCTTGCGCATCAAAACACAAATGCGTCTGCTGAATAGCACGCTCTATGTGATGATCGACAGTATTCAGGGGCCCGATGCGGAAATATTGGGTGGATACGTCGACCCCAAACAGTGGTACGGCATTCCTTTGGAAGAGCAGAAGGACACCTACGTAGAACAATCCGGAGTATCAGAAGAAGACATGAAGAAACTGCTTTGGGATGTCGTTGACGCCATGCTCGCCCTCAAGCGCACAGCTGAGGGTGAGGGCTCGCTCTACCTGCTCTCGCTCAAGCGCAACGCGTGGAAGGACATTCAATCGGTGGTGAAGGAATTCGCGGCAGAGCATCCGGACGCACCGTTCACGCCATCCAACCGTGATCTTACGGAGCTGCGGAAGTACCTGCGCACACTCCGGCTGAGCAGCAAAATCTGGACCGATGCGACCGATGCGCCAACGGGCACCAAGTTCTATGTCTCCGCATCGGATAAGACTTTCCATGCCGTCGTGCAAGGAACATCCACGGTACGCACAACGCCCATCACCGTCGCGGTTCCCACCAATGTGAAGTCTATCGAGGATATTATCGATTCCTCTTCACCTGAAGCCACAAAGCCGGTACGGCCCTCACGAAAAAATTGACAGGACCGCGCACCATCGTATGATGCGCGCCGATGAGTCATTCAGCCTTCCCCGCCGGTACGCCCGCTACGCAGACAATGCGTATGTGCATGCGTGTCCCGCGGGCGATACGGGCTTGAGACGGTAAAGATCTACTCAAGACCACCCCGCGGGACTCACCACGCGGAGTGTGTTTTTTTGTATTTCTTTTTTTCTCCTTATGAATTCCCCGGCACGAACGTACTTTTTCTCCGATACCTATGGCGGACAGGAAGAGCACAATCCGCTTGCTGCGCCCGATGCGGATGTCCTCATCAGCACCGACTTCGGCTCGCTCGCCGATTCCGCACACAGAGAATTCGATATTTTTGGCGCGGAGCAGGTCACCGATCATCTGCTCCGTCTCATCATCCAACAACACGATGAAATCGCGCGCCGAACCGATCTGACGCGACGGCAACGCGCGGATTTCGCGGAGGCCGGCACGGGCGTATTCATCAACTCCGCACCGCGCATCAACCGGTCGAACGGCGAACCGTTTTATGTGGCGACGTTGCGCGGCGGCGCGATCCGCATCGTCACGACACCGCTCTCGGCATTGTCCGCTGTTCGCGACGACGTGGAAACGCTCGCGTATCTTCCCAACCCGCAATCGGAAGGCGAGCACAACGGACTGTATTCCCACCGCGAACAATTCCGTTCGCGCCTGACGCCCGTACTACTCCGTACCGATACGCAATTGTCGCTGACACCTCTGGATCCGCAGTCCATCCCCGAATATCAAAAGCCCTGGCATGTCGCGTACATCGACCGGTTCGGCAATATCATTACCTGGACGGAGGATGCAGAACGGCAATGGAACGAAATCCTCCGTGTCGGCGACGAAATGGGACAGACGCGCGACCGTATCGCCCTGACGATCGGGGGAACGGCACACGATGTGAAAATCGGATCATCTCTCGGACAAGCCGAGCCCGGCCAGGTGTCCGTCTACAGAAACGGCAACATCGATTTGGTGCGCAAATGGGCGGCGGCAGACACGCCCCGTGAGCGACTCCGCCTGTCCGCCTATATTCTTTTTGACAGACCGCGGATCGGAGATCCATGCGGCATAGCGCATCCGGAGAGCCGATAAACCCGGTATTCTTGTATCCGAATCCCTTCTATACTCTCCGCACATGCACGCCGCCGATCTCCTCACCGACGCAGTCAAAAAGACTTCCCCTGTGTGCGTGGGACTGGATCCCATGCCGAACAACTTTCCTGAAGGCGTCAGCCGGGATCCCGAGGGGGTGATGACGTTCTGCAACGGCATCATCGATGCCGTCACGGGTATCGCCTCCTCGGTGAAGCTCCAACTGGCGTACTTCGAGGCCTTCGGCTGGCAGGGAATGAAAGCGTTTTGGGACGTGAGCGCGTATGCGAAAAGCAAAGGCTTGGTGGTGATCGCCGACGGCAAACGCAACGACATCGGCTCCACGTGCGAGGCGTATGCCGAGGCCTATCTGCACCAAGACAGCCCCGTCGATTTCCTGACGGTCTCTCCGTACCTGGGCAGCGACGGCATCAAGCCATTCATCGATGCCGGAGCGAAGAACGGCAAAGGAATCTTTGTCCTCGTGAAGACCAGTAATGCCAGTTCCGGTGAGCTGCAAGATTTACCTGTTGGTGACGAAGTCGTGCACGAGCATCTGGCACAGCTCGTGGAAAGTTGGGCCGCGCAGCATATCGGCCCAAACACGAATCTCTCCCTTGTCGGCGCGGTCGTGGGCGCGACGTATCCGGAGGAGATGAAATATCTGCGCACGCTCATGCCGCACGTTCCGTTCCTCATTCCCGGCTACGGCGCGCAGGGCGGCACGGCGGAAGACGCCGCGCGCGGGTTCATCCCCGACGGCACGGGCGCGATCGTCGCGGCGGCACGCTCCATCATCTACGCAAGTAAAGGAAAAGACTGGCAGGAGGCGGCGCGGAAGGCGGCGGAGAAGATGGCGGGGGAGTTGAAGGCGGCTTTGAAAGCATAAAAAAACCTGTCATGGTGAGGTGCTTGGTAATCGCAACCAAGCCTCGAACCATGACAGGTGCACGTCTCCCTTCGAGGCTCCCGTTTCGATTACGGGAGCTCCTCAGGGTGACATACTGTTTACTGGAACTTCGTGCTCCTCGCGATCGGCTGCGTCAGTTCGGTCCACGTGAATGTGGCCGATCCGTCGCTCCAGGAGATGGCACCCTGCGTGCCTACGGAACCCGGCTGATTGATGCTGACCTGAAGGAAGGGGCTCGTGGCGCCCGGAGCCAGAGACACATCACCGAACAAGCGCAAGGTGCGCGGGCCGCTGGTAAGCGTGCCGAGCGACTCGGGGATATTGCTGCACGTGACGATGTCGGAATTCACGGTGCATGCCACGCGGTCGGAGGTGTCCGTCGCGCCAAGCTGCCAATCGCCGACGACCACATCTGCCGACTTGCTCACTTGGAATTCTACGCTGCGCACGCGCAATTCCGTGCTTTCCACGTGGGTGCCGGCGAAGGTGAATGCGCCGACGAGCTCGTCATTGCCGATGGAGAATGAATCCGTCGCGCTGAGCGCGTTGGTGACGCCGGTGATGCGTCCCTGGGCGGTCTGATGGCCGGGGGAGACGGACTGGGACGTGGCGGTGTAGGTCGATCCGCTGTCTTCACCTTCCAAGCCGAATTGCAGGGAATCCACCACCACCAATTCATCCGATCCTCCGCCACCCGAGCCGCGCGGCTTCAGGCGCGCCTCGACGGCGAGGGTGATCTGCTTGCCCTTGGCGACCTTATACGCGCCGCCGGAGAACGTGGCGCGGTACGTCTGCTCGCTGGAATCGTACAATTTATCCATCGGGATTTGACCGATCTCCACGCCGTTTTCATCCACGAGGAACATCGTGTCGATGGAGTTGATGTCGTCATCCAAGTGCACTTTGACGCTGCGGAGGTACACACCTTCCAGTTCATTGAAGATCTTCAGTCCCACGATCGGCTCCGAGCGTTCGCCCAGCACCAAGAAGTGACTGCGCACCGGCAAGTCGGGCAGATTGGCTGCGCGGCTGGATGCGGACGAAGAACTGCCGCTGGAGACGGACGACGCATTGGAAGAAGAGGAGCTGCCGCGGCTGGACGTGCTCATGGAAGAAGAACTGCGGCTGCTGCTCCGCATGCTGGACGACGACCGGACGGTCTCACCGCGTTCGGCATCCCGGAACAGATCCAATTCACCCTGGTATTCCGCCACGAACGCTGCGGACAAACGCACGGCCTGACCGCGCGTGATCGCCGTATCGGCATTGGGATCTTCGCTCAAATCCACATCATGATCGGCCGCTGCATGCAGATACGTGGAGTACCACGGACCCGTCACATGGGGCAGATCGTAGCCAAAGATGCGAACCAGCATCGTGACGGCTTCGGCGTAGTTCACGGAACGTTCGGGGTGGAACTTGCCGTCGGGGTTGCCTTCAAAGAATCCACGGAATTTTCCTTCGCAGACGAATGCGCCGAACCAATCGTTGAGCGACACGTCCGGGAAACATTTCTGTCCCGAAGGGATCCCGTTGGGACCCGCGGAGAATTCTCCGCCCTCATACCACTTGTACTCGGCGCCATCCGCCGTGTGCATTTGGATGTAGAGCGAGATGACGATCTTGGCGAACTCGGCGCGATTTAAGCCCCGACTGGTCTGGAACGACCCATCAGGATTACCGGCGATGGTGCCCAAGTTTGTGAGCACGCTGATGGCGGCGGACTCGGATGCGGTAAAGCGTCCGGCGTCCGTGTACTTGTCCGTCGCGTCCGTATAATTGAGCGCGAACGCAAGCGTCGGGGCAAGAATGCCGACCGACAGCAATGAGGCGAGAGATTTTTTCATGCAGAAAGAAGGAGTAAGAAGCTAAATATACACTTCATACAACGAAGCCAGGTACGTGTACGTTACACAGTACTTCCACATTTTTATACGTATTTCCGCCGGAGGCGGCCGTTCGCGGTTTTTTACACGAATTTCAGGACCGTATTCCAATTCCGCGTCGTGACGGCTTTGCCGAATTCTTTGTCCAAAATACGCATGGCATCGACCGTACCGGCCGTCTCGGACAAAACCAGCACGCCGGTGAGTTCACCGGAAGTCTTTGCCAGAATTCGGAAACCTTTATCGGGCGATACGTACGGAATTTTCAAACTGCTCTTCGTATTCTCCGGCAAAAACGTGACGTACAGCCGCGTCTGCGGAGTCACGCGGATTTTTGCGAACGGATCGGAGTCGATGAGTTTTTGAATCTGTGCAGACGTGCGAAGGAGGACTCCGACGGAAAATCCAAACGATTTTTCCAATTGCGTTTCGATCTTTTTGGCGAGCGCCGCCGGTTCTTTTTCCGATGCCTCAAACAGCACATTGCCCGTATTCAAGATCGTCTTCACATCCGTGAACCCCATCTTTTCCATCATCTTCTTCAAATCCGCCATCGGCACTTTCTTATTCCCGCCGACGTTGATGCCACGGAGGAGTGCGACGTATGTGCTCATACGAGCAGTATAGGACATGACGAAGAATCTCGTCTGTATTGTTGACTAATACTTCACATATCAAGTATCATACAACCATATGACTCCTATCACTCCCACCCCCTCTCTTACTTTGCTGATGAACATGGCGATCGCGCAGGCGATTGTCGGACGCCGGTTTGATCCGCAGTTGGGCGGATTGGGCTTCACGGAATTTTTGATCCTGTATCACCTCTCCAAAAATCCCGCCGGAAAAATGCGCCGCGTGGATTTAGCCGAGCACATCGGTCTGACGGCGTCGGGCGTGACACGCCTGCTGGCCCCCATGGAAAAAATCGGCTTGGTAAAGCGGGAAGCGAATGCCCAAGACGCCCGCGTGAGCTTTGTGGCCCTGGCGCCCAGCGGCAAGCGGATGCTGCAGGAATCGATGGAAAATGCGGAAGATCAGGCGGAGCAGTTGCTCTCGAATTGCACGAAGGACGAAATACGCCATGCGTCTGATTTGCTGCTCAAACTTGGCGGGACGGTGCGGTAGGAGCAAAGAATTATGACTTCCGCGAAGGAACATCGAAGACTTTTGCCGTATGGTTCGTCGCTTTCAGAAAAGTCTCCAGACCGTCATGGGAGATGACGAGAGTCGCCGTATTCACCAACGGATGACACTGAATGGCATCGGCGTTCCAGATTTTTTCATCAATGACCACTTCCACGATGCTTTGCGTATCCGCCAACAGACCCAAAACCGTCGCTGAACCCGGTTCGACTCCCAGGAATTCTTTCAGTTTTTCAGGCGAGGCAAAGCTCAGACTTTTTGCATTCAATGTCTCTCCCAACGCTTTCAGATCCACGCTTTTTTCATATCCCACCACCGCAAGAATGAACCTGCCCTTCTTGTCTTTCATAAAAAGATTCTTCGTGTGCGCGCCGGGAAGGGGCGGAACAAGTTTCTCCGCTTCTTCACACGTGAACACGGCGGGGTGTTCGCACTTTTCGTACGCTATGCCATGCCTCTGCAGGAATTCGTAGATGTCTGTCATGAGTAAAATGATATTACATGGCCAACCATCGCGGCGTAGTGCCCCAAAGGGCACGAAGCCGGATGGTGTCCCCAGCAGGAATTGAACCTGCATTTACCCCTTAGGAGAGGGTCGTTCTATCCGTTGAACTACGGGGACACGATGCATGAATGATCGCACCAAAAGAATATCCCAATTCCCCACAGTCCGCTTTGGGATTCCTTACGCGCCCAAGACGTAGACTTCGCGGCCTTCGACCGGGAGCGAGCCTTTCAGCTTGTACTCCTGCACGTGCTCCTTCACGCCGATGGCCTTTTGGACCGCGGCGGCGTCTTTGCCGGGGAGGAGCAGGATGACGCGGGGGTCGAATTCGTCGACCAGTTTTTGCACGAGCTTGGCGTCGTCTGCGGGGATGGCGAGGACGTCGATGTCCGGGGCGAGTTCGATCTGCTTATCGCTCCAATCGCGCAGCGGCAGGGACAGGAATCCCATGCGGACGCCGTCGGCTTCCACCACGTAGCTGACCTGTTGTCCGTCCTCCTGACCCACACCCTTGATGGAAATACCCGCGACGTTGTATTCGCCCGGCCAAGAAAGACATCCCTTCGTGGTGGTCTCCTCCGGGGAGGGGA
Source organism: uncultured Candidatus Peribacteria bacterium (assembly GCA_964403335.1). Lineage (GTDB taxonomy): Bacteria > Patescibacteriota > Gracilibacteria > Peribacterales > Peribacteraceae > CAZYAK01. The sequence continues at coordinate 49,570 of CAYOFI010000003.1, forward strand.
GCAGAACAATGGCGCTGTCGGACGCGGCCTTGGCGCCTTCGGGCGGGAAGACGATCACGTCTTTCTCCGCGCCGGAGAGGGAAAACGAGCCGCCGGAGAGAGCATTGAACAGTAACATCGGGGATATGATAGAGGGAAACTGGAGGGAGGAAAAGGCAAGGCGGGCAAGGGCATAGAGGGGATAGACGCCATAGAAGGAATAGAGGTACCCACCTCTATCGCGTCTATCACTTCTATTCCGTCTATCCCCTCTATCAAGAGACTTCAATCCTCTCAATCCTCGCCCCCAGGCTCTTCAATTTCTCATCCAACCGGTCATACCCGCGTTCGATGTACCGGACGTCCGTGATGGTGGTTTCGCCTTCTGCGCACAATCCCGCCAAGACCATCGCCGCACCGGCGCGCACGTCGTTACTGGCGACCACGCGGCCTTTGAGAGGTGTGGGTCCGATGATGAGGGCTTGGTGGGCATTGAGGATTTCGATGTGGGCACCCATTTTTTCGAGTTCATACAGGTATGCGAGGCGGCCTTCGTAGAGACGTTCAAACATGCGCGAGACGCCCTTCGCCTGCGTCATCGCGATACCGGTCGTCGCCTGGAGATCCGAGGGAAAACCGGGATAGATATTCGTACGGATATTCATGGCTTGGAGCGAGGAGATTTCGCCGTCCACGAAAACCGTTTTCGCTCCTTCGTCGTATTTCCAGACTGCGCCGAAGCGGCGGAGGGCGTCGAAGAACGAAAGGAGCTGTTCCATCTCCACGTCGTGGATTCTCACGCGGCCGCGCGTGACGAGGGCGGCGGACGCAAGAGTTCCGACTTCCAGGTAATCCGATGTGACGCGATATTCGGTGGCACGGAGATTTTTTTGACCGGAGACATACACGGTGTGCTCGCCGATGCCGCGCACGTGCGCGCCCATTTTTTCGATGAAGCGCTCGATATCCTGCACATGCGGTTCCGCGGCGGCGATATCAATGCGCGTTTCGCCCGGGAGCAATGCCGCGGCCATCAAAATATTTTCCGTCGCGGTCACGGAGAATTCCGGCAGGATGACGCGTCCCGGTTGCAAGTGACCTTGCAGGTGCACGATGTCTTGGGTGCTCATGTCTTCGGCGCCGAGTTGCTTGAATGCTTCGATATGCGCGGAGACCGGACGTTTGCCGATGACATCGCCGCCCGGATACGGCACTTCCGCCACGCCGAAGCGCGCAAGAAGAGGACCGAGAAGAAGAATCGACGCACGGAGCGACGAAGCATCTTCAAACGGAATCGGTTTGCTGCGGGCCTTGCCGGCGCGCACACGGACCGTCCCGTCATCAAAACTCGTTTCACATCCCAGGAATTCCAAAATCCGCAGCATCGCGACGGTATCGCGGAGCTTGGGAACGTTGCGCAGCACCGTCTCTCCTTCCGCCACGAGCAGCGTTGCGGCTATCAGCGGGAGCGCCGCATTTTTCGATCCTCCCACAGCCACATCGCCGATGAGCGGAATGCCTCCTTTTACACGGTAGCGAACGTCCATATACGGGAGAGAGTATACCCTTTATTGTGTATTTATGAAATAAATATTGTAATTTGGCAAAAAACCAAATACCAGAGCTCAGAAGCCAGAAATACTGGTTTGTGGCTTTTGGTTTCAGGTTTTTTATGACTTCTTCCTCAGCAGCATCTCCACCAACAGACCAATGACTCCGACGGTGATGCAACTATCGGCCACGTTAAAAATCGGAAACGTGCCGACCTGGAAGAAATCCGTCACCAATCCATCACGCAGACGATCGACGACGTTGCCAAGCGCTCCGCCGATGATGAGCCCGAACCCGACGGCACTCAGCGGCGTATGGATCGATTTCCACGCGACCCCGACAAGAAAGAGCAATGCGCAGGGGATGACG
>CAYOFI010000003.1:51478-75680 GCA_964403335.1 uncultured Candidatus Peribacteria bacterium
ATGACGAGCATCTCCCATCCGCCTAGCCGGACGCCGAATGCGATGCCGGGGTCGAGCGACGGCGTGAGCCCGACCACCGAACCGATGATCCCGACGCGCTCCGTCAGGAACTGATCGGCAAGCAACTTGGCAAGAAGGCTGAGCAGCAGCGCGCCGAGAGTGACGAAGAGGAATGTTCGCTTGGTCGGAGACATGCCCGATACTTAATACCAAATACTAAATACTCGCCACTCCAATAGCAGCATCCCGTACCGCGCGTATACTGCCGCCCGTGTTCAAGCGGATGGATATGTTGCTCCTCGGCATCACGGTCGTGCTGACCCTGTTTGGGTTGGCGATGATCGCTTCGGTGAGCGTGTTCGAAAGCTACCAGCTGACGAGCCGCCTGTATGACGAAGGGTGGAATTCGTTTTACCTGTGGCGCACCTTCATGCACTGCGTGCTGGGATTCGGCGCGCTCTTCCTGATGGCTTCCATTCCGTACCGCGTATGGGAGCGCTACGCGAAGATGCTCTTTTTCGGGACCGTCGTGCTGCTCATTTTGTGTTTCATCCCCGCGTTCCAGCCCAGCGGCGCGCAGACGTCGCACAGCTGGATCAACCTGGGAATCTTCACGTTGCAGCCCGCGGAAATTCTGAAATTGACGTTCATCTTCTATCTGTCCGTGTGGCTGCAAAAACGGGAGCAGTTGATCGGCACGTTCAAAGAAGGTTTTGTGCCGTTCGCGACCGTCCTCCTTATCAGCACGTTCCTCGTGGCGATCCAACCGGACTTGGGATCCTTCCTTGTGCTCTCGTCCATCGCGACGGTGATGTTCCTTATCGCCGGCGGCGGCATTTTCCATCTGTTTTTGGGAGGCGGATTGGCGGCGGTGATGGGCTTGCCGCTCATTTTGCAAAAAGCCTACATCCGCCTGCGGTTCATGGGATTTTTGTCCATCCTCTTCAATCCCGGCGACACCAAAATCTGCGAATCCCAAGCCGGTTACCAAATTTGCCAAGCCTTGATCGCCATCGGCAGCGGCGGCTTCTTTGGCGTGGGATACGGCAAATCGATCCAGAAATTCGGCTATTTGCCCGAAGTCCAGGGCGACATGATTTTTTCCGTGATGGCCGAAGAACTCGGCTTCCTCCGGCTACTCATCATTCTTTCGATGTACGGCATTCTGGTCTACCGCGGATTTAAAATCGCGGAGAACGCGCCCGACCGCTTTGGCTTCCTGCTCGCCTCCGGCATCACCACATGGATCGCCGTGCAGACGCTCGTGAATATCTCCGTCAACATCGGCATCTTCCCGCTGACGGGACTGACGCTGCCATTCATCAGTTACGGCGGATCGTCGCTCATGACCATGCTCATCGCCGTGGGCATCCTTCTGAACATCTCCATGCACTCCACGGAAGAAGCGAGCTTGGCGCGGAGGACGCAGGCGAAAGCGGGGACGCAGAAGTGGGGGAGGAGGAGACTTGCGTAAAGGCTAAGGATTAAGGCTAAGGCTAAGACAGTAAGAAAAATTGCCCGAGCATTTGCTGTACACTTTCCAAGTCGCGCTTTGAACTCCCATACTTAGCCTTAATCCTTAGCCTTAACTTTGATGAAAATCCTCTTCGTGGGCGGCGGCTCCATCGGTCACCTCGCACCCGCAGTGGCCGTATGGCGGGCGGTGCAGAGGCAAAAACCGGATGCAATGATGCGCTTTGTCTGTTCGACGCGCAGTGAGGATGCGGAATTTTTGGAGCGTGAAAAAATTGCGGTCACGCCATTGTGTGACCGGCGGTTTTCGATGCTTCGGCCGGATCTTTTTTTGAAAGCGATCTTCGGCGCACGAAAAATTCTGACAGACTTCCGGCCCGACGTGATTTTTTCCAAGGGCGGCGCCGTGAGCGTGCCTATGTGTTTGCTCGCACATTTGCGCCACATCCCCATCGTGCTGCATGAGTCTGATGCGGTGATGGGGCGAGCGAGTCAGGTCATCGCGAGTTTTGCAAAAATGATATGCATCGGAATGCAAGAAACCAAAAACCAGAAACCAGAAACCAATAAGCTCTTTACCGGCAACCCCATCCGTCCTTCCGTGACGACAGGCAATCGCGAGCGCGGGCTGAAGCTTACGGGCCTGTCGGGTGAGCGCCCGATCCTCTTGATCATGGGCGGGAGCCAAGGGGCGCAGGCGTTGAATGAAGCCGTATTGCGGAATTTGGATGCGCTGATCGCCGTCGCGGATATCGTGCATCTGACGGGCAAAGGCAAATACGGCGCGAAGCCGAAACCCGGCTACTGGACGCGGGAGATCGCATATGACGAATTGCCCGATCTGTATGCGATCGCATCGCTCGCTCTCAGCCGCAGCGGCGCCGGGAGCATCAGTGAGCTCGCGGCGAACGGGATTCCATCGCTCTTGGTCCCGCTCCGCGGACTCGCGCAGGATCATCAGCAACGCAACGCCGAGGTTGCCGCGCAGTGCGGGGGAGCAGTGCTGTTGCAGCAAGAACAATTGAACGTGACACTCGCGCGCACGGTCAAACATCTGGTGGAAACTCCCGCGGAATTGGATGCGATGCGTACCGCCATCCGCACACTGTCCGTCCCCGATGCCGCGGAAAAGATCGCAAAAGCCGTCATCGACGCATGAAAGATGTGCATCTTTCTTGTCCGACTACACGTAAATTCCTGTAAATACTCAAGGTGTTTTGCCGTAACGCCACATGCCTCCTTTCCGTTATCAAGATCCGTATTTCTGCACCACAACGCGCGATACCCTATCTGACACATCATTGCCTATCGCGCAAAAATCCTTTCGGATATATTGCCCCGCCGGACCAGGGTGATTACCCTTCCGCGGTATGTATAAATTCATCATCCCTCTTTTCGCCCTCGCCTTTCTTCTCGTCAGCTGTTCCCCGGCACCCGTGAAGCAGCAAACTCCGGTGGAACAAGAAGCATTCAAGTCCCTCCCGACGCAAGACGACGGCTCTGTCTCTGAAACCGCTTCCCAAAACTCTCTCGTGAAAGCCCGCGCCAGCTACGACGGCACCCTCCTCAAAGGCAAGCATACGGTCGTGATCAAGACGCCCAAGGGCGACATCACCGTCGAACTGGATGCCGATGCGGCCCCCCAAACCGTCACGAACTTCGTCCTTCTTGCAAAGGCCGGCTATTACGACGGCACCACCGTGCACCGCGTGATCCCCGATTTCATGATCCAGATGGGCGATCCGAACGGCAACGGCACGGGCGGGGAGAGCGTGTTCGGCGAGACGTTCGACGACGAGATCAACGCCAAAAGCTACGGATTGGACAAGACGACGGTGCGCGAAGCGGCCGCGGGCCAGGAAGTTCCGCCGGAAGTCGCCGATCTCACCGTGGAGCAGTTCTACACGCAGCAGGGCTATACGTATAACAGCAAGCTCAAGTCGCTCCCGATGGAACGTGGCTACATCGCCATGGCCAACCGCGGACCGGATACCAACGGCAGCCAGTTCTTCATTATCCAGCGCACGGACGGCACACCCTGGCTGAACGGCAAGCACACGGTCTTCGGCAAAGTGACGGCGGGAATGGACATTGTGGATCAGATCGCCGGTCTTGCCCGCGATGAAAACGACCTGCCGCATGAGCTGGTGAAGCTGAAGGTGGAGGTGAAATAGAGGGCAAAGAGGCGATAGAGGCCATAGACGGGATAGACGTGATTTTGTGTTCCTCTATGCCTTCTATTCCGTCTATTCCCTCTATACCCTATCTCCATGCGCACCCGCTTTCCTCCTTCGCCGACCGGTTTTCTCCATGTGGGAGGACTCCGCACGGCTCTGTACGGCTACCTCTTAGCCCGCCAATCGCAGGGGAAATTCGTGATGCGTATCGAAGACACGGATCAAGCGCGCAGCGTCCCGGGCGCCGTGGAGAATTTTCTGACGGGACTGCATTGGGCCGGACTGGATCCGGACGAAGGCGTGATGCTGGAAGGGGACACCGTGATCCAAAAAGGTCCGCATGGTCCGTACTTTCAATCGGAGCGTCTCGATCTGTATAAAAAATACGCCGAGCAATTGGTGCAAGGCGGACACGCGTATCGCTGCTTCTGCACATCGTCGCGATTGGAACAGATGCGCAAAGAGCAGGAAGCCCGGAAGGTTGCGCCGATGTATGACCGTTTGTGTCTGCGCCTGAAGCCGGAGGAGGTCCAAGCGAAGATGTCGGCCGGCGAACCGCACGTCATCCGCATGAAAGTTCCGCATGAACGCACGATTACATTCGACGACGACATCCGCGGCAAGGTTTCGTTCCAAGGTCACACGATCGATGATCAGGTGCTGATCAAGAGCGACGGTTTCCCGACGTATCACTTGGCGCACGTGGTGGATGATCACTTCATGGAAATCGACGTGGTGACGCGCGGGGAGGAATGGCTCAGTTCGCTGCCGAAGCATCTTCTGCTGTTCGAATTTTTGCAGTGGCCCGCCCCGCGCTACGCGCATCTGTCGCTGCTGCTCAACAAAGATAAGACCAAGCTGAGCAAGCGCCAGAATTCGGTTTCCGTGCAGGAATACATCAACAAAGGCTACTTGCCCGAAGCTCTTATCAACTTTATCGCGTTGCTTGGATGGAACCCGGGCACGGAGCAGGATATTTTCAGTCTGCAGGAATTGATCGAACAGTTTTCTCTCGAGCGCGTGCAGAAAGCCGGCGCGGTCTTTGATACGGAAAAACTCGACTGGCTCCAGGGCCAGTGGATCCGCCGCTTGAGCAAAGAAGAATTCGCCGATCGTATTCGGCCACTCGTGGAAGAAAAAATTCCCGCGGCTGCCTCCGACAAAACTTTCATCGAAAAAGCTACCCTCATCCAAGAGCGCATCACGTTCTTCCCGGAAGCCCCGGACATGCTGCGGTATTTCTACGAGGAACCGACTGCGTCCGTGGAGCTGATGGCCAATCCCAAACAGAAAGTGACACCTGAAGATTTGCCGAAGATTCTCAAAACCGATCTGGAAGTTCTGGAAGCAATCCCGCACGACGACTGGACCGTCACCCGACTGGAACAGGACCTGCGCGCAGAGGTCGCCAAAGGCACCTGGAAGCTCGGCCAACTCCTCTGGCCCATCCGCGCCGCTCTCACGGGTCTGCCGTTCAGCCCGGGGGCATTTGAGGTCGCGGCGGTGCTCGGCAAACCCGAAACACTGAAAAGATTAGAAAAAGCGAAAGGGGGTTTGTAGATTGTCTGTTGAACTGCCCTCATACCCTAACCCTTTCCCCCTTTTGAGGGGGAAAGGGAATGTTTGTTGTGTGTTTTAAATACAAAAACATCCTACACACCCCTTCTCCCTCAGAAGGGAGAAGGAGCTGGGGGTTGAGGGCTGCTACACTCTAAGCATGCAAATCCAAGAGTTAGTCTCCGTCGGCGGGAAGACCACCATGCGCATCGGCGGAAAAGCCAAGTACTACGCCGACCTCAAAACGCGCGAAGATGCGGAAGAGGCTGTAAAGTTCGCGGATGAGAAAAAGATTCCGATTATCGTCCTGGGCGGAGGATCGAACACTGTGTTTGCAGATGGAGTCATCGACGCTTTGGTCGTGCGCATCAAAGCCGAAAATTTGAGAATCAGTGGCAATATCATCCAAGTGGAAACCGGAAAAATTCTCGCGTCGCTCCTCAATGATCTCGCAGCCAAGGATCTCGATCTCTCCGCCCTCACCGGCATCCCCGGCACTGTCGGCGGGGCGATTTTCGGGAATGCGGGGCAAGGCCCAACAGGCGTGTGGATCGATACCTATGTGAAACACGTGACGGTCTACATCGATCACCAGTGGCGCACGCTCACCAAGGAGGAATGCAATTTTGCGTACCGTGAGAGTCTCTTCAAAGATACGCCGACTCCGCCGATTCTTTGGGAAGCCGAACTGGAGGTGCCGTCGCGTCCGGGTGCCGAGGTGAAAGACACCATCGAACAACTCCTCAAGCGCCGGTTCGAAACGCAGCCGCATATCAAAACCGCAGGCTCCTGCTTTAAGGCGCTGCCTGATGGCACGCCCGCGTGGAAACTTATTGATGCCGCGGGATTGCGCGGACACACGGAAGGCGGCGTGCAGATCGCGGAGAAGCACGCGAACTTTTTATTGAACATCGGCGAGGCGAAGTTTGACGATCTATTGAAGCTCACCACGCTCGTCCGCAAAAAAGTTCCAGAGATGGCAGAGATAGAAATGCGTTTGTACGGCAATGATGGGGGCTTGATCGAAGTGTAAGGAAGTTGCATTTTTGGCTTACCATAGCACTAAAATGAATTCTGATGATGTCTGAAAAAATCGGGGTATCGTATGAAGTTACTTGCCCCCTCTCCTATGCTGCTTTCAGCACCAAGCGCACCGCCGGATATGCAAACAGTGTATGCGCGAGCACCATCACTTAGTCCCCTTCGGTCGCTCGGTAAGCGCATCACCGATCAGCCTGAACACCGCCCACTGGATGCCAGTGCACTTGCCGAGCTGCACCAATATATCACTGCATTCGAGATTGCAGACTTGTTGAACCGCTAATTTTCCCGCCCCCATTTTATGCGTCGTTGCCCTGAAGCTGGCGAAGCCAGATCTGTTGTATCGCCGTATCGATCTCCTGTTTTGACAGGACATATTTCCGAGGAGCGTCTTGCCATGGCCGTATGCATGGAAGGAAATTCCGCTCTTCAAGATCAAAAAGAGCGCGAGGAAGTATTGAAAAAACAGGCTGAAGAAACGTCATCGGCTGAATCGATAATCGAATCTTCAGTCGCGTAATTGTAAATTTTCAGAATGGCAAATCCTCCGGCTTGATCTCCGAGGCATACGCCATCGTGGAGACCTCCACTTGTCCCGAGGGAGCCGACTGCATGTCTTGGTTGTACGACTGTTCCGGACCCGCTTGGGACATGCCGCCGGATGATCCGGCACTGGCGCCTCCGGACTGGATGAAATCCGTGACGGCGGGGTGCTTGATGCCGAGGAACGCGACGGTGTCGGCGATGATCTCCGTGGTGTAGCGCTTGGAGCCTTCTTTGGTTTCCCAACTGCGCGTCTGCACACGGCCCGTGACCATCACGCGGTTGCCTTTCTTGAGCGTGCGGGCGACTTCTTCGGCCAATGCGCCCCAGACGACGACGTTGTGGAATTCGGAGCGCTCTTTGTCCTGGCCGCTCTGGCGGTCTTTCCACTTCTCATTAGTAGCCACGCCGATGGTCAACACTTGCTGGCCGCCCGTGGTGGTGCGCATTTCCGGGTCGCGTGTGAGGTTGCCGATGATATCGGCGCGGTTCATGCACTGCGTGAGGGACGGTGCGTTTGCGGGCGTCGCCAACTGTCCTTCTTTGGGATCGAGCATGATCATGTCCATGCCGACGATCTTCGTTTTGGATTTCTTCTCGCTCGTCTTTTCATCTTCCCAGCTGTCCGTCTGCAGACGGCCGGAGATAAAGAGCTGCGCGCCGGGCTTCAGAAATTTGCCCGCGACTTCAGCCATCGCGCCCCACAGAGTGACCGTGTGGAAGCCTTTGCCGTCGAGCATCTCGCCCGATTCCGACTTGAAGCGGTAGGGGACGACGATGTTTAAATCCGTCACGCTGGTGCCGGTGGGCGTTTTGCGGACGGTGACGGGCTGTGTCTGGTAACCGATGATGTGCACCTTGTTGTAGGAGAACATATTCCGGGGGAGAAATGGAAGTACAGGATGTCGCAATCAGCCGTAGAGGTGCCTGTGACGTGAACAGTTGTACACCTGCTTTCGGGATGCAGACAAGTACATTTCTCTTGTCTAAAAAATATTTTTATTTCCCGATAGAAATCGCATGCGATGTTATGATGACAACATGCGCCCGGAAGACTTCGTCCACCTCCACAACCACTCCACGTACTCTCTCTTGGAGGGCTTGCCGAGCGTGTACGAAATCGCCGACCGGGCCGTGGAACTGGGACAGACGGCGGTGGGGCTTGCGGATAAAGGCTACACCTATGGCTTGATCGAATTTGAGCAGGCAGCCCGTAAAAAAGGACTGAAGCCGATCTTGGGCATGGAAACGTACATCGCCGCGCGCAAGCGCACGGACAAAGAAAGCGGCGTGGATACGAAGCGCTTCCCGATCACCCTTCTCGCCGAGACACAGGAGGGCTATCACAACCTGCTGACGATGGCGACGATCGCCGCGCTGGACGGCATGTACTACAAGCCACGCGTCGACAAAGAACTGCTGGAAAAGTACGGCAAGGGACTCATCGCGCTTTCAGGGCCGATCGGCGGGACGATTCCGCAGGCGGTGCTGGCGGAAGATTCCGCGCGTGTGAAAGCACTGGTAGAAGAGTATCGCGGGTACTTCGGGCCGGAGAATCTGTACTTCGAATTGATGGATCTGCCGAACGTCACGGGCCAGGCCGAAGTGAATCAGCAGTTGATCGCGTACGGGAAAGAGTTGGGCGTGCCGGTCGTCGCCACGTGCAACAGTCACTACTGCAGAACGGAAGACGCCGAGGCGCATGACGTGCTTCTCTGCATTCAAAAAAACGCGCAGGTCGCGGACCCGGGACGATTTTCCATGCGCGATTCCGATTTCTCCATGCGCACGTTCGCGGAGATGGAAAAGGCATTCGCGCATGTGCCGGAAGCACTGACGAATACGCGCGTGATCGCGGACCGCTGCGATGTGAAATTCCAATACGGCAAGTATCAGATTCCCCGCTATCCGCTGCCGGAAGGACGGACGGAAGAAGCGGAATTGACCGAGCTGTGCGACAAAGGATTCGCGTTCCGGTATCCGGACGCGACACCGGACTTCCGCAAGCGTTTGGAATACGAATTGCAGATCATCAAGCAGGTCGGATTCTCCGGGTACTTTTTGATCGTCCAGGACTTTGTGAACGAGGCGAAGCGCAGAGGGATTACGGTGGGGCCGGGCCGCGGCTCGGCGGCGGGATCGATGGTCAGTTACTGTTTGGGCATCACAGGCATCGACCCGATGCCGCACGGATTGCTGTTCGAACGCTTCCTCAACCCGGAACGCATCTCCATGCCCGATATCGACTTGGACTTTGCCGATACGCGCCGGGATGAAGTACTGGAATATGTCCGTCAGAAATACGGCACTGATCACGTCGTGCAGATCTGTACATTCGGAACATTGGCCGCGCGCGCGGCGGTGAAAGACGTGGGCCGCGCGTACGGCGTGCCGTTTTTGGAGATGAACAGTTTGGCGAAATTGATTCCCGAACGCCCGGGCACGAAGCTCAACGAAGCATTGGAGACGGACGAACTGAAAGCTGCGTACGAGGGAAATGAGACGTACAAGAAGATCATCGACACGGCGCTGAAATTGGAAGGCAAAGCGCGCCACGTCTCCATCCATGCGTGCGGCGTGATCATTTCGGAAAAACCCGCGCGCGAATACACCGCCCTCCAGCGCGCGCCGAAAGACGATCAGATCATCATCACACAGTACGGAGCCAAACCTCTGGAAGCCTTGGGCCTGCTGAAAATGGACTTCTTGGGACTGACAAACCTGACGGTGATTCAAACGTCTCTGGAAATCATCAAGCGTTTGTATGACCGCACGATCGATCTTGCAGCCGCGCCCCTCGATGATCCGGAAACGTACAAATTGCTGCAGCGCGGAGACACGACCGGAGTCTTCCAGTTGGAATCCGCGGGCATGCGCCGGTACCTCAAACAACTGAAGCCCACAAAATTCGACGATATCACCGCGATGGTCTCGCTGTATCGCCCGGGTCCGATGGAGTGGATCCCCAGTTTCATCAAACGCAAAAACGGGACGGAGAAAGTGACCTACCAGCACGACGACTTGAAGCCGATTTTGGAACCGACGTACGGAGTGGGCGTGTACCAGGAACAGATCTTGTTCATCGCGCAGGCATTCGCGGGATTTACGCTGGGAGAAGCCGATCTTCTGCGCAAAGCCATCGGCAAAAAAATCATGAAAGAACTGATGGCGCAGCGCGAGAAATTCATTCTGGGCGCCGAGAAAAAAGGCTATTCCAAAAAGTTGGCCCAGGAGATTTTCGACGACGTCATCACGCCGTTCGCGGGATACGGCTTCAACAAATCGCACGCCGCGGGATACGCGCGCATCGCGTTCGAGACCGCGTACTTGAAAGCGCACTATCCGACGGAGTTCATGGCCGCATTGCTTTCCAGCGACTCACAAAAGACCGACCGCGTGATGATTGAAATTGAAGAATGTAAGAGCATGGGTATCGCCGTGCTGCCGCCGGACATCAATCAATCGCTGGAGCAGTTCACGGCGATTCCTGCCGAATCGTTGGAGAAAGTCGGCGCGCACTTTGCGGTGGAGGGGGAGAGTGCGCCCAACGGCTCCATTCGCTTCGGACTGGCCGCGATCAAAGGCATCGGCGAAAGTTCCGTGCAGCAGATCATCAAAGCGCGGATGGACGGCGGGCCGTTCGCGAATTTGGAAGAATTCGCCAAGCGCATCCCGAGCAAAGTGCTGAACAAAAAGACGATCGAGGCGCTGGCGAAAAGCGGCGCGCTGGATTCACTGGGCGAACGCCGCACGCTCGTGGAGCATTACGACAAGCTGGTGGAATTCTCCAAGGCGTCTGGCGACGTAGGCGCGTCGCAGACGGATCTCTTCGGCGCCATGGAGGGCTCCATGGAGGAGAGCAAAATCGAATTCCCCGTGACGGAGAAAGCGACGTCTTTGGAGAAATTGCAGTGGGAAAAAGAGACGCTGGGCATGTACGTCAGCAGTCACCCGTTGGCGGGACTGCGCAAATATATCGGCAAAAAGGCGCAGCTGATCGCGACCCTCACGCAGAAAGAAGCCGGCAAGCGCGTCACGCTGGCGGGCATCACGGAAGGCGTGAAAAAAATCACGACCAAGAAAGGGGAGACCATGGCGATCCTGAACCTGGAGGACCCGACGGGGAAAATGGAAGTGACGCTCTTCCCCCGCGTCTACCAAATGGCCGCCGATGCCCTGGAACAGCCCGATACGGTGCTGGTGATTGCGGGATCGTTGGATATGCGCGCCGGACAATTGCAGATGCGCGCGGAGGCGGTCAAACGCGCGTCGCTGTCGGTCATGATCAAAAAAGCCAAAGAGGCGGGATTCTTTGACGAAGAAGAAGCGGCCCACGGCCTGCGCATGCGCGCCCGCGACGAGGACGATGAGGAAGTGGTGGAGATGGTCGACGAAGAAGGCAACATCGTCGCCGGAGAGGCCGTCGCTCTCAAAAAAAAGAAGATGGAAGAAGATGATTTCTTCGGACCGCTGGGGAAATGGATCATGACGGGGATGGGTGTGGAAGCTCCGATGCGGGCTGTTGGTCTTGGGGATGGAGCGAGTAGTAAGGGCATAGAAGGAACAGACGGGATAGAAGCGATAGAAGAAAACAAGGGTACCTCTATCGCGTCTATGGCCTCTATTCCCTCTTCAGCCTCTGATCTCCACATCCACACCATCACCCTCCCCGCCCGCGCCCCGCGCCAACTCCTGCTCGATCTCAAAGCCCTCTTCCAAACCTTCCCCGGCAAAGAAAAGATTCAACTGAAGATCGGAGAGCAAACCGTGCCCGTGCCGCTGACCGTCACGATGTCGACGATTTTGGAGGGGAAGATCGCCGAGGCGATTGCGAAATATGCGCTGAATGAGCAGGCGCCTATTTCTTGACAAGATAAGGATACTATTAATAATACGCTCATGGATATTCACCAAGAAGGGCGTATCCGCGCAGCTGCCAACGACGATACCGGCGATGCGGATTTTTTTGTCGGCATCTTTCGCGACGGACTGGAAGAGAACGGCGACTGGCGTTTGCCCTTTGTCCTGACCTATAGGGAACAGATACGGATCCTTCTGGAAGACGTGAACGCTCTGCATTTTCCCAACGGCTCACTGGGCCCTCTTTTCCAACGAGAGGCGAGGGACAGACTGACTGCAATGATGCAATTTGACGCGGTGGACAAAATTCCCCGCGTGCACCGTCTTCTGGGACATGACGTGAGATATCACGCCATGAACATGGCATCCCATCTTCCATCCGACTGCGAGACCGTGCGGCTATTGGGAGACATTCAGCAAAGATGCGCTGCCATCGCTGCAAGCCTGCGCACGCTCCTGAATATGCATGTCGAAAAGAATGATCCGCGCCTTCTGGCCCACACAAGAACGCTGTTCGGAGATAGAAGCGCGCGCGCCCGGAAAACACTCATGCGCCTGGAGGTGTTTGCAGCCCCGCTCTGGCAGCTGGAAAGCTGCACAGTGCAGGATGTGCTGGCGATACAGAACTGCGGCCCCAAGACCGCCACGGAAATCGCAAACCATATGCAGATCCACGGCCTCTCCTTCGGCAAAGAGTTGGATGGCTTGGCCATGGCAAAATGACCGAGCCATATAACCACCCCTACTCCTTCGCCAATTTCCACAACGTGGAAAAATATTGCCGGTAGCTTTCAGCGACTTCTTTGCTTTCGATACTGATGACGATGGGCTCGGGCGTCCAGATGAGAATCGCCGTCGTGTCGCCGTAGATATTCGTGCTCGCGGGCACCAAATACTTCTCCGGCAAATAGCGGTATTCCGCGTGCGTGCGGAACGGGTCGTTCTTCTCGATGGCTGTGCGTTCGCCTTCGTAGGAGAGCAATTTTTTCCTGATCTTCTTTTCGATGCGCCGAAGCTCCAACGTATCGCGCATCTTCCCGACCGCTTCGTAGTATTGGTTACCGGACGCGCCGATGATGTAATACGTGTCGCCCTTCTTCAATTCTTCGAACGCCTGCGCGCGCAGGCTGACCACGGCTTCGTTGCCGCGCGCCACGCGAACGAGTGCATTCTTGTCGCCTTTTTGGAGGGCCAGCAGATCGGGAAGTGCGTCCCGCAATGCCCGCAATTTCTGCTCTTCCATCTCTTTCAAGAGTTTCGGATTCTCCGCACGGATGTACCGCTTATGGCGCTTCGTCGTGGAAATCGCCAGCCTTTTGGCCACGAGCCTATCCACCATCCTGTGCACGATCTGCGGATGTTCGCCGGTCGCTTTCACGACGTCGGCAATCGGCGCGTCGCCCAGCTTCAGTAAAGCAATATATATGTCCGCTTCTTTTTCATTCAGGCCAAACGCTGTAAGGGCTTTTTGAAGCATAGAAGCAGATGGGATAATTCTATCACAAATTTTTTGTGAAGATTATTGACAAAGATATACTTCAAGATATTATCCGCTCATGAGTCAAGAAACCCCCCTTGTGCCGGCTGATTGCGAGATCACATCAAAAATGGGTTTTGGGGATCATCTCCGGCGCATGCGCACCGGAAAAAATCTGGAGCAGAGAGACGTGGTGAACCGTGTCGATGAACTTGCCCGTGAGCATCATGCGTATACGGGAGATACGCGCTTTCTCCCGCAGGCCACATTGTCGACATGGGAAAGGGGAACGGCTCTTCCCCGTGAAACCGAAGAGGTGCATACGCGTCTTGCACTGATTGAACGGGTATTGGGGACCCCCGAGAATTTTCTACGGCAGCTCCTCAGGAGACAGTATATGTTCCTGGCAGGCGAGTGCGTATCCCGCTCCATCGATGATTTGCGCTCCGTGTTTCCGCCCAAATTGCGCCGATTATTTTTTTACCTCATTCTGCCTGTATTGGAATTGGAGGATACAAACTTGATTCAGGCTATGGATGACGAGGTCGATGCGATGGTGACACGATTGATGGACAAATATCCCGCACAAATCGCTCGGCTTCTGTGGAACGGGCAAATCGACAGAAAAGATCAGCAATAGAGTAGTTGACTTCGGCTTCAGGCAGAGGAAAATGATCATTTCCTATGACCCCGTTTTCCGTCGCCCTCATCGGTTCCGCAGGCATCGTTCTGGTGGAGGGAATTCTCTGGCTGTTTTTCCGGCGGAAGGTGGAGGGTATTCACTTTCCCCACATGACGGATGCGTCGCAATGGAAATTTTTTTCACTCAAGCGCATCGGCATCTGCGCCATCGCGCACACCGTCTTTCTCATCCTCTCGATCTTGTGGTTTTCCGTCCTCGCCACATGAACACCAACACCGCCCCGCAACGGCCCTCGAGCATCGACTTCCTGGATAAGAACGGATTGGAACACTTCCAGTTCTATTTCCGCCAACACTGGGCGCGGATGTTCTGGCCGTTTCTGCGGACGGTGTTGCTGACGCTGCTGATCGGGCTCATCACGTGGTACACGTTTATCATCGTCGGGATCGAGAGTTCCGGTTCGCGGCGGCTGACTGCGGCATTTTTTGCGGTCTGTCTGCTTCTGGTGCAATTCTGGTTTTTGGCGCGCTTCTACCGGTACTTTTTGCATGTGGCGGTGATCACCGACAAACGCGTCCATCGCATCCGCAAATCACTCCTCACGTACGATGAGCACGAGAGCATCGACCTCTGGATGCTCCAAGATGTCCGCAAACACCAACGCGGCCCGCTGCAAAACACCTTCGGCTTCGGCACGATTTTTCTGGAATCCGCGGACATGCAGATGCGGCTGCATTTCGTGCCGCACATCAACGAACGCTATGCCGATCTCCTGCGGTTACTGGAAGTGGCGCGCAACCAACGCATTGCCGCGACTCCGCCCGCACCGAACGAAGTTCAGGTAAAATGAACGCACATGACCATTTTGCCCGATACGTCCATCGGCATCGCACGGGCGATACAGATACTGCAAAAAGGGGGCGTGGTGGCCCACGCCACGGAGACGTGTTACGGCCTGGCATGCGATATGAGTAATCCCAGCGCCGTCGCGAAGCTCTTCCGCATCAAGCGCCGCCCGACCCACCAGCCCATCAGCGCGCTGTTTCCGTCGGTGAAAGTCGCCAAAAAATATGTCCGCTGGAATGCGGCCGCCGATGAATTGGCAGACCGTCATTTGCCCGGACCGCTGACGCTGATTCTCCCGCTTCTGGCCACAGCCCCGCACCAACTGTATCCGACTCCAGGCGGCGGCATCACGGTGGGGGTGCGCGTCTCGCCGAATCCCATCGCACTCGCCTTGGTGGAAGGTTTCGGCGCGCCCATCAGCACGACTTCCGCAAACATCCACGGCCAACCGAATCCGTACAGCGCGGAAGATATCGCGATGCAATTTGAAACGAGCGACGGCCCGGACGTGATCCTCGATTCCGGCACTCTGCCTCCCACACCGCCGTCGACCGTCGTCGATTTGGCCGATCCGAACGGCCGGAAAATTCTCCGGACGGGAAAACTCTGATGAGTCGCCCGGCACGACCCTTGCTTTCTCTTCGTAATGGACGTAGAACAGGCTCTTTTCCCCACCCACGCATGACACTCGATCAGCGCGAAACAATACTCGGTAGCTGGGAACGCGCACAGAATGCGCATATTGATGCGTTTTTTGACAGCATTCTTGCGCAGCTCGAAAGAGGTTTTCAGGAAGACGTCCTGCGCATCCTGCAAGGTCTTCCCGCCGCACAACAGGCTCCCGTACTCGTCGATGCCGAAGCTTTAGAGGCCGACTCGCAATAGATGCTTCCAGGAAATTGCTGACCAAAACGTGATTGGCTGATGTTTGCAGATAAATATGCTGATTTTTTCGCATGCCTCTGCTCTTTCTCAGTTTCCCCATACAAAAATCGCCCACAACCCTTGCTTTCCCGCCGCCCCGTGTTTACAAGCTGCGAAATTATTCCTTTCCCCTCTACTACGTATGGAACACATGAACCACGAGACTCCGGCTGCGGAGCAAGCAGACGCACAAAAAAGCCAGGGAGAAAAAACCCCCACAGAAACGGAAAAATCTCTCCTGCTCGCCCAGGCAGAAGCAATTCAGCGCCTGAAAGAGAGGCTCAAGGGCAGATAATTCCCTGGAAGACTCCAAACGGAGAAGTTGTCACTTCTCCGTTTTTATCATGCATAGGCGCGATCCTGCTACACTTTTCCCATGCACTGCCCCCGCTGCAAATCTTCGGACACGGCCGTGATCGACTCGCGCCTTGCCGAGGACGGACGCGCGGTTCGGCGCAGGCGTGAATGCCCCAAGTGCCAGCATCGCTTCACGACGTTCGAGCGTCAGGAATTGAGCAGTCTGATCGTCGTGAAACGCGAAGGGACGCGCGAACCGTATTCGAGATCGAAGCTCGAGCGGGGAATCTGGCTCTCCTGCACCAAGCGGCCCGTCACCCAAGAACAAGTCATCACCCTGCTGACGCGGCTGGAGGACAAATGGCAGAGCCTGGGCCAGGAAGTCAGCAGCAAAATGATCGGGACGGATGTGATGAAGGAACTCAAAAAGCTCGATCAGGTGGCGTATATCCGGTTTGCGAGCGTCCATAGGGAATTTAAGGATGTGGAGGAATTTAAGGAAGAACTGGGGAAGCTGTTCAAATGAGCCTCTTGAATTGTTAAATTGTTATATTGTTATATTGTTCGCAAGCGAGACCGTCTTTTGGCATCTACCTAACAATTTAACAATATCGCACTATAGCAATGGTTTTGCGCTATACTTCCGCCTTCACTCCTTCTTCATGTTACGAACGCACACCTGCGGCGACCTGCGCCCCACCCACGCCGGCCAATCCGTCACCCTCTGCGGCTGGGTGCACCGCCGCCGCGACCACGGCGGGCTGATCTTCATCGATCTGCGCGACCATTACGGCATCACGCAGGTGGTCATCAATCCGCAAGAGGCGGGCGACATCATGAAGACCGCGGAACAGATCCGCTCCGAGTGGGTTTTGAAGATCGACGGAGTTGTGCAAAAAAGATTGGCCGGTGCCGAGCGCAAAGATTCTCCGACGGGCGAGATTGAGGTGATGGTGAAGGGATTGGAAGTGCTGAGCGAATCGAAGACGCCTCCGTTCGAGATCGACATTGATAAAGACGTGAATGAAGAGCTGCGTCTGCAATATCGCTTCCTCGATTTACGTCGACCGAAAATGCAGGAGATGATGATGAAGCGTGACGCATTGATCACGCACATCCGTCAGTACATGCACAAAAAACACTTCACGGAAGTGCAGACGCCGATTCTGGCGAACTCGAGCCCCGAAGGCGCGCGCGATTACCTGGTCCCGAGCAGATTACACAAAGGAATGTTTTACGCGCTGCCCCAAGCGCCGCAGCAGTTTAAGCAGCTCCTGATGGTCGCCGGTCTTGATCGTTACTTCCAAATCGCCCCCTGTTTCCGCGACGAAGACCCGCGCGCCGACCGCCACCCGGGAGAGTTCTACCAATTGGATTTGGAGATGAGTTTTGTGACGCAAGAAGATGTCTTCCAAGTCGCGGAGCCGCTGATGATCGAACTCACGCACGCGTTCAGCGACAAAAAAGTCGTGTGGGATCCGTTCCCGCGCATCAAGTGGAAGGACTCCATGAACAAGTACGGAACGGACAAACCCGATCTTCGCTACGAGCTCGAGATCAAAAACGTGATGGAGCTGGTGAAGGACTGCGGCTTCAAAGTCTTCGCCGACGCCGCAGGGAAGAAGGGAAGTGTGGTGCATGCACTGCGCGTCCCGGGTGCCGCAAGTTTCAGCCGCAAAGATATTGATGACCTCACGGAGGTCGCGAAGATCTACGGCGCGAAAGGACTCGCCTACATCACCTGGAAGGATGGCCAGATCGCCTCACCGATCGTGAAATTCCTCGGTGATGATCTTGCCAAAAAGATCATGGAAGACGCTGGTGCGAAGGATGGCGACATTGTGTTCTTTGGTGCGGATGCGTGGCTGACGGCGTGTAAAGCGCTCGGAGCCGTGCGCGCGGAATGTGCGAAGCGCCTCGGGCTGATCGATCCGAAGAAGGCCGCGTGGGCTTGGATCGTCGATTTCCCGATGTACGAGTGGAACGAGGAAGAGAAGAAGATCGATTTCTCGCACAACCCGTTCTCCATGCCCCAAGGCGGCATGGAAGCGTTGATGACCAAAGATCCGACGGAAATCCTGGCCTACCAGTATGACTTCGTCTGCAACGGATTTGAGCTGACGTCGGGCGCCATCCGCAACCACAGACCCGACATCATGTACAAAGCCTTCGAAATCGCGGGCTACACCAAAGAAGATGTCGACCAAAAATTCGGCGGCATGATCAAAGCCTTCCAATTCGGCGCCCCCCCGCACGGCGGCTGCGCCCCGGGCATCGACCGTCTGATGATGGTGCTGTGGGAATGTCCCTCCATCCGCGATATCTACGCCTTCCCCAAGAACGGCAAAGCCCAAGATGCGATGATGGGAGCTCCGTCATTTGTGACGGACAAGCAGCTCAAAGAGCTGGGCATCAAGGTCGTGCTGGATTAAGCGCTGATCCGCGCTGATCAGAGACATTTTTCCGCATTTTTACCGTTGGCTTTCTCTGTGAAAGAGAGTATGATATTATCATATGATTTTTTCATATCCCATTCTATGAGCACCATCTCCGTCCCGCTCCCCGCCGACCTCCTGCGCAAGCTGGATGCATTCCTTCGCCAGAATCATTCCACAAACAAAGCCGCCGTTTTGCGCGAAGCCCTTGAAAAATATCTGGAGGATCAGGCGGTGGAGGCCGTGTTGCGCGCCAGTAAAGAGCCCCGGCTCTTTGGGGATCTGGATGATCTGGCTACACAGCTATGATCACCGTCGCCTATACGCCGGGGTTTGTCCGGCAGTACAAAAAATTGCCGGCGGATTTGCAGGCGGAAGTGAAGGAGAAAATTCTGCTCTTCCAAAAAAATCCCCGAAACCCCTCTTTGAAATTTCACAAATTGGAAGGGCGATTACAAAAATACTGGAGCTTCTCAGCCAATTACTCTTATCGCATCATCGTGGAGGAAGAGAATGCTCCCGACACGTACGCGCTGCTTGCGGTGGGGGACCATGATATCTACAAATAACCTCACGCGACTTATTTCTTCGTGAATGACACCCGCAAAGCCTCCAATTGTTTTTGCAGGGCGGCGGCGTTCGTCACGTTGCCGTCTTTGTCGAACCCGATCACAGACGGAATCGTTTCCACTTTCAAACGCGTCTGGAACTCCGCCTCCAACTGACGCACGTTCGCGGGTTCGCGGCCTTTTAGAGTAATGCGCGGGCCGTCGATTTCCACGGTGATCTTGCCCAGCAATTCCGTCACGGCTGCCGCCTCGGGTGTATTGCGGAGTCCTTGTACCGCGGTGCCGACCGCTTCCTGGATGGATTTTTTCTTCTGCTCGGACTCTTTGGTCATGCCCTCGATGGTTTTGATATCCGTCTCCAATTTCTGGATTTTGGCCGTGCTCTCCGTGACTTTCTTTTCCGCGGCGGCCAATTTTTCCGCGGCCTCCTTTGCCGCCTTCTGGACTTCCTCCAATTCTTTTTGGAGCTTTTGCTTGGCAGGCTCCTCCGTCGCTCTCCCGAGCGCATCCGTCGCGGCCGATACCCGGGCATCCGCCTGCGCTTTCTCGCCCGTCAGCCTGACGCGGTCGGCCTGGAGCGCGGTGAGCGCGACATCTTCTTTGCCGCGCGCTTCTTTTTTCTCTCTCAAGAGTACGGCGTAGGTTTTGTCCTTGGCCTCCTTCGCCAGTTCCTCACGATTTCCTACCGGAGCGGTTGTGGGGGCTGTACTCGGTGCAGTGGCACTTTCCGCCGGAAGTCCGCCTTTGCCATCAAACAGGTTGAATAACAATGCAAATCCTGCCCCTGCCATCCGTAGTCCTGCCTTAAAACGCTCCTGCTGCGGCACTCCGGGGCTGGCAACAATCTGATACTCGGCACTCAGCAGGCGCATGTAGTAATCCGTATTCGTCTCGCCGGGGACCGGTTTCCGGTCAATCGGTTCTCCGGACAACGGCGCAGCTTGGGGCATATTCGGCGTTGGACCGGAAGCCGGCCCATCCCGAAAATACGGAGCGGCCTTGTGCCGCACGCGCGCGGAAAACTCTTCGACAAAAGTCACATAGAAATTGCTGAGAGACGCCATATCCCCAACGGATGCTGAATCGAAAGCGGTTTTGAACCGCGGATCATTCACAAGATTCGTCAGGGGCATTTTCCCGGATAAGACGTCCTGAAGACCGGGAAGGAGCATGGGAACGATCCTCTGAATGACTGGGCGATTTGCCTCAGGAATTTTGTTCAACGCTGCCGCGTAGGCCTGCTGCAGTTCCACAGGAGACGTCCTGACGATGTCTCCCATGATGCGCGTCAGTTCCTGCGGGCTTTTTTTAAACACTCGTACAAAGGTATCCAGAGCTTTTTGCTGCGTTTCATTCAATGTTCTGGCGTCGCGACCTGCGGCATTCACCCGGCTATCCCGTGCCGCTTCTGGTGACTCCGGATTCGCGGGACGTTCGGTGCGCGCTTCTATCGGATTGGCCGGCCGCTCCGGTCCAAGGCGGCACAGACGCTTCTCTGCACCCGATACGTTGGCCGATGGGGAAAAGCGATCCTGCATATCAGACAGATGCCATGGCGGATTCCAATGATTGCATGTCGGTTCCCTCGTCCACGCGCGAGATGTGCTCGGTGACCTTGGCAACACCATGCTCAAACGCATGCATCTGCCGCTTCGCCTGGGCGAGAAGCTCGGCGTACGTCCTGTCATACTCCGCAAAGGCCGCTTGATAGCGTGCATTGCGCGCGGTGCGCTGTTCTGTCGTCTCTCCGACATATTTGTTCTCCAGAGTCGCCATGGCCGCGGTCACCAAGTCCGGCTCGATGCGCGCCATCAGATAATCATAGATCGCCTGGCCGTCGGGCTTGCCCGCGGCGTCCGCCAACACGCCTAACAGCGGGTTGCGGGGCGGGGCCGAGACATCAGCAACTGGCATGGGTATGGATATGGAGAATTCTTCATAGTATAGCAGAAAACAGCCATTTCTTCAACATTCCAGACAGGACTGAATGGGCTGCCTGCTATGATTTCCGTGCAGCCGAGGTGGCGAAATGGCAGACGCACCAGCCTTAGGAGCTGGCGGGAGCAATCCCATGAGAGTTCAAGTCTCTCCCTCGGCACCATCCGGCTTCGTGCCCTCTGGGGCACTACGCCGCGATGGTTGGTCATTTATCGGTATTCGAGCCGGATGCCACGGCGCAGTCCGCAGACGGAGCCGGGCTTTAACAGCATCGCGGTTCGAACGTCGTCTTAATACGCTGCATCATCCGGTTTCGCGCCCTCTGGGGCACTAGACCGCAATCACTGTCGCCGTACAATGCGCGCACCGCGTCGCCCTCAGGGGAATCGTCGAGAGACATTCCGGACATTCGCGCGTCGTGACTTCTTTGGTCTCGGGCTGGGCGCGCATGCTCCGCAGCGTATTGATCTGTTTCACCATCAAGAAAATCACGAACGCGATGATCAGGAATTCGATGATCGTATTCAGAAATGCACCGTAATTGATGGTCGCCGCTCCGGCCGCTTTTGCGGCCATCAAAGATGGGTACTCCTGTCCCGACAGATTGATGTACAACTCTTTAAAGTCGACTTTGCCGAGCAAGATGCCGAGCGGAGGCATGACGATATCGTTGACGACGGACGTGATGATTTTGCCAAACGCCCCGCCGATGATGACACCGACAGCCAAGTCGATCACGTTCCCGCGCGCGGCGAATTCTTTGAATTCTCGGAGAATGGACATGGGAGAAGTGTATGAGAAAAATTGGAAAAAGGCTAAGGCTAAGGATTAAGGCCAAGAGTGGAAGTTGAAAAACTACGAGGATACTGCACACCAAAGCTGTAACACTTTTTCCTTCGTACTTAGCCTTAGCCTTAATCCTTAGCCTTTCCGCCGCTGATAGTACATCGTCGCATCTCCCCATCCGAGAGACAGCAATTCGCTCCCTATCGTCTCAAAGGCGACGGACGGCACATTCTTGGTGACGGTGATCACGCGCGCGCCCGGGCGCAACTCTTCCAATTTCTGCGCCAACCGCTGCATGAGCGCGTCGTCAAAACAGGTGCAATGGGAAAAGACGATATCGGCGTCCGAGAGATCGTGATCGAACATGTCGCCGTGGCGGAATTCGATCGTGGAGGGCATCTCGATCTGCGGACGCACTTCGACGTTGTAGCGCTCGCGCACCGTCTCCGCCGCTTCATACAGATCGCGAACGAGCTCGATACCCACCGCCTTCCCCATCCCGCCGATGATGGCGGAGTAGAGGACGGCCTTGCCCGTGCCGGACCCGAGGTCGTAGAACGTCTCACCCGGCTTGGCATCCACCTTCGTGAGCATACGGAGCACGGAGGCCGGCGTGACCTCGCCATACGTCAACGCAGGGTCATCAGCGCGGCCCAATTCCAACCGCCCGGCGGACGACAGTCCGTAGCCGTCGATGTCTTTGTAGAGCGTCTGCTCCAAAAATGAGAGATCCATGGGAGGAGAGAGTGGAATTTTACACGGTTGGATGATCTTTACTATGCGCCAAAAGATCCTGGCGGATGTTCACGAGGTTGTTCCCTACGGTCATGACCGCATCATTCAGTTTTTTGGATGCACCGACAGCCTGCGTGATTTTTTCCTCGCGCTTGGGCTCGATGGCTTTGTAGGGATCGGCCTCCGTCGGGCGATCGACCCTGTCTGTGGCGGCATCTGCCTTGCGCTCGGCCTTCTCAGGCATCGGTTGCTCGGCCCCGGACAGGGGCCCCTTTGGGGCCGGAATCTGTTCTGGAGAGGGCGTCATACGGCGAGGATTTGATGGGTAAGCTGGTCCAAAAATCCGCCTTCGTCGTGGCGGTCGGTCAGTTCCACGTGCCGATACGATTCTGATGCATACCGTTTCACCTGCGCATGCAGCGTGGCGATGTAGCCTTCGTACGCCTGTTCATACCGCTCGATCGCCAACTCGTACCGCTTCTGGCGTATCCCTTTCTGCTCAGGTGTTTCATTCTTGTAGAGCCCGGGCAGCGCCTGCACGCCCGCACTCGTCAGTTCGGGTTCAATATGCCCCATGATCGCGTCAAAAATCTCCTGGCCCGTGGGAATTCTGGGCGGCTGCGGGAGCGTTGTGGCCTGCGCGGGCGGAGCAATCGGATCGGGCATGAATGTGAATGTTTCTGGCCATTCTAGCAGATTTTCGCTCATTTTTCCACGCTTTCCTCATCCGCTTCTTCGCCCAAAGGGTCCCCTTCGGGGCCGTCCTCCTCAACAACGGCCTTTTTGGGCTCTTTCTTACGCTGCAGTGCCGGAACCTCCGCAATCAGTTCACGGAACCAATCGCCATCGGGAGCTTTGCTGGTCAGCGCCTGTTCAGTGATGCGAAGTGTGGAGCCGCTGATCTTCCATTTTTGGTTCACCGAGAGCAGCTGCATGATCTCTTTCGCCGTCACGCGGCTGCCGAGGGACAAGACGATGCTGCGCTCGTGACGGTTCTCTTCCTCCATTTTGACCCGCAAGACCCCGCTGCGGCGGCAGGCGAGACGAAGGCGCAAAATCTGGAGGAGATTGGCCACTTGAGTAGGCGGCTCGCCGTATTCCTCGCGCAAGTCCGTTTCGAATTCGGCCAAAATCGTTTCGTCTTCGCTGCCCGCGAGTTTTTGATAGACGGAAATTTTCTCATCAGACTCGGGGATGTAAAACGACGGAATGAACGCTTCGACCGGGAGTTGAATTTCGACTGTCGCCGCTTCTTCCAAATCATCGGCTTCGCTCCGGCGGCCGCTCTTCATTTCTTCCACGGCCTGCTTGAGCATGCGCAGGTAGTGACTGACGCCCACGGTTTGCATGGTGCCCGACTGGCTGGCGCCAAGAATTTCTCCCGCGCCGCGGATTTCCAAATCGCGCATGGCCACCTGGAAACCGGATCCCAGCTCGCACGCTTCGACGATCGCGCGCAATCTCTTCTTGGCGTCGTCCTTCAGTTTTTGGCTGTGGTACAAGAAATACGCATAGGCCTGCAATTTGCTGCGGCCCACGCGTCCGCGCAACTGATAGAGCTGCGACAGTCCGAAGTGCTCGGCCTCGTTGACGATGAGCGTGTTGGCGCGCGGCAAGTCGATGCCGTTTTCAATGATCGTGGAGCTGACAAGCACGGAATATTTTCCTTCTTTGAAATCGACGATGCGGTCTTCCAGCACGTCCGGCTTCAGCTGCCCGTGTCCGACGACGAACGTCGCCTCCGGAACCATCTTGCGTAACTTGTCCGCGAACGCATCGATCGTCTCCACGCGGTTATGCAGCACGAAACACTGCCCGCCGCGTTTCACCTCCGTCAGAATCGCCTGGCGCGTGAGCTCGTCGGAATATTTGCGGACTTCGGTAATGATCGGCAGACGGCC
>CAYOFI010000003.1:75690-127103 GCA_964403335.1 uncultured Candidatus Peribacteria bacterium
TCGTCGTGATATCGCGGAGTTTATGAAGACCGAGGTTGAGGGTGCGGGGAATCGGCGTCGCGGTGAGCGTCAAAATATCCACCGACGCGCGCATCTCTTTGAATTTCTCCTTCTGTTTCACGCCGAACCGCTGCTCCTCATCAATAATCACCAGTCCCAGATTCAAAAATTTGACGTCGTCCTGGAGCAAGCGGTGCGTGCCGATCACGATCTGGGTGTCGCCTTTGCGCAATCTTTCCAGTGTCAGTTTCTGTTCCGCAGGCGACCGGAAGCGGCTCATCATCTCCACCTTGATCCCGTAGGGCGCCATGCGCGACAAAAATCCGCGGTAGTGCTGGTCGGCCAAGATGGTGATGGGCGCGATGACGGCCACTTGCTTGCCCGCGTCGGCGGCTTTGAATGCGGCGCGCATCGCCACTTCGGTCTTTCCGAATCCCACGTCTCCGCAGACAAGGCGGTCCATTGGATGTTCGTCTTCCATGTCGTGCTTGATATCCTGGATGGCTTTCAGCTGACCGGGTGTTTCCTCGTACGGGAAGTCCGCCTCGAAGAGTTGCTGACGTGGCGAGTCCCCGGGGAACTTCAATCCTCTCGACTTCGCTCTTTTGGCATACAGAAGCAACAATTCCTTGGCGATCTCGCGGGTCTCCGCGCGCATTTTTTCACTGACGCGCTTCCATTCGACGGTGCCGAGACGCGTCAGCGTCGGCTCCGATCCTTCCTCATGCACGAACTTGCTCAGCTTGTCGGCCTGGTCGACCGGAATGAACAATTTGTCGCCTTCGGCGTATGTCAGTTCCAAATATTCGCGCCACACACCGTCCACTTCTTTCTGCGTCATCCCTTCAAAGTGCCCGATGCCATGCTCCATGTGGACCACGTAGTCACCCGGCTGCAGCGACGTGATGAAATCGAGCGCCAACTTTTGCACGCCACGCTGCTTGCCGGTTTTCTTGAGCGAGAAAATCTCACGATCTGTGAGCAGTGCGCATTGTGAATCCGGGTTCTGGAGCGAGTGGGGGAGCAGCTCTTGGGTTTCCGCATCCACAAGCGTAATTGCCCCCGGATGGGACTCGTCGACCGACGAATGCGGGATATGCTCTTCCTTCAAAATCCCCGCCAATTCCTTCAATCGTTTCGTCACCACGACCAGCGTCCATTTTTGCCCCAATTTATCGCGCACGTCATTCAAGAAATCCGTGAGCGTGTAGAACTTCAGCACGGACAGGTAGCGCACGTGCGAGTGATATTTTTGCGATTCCGGAAACGCCGTGAAGTTCAGCGTATCCACGTCTTTGGGGATAAGAATATCGTCCTGGTCATCCAACGCGAGCAGTGCGGTCTTTGAGAGCTGACTGCCGAGCGGCAACTGGCGTTCGTAGAGGACGGGGAAAATATCGAGTGTTTTGCCGGCATCCGTCGTGAGCGAGAGATCATCTCGGTCAACAGCGAGAATTTTTTCCACCTTCTCAAAATCGAACGTGACGCGGTACGGATGCAAGGATTGGATTGGATGAATATCAAGCGTGTCACCAATGCGTCGATACTCGCCCGGATGCAAATACAGATCATCACCATGGCTGTAGCCGCGCTCGATTAAAGATTCGAAGAAATCCGTGAACTGCACGGATTTCCCGACCGTCAGCCGGATTTTGCGGTCCTCCAATTCCTTGGAAGAGGGGAATTCCGTATCCCACGTGTCGCGCGACATCACGAACACATCCGTACCGCCCTGCTCCGCGGAGAGGTACTGCAAAAACATCTGCAACCGCTCGGGAACAATGGCGCCCTCGGCATCCGTCACGGGAAGAAGTGTGTGCGGCGTGCACCCGAAGAAGTGCAACCAATGCTGCAAACCTTCCGCGGACGCGTCATTCTGCGTCACCAAAAGCGCGGGGCGCGGGCGGAAACTCAGGAGGTGACTCAGCAGCATTGCCTTCGCGGTTTCATTGCTGGCCCCGGACAGCACCAGACGCCCCTCTGCATGCAGAAGGTCGGACAATTCCCGATGTGTCTCCTTTCCAAGAAGGAGAGAGGGTTTCATGGCGGAAGGCGATTTAGATCATGGAAACGGAAGACTAGAGCCGCAAAAAGGCGGCCCGTTCCATTTCTTATTCAATGATACGCATATTTTAGCACATCTATCCATATATGCCAGCGTACAGACGTGTGATTCGCACGTCTCTACAACTGACTTATTCCTCGGTCATCCGAAGCGGCATGATCAAATGCATGTATTGGACGTCCCCCGGAACCGCGAATACAGCGGGTTTTTGCGCATCGGTCATCCGCATCTCGATATCCGTGCTGTCCACATGGTTCAAAAAATCAAGGAGGTAGGACGAGCTTAATGCAATCTTACTGCCGTTGCCGTCCACCTCTCCCGTCAAAGACGCCTCGTCTTTCCCGACGGGTGTCTGGGGGGTGGCAATCCGCACCTGGCCGCCGGGCTCCACATGAAAGGTTAATGTGTTATTCACCTCTTTGGCGAAGTAATGCATGCGCTTCACGGCCGGCAGCAAGTCGCCCACGGGGAACCGAATGCGCGTGCCATGCTCTTTCGGGACGATCTGTTCATAGTTGGGGAACTTGCCGTCGATCAAACGGGACAGAAGACGTGTGTCGCCGACTTTGAATTCAATCTGCTGCTTACTCATCGTGACTGCGATTCTGGAGACATTACCTCCATCTTTTCCCTCCTCTTTCGCCGCGGCCAAGGCGAGCCGCAACTCATCCAAAATCTTCACGGGAATGATGCAGGAAATTTGTTCCGATGCGCCATCTGTGGGAATTTTGAATTCGGAAAGGCGATAACTGTCCGTGGCCACCAAAATAATCTGCCCGCTCAGACTCCGCACATACACGCCGGACAACACGGGCCGAAGTGACGTCTTTGCCGCGGCAAAGGTGACCAGGTGCAGCGCATGAAGAAGGGGAGCGGCCTCCAAGGAAAAACTGACTATCTTCTCAATCTCCGCAATCGACGGATACTCGCTTGCCGCCTCGCCCGCAATGATCGCCTTCGCCCGCTTGGACGTGCACGCCAACTTCGTCCCCTCGCGTACTTCAAACACCACTTCCGCATCATTGTTGTATTGCACAAAATTCAAAAGCGCCTTCGCCGGAACCGTGACCAATCCCTCGCTCTCAATTTTCGCCGGCACACTCGTGATGATGCTTAATTCCAAATCCGTTGCCGTGAGCACACACATTTCACCTTTCGCTTCGATATGAATATTTCCTAAAATCGGCAACGCTTGTTGCGAGCCGATCGCCCGCGATACGAGTTGTATCGCGTTGAGAATCTCAGGTGTAGTGCACGAAAATTTCATAGGAGGTATAGAGTAAAGAATTTCTTTTCTAAATTCATCATCATCATAGACTCTTCCCAAACATCCCCATTTGAAGGTCTACTGTGTGGAAAAGAACCTTGGAAAGGGAGTGTGATTCAGAGAAAGCGCAAATGAAAGCCAAAAGGTGACGTGGAGATCGTGTCATGCGAATGTGGATAACTCGTGGAGAAAGAGATAGGGGGTGAGTCTGCTCCACAAAACATTGTTAATGGCTTCTGTAAGAGGAAAAATTAAAACACTGTGGAGAAGGGTCAGGGGAATGGGGGTAACCAGCCGCCTGAGTTATCCACATTGAGTGTGGATAAGTTTTGTGCGCATAGAGGGCATCACCTCGTTGTATTTCCGTCTATAAATCATCCAATCGTCGATTCTTCGGGGATGATGTTTGAAAAATCGGTGAAATTGGCGAAAGAGAGTTATCCACACTTATCCACATCTTTAGTGTTGTCTCCCTGAGCTTGTCGAAGGGGGGCGGGTGGCCCGTCATGGTTCGACAAGCTCACCATGACATACTGATCACCGGAAATATTTCTTTCTCTCCTCCATCGAAGGCGGCGCCGAGCGGTTGGGGCGGACGGAGAGTTTGCCGTCTTTCATGGTCGCGAAGCTTCCGGCGGGGAGGTCTTGCGACAGGAAGATGCCGCCACCGATGAATGATCCCCAGCCGATGCGTACGCCCGGGTTCATCCCTACTTGGATTCCCAGTCTGCAATCGTCACCCACAATGGCTCCGAGCTTTGTCATGCCTGTGGGAGTGGATGTAAGAGAGAGGGGTGAGGCAGAGGCGAGGTTCTGCGTGTCGACCGACGGTGAGATCGCTGAGGTGGAAATCTCGCCTTCGTCCAAGCGCAGGTTTCCCGTCACGCATCCGCCGCCGAACGACACGTTGCGTCCGATGACGGAGTCGCCCAGGTACGTCATATGCGTCCACACGGGGCCTGCCAGCACGCTGCCTTTCACTTCGCTGGAGTATCCGACCACGCATTTCTCCCCGACGCTCGATCCGCGCACAAGCGCGTTGTTGCCGATGATCGATCCCTTGCCGATGTAACACGGGCCGACAATCGTCGCATGCGGCAGGACGCGCACGCCTTCCTCGATGATCACATTCCCTTCGATCACCGCGCTCTTGTGGATCTTCGCGGTTTTGTGAACGGAGGGCTTCTTGATATCGGCAAGAAGGAGCGGGAGGAGCGACAGAATGTGCCACGGGTGCTTCACGGCCTGCCACATGCCTGTGTACGGGACGGCACGGTAGTGGCGGGTTTTGAGAAGGCTATCGAGCGCGCGTTCGTATCCATCATCGATGTCCGGCTCCACTTTTTTCAGCGCGGCCAGGAGGACCGATGCGTCGTTATGCACGTGCGCGACGATGTTCACCAAATCGCTCGGCTCTTTTCCCTCGCCCGGCTTTTCCACGATGCCTTTGATACGGCCGTCTTTGACGGTCAGATATCCGCCCGGGAAATACTTCGTCACGCGTTGCGCGAGCAGCGCACCATCAATTCCTTTTTTCTTGGCCTCGACGATCAACGTCGCGTACGCACTCGGGTCGAAGAAGTCGTTTCCGGAGACCACGAGCACGGATTCTTTGCCACATTTGGGCAGTGCCGCCAGCAGTGCATGATGCATCCCGATCGTTCCTTCTTTTTGCAGAACCATCGGAATCTTCGGGAAGCGCGCTTGCACGTCTCCCGCATTCTCCGGACTCGCCACCAACAGAATGTCCGTGCATTTTGCCTTCTTCAGACGGTCGATCTGGTGCTCCAGCAGCATCTTCCCGCAGACGGGGAAGAGCGGTTTTTGGCTGAGCGGCCAGAACCGGCGCGACTGGCCGGCGAGGATAAGAATGGTCTTCATTGGGGCTAAGAATACACGAAAAATCCACATTACACCTGACAAACTGTTGACTCAGAAAACAGTTTCCGTATCGTCTGCGGGTGAACGTACAACCTGCGCAAACACCGGACCCGGACCCCTTTACGCCTATTCCTGCAGTGCAGAGGCAACTTGCCACGGGGCGACGTTCGGGCGCGCCGATGGCCGTGATTATCGGGTCTCCCGCCATCAAAATACACGGGGGACGGATTGACGTGCAGGAAGAGAGTGAGGCGCTTGCTAGCGCGATCCGGGCGATTGAAGCGCTGTCCGAGTCTGCGCACGTCATGATTCGCATGATTGTGGATTGCGACGCCGCCCTTTTGCAGGAATTGCGGATCACGTCCGCATCGAGCCTGGTGCGTCTCACACCGTTGCTGAACGCACTCTATCCCGCATTTGCGGAGCATATCGGGATGTTGGGGCGTATTCTTCTTGTGACGGTTACCACGTTGGATGTGGAAATCCGGCGCGAGCTGCGCCTCCAGGGACTGCCGGAAGATCTCAACCATCCGCAAGTTTTGGCCGCCGTCCTCCGATCGCTGGGCGACAAGGGCGATATGCAAGTGCACTGGGGCGAGCGTGTGCAGGAAAATCTTCGCGTTGCCGTCGGGCTTGCCGTCCAAAAATTACAGGTTTCCGAAGCGTGCAAACTGGTGTTCGCGGGAAAAGGGGCGATGACGGAGACAACATTCGGGCAGGTGGCGCAGGAAGCGCAAAACCTTTAGCCTCCGGATTACAAAGGCACGTGAAGAGTGCCTTCTTGCGCGGTCGTGCGGAGGGGGATGCGAAAGTGGCGATATCGCTCGACGACATCCGGATGCGGGTGGCCGTAGGAGTTGCCTTTGGCTGCGGAGATGAGGGCGAGATGCGGGGAGACTGCCAAGAGGAAGCCGGTCATGGATGACGTGCGGCTGCCGTGGTGCGCGACCTTCAGAATGTCCGTGTCGATCCGCGCGCCGGAGGCGAGGATCGCGGCTTCGGTTTCTTTTTCAATGTCGCCCGTCAGCAAAATCGATCCGCTTCCGTGTAGAGCCCTCATCACGATGCTCGTGTTATTCGCGGCCTTGGGCGCGGTGCCAAAAATACTGTCGGTCGGCCAGACGACATCCAGAATCAAGCCGTCACCCAGATCAATATCCTGACGCGAGTCCGCGATCGTCACGGGGATTTGTTGGCGATTGAGGAGGGACAGGAACTCGCGGTACCGCACGGTGTCCTTCTCGATGCCTGTGAGGAGCGCGCGGCTGATGTGATAGCGCCGCAGGACTTCGGGAAGCCCGGTGAGGTGATCGGCATCCGGGTGCGTGAGGACCAAAAGATCGATCGTTCGGTCGAAGAATGACATCTGCTCCCCCAGCCGCCGGACGACCGACGTGTCCGGTCCGCCGTCGATCAATACCTGTTTGCCGGACGGGCTCTGCAGCAAGATCGCGTCGCCTTGTCCGACATCCAGAATGAATGCATGCGCGTTGCCATCGGGAGCCACGCTCCATTCGCGCAGCAAAAAGAGCAGGAGTAGCGCTTCGATGATCGTGATCCAGATCCATGGACGCATGCTCCTTCATGATCGCGCATCGGTGCGTGGTCGCTAGGGCATTTCCAGAGATTCTTTTGCTGACAATCGATTTGTGGCTTGTTGAAGAGCGGTTGGGCGTTCCAGGCGCATATGGAACGGGATGTCATGGTGAGCTTGTCGAACCATGACGAGGCCCCCGTCACCCTTCGACAGGCTCAGGGTGACAGTCTCCTCCTCCGCTTCCCCCTCCACATCCCCGCAATCGCTCCCGTCACCGCCATTACGCCCACGACGCCCAAGCCTGAGGATGTCAGTTTCCCGCCGCGCGGAGTTGGTGTCGGTGCGGGGGTGTAGTTGGGAGGAGGAACGAGATCGATGGAAGCGGACTGTCCGGCGGAGAGTGCGCCCGATGGGGCGACTGTTTGGATCGTGATAGTCAGGCGTGCTGCGGGTTCATCAGTGAAACGTGTAAATGTATTGGAGAAAGAAATCGTCTGCGGTGTGCCGACAGGAACGCCGTCGCGGCTTTTACGTACCACATACGATGCAAAGCTGCCCTGTGGCGGGTCCCACGCTGCCATGACCAAGAAGCGGCCATTGGGTTGGGGCTCGGCACGCACTTCCAAATTCCGCACTTCCAACGAGTTGCTGGGGACGGACGATGCAGTGGGAGGTGTGTTTTGCAATCCCAGCGCCACACGTGTCTCTTCCGTGAAGGTATCCATTTCTTTCCCCTGCGCATCCACCGGCAACACGGCGATGTACACGGAGCCGGTGCTCTTGGGATAATCGGTGAGAATGAATTCAGTGCGCGAGCCGCTGACTTTTTCGTAATCGTCATACTCGCCGCTGTTGCGCAAAATCGATCGTCCGCTGAAGTAGACGTTATACGCGGCCACCGTTCCCGTTGCGGGTGTGTCCCACTGTATGCGGATCTGTCCGTCTTGTTCAGATGCTCGGATGTTCTGCACGCCCGCAGCCACTGCCAAGCGGGGCAAGGCCGCGAGGCAGAGGGTAACCGCCCATGTCCGGAGCAGAAGAGCGTGGCGCATCGGGTGCAGTGTGCGCATTGGGGCCCAGGAGGGGAATTGCGCTAAAGGTTTTTGTGTTGTAGAATCCATGAAAGCATGCCCCTGAGTTTCCGTCACCTGACGTCCACCAAACAGCTCACCCGGGCTGATACGGACGCCATTTTGGCAGAGGCCGAGAACATGGAGAAAGTGCTCAAAAAAGGCGGATCGAAGCTCCTTGAAGGCAAAATCCTCGCAGCCCTTTTTTACGAACCCAGTACGCGCACACGCCTCAGCTTTGAGGCTGCAATGAACCGCTTGGGCGGCAGCGTCATCAGCGCCGAAGGCATTCAGTTCAGCTCGCTCTATAAAGGGGAAACGATCGAAGACACCATGATGATGGTCGGCGGATACGCGGACATCATCGCCATGCGTCACCCCGACCAAGGCAGCGCCGACACCGCCGCATCCGCCGCTCCCGTGCCGTTCATCAACGCCGGCGACGGCCCCGGCCAGCATCCCACGCAGGCTCTTCTCGACCTCTACACCATCGAGAAAGAATGCAAAAAGATCGACGGCCTGCACATCACCATGGTCGGCGATTTGCGCTACGGCCGCACGGTGCACTCGCTCTGTTATCTTCTTGGCCTCTACAAAAACATCCGCTTCACCTTCGTGTCCCCGGCGGAGCTCACGATGCCGGAGAAGGTGACGAGTTTCCTGAAGGAGAAGAATATGCCGTACGCGGAAACCGATGACTTGGCCGCGGCCATCGCGGAGAGTGACGTGGTCTACATGACGCGCGTGCAAAAAGAACGGTTCGCGGATAGCGCGCAGTATGAACGCCTCAAGCTCAAGTACATCCTTACTGCCGACATGATCCGCGGGAAGAAAGCCATCGTCATGCACCCGCTTCCGCGCGTGGGAGAAATCCACACGGATGTCGATGCGCTGCATAACGCCGCCTACTTCCGCCAGGCCGAGAATGGTGTGCCCGTGCGTATGGCGCTGCTGGCGATGTTGTTGGGGAAAGCGTGATGCCAGGCGTTCCACATCGGTATGGAACAGGAAAAATGGCTATGTGGTAAGGAATTTTAGGGTTCCAAGAAAGTTTCACTCCAAGGGGAGCGGGCCTTCGGCCCGCGGGTGTTGGAGAATACTCACATGTTTCAAAGACACCCCATCCAATCGGATGCATTCTTCTTCGTGACAACCAATACCAAGGACAGGCGTCCGATTTTCGGCAATCCTGCGTATGCGCGTGAGGCGATCGACACGCTGTACAGAGTGCAGGAGATTCATCCATTTTTCCTCTATGGGTTTGTGTTTATGCCAGATCATTGTCATCTGCTTCTGCATGTACCGGCGCCTGAATCCATTTCTGGAATCATGCGCGTTTTCAAGTATGGGTGCACGGTTAATATGGGAATAGGCGCATTCTGGCAATCAAGATTTCATCTGCGGATTTCCCATGATGCGAAGGCTGTCCTTCGTTATATTCATCAGAATCCGGTTCGCGCGGGACTCGTACGGGAACCGGAGCAGTTTCCGTGGTCATCCGCATCCGGACGATGGGATGTGACGGAGATAGGCTGGTGGCAGGAATGATTCACAACCGCGGGCCGAAGGCCCGCTCCCCAAGAAGAAAATTCCCCAGGGAGAAAGCTTCCCAGGGAGCAAGAGATCTTTTGAACCGGGGGCAGGCTTTGAACCGGGGAGCGGGCCTTCGGCCCGCGGCACACACGGATTAGGCTCCAGTATGCGGGCATGCATATTTTTAGTATCATGGCTTCCACATGCCGACTCTTCTCATCCGCTCCGTCTCCCTGGTCACCGACAGCGGAGAGACTGTTGCCGATTTGTTGATCAAAGATGGCACGATCGAAAAAATCGGAACAGGATTGAAAGGTGATGAGGTCATCGACGCGACGGGAAAATTGCTCTTCCCCGGATTGATCGACTGCCACGTCCATTTCCGCGAGCCGGGACTGACACACAAGGCGACAATGAAGAGTGAAGCGGCATCGGCGCGGGCGGGCGGAGTGACGACGGTCTGTGAAATGCCGAACACGATTCCGCCGACGGTGACCGTCGCGGCATTGGCCGATAAAGTGCGAAGGGCTGCGGAAATCGAAGGGTTCGATATGCGGTTTTTCTTCGGCATCACCGAAGCCGCGCACCTCTCGGCACTGCGTGTGTTGTGGGAGTCCGGCTCGGGCGAAACCGAGCGACTGAAGAAGCGCTGCTGCGGCGTGAAGCTCTTCCTCGATCACTCCACGGGCAACCAAAAAATCGAAGGCGGTTTGATCGCTGAGGTCTTCGCGGCATGTGCGGAGTTGAACATTCCCATAGTCGCGCACTGTGAAGACGCGGAGATGAATGCGAAAGCACTCGCGGCGAATACGGACACCGACATTGCCGCGCACTCAAGGATCCGCTCTCCTGAATCCGAACAAAAATCCGTCGCATTTGCGATCGACCTGGTTCGCAAAACGGGTGCGCATCTGCATGTCGCGCATACGTCAACGTCGCTTGCCTTAGACCTAATTCGCCAGGCGAAGCGTGAGGGACTTCCGATCACGTGCGAAGTCACGCCGCATCATCTGGTCCTCACGGTGGATGACTATGTGTCACTCGGCGCGCTTGTAAAAATGAATCCGCCCCTGCGCACGATTGATCATCGCGATGCTCTTTGGCAGGGGGTGATGGATGGCACGGTCGATTGCATCTCCACCGATCACGCACCACACACGCTCGCAGAAAAACAATCAGTCGATCCCTTGAAAGCTCCGAGTGGAGTCCCAGGTGTAGAAACCATGTTGCCAATTTTACTTTCCATCAGTGCAGGGAAATGGCCGTCGCCCTCCAGTCAGCCTCCAGAAGGCCTCCACCTGAGCCATGCCGATATTCTTCGGCTCTGCTTCACGAATCCGAATAAAATCTTCAGTCTGGGAAAACGGGGAATCGTCGAAGGTGCACCGGCAGACATTGTGTTGGTCGATGCTGCGAAGGAGTGGGTCATGCAGGGGAAAGATCTGCACTCTGCCTGCGGCTGGACGCCGTTTGAGGGGTGGGAGGTGAGGGGGGCGGTGGAAATGATGTTATGATCATATTTGCATATATCTGCAATGTCTGCGGAGAGTGTTTTTCGCTATAATAGATACGTTTAAGAAGCGTCATTTCGATTTCTACGTCTCGCTTATGTCGCGTCGAAAATCCACTTCACATTCTTCCGCTCACACTATGGTTGTCCTTTTTCTTACCAACGAAGAGCAGAAGGCGTTGTCGGATGATGTTCGCAGCAAGTGCCCGGTACAGCCGGAAACACTTACGTACCAAGATACGGAAGAGCAGCGAGCCAGCCGTATGCGGACAATGTCCGTGAAAAGTCCTGAACTGCGTCATCTCCAACAGGAAGCAAAAACGAAAGTTTTTGATCCGGATGAAATTGCCAAACTTGCCGAGTCTGTTGATTTTTCTAAGCTTGAGAAACACGATCTTATGGAATTGGCATTTGCATGGGGACCGGATGTATTCACCGTGCTTATTGCGCAAGCGTTGCCGAATATTCAAACGGAGAAAGATATTGCAGATCTTTCAGCCCTTACAGATATCCGTCATGGCCTTCTTCTTGCAATGAATCGTTAATACCCCCACTACCTATGAGCACTACACAAAATAACGGAGTACCGGAAAATCCGTCCAAGAAGGAGCGCCCTACCGGCACGCCTGCCGCTACGCCGCAGGAGATGAAATTGGATGTGCAGAACGCGGAACGAAAAACATGGTTTTCCGAATATGTGTATAACAAAGAGCGCCCCGTGCTCGGCACGCTGTGGAATCTTCTTACTATGAAGCCAGTTGAGGGTGTCGTGAACGCTGTTACATTTAATAAAATACCGCTCGTTGGAAAGCTTGCACGTTTTGCTGCCATTGCGGCAGGCGTCTATTTTGGAATCGGCGCGTTAAAATCCGGAGCGGAAGTTGCCTTCCAAGGCGGCAATACGTTGCTGGATCGCATGGGTCCGGGTGGAGGAAAGCTGTTTCCACCAATGGAATTGCCACCGGCATCTCCCTATCAGCAAGTTTTGCCTCAATTTAATCCTCTCCAAGGCGCTTAAAGAAAAAAAATCTCACATACATACCCAGTTATCCGTATGAATTCCGAGGTCGCCAATGAAGGGCAAAATGCCTTGATAAGCATCAAGGAACTCCGGGAATCCGTGAAGCAGTTCAGGGAAATTTCTGGTTTAACGATGCTAAAGCATGATCCGCGCGTGAAAAATGCCGAACAGAAGCCCGAGCATCCGCTCGTAAAATTTTTTCGTATAGATGCTCTTGCTCCGTCGGTGAATAGCGCCGATCCGCAGCGGCAGGCGCCGCTTTTTCAAAGACAGGAAATCATTGATGCTGTCACAAAGGCCCAAACAGAAGCGCAAAAACCCGATGCGAAATGGGATCAACAATTAACGGCGACCGCTCTCGATTACTACCTCTATCGAGAAAGAACACCCCGAGATATGCGAATCCATGATGGCGTGGAGATGGGCGCCAACATGCACATAACAAGATTACTCACGAATATTCACGGGGCAACTGAATTTATCAGTACATTAGATCTGTATGTGAAATTTTTAGAGGATCATCCCAATGCCTCTGCATATCGTAATCCGGCTGTGGAGCGCCGCCTTCTCCAAGATGCAAAAACATTGACCTTGCTCATGCCTTATTGGGGTCGTGCGATGCAGGTGCATTTTGCCTCTATCCAAGTGGATAGAAATAATAAGCCCCTCAATCCTGCCGGACTCGCGGCAGCACGCGCGAAGTTACAGGAAGCGCGGAATGCCCTACCGCAGGAGGTTGGCAAAGACATACCCGACAAGGTGGAAGATCTGCCACTGGAAGCCTTGCTCAAGACGATCACGCCTGTGGAGGGCCGATTGCGCGAACTTGTCTTTACGCAGTCCGAAATCGTTGAATCACCTCGCCATAAACCATCGGTTATCGAGGCACTTGTGAAGCAATTTGCAGGGGCCGAGACGCAGGAAGAAGTACGCAAATCCTTAGCGGGTATGGGTTTGACCGAAAGGAAGCCCTTGGAAACCAAGGCGCGCAGCGTACATGCGGCCTATCTCAACATGCTCGTGCAGTACCGCCGCGAGGAAGCTGACAAAATCATCAAGCAAGCGGGAAGTGGAACTATCCCCCCGGAAGGCATCAGCAAACTGTTCAAGGACCACACCGATATTGGTCAAAAAATCATCGCGGAGCATCGGTTTGGTTTGCAGACGACGGTGAATCATATGTTCGCCGGCACACTCGGCCTTGCAACAAAACTGAAGCAAGATCCGAAAAACAGTCTCAGTTCTTTTAATCCGGAACAGATAAAGGTGCTCGAAAGTTTTTTAGACACACTTCGTGCAAGTTCGCAGGACGGTCCGGCGATGAAAGCATTGGAACAGCAGCGCAAGGAAAGCGCCGCGGCCACGCGCAATTACATCATGTATATGCGGCAGGAGGCGATGACGTTGCGCGTAAGCACGCAGATGATCGATGGCGTGTATGTGCAGCCCGCAATCCAGGAGATTTCCAATGGCATTAAAAGCATCACGGAATTTTTGGAAAGAATGGGCGCGACGACTTTCAACTATGTCTTCTGGATGCCGGTTCTTGCACACTATTTCCCTGCACTGCTCGATTATCCCGCTCCCACAAACCGGGCTGAATTGCAAAGACTCAGGCAGAAATTGGAAGGCATGAAGGCGGACGCGGAAAAGCAGCTTGCCGGGGTGCAATCCCTGCGTACGACTATGTTGGAGACGCGTGCGGCTTTGGAGGCGGCTCAAAAGAAAATCGAGCCGAGCTTGAAATTTATAGAAGACATGACGGATGCGGATTTGAACGATCGAAAGAAGATCGATCAGGCGCAAATCGAACTGGCCAAAATTGCGGCCATTGATGATGAAATGGCCACCATCATTACGAAAGGTTGGGAAAATATCGAAAGAAACATGCTCCATCATGGGGAAACGGCGGGGGTGTTAGGTGAAGCCCAGAATGCGATGGGAAATGCCATATATTACGTTGGAGGCGCCATTGGATTGTGTTTTGCGCATGTTGCGTATAACGCATTCATGGCCAGCGGCTCTAAAAGTTGGCTGAGGTTCGTCGCAAAATTCGGAGTGCGTACCGGGGCAAGTCTTGTGGGAGGAATGCCGTACCTTGCAGGGGATGCCGCGTTGAATATCGGAAGAGGACTTGCCGGGCTGGTCCGTCCGTCGGCTGAATTGGCATCGGCTTCCGCTGAGAAAGCAGTCGCCCTTGCCAAACAATTCCGCTCCGTCCAAGAGCAGATCAAAAAATTGCGCGCGGCTAACAACCCTCTTCATGAGAAAAAACTGGCGGACCTCTTGGATCTGCGGTCACAAATGCAGGCAGAGCTGATGCAGCGCCTGAATGGTGCGGATGAGGCTGCCAAAGAACTGCAAGACGCAGCGGACAAGATTACGGACATCAACAAGAGCCGTGCGGCACAAGAAGTTGCGCGTGAAGCCAGGGAATTCGCGAAAAAAATGCGCGGAGATGCCGCGGAAATCGTGATTGGTCGTAAATTGGACGCAGTGGAGCGCAGGATTGTGCAGGAGATGCACGAGGCAGGCGAGCAGGTCTTTGAGCATGAGTGTAACCGCATTTTTGGGCGTAATTTATCGCAGGCCGAATTGGATGCCATTCGCCGCGGCCAAGTGCCGAAGTATTTGAAGCCGGACCAGGTCGAAGCAGTGCGTCAGGCCAAGCTGGCCCGTATGCAGGCCAAGCAGAAAATACTGAATCAAGGCGGCTGGAAAGGCGATGTCATGGAAGAATTCCGTGCCTTGTCCGAATCCGGCGTCACCGGAAAATCCGAAGCCATGGCCAAGGGATTATTGCGTCTGTCGCCGCAGCAAAAAGCCATGCTCAAGAGCATGTTGCGAGGCGGATTGAAATACGCCATCCGTGGCGGCATTTTGGGACTGCAAGCGTGG
Organism: uncultured Candidatus Peribacteria bacterium; assembly: GCA_964403335.1. Taxonomy (GTDB): domain Bacteria; phylum Patescibacteriota; class Gracilibacteria; order Peribacterales; family Peribacteraceae; genus CAZYAK01. Next base: position 90,473 of record CAYOFI010000003.1, read on the forward strand.
GTGACGTACGAAGACTGGAAAGAGCTGAGCCGGGACGTGGAGGAGGCGGAGCAGAATGAAAAGTCCATCAAGGAGGATTTGGATCGCTTGGTCTCTGAATACCCGCAGAACAAGGACGGCACGTTCCGAAAAATGCCCAACGGGAATTATGAATATATCGATGCTCAGGGACAGCAATTGTTCGAAGTGAAAATGGCGGACCTCAATGCCCGCGCAAAAGCGGAGGCCTCTGCGGCCACCGTCAACATGGACATCGTGACGCTGCTGGGCACGGGAGCAACATGGATCTGGCAGGGCAAAAACATCATGGGCCCCGTCGGATGGGGACTGATGGGATTGGACGTCGCCGTCCGTACGGGCATCGAGGCCCGCGAATTCCAAAAACACTACACGTTGATCGAGCGGTGTCCGCCGTGGTTGTGGGTGCGTCTCACTCAGCGCGCAGGAGCGCAGGGCCTCACCGGCCGCCGCGGAGACGAGATCATCGAAAATCGCATCAGCGATGTGTTCGTATCTGGCAAATCCAAGGAGCTCAAAGAAAAAGTACTCTTGGGAGAATTCATTTCCACGCTTGGTCGCACCGATCCGGTCGCCGCGTCACGGTTGGAACAGATGTGTTCCGGACCCAAAGAAACGGGTGAATTTTATGAGAAGGAATACCAGCAGCTCATTCTGCCGCTCTTCCATCAGTTCCTCTTCATGACCATGAAGCGGGCGGAGGTGAGCTGGCAGTTCATCCAGAATTTGAACTATTGGTCATCTATTGCCGGTATTCTGACAGGTCCGAATGCGGAGGATTTCCAGAATGCTCTGCAGCTGACGGCAAAGGCGTACCGCGCTCACGTACAGCAGAGAAACCAAATGGATGTGTTCAAGCAGTTGGCCGAATTGCGCAAAAATCCTGAAGACGCGGAGAAGAACGCGGAACTCATTGCGGGATTGGAGCAGTCACTGTTTGAGATGAACCTCAAGCCCGTGCTGGGCCGCCGCCTGACGCCCGCCGAAATGGCGGACGGTAAAACGCAGGTGCAGTTGTTGATGGGACAGGTGAGTACGGAACTGACGAACGCCGCAAGTCGTGCGCGCGCTAATCCCAACAAGAGTGGCATCAGTGCGGCGGATGACAGCTGGGCGGCCATGATGCTGTATGGCAACCCGGATGAGCAGATGGATACCAGCAGCCGCGTGAGGACGAAAGTTCTTCGTTCAGAACCATTCAATGGCATCGATAATATCGCAAACTACAACTTGGCCACCGATCGTGACATCACCATTTTCGCGACAGGTATTCCCGGATTGAATCAGAAAATAGACGGTCAGGACCCCCGCTGGACATACCGCTGGTTCATGGATGCGCTGAAGGCAGATGACAACAGGAACATCGTGCCTGCGCCGGAGGCCGTCATTGCGCACCTGGCGGAAACGAATGCGCCCACACGGTCGGATGCCGTGTCGCCGGAGATCGTGGAGAACCGTCAATTGCTGCAGGAGCATATGGCCACTTTGCGGCAGCAGCATGCGTCATTGTCCGCACTGAGTACAAAAGTCCGCGCGCAAGGCGATGCGCTCAATGAGAAAATCCGCAAGCGCGGATTCCAAACCGCGGATGATCAGCGCGAAGCTGGGGAGTTGCAGCAGCAGGCGGGTTCGTTACAGAGCGGATTGAGCGAATACTACGTCGAACTGAAAAAGACGAACGACATCTCTGTTGCCATTAAGGCGGATTTGGACCGTCGCTCGGCATTCAGTGAAGAATCCTTCAAGCTCAAAGCCAACGCCGGTCCGGCGACCGGTTTCCATCCGTGGTTTGGGGAAGGGCTCTTCTCCAAGGAAGAGAAGGAGCCGTTCATCGAGGCATACAACATGGATTACGACAAAGATCGGCAGATCGCTGCCCAGCTCTTGGATGCCTGCTTCCCAAGTGGACGGGTGCCTGGAGCCATCGCGGGCGTGATTCTGAGCAAGGGGCCTGGCCCGAAAGGAGAAGGGGATGTCTACAGCATCCTCGTGCACCACGCGTATAAAGGCGAACTGAACGGCGTGATGTCCTACGTAAGCGCGCTGAAGAAAGCAGATGGCTCTCTGGAATTCGGCATGGTGCAGTCCGTCACGAAGGGCAGCGGAGACCGGCAGGTGTATGACAAATTGATGGTCAACGCCAAGGAGACGGTCAGGAACTGGCAGAGCGCGAACAAAAGGGGCGCGGAACTCGACCGGGCCGATGCGCTGATGAAACAGGAAGGATTGACCATCGATGAAGCCGCGGTGAACAGGGTTCTTTATGGCGCTGCGAACATGGACAGGATGGTTTTGCTGGGAAAGACCGCGGACGGCGCGCAGATCTTCGGCACGAAGTTGAACGGAAAATTCTTTCTGTGCCGTCAGGATCAGTTTGGCAACATGGCCTACAAATTCGTCGAGAAGGGCGGCACTGGAAACGACGGGAACGGCGCGGTCATCAGGCGGTCTCTTGCGGAAGATCACAATTCCTGGCCGCAGGTGAACATGAATTTCGGCATCAACAGATGGAAAATGGTGGAAAAGAAAGAGTTCACGGAAGAGGAAAAAATCCTCAACAAAATGATCGTCATGCCGCGCGAAGGCGAGACGTCCGCCCAGGCCATCAGCCGCATTGCCTCATTCTCCCGCATGCGGGTAGGCGGACAAAAGTCCGACGCCTTCAATACGGAAATGGATTTCCTCTACAGGCAAATTACTGCGGATCGCATCGATGAAAAAACCGGCAAGGTTGTGGAAACGGGGGACCAGCTCCGCGCCAAATTTTCGGAAACACTTCTGCAAAAACTTGCGGAATATGGCGGTCTGGAAAACCCCAACAGAGGTCCGAACGATCCCGCGACGGGAGTGGATTTTGAAGTCCAGTCCAGAATTATTACCGAAATGAAATACCTGGCGAGCAAGGGCGCATTCGGTGCGCAGGCGGAAAGAACCTTCCCGAAAGACAACATGCGTCAGTGGCCGAGAGACGAAGCCGCCCGCCCCGTTCCCATTCTGGGTCCGAACGATTGGCGCTAATCCTTCGCGAGGAGTGCCTGCACCTCACGAAGCTCCATAAACACCCTCTTCGCCCCCATCACCTTTTTGGGCGTCCATTTCCCCTGCAACAACCAACTCTCCATCCCCGCCGCATTCGCCGCGTCCACGTCGAATTGCTGGTCGCCCAGGTAGATGCATTCCTTCGGATCAACACCCAGTCTGTCAGCCGCAAGTAGCAGCCCGTGCGGATGGGGCTTCATCAACTTGTGGATTTCATCGGCGGTGATGATGACGGGGAAGAATTGCTTCACGTGCAGGCGGCTGTCGATGGCATCCACGTACGTCATCCATGAGCCCGTGATCAATGCCACAGGCATCTTGCGGTCACGCAGGGACGTCAGAAGATCCAGCGCGCCCGGGAACCATTCGGTCTCGCGTGCCAGCAAAGAGATGTAGATCTCATCACGTCGTGCGCGCAGTGCCGGCTCGCGATCTTCGGGGACGCCATGCTGTCGTAACATCTGTCGGAGATGCACTGCGCCCCAGTAGTCATCCGCGAATTGCTCGTTGGTCATCGGCACACCGATCTCGTGGAACGTCTGCAAAACGGCCCGTTCGTAGATACTGATGGTATCCGTGAGCGTGCCGTCGAGGTCGAAGAGGATGGCGGAGGGGGGCATGTGGTCGTACGGTACCGGGTGGCGGCGATGATACACAGAATAGAAGAGATCAAGGAGATCGAAGAGATCGAGGAGATCAAAGAAGCAGAAGCACGGAGTGCTTCTGCTTCTTTGATCTCTTTGACGCCCTTGATCTTTTCGATCTCCTTCCTACACCTCTACCATCAACGGTATCACCATCGGCTCTCTATCCAGCTTCCGATCAAAGTACCTAAACAACGCCCCCGTGATCGCGCGCTTCAGGTCCTTGCGTTCCTTCACGCCGCGGTTGAGTTCTTCTTCGTAGGCTTTGCGGACGGTCTGCGTGATTTCGCGCGTAATTTCCATCTGCTCGGATCCGTACAGGAGTCCGCGGGAGATGATGTCCGGGTCCGCGACGAGGCGTTTGCTTTCGGCGTATACCTTGCAGAGGATGATCAGCACGCCGGCCGAGCTCATGATCTTGCGGTCGTCCAGAATGCGCTGGCCTTCGCCGGCGGATCCGAGTCCGTCGATGATCACATCGCGGTACGGGGCTTTTTGCTTGCTCTTGCGGGCGTCGCCGTTTTCATCGAAGTCGATGATTTCGCCGTTCACCAGCAAGTGGACTTGATTGTCGGGGTAGCCGATGCCTTTCACCAAGTTGCCGTGGGCGGCGCGCATGTGCGGTTCGCCGTGTTCGGGAATCACATGCCGTGCGCGCACCAGGCGGTGCATCAGCAGCAAGTCGCTTTGGTAGCCGTGGCCGGTGGTGTGCAGGGCCAATTCCTGATTGGTCTTCACCGTCGCGCCCAGCAGATACAAATTGTTCACCACTTTCGCCACCGCGCGTTCGTTGCCCACGATGGGGTTGGAACTGAGGATGATGGTGTCACCCTTCTTGATGGTGATGTGGCGGTGCGTGCCGAGTCCCATGCGGGCGAGGCCGGCGACTTCTTCGCCTTGGCTGCCTGTCGTGATGATCAGCACTTCGTTATCGGGCAGTTTATCCATCGCGGGGTTCACCTTGCGGATGAGTCCGCGCGGAGCCTTGATGTAGCCCAATTGCTGGGCAATTTCCATGTTCGTCTCCATGCTCCGTCCGGAGATGAAGACTTTGCGGTTGAACGTTTTGGCGTGGTCCACGGCCTGCGCGATGCGGTTGAGCAGCGAGCTGAAGGTGGAGATGATCACGCGGCCTTTGGCGTCGCGGATCAATCCGAAGAGCGTTTCCGAAATTTCTTTCTCGCTCTTGGACTGTCCCGGCTTGGTCGCGTTCGTGGAGTCCGCGATGATCGCAAGCACGCCTTCGTCTCCCAATTCCGCCAAGCGGTGGAAGTCGGCGGGAGGCTCGTTCATGGGGGTTAAGTCGAACTTGAAGTCGCCCGTGTGCACGATCTTCCCGTAGGGAGTGTGCACGGCGATGGCGGCGGAGTCGGGGATGGAGTGCGTGACCCGGAGGAATTCCACTTCCACTTTTCCGATCTTCACCTTCTGGCGGAAATCGACGACGTTCAAATTCGCTTTGCTCGTCAGATGTTCCTCATCCAAACGCTTGCGGACAAACGCCATGGTCAGGCGCGTGCCGAAGCACGGCGGAAACTGCAGAGAGGGGAGCAAATGCTGCACGGCACCGATGTGGTCCAAGTGCCCGTGCGTGAAGAGCACGGCTTTGATGCGGTGTTCGCGTCCTTTGAGGGCGGACATGTCCGGAATCAAATAGTCGATTCCCATCATGTCTTCGTCGGGGAACTGCAAACCGAGGTCGATGATGTAAATGTCTTCGTCGACTTCAATAATGAAACAGTTGCGTCCGACCTGCTCGAATCCTCCCAATGGGTAGACCCGAAGGCCATTCTTCTTGCCGGCCGGCATCTCTGCGGGCTGCGCTTCTTCCCACGGGCGGCGCTGTGCGGAGACGGTGCCGTGCCCCTGGGGTGGTTTGTTCTGCTGGGGATGTCGTCCATGACCGCGTTTACCGTGGCCCTGTCTGTTCCCCTGTTGGTGTCCTCCCTGAGGAGGGCGTGACGGGGGAGGTGATTGCGGCGGGCCGTCCGCGGCAATCGGGGTGGAGTGAAAAGGAGAGTCACCCGGACTCTTTGGCATGTCTGAAGGAAGCACCGCGTCCATGCGCAGCATCCTGTTTTCCTGTTCCTGATTCATACTGTTCCTGTGTAAAGATAAATGGTTACTGTCTGTAGTGTACTCCGGCGGGGGGATATTTGCAAGTGGGTGTTTGTCGTGTACCTGAGTTTTTGGCTTCCATATAACGTTTTTTTACTTGTGATTTTTGTTTTGTATGTTGTGTTCCTCCATCCCCAGCCCTTCCTCCGGAGGAGGAAGGGAGTGTGTGTTGTTTTGTAGTTGTGTATTTCTTGGTCAAGCGTCCTCTCCCCCTTCGGGGGAGGGGTGGCGCGCAGCGCCGGGTGGGGGAAGGGCGATACGCTTGCTGCTCGCCGTTCCGCCCGGTAGCCTTGCTGCCTGATGGACATCATCGTCCACACAGGCTCCACACGTGCGCAAGACGGGGCAATGCCGTCCGCGCTTACGTTCGACTCGTCGGAAGACGAGAAGGCATTTCTGTTGCTGCATGTGGAAGCGGGTGCGGATGCCGCAAAAACGCTGGAAGAGGAGTGCGTGATCATCGTGCGGCATGCGCTTTTGGGGAGCGAAGGGGAGCCATGGCACCGGTTGGACGGGACGCTGAAGGAACTCAACGGTCTCTTCAAGGGGCTTATTCTCAGCAATGCCATCGAAGACATCCATGCCATCGTGGCGATTTTGGACCGGGAGGGAACGCTCCATGTCTCTCATGCGGGCCGGGGCGAGGCGTACTTGATCCGCCGTTCGTCGGCGATGCAGATTACGGAATTTGCCAAAGGGAAACCGATGCCGGCTTTCGTACATATTTCCAGCGGAGCGATAGAGAGCGGCGATATCGTCGTTCTGTCCACGCAGAGGTTGCTCCGGACCTTCTCGCCCACCCAGTTGGCATCTCTGCGCACGCATGCCGACATCGTGGAAGAAATTCTGGCGACGTTGGAAGCGGAGCATGAAGTGGCGGCTATTGCGTCATTGCGTTCGCCGGGCGAAGAACCTGCATCCGCTCGTCATGGACATGCAGGCCGCGGTCATGTCTCGGCGGATCACGGCGGATCGCGCGCGGCGGTCTTACAGGCTCGTTTGCAGGCCCGCACGCACCGCCGCAAGCGCGAAGGAGTCATGGGATATCTGCCGGAGTGGAGCCAGGTGAGCGCCGTGCTCGCGGCCGTCGGCGGATGGTTGTGGCGCACGGGGAAGACGGTCGGCAAGGGCGGCGTCGCTCTTGGCAAGAAAGCCGGAGCGCGCGCGGGAAAACTCGGTCAGCGCGGGAACGGCGACGCGCCGAAGACGTCCATGGTCGCGTCGATGTCCGGATTCATGGGTTCTTTGCAGGATAAGACGGAACAATTCATGTCCGATCTGCGCGATCCGCAGCGCAAAAAGCGCGCGCAGCTCCTGCTCGTCGCGGGCGCGTTGGCGGCGTTCCTCATCATCTGGATGCTCGTGAGCCTCACGACCAGCAGCCAGCGCAGCAAGTCGCGCGCGGAACTGACGGCGCTTGTCACGCAGATCAACGAAGACATTCAAACCGCGGACACGCGCAAACTCGCGGGCGATCCGCAATCGGCCAATGCCATTTTGGAGCGCGCCGAGGAGCAGGCCAAGCAGGTGATGGAGAATGAGGCGGGACTCTTCCGCGTGGAAGCGCTTGATCTTTTGGACCGCATCCGCCAGAAGCGCGAGGAATTGAACAATGTGGTGCGCATCTCGCCGCGGCTTGTCGTCAATATCAGTTCCAAGAATGCCGACGTGAGCGCGCAGGGTTTGATCGGTTTGGGTGACGGCGAATTCCTCGTGTACGACCGTCAAGACGGCTACCGCGTTCTGCTTAACCGCCTGGATGATCCCAAGCGCATCACCGATGACGGGTCCATTCTGCGCGGCGCCCACTTCGCGCGCCAGAAAGCCCAGGTCTTCCTGACGACGGACGGCAGCTTGCTGGAACTGAACGGCAACCAGGTCACGTCCATGAAGACGGATGACGCCAACGGATGGGTGGCGGGCACGGATATCGAAACATATCTGCGCTATCTCTACGTCCTGTCTCCGGACCAGAAGCAGATCTACAAATACGAACGGCTCAGCAACCGCTACGGTCCCGCTGTGCCGTACAACGTGAACGGCAATCTCACGAAGGTCCTGGATATGTCCATCGACGGCAGCGTGTACTTGCTCAGCGAAGGCGGCGAGGTGCAGAAACTCCTGCGCGGAGAAGTGCAGCCCTTCGTATTGCGCCACGTGCCGTCGGATGCGCTTACCAAGGCCACCAGATTGTTCAAGGTCACGGACGGCAACTTCTACTTCCTGGACCCCGAACAGAACCGCGTGGTGGTGGTGACGGACGGCGGATCGACCGGCGAGGCGCAGTACGTGAAGCAGTACATTTTGGAAGGAGAGCAGCTGGGAACGCTGCAGGATTTGTACGTCGATCCGGATCAGAGCCATCTGTATGTGATTGATGAAAAGAGGGTGTATGTGGTGGATCTTTCGAGTTGAAAATTGAGAATTGAAAATGGAAAATTATGGAAGTAGCTTTGTTCCTTGGTTTCCTGCCGAATTTTCAATCTTCAATTTTTCATTCTCAATTTTCATGCGCGTCCTTCTCTTCGGCACGTTCGACCATCTGCACCCCGGCCATCTGTTCGTCTTGGACGAAGCGGCCAAGCGCGGAGAAGTATTTGTCGTCATCGCGCGCGATACAAACGTCGAGCGCATCAAAGGCCGTTCGCCCGATGAATCCGAAGAGCAGCGCAAAGCCGCGGTCATGGCGGCGTCACCCGGAGCGGCGGTGTTCCTGGGGGATCCGGAGAATTTTTTGGTGCCCGTGCGCGAGATCCGTCCCGATCTGATTGTCCTTGGCTACGACCAACGCTTGCCTCCGGGCGTGACGGATGCGGATTTGCCCTGCCCCGTGGAACGATTGCCGGCGCATCATCCGGATCAATTCAAATCGTCATTGCGGCGGGGTGGCGAAAACGGCCCAAATCCGGTATAATGATGCGATGTCCAAGACACACATTTCCCTCACCTCCCTCCGCAATCAATTGATCGGTGCCGCCGTCGGCACGGGTGTCGCGTTGGGTGTGTATGGCCTCTACACGGTCGCCTCGCCGATGATTGCATCGCTGTTCCCGAGCCCGACCGTGGAAGCGAGTGCGTCCAAATTTTCCGATGCGGATCGCGCGGCGCGGTTGGAAGAGATTGGGAAGAAGGCGAAGGGGATTTTGGAGAGGGAATTGGGTCGGTGAGAGGAATCGCATACAGAGACGTGCGCGTCGCACGTCTGTACAATGGGAGAGTGACGATCATTCTTTTCTTCATTGCTCTCTTTGGCGTGGCGCTGGGGAGCTTTGGGAATGTTGTGGTGTTGCGGGGGATTGCGAAAGAAAGTCTGGGCGGGCGATCGAAGTGTCCGCGGTGCCGTCATGTGCTGCGTGCGATGGATCTGATTCCTGTCGTGAGTTTTGTCGCGCTTGGCGGACGATGTCGATATTGCCGCAAGCCGATCTCCTGGCAGTACCCGTTTGTCGAATTGGGGAGCGCTCTGCTTTTCGTATTGGCGTTCGTCCATGAGCCGTCGTCGCTCGGCGCTGCTGTGCTTCTGGCTTTTGGTCTTTGGCTTCTCCTTCTCATCGCCGTCTTCGACGGACGCACGGGCTTTATTCCCGATGCCCTCAGTCTTCCTCTTCTCGCCATCGGCATCGCGTACGCATATGTCACCGGCTATCAGCCGTGGATCGCGCTCGTCATTTGCGGGGGGTTTTTCCTGGCGCAGTGGATTGTCAGCCGCGGCAGGTGGGTGGGGAGCGGGGATGTGATTTTGGGTGCGGGCATCGGCGCGCTTGTCTGCACGTGGCAGCAGGCGTTGCTCGTTTTGTTGATCGCATATGTCACAGGCGCGCTTTTTGCATTGTCGCTTTTGCTTCGTCATCGTAAGACGCTCGACAGCGCACTCGCGTTCGGGCCGTTTTTGGCGGGGGCGGGGATGGTGACGGCGCTGTGGGGCAACGTGATCCTCCAACGGCTTTTTGGCGCATAAAAAGATGGGCCGCAATCACAAGGATCGAGGCCCAAAAATGTCGTCAGAGGCTGACTGTCCCGCTGGATAACCAGGGGCCGCCTCCGCTAGTCACCATCCTCTCGCTCAGGATCCCGTGCGGGATGTTGAGGAGGGAGACTAGCGGAGAGGAAGAGCGTCTGACTGGGGATATTTTAGGGCAAATGTGCATTTTGTCAACTATTACCCCATTCTTCGTAGCTTGCCACACAGGGCGTTTCTGCCACTTTCTCGGGCATTTTATGGACGAGATTTAGACAACCTGCTTTAATTGTTGTCACATGCTTACCCTTCAGCTCACGAAGGCAGAAATGACTCTATTCCAGGCTTTGCCTGAGAGTGTGCGCAATGGATGGAAGACGGAGGAGGAACTTTTGACGTTTGAGGACACGCCGTCGCGCCGATCGATGCGGATGAGCGTGATCAAGCTGACCGACCCGCGCTTGTTGCGTCTGCGCACGCAGGTATCCGAACTGCAACAAAAACCTCAGGATGCCAAAAAATTGATGGACGACATGGATTTTTCCGACGTGAACGACGACGACCTGCTGCAGCTCTTCTACGCCATGGGTCCGGACGTGCTGACGTTCATGATCGTGCAGTTGTTGCAACCTACGGCCAACGACGAGGACGTGCAGATGGTCGCATCGCTGTCGATGATCCGGCACTTGATCCTCTTTGCGTTTGTCGAAGCCTATTCCTCCCCCTCCTACGCATGAGTCCCGCTGGATCCGGTACCGGCCGAACGAGCGCGGAAACGCCGACGCGCCTGCTTGATGAGGTGACGCGTTTGCAAGAGCAGGCTGCCGAGCGCGCGGGTGGCGATCAAAGTTTGGCACGGGGTGCCGAGCGCGTGGGCGTGGAAGAGAAGAGCGTGGGACTGCAGGAAGATGTGGTGAAGCAATTGATGAAAGAACATCCGGAATTGGTGCCCGAACATCTGCAGGGCGATCCGGAGAAGCTCAGCGCGTACCTGCTGGAGAAGCAATTGGAGCAGAAGCGCGAGGCGCTGACGGCACTGAGCAAGACAAAAGAAGGCGCACAAGAAGCCAAAAAAGAGGGCTGGCTCGGCGGTGCGTTCAACACCGTCCGCAAAGGCATCGGTGCCGTGGGCGGGCATCTCTCTCGCAACTGGGGAAAGTATCTGATGCTTGCGGCTGCGTTGGGATTGGGGTGGTATTACAGCGATTACATCTTGGCATGGCTGAAGCAGATGCAGGGATTGGTGACGCAGAACGCGATTGATACCGGGGCGGCGCAAGTGGTCACGACGGCACCGACGACGGCCGGCGCGACGGAAGCGGTGAACGCCGCAAACTTGATGACCAACCCCGTCGGACCCGCTTCCGCCTACCCGATCGATGTGCAGGCCCCGGTGCAGAGCCTGTTCACCGGAGCGCCGCAAACGGCCGTCCCTGTGATCACCGACGTGAACGCCGCCGCCGCGGCCGCACTCAAATAACGCAATTCCCACTCTCTTCTTTATCCTGCTATGTCCTCAGAGCAGCCGCCATCGCCAACCCCGGAGGAAGTTGACAGTGTTACAGAAGTAGATTCTGGTACTGAAAAAGTGGGAGGAGTAACGCGGCGTGAGGCTTTGAAATACCTCGGTCTCTTGGCCACGTGCTTGGCCATTCCTGGCTCGGATGGACAGAGAAGTATCGAACAGAAGAAGGGCGGAGATGACGTGCAGGCTCTATTGGCGCGGTTACAAGACATGTTGCAGGGTCCCGGGCCCGCTTCGTTGGCGACTCAGCGGCACAACTACACCAATTTGCTCGGCAGCATCCGTCAGATGGAAGAGTCGCTCCGGCAGTCGGTCGGCGAGGCGCCGGAGCAGGCGGCCGATACGAAACGTGCGCAATACATCGTGAATATCCTTCGGCTGCTTTTTGAAACACTGTCGAACGGACGCAAGGAGCAGATCATGCGTCTCAGCGGCCCGCATGCCGCAGAGAATACGGCTACGCAAAAAGAACAGGAGGACTTGTCGGCATATGTGGAGGTGGAACTGCATCACTTCACATCCGTGGTGCATCATCTGCGCATGATGGGCGACGTGTTCCGCGCCACGACAGATGTGCCCAAAATGCGGAAGGGCAAAGGCACGCCGGATCAGGATGTCTTCTTGCAGACGGTCTACAAGGGCATCAATGCGCAAGTGAGCGATCGCTTGGCCGGTCCGTTGGAGGCGTTGCGTCTGCAGATGGGGGATGTGGAAGCCCACGTGAAATTGCAGGAATTCATCGTGACGGCGCTTGCTGCGACCACAGACAATGGGAATGTTGGAGCAGGCACGTTCATGGATCTTCAACGGATGTTGTCGCCGCTCCGGGGCGTGAAATTGCTGCGCAAGCAAGGCGAAGCCAGTGCTCAGCCCCAGGGCGATGTTGCGCGCGCGATGGAGCTCTGCATTCAACGTCCGGGTCCGGAGAATATCGCCAAGCTGCAACAGGCGCTTCATGCGTTGCGGCTGGCCGTGATGTATTCGCTCGAGACTCTCGTGAACGATCAGAAAGGATATTTGGATGTGGAACCCATCACGCTCAGCGGCGTGGCCATGTTCAAAGAAGTCGATGACTTCGAGGCGAAAGTGACACTTGCTCCGTCGAAGAAAAAAGGCGTGAAAGAAGGACGGCTGGCCACGGTGGTGTTCGCGGCCGCGTCGATTGAGCGCATGCGTGCGTTGCATCAAGAAGTATTCAACTTGCAGGCCAATCGGGGCGACCCCCAGTTTGCCGCAAAACAAGCGGCATTACTGGAAGCCTACGACCAGGAGATGGACAGGTTTCTGCGCGGACAACAGCGGTCCATGCACGACATCGTTTGGCGGCGCGAGATCACGGCGCTCCGCGGCGCGTCCTTGCCCATCGCGGACCGGGAATACGATGTCGCCACTCCCGCCGACACGCCGGAGCTGCGCGCGCAACGGGCGGCTGGAGAAAAATTCTTACTCTCCGAATTCCGCCGTCGCTTGGATGCGAAGCCCGAGGAGCGTCAGAAATTGCAGGAATCCGTGCTGGCCTGGCGCGCGGACGGATACCGGGTGGAGTCCGCCAAGCCCGGGCGTCCGCTGACGGATGCTTATAGTAACGTTGTGGCGGTCGTTGGACGCGTTTTGCCTGAGCTGACGCGCAATGCGTCCGCATCCGATCAGGCACAACGCCATTTCAGTGAGCGTCTGCGAAGATTTTTGTCGCAGGTGGGTATGGGGCACGTGCCGGTGGGAGAGCCTGGTTCCAATTTGCACAAAGAACACCTGCAGCGCCGCAAGGACTATGCAAACGGCCTGGTTGCCAGCGCCAAAGAATGCATGGCGCTGACCGACAAAGAAAAGCTCACCAGCCAGGAAGGATGGGAGGCGTTTTTGAATCCCATGCTTTTGCGTTTTAATACCAAAAAACTCGCCGAACGTTCTGTCACGCAGGAGGCCGCACTTCCCATTGAATTGGAAGTCGCGTACTGGTGGCCGTTCAAATATGTTCATTGGCTTGCCGTCAGTCACTGGTTGGGTGTGGATTTGCGCGAAGTCTACAAAGAGAAAGGGACGTACTTGGGATACAGCGTCAAGCTGCCGGCGGTACGGACGCTTTTATTGATGGGGGACAAATTGGATGCGGCTTTGGCGAAGGAGGGTCGGACCAAGCAGCAGTTGCAGGATCTGCCTGCGGAAGAACAAAAAAAAGTCGTTATCAGATTGGCGGAACTTGTGGAAGGCGAGGAGACCACGACCGTCGCAGAGGTGAAAGCGCGGCATGAGCCGGCAATGGATGCCGCCGGGTCCATGGTTGTTGCCGCCTCCAATACGTTGCAGGCGGCGGGAGAGGATCCGCAGATCGCCGAACCGGGATCATTTTTTGTGGAAGGGCGGTATCTGGATGGCAAATTGCCGGATGTTTTAGCCGGCCAGGCCGGAAATGTGCATGTGGTGGATGCACTTAGCAAGTTGCGTTTGCGGTTGGGCAATCAGCCGTTCGATGCTTTGCATGACGCATGCGATCGCCGGGACGAAGGGCTGACGAATTACCGGGAAGTGCTCAAACAACCGGCAGGAGATTGGTGGAAGGGGCGGGACGGGGAGCCGGATGCGGCCCGCGTCGCCGCGGCACTCAATAATCAGGATCTGCACCTGACGCCGGAAGAATCATTGTGGCTGTATGTGAAAATTCTCCCCGCCATGCAGGCTTTGAACGTGCCGCAGGGCAACATTTTGCAAGCCATGCGCGACCTGACGGCGAAGATGAAAAATCTGGAACAGAAACTGGATGATCCCCGCGCCGCCCTGACACCCAAGCAGCGGGAAGATACCGTGGAAGAATTGTTCCGCACGCGCGGGCAGTTGCGCGGCATGTGGATGTACATTGCCGCCAACGAGCGATTCGCGCAGGACCGCCTGACGTTTGAATACGGCGACTATATGGCCGACCAGAGCAAGTCGCTTGGTCAACACATGAACGTGGCGTCCATGCTCCTCACACTCGGTGACCACCGGACGGCGGCTCTGACGCTTCTGGCCTTACGTGCGGTGGAAATCGTCGCAACAGTGAGTATCGTCAAAGCCATCGTGAAGCGCGTCGTGTTTGGCGGATCGAAAAAAGATGAACGAAAAGAGACACATACAAAAGAGCCCACTCAGACTAATGATGACGAATCTTTCCAGCAGGAGATCGATCAGCGCATTGAATCATTCGGACATCTCGCTCAGCAGTATGAAGTCGCGAGCATAGAGTACGCGCAGGCGCAGGGGACGCCGCAGGAAGAGGAAAGGCTTCTTGTGCTCATCAGGATAGTTCAACAGGTCCTTCGTCTGTTTGCAGAAATTGAGCAACTAACTCGCGATCATGCGTTGCCGACTGAGTTGAAGAACTTGGAAAAGTACAAGGAGCATTGGCAACAGCATGAGCGAAGCTACCTTGCCGCATTGCAAGAATTGCGTAAACAGCCCGAACCTCCCTCGGGCGAACAGCCAAGCGCGTGATCCCATAGCCAAATCTGCAGCTTTCGCCTATTCTCTTGAGCATGAAACCCGTCGCCAAGAACCGGCGCGCACGCTTTGATTTCGAGATTATCGATACTGTCGAAGCAGGCATCCAGCTGACCGGCCCGGAGGTGAAATCGTGCCGGGGCGGACACATCAGTTTGGCGGGCGCGTACGTGTCGTTCCATAACGATGTGCCGATGCTCAAGAATTCGAAGATCTCCAAATATGCGTTCGCGAATACGGAACACATCGAGATGCGCGACCGCCCGTTACTCCTCAATAAATCCGAGGCTGCAAAGCTCCAGCGCGCGGTGGAAGAAAAAGGCATCTCCCTTGTTCCGTTGGAAGTGCTCGCGGGCAAATACATCAAAGTTGTGTTAGGGCTGGGACGCGGTCAAAAGCGCTTGGATAAGCGGCAGAAGATCAAGGAAAGAGATATGGGACGGAGGGTGAGGGAGGGGAGGGAGATATAGGGGGAAGAAACCGATGAGTACAAAGAAACCGAAGAAACCGAGGAGAATTTTTCGTCGGTTTCTTCGGTTCCCTCGGTTTCTTCGCTATCCTTTTTCCGATGAATCTTCTCCCTCCCCAAATCCAGACCCTCATCGAGGAGTTCAGTAAGCTCCCCGGCATCGGTCCCAAATCCGCCGAACGATTGACGTTCCATCTGTTGCGCAGCTCCAAAGCGTCGCCCGATACATTGGGGCAGGCGTTGATCGATCTCAAGCGCGAGCTCACGTATTGCCGTCAGTGTCAGATGGTCGCCACGCAGGAGCTCTGTCCCATCTGCCTGGACCCCGCGCGCGATGTCTGTACCGTCTTGGTGGTCGAGGATCCGCTGGAAGTCGTTGCGTTTGAAAAGACGTCCTACAAAGGTCTGTACCACGTGCTGCATGGTGTCCTCTCGCCCATCGATGGCATGGGACCGGAGCAGCTCAAGCTCCGCGAACTGCTTGATCGTGTGCGCGCAGGCGGCATCACGGAAGTCATCATCGCCACGAACCCGGACATTGAGGGCGAAGCCACGGCCAACTACATTCGCATGCAACTCAAAGATTCCGTCGGCGCCATCACGCGCCTGGCGCATGGATTGCCTATGGGCGCGGACATTGAATTCGCGGATCAGGTGACGCTGCGGGAGGCGTTGGCCGGGCGGCGGAGTTTATAAAATGACCCGCAACGTAGAACGTGGCGGGTCGGGTCTTCCGTGACCGATGGACGATCAGGGGCCGTCGTAGCTCCGACCCCCGAAGGGGGTGAAGTGCTTCTGGATGTTCGCCGGAAGCGCTTCAGTCGGTTCGACGTAGCCGGTTCGTTCTTCGAACGGTCCGAAGAATTTGCTCTTCGGACGGTAGCATGCCACTGCGAAGAGCAGCAAAAACAGAAGAACCAGGCCGGGGACAATGAGCCACTCAAAATCCATCTGCTTTTCTCCCAGAAGACCAGTGCTCCACCGTGGAGCGACGGGAGAGTATCGGAATTTTTCCGCACAAGAAAGCCCCCTTGCGGGGGCGGGTGTCAGTTCTCGTCGTGTATATCCGGATCAAGACGGATGACGAGAACCAGACCGAGGACGCTTGCGGCGATACCTGCCACGAGCTGTCCCGTGAAAAACATTTGATGCGTACGATGGCCATCATCGATGATGCGCCATCCGCACCAGATGCCCCAGGCAACAACGCCCAGGAACATCGCCCACAGAAGCACGTCGAGGCACTTCATGAGGGTTGTCCTCAAAGGAACGCAACGAAAGCACCGTGCTCTCGTTATAGATGAATTCTACAGCATTTTGGCTCACAAAAACGTCAATGCCGGAATGCCCGCACCCCCGTCGTCACCATCGCAATGCCCAATTCGTCGGCTTTGGCGAAAACCTCGGCATCGCGGATGGAGCCGCCGGGTTGGATAATCGCGGCAATACCGTGTTTTCCGGCCTCTTCCACGGCGTCCGGGAAGGGGAAGAAGG
Organism: uncultured Candidatus Peribacteria bacterium; assembly: GCA_964403335.1. Taxonomy (GTDB): domain Bacteria; phylum Patescibacteriota; class Gracilibacteria; order Peribacterales; family Peribacteraceae; genus CAZYAK01. The sequence goes on from CAYOFI010000003.1 coordinate 107,215, forward strand.
CGTCACTGGCCAGGACGCAGCCTTTGGCTTTGTCACCCGCTCGCTTGAGCGCGATCCAGGTGGAGTCCACACGGCTGGTCTGTCCGCACCCGATGCCGATCGTCACGTGGTCTTTGACGAGGACGATGGCGTTGGATTTGGCGTACTTCACGGCCTTCCAGGCGAAGAGCAGATCCGTGATCTGTTCTTTCGTCGGCTTGTTCTTCGTCACCACGGTCAGGTCTTTTTCCGTGATGACGCGCATGTCCGGTGTCTGGACAAGCATGCCGCCGAGGACGGAGCGATAGGTAAGTTGATTGGTTTCTGATTTCTGGTTTCTGGTTTTTTGTTCGATAACTCGAACATTGGGTTTCTGCTTCAAAATTTCCAAAGCGCCTTTCTCATACTCCGGCGCAACAACGACTTCGGTGAAGATTTTTTGGTCGAGAATTTTCTGCGCGATCGTTGCCGTGCATGGACGGTTGAGCGCGATGATCACACCGAAGGCCGAGAGGCGATCGGCATCGTAGGCGGCTTGGAATGCATCGTCGATCGTCGGTCGAGACGCGATACCCGACGGATTCGCGTGCTTCACAAAAACCGCTGTGGGATCAGTAAATTCGCAGACGGCTGACCAGGCGGCATCGGCATCGAGGATGTTCAGATAACTGAGGGCTTTGCCTTGATAAAGCTCGCCCCAACCCCCATCCCCGGCCCTTCCCCCGCGGGGGGAAGAGAGAGAAAAGTAGAAGCCTTTTTGATGGGGATTTTCTCCGTATCGCAACTCTGTTCCGCCCGTCAGCATCACGCCGGAATTTTTTCCGTCGGAGAGATACTCCGTGATCATCGCGTCATACTTCGCGGTGTGGAGGAAGACTTTTGCGGCGAGTTCGGAGCGAAGTTCGGGTGATGTGTCGCCGTCTTTCTCGATCACCGTCAGGACGCGGTCGTAATCTGCGGGGTCGCAGATGACCGTCACACGCTCGTGATTTTTTGCGGCGCTGCGCAGGAGCGTCGGTCCGCCGATGTCGATCTGCTCAATGATGTCTGCTTTCGATTTCGACGGATCGCTTTTGGTCTTCTCGAACGGATACAAATTCACGATCACCAGGTCGATCGGATCGATCTTCAATTCTTTTGCCTGAGCGACATGTTCGGGCATCGAAGTGCGCATCAAAATGCCGCCCATCACCATCGGGTGCATGGTTTTGACCCGTCCGTCGAAGCACTCGGGAAATTTCGTCACGTCCTCGACGGGGGTGACGGGAATACCGGCTTCGGAGAGGGTTTTTTGCGTGCCTCCGGTGCTCAGGAGTTCGTATCCGAGGGATATAAGGCGTTTTGCGGCTTCTGGAAGCCAAGATTTATCGGAAACCGAGAGCAAAGCGCGTTTTCCCATACGGCAGGAGAGGGGCCTTCCGAGTGTACCGATTTTCTGCTACAATACTATGATTTCTTCACTTCATTTCTCCGATGCCTAAAAAGACCTCCGACGACGCCGCCCCCAAGAAAGCAGCGGCTTCCGACGCGGCAGCACCGGCCCCCAAGGCGGACGCGGAAAAGGCCCCGAAAGGGAACGGAAAAAAGCTGCTGATCATCGAGGATGAAAAGCCGCTCGCGCACGCGTTGGAACTCAAAATGAAGCACGAGGGATACGCGGTGGAGACGGCGCTGAACGGCATGGACGGGCAGAAGTTGGCGGAGGCCGGCAAGTACGACATGATTTTGTTGGATTTGATCATGCCGGAGATCGACGGATTTACGCTGCTGAAAGCCATCCGCGACAAAGGCGTGAAAACGCCGGTGATCATCCTCAGCAACCTGGGCCAAGACGAAGACCGCGCCAAAGCGCAGACGCTTGGCGTGACGGAATATTTCGTCAAAGCAAACACGCCCATTTCCGAAATTATCGCCAAAGTAAAATCCGTACTCTGATCCACAGAGTCTTCACACACAAACATCCATGCCCATCAAAGATGTCGATCTCGGCAAGATTCTCCTGGAGCAGAACTATCTGTCCGCGGAAGAATTGCAGAAGGCGGTGGACGAGGCCAAGCACCGCGATGCGCCGTTGAAATCGGTGCTCGTGGAGTGGGGGCTGATCACGCAGGATTTGCTCGAAAGCGCACTGGCGGAATACTACAAATTGCCCTTCTACGACACGAAAAGCGCATCGCCCGCGCCCGAACTGATCGGTGCCCTGCCCGAGGAAATTTCCCGCGCGTATGCGGCGGTCATCGTCAAGCGCGATGCCGCGGCCATCACGGTGGCCACGTCCGATCCGGGCAATCCGCTCTTGGAGGAAGCGATCCGCACGAACGTCGATCAAAAGATGGCGGTGTTCCCCACGCAGGAAGATGAAACGATGAAGAAGTCCGTGAACCGGAAAACGGCCGCCGCCGCTCCGCGCTTTTCCTTCGCGGGAAAAAAGAAAGAAGAAAAAATCAAAGCGTTCACGGGAACGATGTCGTTCGTGTACGCGCCGCGCGCCGTCATCGACGGATTTTTGGTGGGCTACCGCAAGCCGTTGGCGACGCGGTTCCAGGCCATCATCAACGAACAAAGGAAAGTCGCGCCGGAAATCATCACGGAAATTCTCAACGACGCCATCGAGCTGCGCGCATCCGACATCCATTTCGAGCCGCAGGAAAAAATCGTCATCGTGCGCTTCCGCGTCGACGGCGTCATGCATGAAGCCGGACGCATTCCGAAGGAGTACTACGAAGGCGTCATCAACCGCATCAAGATCGAAAGCAACATGCGCTTGGATGAACACTTCTGCGCGCAAGACGGCGCCATCCGGTACGAGACGAAAAACGGTTCCACCATGGACATCCGCGTCTCCATCGTGCCGATCGTGGACGGCGAAAAAATCGTTCTACGCTTGCTGTCCGAATACGTGCGCACGCTCACGCTGCTCGACCTGGGATTTTCCGACGAGTACCGCAAAATCATCGAAGTCGCGGCCCACAAACCGTTCGGCATGATCCTCACGACGGGACCGACAGGTGCTGGAAAATCCACGACGCTGTACGCGCTCCTCAAAATGCGCAATCACCCGGACGTGAACATCTCCACGATTGAAGATCCGGTGGAATACAAAATCCCCGGCATCAACCACATCCAGGTGAATGCGGAAACCGAACTGACGTTCGCCAAGGGGCTCCGCGCCCTCGTCCGCCAAGACCCGAACATCATCTTGGTGGGAGAAATCCGCGACGGCGAAACGGCGAGCATCGCGGTGAACGCCGCGCTCACGGGACACTTGCTGTTCTCCACGCTGCACAGTAACGATGCGGCAACCGCAGTTCCTCGTCTCTTGGAAATGGGCGTGGAACCGTTCTTGCTTGCTTCCACGCTGGAAGTCGTCATCGGTCAGCGTCTCATCCGCCGCATCTGTCCGCAGTGCCGCTTCAGTTACTCGCTCACGCTGCCCGAGGCGCACAAATTGTTTCCGGGCGCGGACAAGTACTTCACGGCGAAAGAAGACGTGCTGCTCTACAAGGGAAAAGGATGCGAAGCCTGCGGCGGAACGGGATTCCGCGGACGTATCGGTATTTACGAATTGCTCGTCATCACTCCCGAAATCCAAGAGCTCATCACCAAGCGCGCGTCGGCTCTGCAGATCAACGAGCAGGGACGCAAGCAGGGATTGAAACTGCTGTTCGATGACGGGTTCGACAAGGTGAAAGCGGGCATGACGACGATTCAAGAACTCCTGCGCGTCGCGGCGCCTCCGGAACTCCTCTTCGCTCATGTCCAAGCAAAACCCGACACCCCAAAGTCCTGACGATCTCCCGCACGGGAGAGCCGCAGGTCCGGCCAAGAGAGCACGCGCGAAGGCGCAGGCGAGGGCGAAATCGAAGTCGCGCGCCAAGCGTTTCGGGTTGCTGCACTTCCTCACGAGCGCGCTGCCGTTTTTCAAGCACCGTCCCGCATCCGTGCATCGCGTACACAGCGTAGCCGCGCATCCCCATGCGCATCATACGCACCGTCGCCACGCGCGGTCCGTCCACCGTCATACGCGCGCCCGGCGCTTCCATGGCCATGTGCGCGGACATCGGGCACCCGCACGGCATCTTCCGCCGCTTCCGCGCCCGGAGATGGACAGCGAGACCGATCATGAATTCGATCCCGCGTTCGATGATTTGGATGTCGGCGCAACAGACACTGAACCGTTTACGCCCAGTGGTGGGAAATTCGTGGATAAAACTCCCGTGGTCGAGCCAGCAAATCTTGTCCCTGAGGATGATGTACACGATCGGATTTTCCAATCGGTGAAAGAGAAAGCAGCTCCGACAATCGCTCCTCCCGCGCTTCCGGTCATTGCCAAACCGCGCAAAGGTTTCTTCAGTGTCTTCACGGGAATGTTCGCGCGCCGCCCGACCGCCAAGAACATTGAGCCGGCTGTGGTCGCTCCTGCAGATGACCTGAGTGAGCACATCTTCAAGCCTATCGAAGAAAAACAATCGGCGTCTGTCGAACTGACGGATGAAGAAATGGCAGCCGCCGCAGCCGCCGCGGCCACGGGATCGCATGGCATCTTCCGTGCGGACGGCACGCGCGTTGCGTCCGCGACTGTCGCCGCGCCGCCTACGTCGGCGTTCATGGAGCGCAAACAGCGCGTGAGTTTCTTTTCGACATTGAAAGGAATGTTCGCGCGCAAGCCGCAACCGCCCGTCGCGGAGAAGAAGCCGGAAGGGCCCAAAGAGAAAGTCGTTCTGACGGATCTGGACACGCTGTTCAGTGGCCAAAAGACCGATGCCGCGCCCGTGACGCAGACGAAAAAGGAAATGCAGCCGGCGTTGCCGACCGCGGAGCTGATGAGGGAAGACGCTGCTCCCGCCGACGGTCTTGCGCGGCGCGCGAATGCATCCGCTCCCGCGCAGTCAGACGGAAAACCTGCCGCACCGGAGGTGACGTTGCCGCCCTTGGACATCATGAAAAAGGACGTGAAGAAAGAGCCGGAAAAGCCGAAGCCGGAACCCAAAAAAGAAGTGTCCAAGCCCGCTCCGGACATCGTCTACAAGCCGCGCGCGGCGCACCACAACAGCGGCTTTGGGGAGCTTCTCGGCTCCATCAAATACATCGGGCTCGGCAAGGAGCGGTTCTCTTTCATTCAGAACCTGGCGACCATGTTGAACGCGGGATTGCCGCTCATCGACTCGCTGAAAACCCTGCAGGCCGAGACGCGCGTGCGTCCGATGAAAAAACTCATCGGGCAGATCGTCGAACTGGTGGAAAACGGCAGCGCCCTCTGGCGCGCCATGGAGGCGATGCACTTCTTCTCCCCGCACGCCATCGCGCTCGTGCGCATCGGTGAAGAGGCGGGAAACTTGGCGGAAAACATGGAGTACCTCGCTGCACAGCAGGAGAAAGACCAAGCCCTGAAAGCGAAGGTGACCATGGCCATGATCTATCCGACCATCGTGCTGACGATCATGTTCATCATCATTATCGGACTCGGCATGTTCGTGCTGCCGAGTTTGATCAGCGTGCTGTTTTCGTTGAACGTGGAACTGCCGTTCACCACGCGCATGGTGATCGCCTTCACGAATTTCTTCACCACGTACGGCTACATCGCGGTGCCGGGGATGGTGGGCGGATTCATCGTGGCGGGCATCCTGCTCAAATTCACGCCGCTGAAAGTCTTCGGTCAGTGGATGCTGTTCCAGATTCCCGGAATCGGACGATTGGTGCGGGAAGCAACCATCGCGCGCTTCGGCGTCATTTTGGGGGGTCTGTTGCAGGCGGGCGTGCCGCTGACGGACGCGTTGCACTCGCTCGCCGAAGTCACGCCGATCGTGTCGTATAAGAAACTGTATGAAAAAATCCTGGCGCGCATCGTGTTGGGAGATTCGTTCAGCAAGTGCTTCGCCAGCATCCGCAACAGCCCGAAATTGCTCCCGATTTCCGTCCAGCAGTTGGTCACCACCGGGGAAAAATCCGGCTCGCTCTCGGCCATCCTGCTGAAGGTCGCCGATATCTACGAGAAGAAAGCGAACAACACCGCGGAAAAACTGCCGGTGATCCTGGAGCCGATGCTTCTGCTCTTCATCGGAGGACTCGTGGGCACGATCGCGTTCTCCATCATCGTGCCGATCTACTCCATCGTCGGGAACGTCGGGCACTAAAGAGATCAAGGGCGTCAAAGAGATCAAAGAGGTCAAGGAATTATGAAGCGCAAAGCGCTTCTGCCTCTTTGACGCCCTTGATCTCCTTGATCTCTTTGATCTCCTTTCCCATGACAATCTGTACTTCCACGCAAGTCATTTCAATCACACCTTTCTCCTCCAGTGCAACAATGGGGGAATGAAGCGCCCGGGTTTCACGATCATCGAGATGCTCATCGTCATCGCCATCATCACGACGGCCATGGTGATGTCGTTGCCGTTGTATCGCGAATATCAGATCCGTAGCGACCTGGATAACGCCGCGCAGTTGGCGACGCAGGGATTGTCGCGCGCGCGGTTGCTGTCCCAATCCGGCCAGGGCGGGGCGCAGTGGGGGTATCACGTCCCGTCGGGGACGTTGTACAAAGGGGCATCGTTCGCGACGCGCGATCCCGCTTTCGACGAAAGCTATCCCATGCCGTCGACCATCGCCGTGAACGGGCTTTTGGACGTGGAGTATTCGCGGGTCAAAGGCATTCCCGCATCCACCGGCACCATCGTGCTGAAGGCGCTCAATAACGACCAGCGGATCATTCAGGTGCTGATCGGCGTGGATGCGCAAAACATTCCCGCGTACGCCGACGACACGCTGACGATCTGTCACGAACCCGCAACCCTCCATCAAACCATCGTCGTTCCGGATTCCACGTGGGCGTCGCATCAGGCGCACGGCGACACGCTGGGCCCTTGCGCGGGTGCGTCCAGCAGCGTGGCGTCATCCGTCCATAGCAGCGCCGCATCGTCCGCGGGGGGCACGTCATCGTGCGCCAAATTCACGGTGGCGGGCGATCAACTCATCAATCTGTCGCAGAACGCATCGGTGACGTTCACGAACATGCTCAGTCAAATCACCTTCGGCGCGGGCGGGCCCGTGGTGCCGGTGCATGCGTGCTACAGCGTGGATGCCGGGACGTCGCTTGCCACGCTCTACGGCGGAAACGGCAATTGCAAGGGCAACGGCAACGCGTACGGCAATGCGGTCCAGCCGAACGGGACGGATACCAAAACCATCAATCTCTCCGCAGGCACCAAGTTGGCCGTGCAGATCATGGGGCGGTACAAACAAAACGGCTGGCTGGCGTTTGACGAGCGCTATTTGACCAACGATCACACGGGGCATGTGCTGGTGATGGAGAATGGCGATCTGCTCTCCAGTTATCCGGGTTTTGGCAATCAGACCTCGCTCAAAAATTATCTGATCACCAAAGGCAAAGCGAATTCTTCCGGTCGCATCACCATCGGCAGCTGCGAGTTGCTGCTGGCGACGGAACTCAGTTCGCTCGGAACGAGTGCGGCGGATTTTCAGGATGACGTGATGATGATCTCGTTTAATTGAAGGAGATCGAGGGCGTCAAAGAGGTCAAGGAATTGAACTTTTCCTTGACGCCCTTGATCTCCTCGATCTCTTTGATCTCTTCTTCAATGCTACGATAGCCACCATCGATCGTCATCGCACTCTCAACGGCCGCCCCGGATTCTTGCTCTTGGAAACTCTCTTAGGCATCTGCTTGTTCGCCATGTTCTTGCTGGCCACCGGTCTGACGCTTCTCTATGGCCAACAGAACACGGCTGCGGGAGGCGACCGCGTGCGCGCGACGTACGCCGCCATCAGCGCGATCGAGGCGGCGCACAGCATTCGCGACGGATCGTTCGCCGGGCTCACGGCCGGCACGCATGGGTACGCGTTGAACGGGGCACACACGTGGGTGTTCAGCGGCACCTCCATGACGGTGAGCGGCGGGTATGTCACGGCGCTTTCCGCATCGTCGGCATCCACCGATTGGGTGAGTCTGACCTCCGTCGTGGATTGGCAGCACGGCATCTTCCGCGCGGGAAGAGTGACACTCAAAACCGAACTCACCAACTGGCGGACCACGCGTGCGACGGGCGACTGGTCGGGGCTGAGCCTGCAGGGAACGTACGACGCCGGAAGCAACATCGATTTCAACGATATCGCCGTCTCCGGCAACTATGCGTTCGTGACGACGGAAACGAGCGGCGGCGGCCCGGGCATCTATATTTTTGATATCAGCAACCTCGCGTCTCCCGCGCGCGTCGCCGCCAGCGCATCGTTCGGCCGCGCCGCGTACGGCATCGTCGTGAAGGGCTCCGTGTTCTATGTGCTGACCGATGATCCGTCCGCGGAGATCCGTGCCTACAGCGTCGGGACACCGACGGTGTTCGACGCGTCCGCGAATCTTCTCACGACGTATAATTTGTCGGGTTCCGCGCTTGCCACGTCGTTGGACATCGAGGGATCCACTCTCGTCGTCGGCGCCCAATATGATGCGACCAACGCGGAGCTGTACAGCTTTGATATTTCCAGTCCCACCGCCATCGTCGCGCGGGGCAATTTGCAAGTGGCCGCAGGCGTGAACGGCGTGGCTGTCTCCGGAACGGGAGTCTTTTTGGCGACTGCCGATACGGCGGGAGAGATGACGGAAGCGGTCTTGAGCGGCACGGGCGGACTGTCGTATCCCGTCACTCCCCAATACAACCTCACCAGTACGGAAGTAGGTCGCAGCATCGCGGTCTCCGGAACGTCCGCCGTGCTTGGACGCCTGCGCGGAACATCCATTCAGGAGATGGTGCTGCTGAACGGCAAGTTCGGCGGCGGGTCGCCTCCTCCGTCGCCCGGACCGTGGTACCACGAGGGGAGCGGAAGCGTCGTGGCCGTGGATATGGACGGCAGCAGGTGTTACGCGTTCCTGGCCGCAGACAGCAGCGGCAAGGCCGTGCAAGTGGTGCATCTCAAAAACAGCGCGCTCCCGGAATCCGCCACGTACAACTCCACGTACGGCCGCGCCCGCGGATTATTCTATGATCTGTCGCGTGATCGTTTGCTGACGGTGACGCGCAGAGCGTTCCTTATTTTCCAACCGAGCGGCAGTGCGAGTACTTGTTTGTGATATGAAAATTCTGCATTCCACCATGGGCAAATTGAGAATGGAAAATGGAAAATGGAAAATGATTGCAAAATCTTCACGATCAGAAGTACTTCCAAAATTCTCAATTCTCAATTCTCAATTTTCAATTCCCGCGCGTCGGGGATATATCTTCCTGGTCTCCGTGCTCGTGATCGGCGCGATTTCCATTTCCACCGCGGTCACGCTCGTTCTGCTTGGTCTTGCGGCAACGCAGAGCGGCTTTTCCATTTCGCAATCCGCGCAAGCGTACGAGAACGCGCGCAGTTGCGTGGAGATGGCGCTGCGGTCCTTACGGTCCGACGTGTCGTACGGAGGGAATGGGACGGTGGCACTCTCCAGCGGCATCACGTGCACGCTGCGTTCCATCGGCGGGAGCGGGAATGACAATCGCACCATCTGCGCGGAGGGAACGACGTTGGGTCTGACCCGGCGCGTGCAAGTGCGCGTCGCGCATCTCTATCCCACCGTGCAAATTTCCGATTGGGAAGAGGTGGCGGACTTCACCTTCTGCACATGATCGCCTCACCTCTCCGTCACCGGCGCGTCGGCGCTCTCCGCAAGGGGATGACGCTCGTGGAGCTGCTCATTTTTTTGGCGATCTTGGGCGTCTTGGCGTCCACGCTGTTGCCGTTGCTGTTCTCCACCACGGAAGACCGTCTGCTGCAGCAGACCGCGTCCATCGTGGAACAGAACGGTCAGCAGATTTTGCAGACGATCGGGTATCACGTGCGGCATGCGGAAAAAATTCTGGATCCGTCTCTGGGCTCCACGGGGTCGGTGCTCGCGGTGCAAACGGGATCGGGCGTCACGGATCCCACCATCTTCGGCGTGAGCACGGGCGTGCTTCTGCTCGTGCGCAGCACCGTCAAAGAGGCCGTCAGTTCCACGCAGGTGTCGGTGGGAAATTTTGAAGTCTACAACACGTCGCTGTCCGCCTCGCGCCAGAGCGTACGCGTGCGTTTCTCGTTGACGCGCACCATCCGCCTGCAGGCGCCACGCACGTATACGCGCCGCTTCGAAGCGGTGTTCGTTCTCCAGCCGGATGACATTCTCGACGGGAATCCCTGCGGATGCGCCGTGCCGGGATGCGGGGCGGGAGGCGTGTACGCGTGGCAGGTGTGCCAAGCGGGATCGTGCCTCACCGCGGAAACGCAGATGGTGTGTCGCTGATGCGGCTTTGCACGCATACTGTGCAGAATTTCTCCGTGTACTCTTCGCAAAACGCGTCAAGCGGAAAGGAAATTTCTGCGGCACGAACTTGTTATACTTTCGCGCAATGGCGGGGAAGTCCTCCGCCGCTTCCCTCTCTTTTTCTTTTTTCCTCCTTCCTATGCGTCTCTCCTCCTCCCGCCAGGGCTTCACGCTCATCGAGCTTTTGCTCGTCATCGGTATCATCGCCATCTTGGCGTCCATCGTCATCGTGGCCATCAACCCCACCAAACAATTGGGTGACGCGCGCGACGCGCAACGCCGTTCCGACGTGAACACGATCTTGAACGCGGTGTATCAGTATGCGATCGATAACAACGGAAACCTCCCGAGCGGTATCCCGACCACCACGCCGAAGGTCATCTGTCAGGTGGATGTCGATCCGACGGCATGTGTCGCCGCACCGTATCTTGGAGTCAGCCTCCGCCAGCTCAGCGGCTCCTACCTCGTGAGCATCCCCCGCGATCCGCGCGTGACGGCTACGGGCACAGGCACCCGCTACAACATCGTCCGCGACGCCAACGGCCGCATCACGGTCAACGCGCCGGGCGCAGAGCAGGACACGAGCATCTCCGTGACCCGCTAAGCCGGTTTCTTCCAAGAAATCCCAAGACACCCCCGCAAGGGGGTGTTTTTTTGGCTTATAGAAGACAAAAATGGAAATTTGACACCATGAAAATATGGGGCAAATCAGTACCATTGCCCATGTCAGAACTGCCCGAAAAACGGTATAATGATGAGAAAAACACACTCCATGCCTCCGCGCTCTTCCGTCCCCAAAACGGCCAAAAACGCTCCTGTCACCGGACAATTCCCGGCGCATGAACAGCCGCTGAAATTGACGGGGACGCCAGCCCGCAGCTCGCTGCGGAGGAAGATGACGTTCGCTTTCGCGGGCGTGACCGTCCTGACGATTGTGATTTCGGGATGCACAGCGTTCACCATCGCGCGGTCCGTGCTCTCATCCCGTGTGCTGGATCAGGTGGGCGTCATGGCCACGGTCCGTGAAGATTATTTGGAGAAGGCATTGCAGAGCGAGCGCGAACAGACCTCCGCGGCGGCTCTCCGTCCGGAATTGCATGAGGCGATTGCCCCGGAGACCGCGAGTGCGCTCGTTACGTCGCTCTTCGCACATCTGCGTGGACAGAACGTCTATACGCTCGGTGTCACGCTCTACACGCCTCGCGGCGGTGTCATCGCCTCCACCGGAGACCGCAGTGAAGCGTTGCCGGACACAATAGCGGGTAGTGTGCTGATCCCGTTCATCGACCGCAAAGAGGGCTGGATTGCCAGCGATGTCTACGTGCCGCTGACCTCGGCCGACGGCACGCTCACCGGCTATCTGGCTGCGCGGTACGACGTGTTTCCGATCTTGGCCGCGATCTTCTCTCCCGCCTCCTTGGGGCGCGATGCGGAGATTACGTTGAGTACCGAACAGGACGGAGACATTTACATCTTGCAGCATTCGCGCACGGATCCTTTGCGCAGTTATCGCTTGGGAAGCGCCGACGAGACGCACTTGTACGGCACGCCGCTCGTGCGCGCAGCGGAGGGCGAAGAAGGAGTCGGCCGCATGCAGGACGACCGCGGGCGCGACGTGTTCGCGGCGTACCGTTACTTGCCCTCCATGGGGTGGGGCATGTCGGTGGATGTTCCCGCGGAGAGCGCGCTCTATGGCATTTCCATTCTGGCGATCTCGCTCGCAGTCATCGGCGCGTTGCTGCTGCTTCTGGCATGCATGCTCGCGTATATTTTCTCACGGCACATCACGGGACCGCTCACGCATTTGTCCCAGAAGATGCGGCAACTGAAGCCCGGTCAGTGGGACTTCCGCCGCACGGTGACAAGCGGGGATGAAGTGGAAGTGCTGGATGCGGCATTCGCCGAACTCACAGGCCGTTTGCATGGCATCTACGACACATTGGAAGACACCATTGCCGAACGCACGGCGGAGCTGCGCAAAGAGTCGGCATTGGATCGCGCGATTTTGGAGACCATCGAGTACGGCGTGGTTGCGGTGGATCCTGAAGGCATTATTACTGACGTGAACCCGGCTGCATTGCAGCTGCTCGGGTGGGAGGAAAAGGACGTCATCGGCAAGCAGAGCACGCTTATTCTCCAATATGCGCAACGCCGCAAAACTTTGCCGAATAACGAACATCCCGTCACCACCACGCTCCGGGGCAACCAGAGTTTCCGCTCGCGCGCATCCAACCACCCCAGCTTGCTGCGGAAAAATCAGACATTGCTGCCCGTTACGTTCCTCGTGACCCCGCTCCTGCAGGGCAAAAAATTATTGGGCGCCATCGCGGTGTTCCAGGATATGACCGAAGAGCGCCAGATTGATTACCTCAAATCCGAATTCATTTCGCTCGCATCGCACCAATTGCGCACGCCGCTCTCTTCCATCCGCTGGTACGTGGAATTGATGGCGGGGGAAGAGAAGAGTGCCATGACCGCGGATCAAAAATCCTACTTCAAGGAGATCGACAAGGCGGCCAAGCGCATGGCGAGTTTGCTGGAAGCCTTGCTGCATGTCGCCAAGTTGGAAGGCGGCGGCGTGGTGGCGGAATTGCACGAAGAGGATTTGCGCGCCGTTGCGGAACAGATCGCGGACGAGTGGAGCCCGTCCATGAAGGAAAAAGGAGTGTCCTTCACCGTGATCCTGCCGCCGCCGGGAACCATTGTCCGCACGGACCCGGTTCTGTTGCAGGTGGTCGTCCAGAATTTCTTGAACAATTCCATGAAGTACACACCCAAGGGCAAAGAGATCACGCTCAGCATCCGGCGCGAGGGCGCAAAGTTCATTCTGTCGGTGCGTGATACGGGAGTCGGCATTCCCACTGCCGAGCAGCGCCGCGTCTTCGAAAAATTCTTCCGCGCCCACAACGTCCGCCAGATGGACACCGACGGCACGGGATTGGGCCTCTATATGAGCAAAGCCATCGCCGAAAAACTGGGCGGCGCCATCTTCTTCGAAAGCCAGGAGGGACGGGGGAGCACGTTCACGTTGGTGTTGCCGGGGAGGAAAGGGGCGTGATGAAGATTTACGACGATTCTCCTTTCATAGGAAGGAATCCATTTTTATCTAACATTTGAATCACTCCTCTCATAAGAAAACTATTTGAGAATCGAATGGTATATTTTCGTGCACCAGGTTTAGTGGGCATAAGGAGTTTTTGCTCACGCATCCTTCTTATAGTGCGAGATATTTCTTGCGGGAGCTTTTTCCCAACTATGGCAGGGAAATCACCTGCAACAATTGATTGATTTTCAACGGCTAATGTTAAGATCTTGGCATCTATATCAGAAATAATTTTACTTTTTTGAGCAGAGTCAATAGTGGGTATGAGGATTTTTTCTTTGAGGAAATCATATTGAGTAAGAAGATCGACTTTATTAATTTCGTCCCTTAATCCAGACAGAACATACCTGCACCATTCCAGCACGCCTTCGGCTTTGCCGGTATCGGCTTGTGCAAGCATGGAATAATACTGATTTCGATCGCTACAGAAGACTGCCGTAGGATTAATGATTCTCCCTTTTTCTAAATTAAAGCCCTGTTTTACCAGCATGGCATATGTGAGTAATCGGACGGTACGACCATTTCCGTTTCCAAAAGGATGGATCCAGGCAAATCTATGGTGCGCAACAGCCATTTTCAGCAAATCGTATTTGGGAGCATCTTCTCTATTTATAAACTCGAAAAGTTCATTCATATATTCTTCAATCTGAATGAAATCAGGCGGAACATGAGGAGATCCAGAAATTTTCACATTTTTCTTCCTGTATTCACCGGGTGTCAAATCACCTTCTCGCTTTAAGTCTTTCACAACCATTTTGTGCAATTCACTTATAAATGCTCTATTTAATGAGTGAGAAGGCACATGCTTTTCCAAAAAATCCATCGCTTGTTCCATATTCAAAATTTCTTTTATAGGATCGCTCGGCTCTTCTTTGTTGTCAGCAATTTTTGTTTCTATGAATTCTGCAACAGTTGTGTGATTACCTTCTATGCGTGCAGAACCGATACTTTCTAAGGTATGAAAAATATCTTTCAATTGTAAGAAAGTGCTACGAGGAGTTGTTCCGATAAGTTCTTGTTTACGCAAATAGTTCAAATCGATGATGATATCCGTAAGAGGTGAGTCAAAACGGGGTTCTGGTAGTTGTAATTCTTGATGCCTGAAATTGGATCTCATATTTAACATTATACACCATAGGATTTAACAAAAAACATAAAATTAATGGCTTATTAGCCAATTTAGGCTGTTTTAACAACATATAAATTTTATGACATTTAACTAAAGTGGATTCCTGCAATTAACATTATTGTGGACCCGCATTTAACATGACTATCGAATTAGCAAATGTTTATGGAGCCGCTTTGGGGATTTGAACCCCAGACCTACTCATTACAAGTGAGTTGCTCTACCACTGAGCTAAAGCGGCACTGGTTCCTATCATGTAGAAGATTTATCGCTTCGCAACCGAGCTTGCTTGTGTATGTGGCGCTTAGGCGCCACGCACTGAGCTAAAGCGGCTTAAAAGCTTCTTATAGATATCGTACCATTTACTTGTCCTGAAGCCCAAACTACATCAAAATAGGTGTCTCGCTCCTTCGATGACCGCCATGTCTGCCTTTTGGCCAGGCATGGAGGAACGTCCGGGCATCACCGGAACGCCATGCGGGTAACGCCCGCCCACGCGCCCCATATACGGCAAATGCGCGTGAGGACCAGTGCCACAGAGACGAGCCCCATCTTCGGGTGAGGGCATGTGAAACGCCCCCGGCTTGAACGGGGGACAGGCTAGACCTTCGGGTCGAACCGAGTTGGTAAACTCATGGTGATGCAAGGAGGATTTGGGTACATGGAATCTGTTGTGGTTCCGCCGCACCATGCACCCCTCCGCTTGAGGTCGCGAGCGATCGCGATCCTAGAGAGATGGTCATCCGCATGCGTGAGCAATCACGTGTGACGACAGAACCCGGCGTATGAGGGGGTGGGATCAAAAAAAGAGGCGAAAGCCTCTTTTTTTGAAACACTGTATAGTTCGGGGTAATGGTTGCAACTGCTGTTCATCTCTTTTTTATCGCCACAATTCCTTTTGCGCTGATTGGATTTTTCTTTCTTAGTCGTTTCGTCGTTCTCTATTCAGGATATAAAAGTGTTTTGCATTTGCAGAACATACCTAATACGCGAACCAACAATCAGCTTCTCAATTTTTCCCTCTACTCGATTGCACTTTTTTTCTTGGCGGCCGGCTGTGCGCAAGTAGTGCAAGGAAATGGAAAGCAAGCTGTTGCTGCCCTTATTGGCGCAGTACTGTTCACTCTTTTTGCAGTAGTACTCGTCGGTAGTCGCATGAAGGATCTCCAAAAACCTGAGAAAATGCGTGAGAAATATCAGCCAGTCAATGTTCTCTGGAAAATTCCCACAAACCCTGGAGAGCGGCTACAGCGTCTCCTCTTCATATTTCTCTTGGGTGTGATTTTTTTGGCAGTTGTGATTTTCCAGGGTCAAGCCGGTTCTTGATGCGCTGCCACATGCCAATCTCTAGACATTGCGAAGCAATGAGAGAAGTAATTTGAAGACGCCATATATGCCGAATGCGCCAAAAAGAATATTGACTGCAGCAGGGCGATTGTCCTTCTTTTTGATCAATCGAATGCCTGTCTTGATGCACCAGAGGCTCGTGGCGGCGACACAGAGCGCCAGAATCGCATGCAGTACAAGAGTTACAGTATCGCCAAGACGGAGCACGTCGGTAGCAATGAGTGATAGCAATGCTGATAGCACGCATGCACCCACAAAAAACCAAACCGGCCTATAGTGCGGGGGAAAACTTTGCATATCCGACAGTAAAAAGAATACAGTTGTTTATTCCCATTGTGCGTTTCCGAATTTGTTCTCTTTCATGGGTGAATAGTAAAAAAGAGGCGCTATGCCTCTTTTTTAGTAGCAAAATTTCTTGTGGAGAAATTACAAGGTTGTTCAGCGCACGGCGCCGCGGCGGAACAAGTTCACGATGGCGAGAAGGATGACTGCGCCGATGAACGAGACCACGAGTCCCGGAACGCTCAGATCACCTTGGTTGATGGTGCCTGCGCCGAGCATGGGGGAGATCAGGAGGCCGCCGATGTACGCGCCGATGATTCCGACGATGATGTTCAGGAAGATGCCCTGATTTTTATCGGTCGCCATGACCAGGCTTGCGAGCCAGCCGATGACGCCGCCGATGATGAGCCAGAGAAGAAAATTCATACAAGTGAGGGGAAAACGGAAGAAAGGGTGGCGGAGGCAATCTCCGCTGCACGTATGGATGACGCATTGATGATGGGTTTCTTACGTCAGAGAAGCGTCGGTGTTGCTGTGACCGGCAAACCGTGACCCGTTGTCCGCGCAGAATTGACGTGCAGATGCGCAAGTCTGGTCGGTTCCGGCAGGCGGTATCCGCGCGCGCAATCCAGTGCCAATGCGACGGCATCATCGAGCCCGATACGGTTCCCGATGGAGACGTAGACGGGTTTGCAATGGTCTTTCAGCCGCACGATTTCGCCGATGTGTTCGTCGCCGTCCCGCAGCGGTGTATGTGATCCCGCGGTCGGTGCCGGTTCGTCTCCGTGTCCCGTCAAAATACTTTTGGCCACGCCGATCGTCGGCACGTCGATCAATAATCCAAGATGCGCCGCGATCCCGAGTCTGCGCGGATGCGCGATGCCGTGACCATCAACCAGGAATGCATCGGGTTTGATCTTGAGGGCGCGGATGGCCTCGGCAAGGACGGGAATCTCGCGAAAGGAAAGGAGGCCGGGAATGTACGGCATTGATTGTTCGCGTTGGGCGAAGGTTGTTTCCAAAAGTGCGCCCGTATCGCGGTCCCACACGATCACGCCGGCTGTCAGGATGTTGTCGAACTTCGTACTCGATACATCCACGCCTGCGATGATGTTCGCACGATCAAGATCGAAGGGTTCGCTGCGGACGGTCCCCGCAATCTCCCGTTGGATCCGGATGGCGTCTTTTGGCGTGACGGCCCAGGGATGAAGATCGGTGACGTGCATGATGTCCGTGTAGACGGATAAGGGGTACAATTATCGCATGAAGAAGACCGAAGCGCTCTTTGGAGTGGTGCGCCTTCCGCTCGATGCCCTGGCCGTCTTGGCGGCCCTTCTCTTCAGCTACCGGTTGCGTCAGGGGAATATCAATTTGTTCCCATGGTTCCAGTTTGGGGATGCGGCCAATACGTTGCCGCAGTTTTCCGCGTATCTCAGCTCGTTTGTGCTCCCGAGCATCGCCGTGTTTCTCGCGCTCTCAGCCGCACTTGGTCTCTACACGTTCCGCTCCACCATCAGCGCGTGGAGGGAATCATGGTTTGTGGCGGTCGCAAGCGGGCTGTGGCTGATGATCATCATCGCGTGGTACATCTTGGTGCTCCAGCAGATCTTCTTCTCCCGTGCCGTGCTGTTGTACGCCGTGGTGTTCATGACGCTCTTTGTAGTGCTGGGACGTGCGTCGCTCACCCTATTGCAGCGGTCGCTGCTGCGCGCAGGAGTCGGGCGCAGGAGTGTGGTCTCTGTCGGCAAACAGTCCTTGGCTGAGCATGCGCGCGATACGTTGGCGCATGATGAGCACTACGCATATTTAGGACATTTGCCCAATTTGGATGCGCTGAAGAGATTGGCGCATCAGCAAGATCTTGATCTGGTGTTGCAGACGGATCCCGATCCGGGCAGCGAGCAGACCATCGCACTCATCAACTACTGCCGCAGTCATCACGTGGGATACGGATTCCTTCCCGCCGTCCTCGCGGATGTCCCGCATCAATTGCGCGTCGATCGCTTGGGTCTTCTGCCGCTCATGCGCTTCCAGCCGACTCCGCTTGATGGATGGGGACGCGTGGCGAAACGCTTGTTCGATATCGTCGTGAGCTTTGTCGCGTTGATCGTTCTCTCTCCGTTGTTGCTCCTCTTGGCGATTGTTGTGTATCTGGATGGCGGGGCGCCGATTTTCTATGTGTCCAAGCGCGTGGGGGAGCAGGGCCGCAAACGCATTCACGTGATCAAATTCCGTTCGATGGTGCCCGATGCCGATCTGCGCAAAATCGAACTGCAACAATTGAACCACCGCCGCGATGGACCGCTTTTCAAAATCAAAAACGATCCGCGCGTGACGCGTGTGGGCCGCGTGCTCCGCCGCCTGACGTTGGATGAACTGCCGCAATTATGGAATGTTTTACGCGGAGAAATGTCGCTCGTCGGTCCGCGTCCGCATCTCCCCGAGGAAGTCGCGAAGTACTCTCTCGAACAGCGCCGTGTGTTCGCGGTGAAGCCGGGTGCGACGGGTTTGGCCCAGGTCTCCGGTCGGTCAGATTTGAACTTTGATCAGGAAGTCCGCTTGGATCTGACGTACATCGAAGAATGGTCGATGGCCATGGATTTGTGGATATTGTGGAGGACGATATTTACGATTTTTTCGCGACAGGGAGCGGATTGATCGATTTCTTGACGAAAAACGGTATCAGGACCCTTGATTGCTTTTTGGTGTAGTGCTCCACTGCGCGCGCTGCTCTTTTCGTATTCGCCCAACGTGGAGCGGAGGAGAGCGGCGGTTCCAAGAGAAAGGAGAAATCCTCATGGAACTGTATGCGATTCTGGTCGCGATCGCCGGCGGATTGCTGGTGCTGATCGGTATCGGGCTCGCGGGCAGCGGGCTTGATAGCTCTTTCAAGCACCGGCTCGGGATGAAAATGATCCCGGCCGGCTTAGTTACTCTTGTCGGACTGATCCTCGTGATCGGAATCCGGCATTGGCTGAAGATCTGATCTTTAGCCAACAGGGGGCGGCTCTGTCCGTCCCCTTGTTTTTCAAAACATCGACAGCTGATCCTTCGGCTTCTCCGGTTTTTTGGCACGCGGTTTTTTGGCGGGTGTCGGTTCCGATTTTGCCGTGGACGCAATCGGATCAAGCACGGCCGCATCGGAAAATCTTTTGAGGTATGCGCACACGTCTTTGCCGTAGGATTTGCTGTAGAGACGGTCGTCCATGGCGCGGACGTCGCCGGTTTTGGTGCGGAAGCGAGCGAAGGTGCGCAGGACGCGGAAGAGGCGGTGGAGGAGGCGCGGCATGGAGTATTCCCCGAACGCGTTGCCGTAGCGCGCGGCGCGGCGGCTGAAGACGGGGTGTGAGGGGTGATCGAACGGCAGGGTTTTGACGAGCAGGTGGTCGACGGACTCCGGCGGCAGTTCGACCCCTTCAAACATCCACGGCGTGAGGAGCCACAACACCGTGCCCTCGGCCGCGAGAAATTCCGCCTGCATGCGGCCCAGTCCGCCATTCAATCCCTGGCAGATCATGGTGATGCCGCGCTGTTCCAAAATCTCCGTGTGCTTTACGTATAGATCTTCAATCATGCCTTTGCCCGGAAGCAGGATGATCGTTTTGCCCTCAGGTGGAGTGTGCAAGACGGCATCCAGCGTGGGTTCGGTCTGCAACGAAAGCGGGATGGCATTCAGGAACATCTGCCTGTCATCCGTCGGGAGTGGGACGGATGTTGCTGCGATGGTGCTTGGCAAAATTTCCGGCAACTTCTCCGCGCAT
>CAYOFI010000004.1:0-212 GCA_964403335.1 uncultured Candidatus Peribacteria bacterium
GTGAGGCTAAACAGAAACATATACAAAACTGCCTTTCCCAAGCCAAAATCCCGCTATACTCCCTCCATGCGGATCGACATTTTGACGCTCTTCCCCGGCATGTTCCAAGGCCCGCTGACCGAGAGCATCCTCCAAAAAGCGAAAGAGAAAAATCTGCTGGATATCCGTCTGCACGACATCCGCGAATTCGGCATCGGCACGCATCGGCAGGT
>CAYOFI010000004.1:230-101196 GCA_964403335.1 uncultured Candidatus Peribacteria bacterium
ATAAACCGTATGGCGGCGGAGCAGGCATGGTGATGATGGCGGAGCCGATTGTGAAGATGATCGAGAGGGTGGAAGGAGATCGAAGAGATCAAGGAGATCAAGGGCGTCGAGGAGCGGACAACAAGCCACATCGGATTTATTTGTCACCGAGAGGAAAGCGTTTGAAGCAGATACAAGTGGAGAAGCTCGCGAAGAAACATGAGTGGATTTTGCTGCTGTGCGGTCACTATGAAGGCATCGATCAGCGGGTGATTGATGGGTGGATTGATGAAGAGATTTCGATTGGCGACTATGTGCTGACGGGCGGGGAGCTGCCGGCGATGGTGTTGATTGATGCGATCGCGCGGCACGTACCGGGCGTTCTTGGCAAAGAAGAATCTGCGGCGGAAGAGAGCTTTTCCAAGTCGCTCAAGCGCAAGAGGGAATACCCGCACTACACCCTGCCCGAGGACTTCCGCGGGATGAAGGTTCCCGATGTGTTGATCGGCGGGCACCATGGGAAGATTGCGGAGTGGCGCAAGGAGCGCCTAGCATAGGCGTATGCGTCCGTGGCTTCTCTACTCATTGCTGACACTTGCCCTGTGGGGATTGTGGGGATTTTTTTCCAAGCTTGCGACCGGGTACATCGGGCCGCAAAGCGTGCTTGTGTACGAACTGATCGGCAGCGCGATCGTGACCGTGGGAGTACTGGTGATGATCGGCTTCAAGCCGGAGACGCAGCCGATGGGCATTCTGTTCGCGGTCCTGACGGGCATGTGCCTCACGCTCGGCACGCTCTTCTTCTTTTTTGCCCTCTCTCGCGGCACCGCGTCGATCGTCACGGTGATGACCGCACTCTATCCACTTGTCACTATTCTGCTGCTCTTTTTGCTCTACCGTGATCCGCTCACGGTGCGGCAGATCATGGGAATGGTGCTTGGATTCATGGCGATGATTCTCTTTGCGCTGTGATGGAAGAACTGTGCGCGACGCTTGCTGCCGAAGGGAAAGTGACGTTTGTCGTGCGCGTTCGTCCGAATGCGTCACGGACGAGACTGATCGGTGTGATGGACGACGGCGTGCTGAAGATCGACCTTGCCGCCGCGCCCGAAAACGGCAAAGCAAACGCGGAACTGGTGGGCTTCCTTGCGGAGAGCTTCACCGTCCCGCGTTCATCCGTCGCGATCCTCAGCGGTCACACCGACCGTCGCAAACTGGTGCGGATCGTTACGTAACGCTTACTTCAGATTCGCGAAGCTGGCGCTTGCTTTGGTCGTGTTGTTCGTGCCCAAGCGGAAGAGGATCTCGGCCATCTCGCCGCGCGTGAGCAATTGGTCGAAGTGCGTGATGGACGTGGGAATGGCCTTCAGTTCGGAGAGACGTTCCACATACGGCACGAACCAACGGGCATCGCCGCTCTCTTCACGCAGATCGAACGAGAACAAGTTGGCGGCGATCTTGGCGGCCTCCGCGAAGTTCACGTTGCGCTGCGGACGGAAGGTGCCGTCGGGATAGCCGTTGAGAAGTTTATGCACGATGCCCTCGCACACATCCTGTGCGTACCACGATGAGCGAGCGACGTCGGAGAAGAACACGAGCGTGGATTTTTCGCTGAAGTTCGCCTGCAAGCAGTCGTTGCTGCGGCCGCTGAGAAAGAACGGATTCGTGAGCAGTGCCGTGAATTCCGAGCGCGTGATGCGGCGTGTAGGCTTGTACGTGCCGTCCAAATATCCTTTGACGATGTTGTGTGTGCGCAGGTATTCCACGGCTTCAAAATTGGCGTGGTTTTTGGCCACGTCCGTGAAAGGATCTTCGCGGAACAGCGTTCCTTGGGCGAACGCGACTGTCGAGCAGAGCAGGGAAGCCGCGATGGCTCCCGATAGGGAAGGAAGCAGACGCATGACAGGATGGGGTAAAAGAAAGTACACGTCCGTAGACGTGCAGTTCCATCATCTCTTACCGTACGGGTGCGAAGGAAGCAGACACAGAGCAAGCAAAATGGTCTTACTGAGCCTCTGCTATATGCCATCACCGCCATCGCCGTCATCATCCCAGTCACTGTCGTTGCCCCAATAATCATCTTCGTCTTCATCATCATCCCAATCATCATCTTCCGAATCGTCGTCAGGCTCATCGTTCATATCTTCCTGAAAGAGATTCTGCAATCGAGTGCGAATACTTTCTTTATGACCAACCGGAATCCGCAAAATGCAAATATCGCGCTCGACTGTGACCGGTTCCGTCCACTGTATATCAACACGCATATGCACAAAATAATATAGTACATTTGTTTTGTCAAAAATGCCTTTGTGACTTACCTCTATAGTTTTCTTTCGATAAATCCGCGCAGATCCGGATAATCCGGCAAGCCCGTGATGCGGTCGTTCCCCAGGAAAAATGTCGGCACCAGGGTCACGCCGCTTGCTGTCGCCGCTCGCGCCTGTGCCTCCAAAAATGCCGTGACTTGCGGTGACGCGCGGCATGTCTCGAAAGCGGTTTTGTCGATGCCGATGTCCGTCGCCGTTTTCAAGAGTGCGGCGTCGGAACGCACGGCGAGTGTGAAGAGGGACTGATGCATGGCAGAGCCTTTGCGTGCGTTCGCGGCGCAGATGAGTGCGGCCGCTTCCGCGCGCGAGGTCGGATATTTTTGCAACGGGACCAACTGTATGCGCAGGAGAAGTTCGCCGTTGCGCACAAAACTCGCGAGGAGTTTGGGCAATTGTTCCTCGGCAAATTGTTTGCAGTAGGCGCAGGAAATATTGGTGAACAGCGTGAGCATCAAAGGCGCGTCCGCCTTGCCGATTTCCAGCTGTCCGTTTTCCGTCAGCCGCTCTTCCAGCGCATAGTCCGGTCCCGCGGATGATGAGGCGACGGCTGCAGCAGATGCCGGAACGTCTCCGGGCTCCAGAGGGGCCTCCGTGGAGGGGGGGATGGAGGGGGTGGATGATGTGGCGGGCGAAGACGATGCGCCCGCGGATGTGGGCGCCAGGGTCAGTGAAGACACGGAACGTGCGACGGGTGCCTCAGGGGGCAGCATCGATGGCGGCGCGCAGGCTGCAAGGCAGAGCACCGTGGATATGACGATGATGGAGAAACACGTGCGAAACATCGGCAGTAGGGTACATGATTCTGCTATTCTGGGGAGGTATGTCTGCGCTACATCGTGTGACTCTTCTGGGAGTGCCCATCGACGCAGTGACGTCCGGCGAAGCGGTTGCCCGTCTGCATCAACTTTTGAATGAGCCCGGATCGCACCACGTGATGACGCCCAACAGTGAGATGCTGGTGGAATCGGTGCACAACATTCCCTTCCGCGAAACACTCTACGTCGCGAGCATGAACCTGCCCGACAGCGCGGGACTGTTGTGGGCCGCGCGCATGACGGGGCAATCTCTTCCCGAGCGTGTGACAGGGGTCGATACCGTGGAAGCATTGTGCGCCACACTCGACTCTGCGACACCGGTCTTTTTGCTGGGAGCAGCTCCGGGCGTCGCGGCGAAAACGGCGATCATTCTGCAGTCCAAGAATCCGCGCTTGGTCATTGCCGGAACGTTCAGCGGCTCACCGCGCAGCGAGGAAGCAGTGGAGATCATCCGGTTGATCAATGCCGCGGGACCGCGGTTGCTTCTGGTCGCGTTCGGAGCGCCCGCACAGGATTTGTGGATCGCCGAACATCTCATGCACTGCAAGACCGTGCGCGTGGCGATGGGCGTCGGCGGGACGTTTGATTTCATCACCGGCGTGCAAAAACGCGCTCCGGCAATTCTCCGTCAGATGGGATTGGAGTGGTTGTGGAGAGTCGTGCGCGAACCGAAAAGAATCGGGAGGATCTGGAGGGCAGTCGTTGTTTTTCCGATGATGATTCTGCGATATGGAAAAAGAGCGCCGTGAATGGTTTTTAGTTACTAGTTTTTGGTTTCTTGTTTCGAACCAAAAACTAAAAACCAGAAACCAGAAACCAGAAACTTTATTCATGAAGGGAAATCACCTCTTGCACATACCACTGCTTCTCTCCTTTCTTTAGGCGCGCGAGCTGGGGACCGTCCTCCGTCTCCACGTAGTAATCGCGTTCCACGGGAGTCGTGCGCACGAGCGTGGAGCTGGAAACGTCCATATTTTTTTCTCCAAGCAGCAGCAATATGGCGATGTCCGGCTTGCGCGTGAGCGCGGCGGCAAGGTTGAGCGTTGCGCGCGCAAGGGTCGCGGCCAGCGCCACGATCAAGCAGCTCACGAGGAGCGCCCACAGGTACGTATGGGTCAGCCGGAACTTCGAGTAGAGTTGATGGAAGTGACTGTGCATGTGAATGTGTATTTCCTCTCTATTATACCAAAAAATGGCCAAAAACGCGAATACGCGCCAGAGCCGTATAGAGCCCGTCCCTGCAGGTGTGCTAGAGTCCGCGCATGTCGACTCTCGTATTGATCCGCCACGGGCAATCTCAATGGAACCTGGAAAACCGCTTCACGGGATGGACGGATGTATCGCTGACGCCCCAAGGCGAGAAGGATGCCGCGACGGCGGGCAGTCATCTGAAAGACGTTTCGTTCGATCTCGCCTTCACCTCCCGTCTGCAACGCGCGAATCAGACGTTGTCCCTCATCCTCAAGGCCATCGGCACAGAGCTTCCGACGGAGAAAGATTCGGCTTTGAACGAACGCCACTACGGTGATCTGCAAGGACTCAACAAAGCGGAGACGGCGGAGAAATACGGACAGGATCAGGTCAAACTCTGGCGCCGCAGCTACTCGACCAGGCCGCCGAATGGCGAGAGTATCGAAGACTGCGAGCGCCGTACGACACCGTTCTTCGTGCAATATGTTCTGCCTCAGCTGGAAGCCGGGAAAAACGTATTGATCGCCGCTCATGGCAACAGCCTCCGGCCCATCATGAAATACCTGGAGAAGCTCGATCCGGAGACGACGGCGACGCTGGAGATCGGTCTGTGCACGCCGTATATCTATACGTTTGAGGGAAAGAAGATGACCAAGAAAGAAGTGCGCGAAATTCCGGGGATTGTGACGGCGGGGGCGTCGGTGACGGAGAAGAGTGTCAAAGGAGGAAGGATGTAACTGTGAAGCGACTGCAATCTGTCATGGTGAGGTGCTCGGCAATCGCAACCGAGCCTCGAACCATGACGCTTTGGAAGTATTTCCTCCGGGACCGCATGTCGCCCTTCGAGGCTTCCGTTGCGATTTCGGAAGCACCTCAGGGTGACATGCTACGGTTTTCCGCTACCATAAGCCCATGAAAGAGATCACCTTCCGCTCCCCGAGCTTCTTTGACGACTTGTCCGCTCAAAAGGACAAGCACGTGCATCTGATCCTGATCGCCACCAAACCCGACATCATCAAGCAGGTGCCGTTGTATAAGGAGCTGCAGAAGCGCGGCCACTGCGCGGTGCTCGGCCACACCGGCCAGCATTATGATGAAAACTTGAGTGGCGGGATGTTGAAAGAGTTTGGTGTGGAGCCGGACTTTAACTTGAAGGTGCGAGGTCGAATGGATGAAGTCGTCAGCCAGATCATCGGACGGCTCGGATGGGTCATTCATCAATTGAAGGAGAAGGGAAAAATCGTCATCCCCTACGTGCACGGCGATACGACCACGGCAATGGCGGCATCGAATGCGGGGTTCTGTCATGGATTCGCGTCGGTGCACGTGGAGGCGGGGATTCGGACGCTGACGCCTGCGTTCGAGAAACCAGAAGCCAAAATCCAGAAGCCAAGTGAGTGGAGGAGTTTTTTGATGGACCGGAAAAACTGGAAGCGGGGATCATTGGAACCGTACCCTGAGCAATTCAACACGCGCGCGAGCGAGGCGGGGACGGGCGTTCATTTGGCGCCTGTGGAACTCGATCGTGAATTTTTGCAGGGCGAAGGCTTCCCGGAAGATCGAATCTTCGTTGTTGGGAATTCCGTCGTCGATGCGACTGAAGATGCGTTGAAACAAGCGAAAAACTCGACAATCTTTGATCGATATCCGATGCTGGCTGACGGGGATTTCGTGCGATTTTGCATTCACCGCCGCGAGAACTGTTTTTCGGAAAAGCGCTTCCGTGCGATTTATGACGCGATGGTCGCTTTGATCAAAGACGGCCGCAAAGTTCTCCTGATCAGCATGATCCAGACCGAGGCGGCGTTCGATCGTTTTGGACTGCGGAAAGAAATCGAACAGCTCGCGAAAGATCATCCGAATTTCATCCTCTCTCCCGTCTGGGCCGAGTATGGCGACGTGATTGCGGCGATGAGCAAGGCGGCGGTGTGCGCGACGGACTCGGGCTCGATGCAAGAGGAGATGAACGTGCTCGGCGTGCCGTGCGTGACGATGCGCTTCGGTTCGGATCGGTCAGAGTCGATCATCAATGGCGGCAATATCATCGCGCCGCCTGTCGATTCCGCTGTCATCAAACAGCTCATTGAATATGCGTGGGACAACGCGGAAATGCGCAGAGCGCCGAAGATCTACGGGAAGAACGTGAGCAGTGCCTGTATTGATGCGGTGGAGAGCGTGCTCAAGAAAGGCGAGGTGTTCCGGACGGAGGAGGAACGTCTAGGTCTGTAGCCTGTACACTATGAAGGTGCTGCAGAAGATCCGTGAATCATTGGCTTTGATTCTGGTAGCGCTGTTGCCGTTCCACGCGCTTCTCGTCACGGTCCTGACAAAACTGATGACCGGACCCGGGCACGCGCCGCTTTCCGGTATCGCCATTTGGAAAGAGGGACTGCTGGGAGTGATTCTTGCACTGGCGCTTGTCGAAATTCTCAGGAGCCTGAGAAAAAACCAGAAGCCAAAAACCAGAAACCAAAAACCAATGGATTTGATCGACGGACTGATTCTCGCCCTCATCGCGTTGTCAATTCTGGTGAGCGGGATGTCCGGCACATCTCTCGGGCTCTTCGCACTTGGATTCAAGTATGACTTCCTGGCGCCATTCGCATTTCTGATCCTTCGTCGTGTGCCGTGGTCTGCGACATTCTTCCCCCGCGTCATCACCGTGCTTCTCATCGACGCAGTCCTTTTGTCGCTCTATGGATTTTTGACTCTCGTCGCGCCGCAGAGTTTCTTCACGGCTCTCGGCTATTCGGATCTGCATTCGCTCTACGTTCCCGGCGGCCCGCTGGCGCCGTACCAGCAGATCGGGGGAGCGGGCATCCGGCGCATGCAGAGCGCGATGAGCGGGCCGAATCAGTTGGGGGTCTGGCTCTTGATTCCGTGGGCGATTGCGGTGTCGTCTATAACCAAAAACCAAAAACCAAAAACCAGAAACCAAATGATGTTCATGGCGACATTAGTCGCAATTGCTCTGTTGCTGACCTTCTCCCGGTCCGCCTGGATCGGCGCGTTTGTGATCGCGCTGCTTGCCGCCGCGCAGGCCGTGCCCAAGCATGTCCGCATGTGGTTGCTCGCGTCGGGGGCGGGCATCGCCACGATTCTTGTCCTCGCGCTCACGCTGCTTGTGCCGTCCGTGTTCCTGCGCATTGCGTCGTCGACGGACCATCTGACGCGCCCGATGGAGGCCGTCTCCCGCATGGTCGCGCATCCGTTCGGGCAAGGTCTTGGAGCCGCCGGGCCAGCGAGCAACAGAGTCAGTGACGCGTGCGTGTTTTTGGATGACGGGGCGGATGCATCGTGGGCGAAGGACCGTCCGTCGCTCTGCGTGTTCGTGGGCGATACTCAAGTCCAGCCTGTTGACCGATCCTGCAGTTGTCCGTTCCTGCCGGAGAACTGGTATCTGCAAATCGGCGTCGAACTGGGGTTCCTCGGGTTTTTGTTGTACGTCGGTCTTGTCGTGGTGATACTGAGAAAGCTTTCCAGCGGAATTGAAAATGGAAAATTGAAAATGGAAAATTCGGCAGGGATTTTACGAGGAGAGTTACTTCCAAAATTCTCAATTCTCAATTTTCAATTCTCAATTTTCCTCGCATTCCTGGGAATTTCCATCGCTGCACTGTTTCTGCATGCATGGGAAGATGCGGCTGCAGCGTGGACGGTGTGGATGCTGATGGCGATTACTTGTTCTGATCGGCCATAGCGTTTAGAAGTTGCAGTAGTGCCTCTTGCTGTTCTGAAGACAGAGGTTTCCTTGTATCCTGTTGCAGGATTATTGGCACGCCGTTCTCCACAAACTCAATCACAAGATGTTCCTGCCGGGAGGTTTCCCGTCTTGGATTTACCGCCCTGTCGATGATCGTCACTTTCAGCTGCCCCTGCATAGTCGATAGATAGACTCTGCGGGTTTTATCATCGCTGCCGTTGGTGAAGATTTGGAAGGGGAAGGCGTTTTCAATGTGTTGCAGACGATGTTGATGCGTCGTTTCCATAAAGCCGCCAGACGCCATTTGCATACGCAAGCGGGCAATCACGCCTTTGAATGCATTTGTGGGTGTTTCAGGGGCCACAAGAGGCTGTGCGGGCCGATGAGTGAGTAGGTCATATACATTTTTTGCTCCTCTGGGGGCAAGGAGTGCCATAACGGCAATTGCCGCAATTTGCGTAAGTCGTTCCACGGTTTTCCACGTCAGCCACGGAGCGGGCTGCACGGGAATGCGGATTCGTTGATGCGCCGGATGGTTGGGGTCATCCAGAGGTCTGCGCTCCTGTTCGGCGGATGGTGGCGTCTGCGCATGGGTGGGTCTGTGCACAGGCTGGCTATAGGGGTTGCGTTGTACGGAGTCGTCTGTCGGCTGACGTTCTTCCTGTTTCAATCGTTCACGCGCTGCGTCGAGTGCCGCGGGATCATTGGGAATCGCTTCAGGTGTCTTCGCATCGTGATCTATATTCTGGTCGTTATCGGGGGTGTTCATATAGTTATTTGAGCATTATTTATGATAGTTGGCAATTATTTGTCCGCGCTGTGTGGTCGTATGAGCGTGATCGCGGTATATAACGCCTGTTCTTCCTTCAGTGTGAGCTGTTTGGAATCAGCTAATTGATGTTTCATACCCATTTCCACGTCAATTTTGGTTTCGACGGTGGAGCGCAGTGTCGGCGTCTCTCGCAGATTCACCACGCAATCACTGATGATAAAATATTCCACATATCCGTGGACGACGCGGATAAGAATGGCGCGCTTTTCCGTGTCGCCCGCGCGCGCGGGCGACGTATGGGTCCGGCAAAACGGGAGATGCGTCTTCAGCGCATCAAGCACCGCCGCGTCATCGCACCGGATATCCAGGATATTGCCGTGTGTCACAAAACCGTTGCTGTTGAGGATATGGGCAACGGCCTTCCGGGAGAGTTTTTTGGGAAATTGTGTGAGCAGGTCATGCACAAAAACACGAAAGGCGATCGGAGTGGCGATCAGCAGGCTCAGTGACAGAAATTCTCCTCGCGTCATGCCATCATTTGCTGGTCGGTCGGGCGTGGGATGGAGGGGCATATGGCGGAGAAATTCACCGGAGCATGGTCCGCAGCGTTCGCATCACTGCGTCCTGTTGGGCAGCGGTCAGAACGTGGCCCGAAGGGACAAACCGCGGGGCTTCGTTTCCTGTGCCCACCATGACAATTTCCGCACCCGAGCCCGGTTTCCCTTCTTCCACCCACCAAAATGCAATATGCACTTCCACCTTTGTATCCAGAGTGGATGCACGTCCTGCCGTCATTCTTATGTGCGTAATCCGCTGCAGTCCATAGTGTGCGCCTTTGCGGGCATTGGGAGTGAAGTAGGGATTCAATCGTGCCATGAGTTCGGGTTCCTTCTCTCCGCGGTCCAGGATGGTTTCCGAGAGCGCCGACGGATCGTTGCGGACCCGCTCCTTAACCGCGTTCAATCCACCGGCTTTCTCAAGCACTGTCTGCAGATGTTCCTGCGTCAGGGATGGCGCAAGCGGCGGGATTGTTTCCCGCGCGCCGTCCGCCAGAATCCTCCGCGCATCCGTTCCGATCGAAGCCAGTAATCCGCCTGCCGCTGCAGCCAGACTCTTGCCGAGCAATTCACGGCGTGTTGTCTGTTCCCCTGTGTCTCGTTCAACGGACATACTGCCATCACAGCATATCCCTCGTATTGGTGCAATTTTTTGGAGGGTGTGTTGCGAATATTCAATCCCCACGCGTAAAATCCCCGCATGAAAGCCTCCCTTCATCCCGGCAGTATCGTCATTTTGGATTTCGGGGGGCAGTATGCGCACCTGATTGCCAATCGCGTACGTCGTTTGGGGGCGTATTCGGAGATCCGCGTGGCCGAGACTCCCGCGGAAGAATTGAAAGATGCGGCCGGAATCATCCTCTCCGGCGGGCCGCAGAGCGTGTACGAGAAAGGCAGTCCGCAGGCGGATCCCAAAATTTTGGAGCTGGGCATTCCGGTGCTTGGGCTCTGTTACGGTCACCAATGGATCGCGCATGTGCTGGGCGGAAAAGTCGAACCGGGGAAATCCAAAGAATATGGGAAAACAAAGTTGGAGGTGAAACATCATGGCAAGCTGTTCAAAGATTTGCCCAAGCATTTCACGGTGTGGATGTCGCACGGGGATGAGGTGACGGCGTTGCCTGAAGGATTCGTGACGACGGCGAGCACGGAGATCTGCATGCAGGCGGCGATGGAGAATCAAAAGCGCAGGATCTACGGCGCGCAGTTCCATTTGGAGGTCACGCACACGGAACATGGGATGGATATCCTGAAAAACTTCGTCGAGTTGTGCGAGCCTGCGGAGTGGTCGATGACCAGTTTCAAAGATCATGTGGGTGAGCAGGTGCTGAAAGAAGTCGGCGATAAAAAAGTCTTCATGCTTGTCTCCGGAGGTGTCGATTCGACTGTCGCATTTACGCTGCTGAATGCCGTGCTGGGGTCTGATCGCGTGCAAGGATTGCTTGTCGATACAGGGCTCATGCGCAAGAACGAGGTGAAGTTGATTGAGGACGCGTTCCAGAAACTCGGAATCAAAAATTTGCATATCGAAGATGCATCTGACGAGTTTTTCACAAATCTGAAGGATGTGTATGAGCCAGAGGCGAAGCGCAAAATTATCGGAGACACATTCCTCGCCGTCCAAAAGCGCGTGAGCGAGCGGATGAACTTGAAGATCGAAGACGGATGGATGTTGGGGCAGGGGACGATCTATCCGGATACGATCGAGACGAAAGGCACCAAGCATGCGGACCACATCAAGACGCATCACAACCGCGTGGATGCCATTCAGAAGATGATCGAAAAAGGCATGGTGATTGAGCCGCTCAAAGAACTGTATAAAGACGAAGTGCGTGTGCTGGGCGAAGAGCTTGGCTTGCCGCACGATCTTGTCTGGCGTCATCCGTTCCCGGGTCCGGGCCTCGGCGTCAGAATTCTGTGTGCGCAAGAGCCTGATCTCCCGCACAACGCCGATGCGACCATTCACGGATTGCATGCGGCGTTGCCGGTGAAATCCGTTGGAGTGCAAGGCGATGGCCGAACGTATCGTCACGCGGTCGCGCTCTTCACCGATCGCCCGTGCCATATTGAAGAAGCGGATATCGAGCTTGCGACCCGCGTGCCTAACACGAATCCGAATTTCAACCGTGTGCTGCTCTGCACGTCTCGTCCGGATGTTCCTCAATTTCACTTCACACCCGGTTATCTCACCCGTGCGCGCGCCGATCTTCTGCGCGAGGCCGATGACATCGTGCGGGAGGAGATGTTGGATGCGAATCTGTATGGGACTATCTGGCAGTTCCCTGTCGTGTTGCTGCCGTTTGGCGCGCATGAAGGCAATCAATCCATCGTGTTGCGGCCGATTTCTTCGACGGATGCGATGACGGCGAATGCTTTTGTGTTGCCGGAAAAAGTGCTGAAGAAAATGACAGAGCGCATTATGCAATTGCCGGGTATCGACCTGGTGTTCATCGATCTCACCAATAAGCCGCCAGGGACGATTGAATGGGAGTAAGTGGAAGTTGCTCTCGCCCTCCCCCATCCCCGGCCCTTCCCCCGAGGGGGGAAGGGAGTATTTGTGTTTTTTTGCAGTTCTTTATTTTTGGTCACACGTCCTCTCCCCCTTCGGGGGAGGGGTGGCGCGCAGCGCCGGGGTGGGGGAGGGGCGCGAGAAAAACAGCTGCCAGCGTCATTGTCATCCCTGTCGTAACATCCTTGTCTTTCATCCGTTTTTCTCTCGACTCTGCATTTTTTGCGGTCTTCTCCCTGTACAATCCCCGCGTCATGTCCCGCTCCAGCTCTTCACTGCCCACCGACGAAGACGCGTTACAGCGTTTGGTGGTGCTTGCGCAAGGGGGCGACAGCGCCGCGTTCGAAAAAATCTACGATCAATTTTTCCTGCCTGTGTACCGCTACACCGCGTTCCGCGCGCCGCAGGAGATGGTGGAAGATCTTGTGGCGGATGTGTTTGTGAAAGTCTGGGAAAAACTGCACCAGTACCGCGCGCAGAAAGGCGTGCCGTTCGGGGCGTGGGTGTTCCGCATTGCGCGGCATGCGGTGATTGACGCGTACCGGCGGGACCGGGATTTTGAGGAGATCGTGGACGAGATGGAGGATCCCGATGTCTGGAACCGCGCGGATACGCGCACGCATGCCAAAGACACACTCCGGGTGGTGCGGTCGGCTCTGGGGAAATTGCCCAAGCGTTATCGGGAAATTCTGCTGCTCAGTTACGTCGCGGAATTGACAATATCCGAGGTTTCTCGCGTTTTACGGCTCACCGAAGGCGCTGTGCGTATCCTCAAATTCCGGGCCTTGAAGAAGCTCGAAGCCGCTTTACCTGCCGACATGCGCCCAGAAAAGCACAAAAGGGCGTAACAGAAGCCTGTTTTCCTCGTTTTTACCACGTCATGGACCGTCGTCATTCCGCTTCGCCATCGGCTTCTCCCGAAAAGCTCCTCGTGGACATCGGGGCCGCTCTGCACCCCAAAACGGGTGCCAAAGAGCGTGTGCGCCTGCAGATGCGGTCCAAAATGGTGTCCGCGCCGGAACTTCTGCGCGCTGCGGTACATCAGGTCCGGCCCGCGCAGGCCGTCCAAAAACGTGTGTGGAAGCATATCACGGGCGCCGCGTCCGTCGTCGCATTGCCGGTGTGGGAACAATTGCGGCAGGCGTTGTCGCCGGACCCTGTTCTGCGCCGCCGCGTGTGGGCGCATATCACCGGGCAGATGCAGCCGGTCTATGCCCGTGCGCTTGTCTCCCGTCCGTTAAAAATCATCGCGGCATTCGCGGTGCTGCTCCTGACCGTGCGTCTCAGTCCCGTTCTGTTCCTTGCGCCCACAACCGTGGCGGAATCCGCCATCACCGTGCAGCCCACGAAAGGACAGGTGGAGATTTTGATCGGCGGACTGTGGCAGCCGCTCCAAGGTGAACTTTTGCTGCACCAGCCGGCCGTGCTCCAAACGCAAGACAGCGAAGCCACCATCATGCTTCATGATGATGCCGTCATCCGCATGGCGGCGCACACCACGCTTGCATTGAACGACACCGCCGACCGTCCGGAACCGTCCCTCACGCAACCGACGCTTGCGCTGCAACGCGGCACGGTGTGGGTGCTGGGATTGGTGCCTAGGGGAGTCGACGGTATCAGCATCGGCACCTCGCAAGGACGCGTGACGGTCCAGGAGGGGAGCGTATCCATTGCGCAAGAAGGTCCCCAGATAGCCGTGCAGGTGTGGTACCGCGGCGCCTCTGTCGCCCGGCGCGGGCAGCAGATGGCACTCGTCGCGGGCGAAGAGGTCATGCTCACGCGCAGTCCCGCAGCCGTCATCGGCACCATCGACGCCGCCGCGTATGAAGACGCGTGGGTGAACCGCAACGTGGCGATGGATGCCGCCCACCAGCACGAGATCGCAGAACTCCAACAGCAGCGCCGGGCCGCCAACGCCGGCATCCTTCCCGATTCCACACTGTATCCCGCCAAGCGTTTTGCGGAAGCCGTGGACGTATTGTTCACATTCACATCCGAGGCGCGCGCCAAAAAACTCCTCACGCAAGCCAACACGCGTTTCGATGAAGCCGCCGCTCTTCTGACGCGCGGCACGGGTTCCGACGCCACGGGTCCGTTGCGCGAATATAAAGAAACGCTTCTCGCCGTGGCCAGCGGTGCCATCAAGAGTCCGGAAGTGGAGGAGCTCGTCCGGCAGGACCTGGAAGCCGCGTCTGCGGGAGTTGCCGCCGCATTGCCCGATGATCCGGCCTACGCCCTCAAGCAAGCCGTACGCGGCGCCATCGCCGCATTGCCGGAGACCGCGGCAAATTCCAGCGTGCAAAGCCAAAGCCAGGTATCGGAACTTTTCGATGAACTGGCCGCCGTCAAACACCGTGCCGACAGCGGCGAGACACAGGATGCCAAGGCCGATCTGCAGAAAATCCAGACCGCACTTCCGCTGGATGGCACCGGCTCGCAACTGTCCGCCGATGTCCGCAAGGAAGTGGAAGCGGCAATCTTCACGATTTCCGCGGCCGTGAATGATCGCGCAGCTGGTGCAGTCATCAAACTGGAACCCGAGTTGCCCTCGCGCGCGACGCAGCGCACATTGGACCGCATCGCCAACCGCGGGCGTTCGTCCTCCTCCGTCGAACCCGATCCGCTCAACGCGGATGAAATCGCCGTCATCGTGTTGCAGATCCGCAACCGCGTGGTGGAGGGCTATTCGTCGCCGGAAGGACGGGAGGGTCAGCTCCGATTGGAAGTGAACCGCCTGGAGCATTACCCGGATGCGGACGAGGCCAAAATCCTCCAAGAGCTGTATCAGACGCTCCGGCCGTACGGGCTGGGGATGGACGTGCGGGATGCGATGCAGTAAGGCTAAGGATCAAGGCTAAGGCTAAGGCCGAAATATTTGGTGCTACCATCTATGGTGTACACTTTTCGCGTATTCCTTTGAGTATGCTTTCTTAGCCTTAGTCCCTAGCCTTAGCCTTTTCCCTGGGCTACGATCCCTCCCTCCCGTTTCACTTTTCCCTTTATGTACACGATCACAGATCTCAAGCCCGGCCGCGCCATCTCCATCGACGGCGACCCCTACATGGTGGTCAGCTCGCAGTTTGGCCGCAAAAGCCAATCCAAGGCGAACATGCAGTGCAAATTGAAGAATATGAAAACGGGGCAGGTCATCTCCCGCAACTTCCAGGGCGCCGAGAAAATCGAGCAAGCGGATGTCGGCTACCGCCACGTGCAGTTTTTGTACGGCGACGCCACCTCCTGCACGTTCATGGACCTGGAGACCTACGATCAATTCGCGCTGCAAAAAGATTCACTCGAAGGCATCGTCGACTTCCTCAGTGACGGTTTAGAGTGCGATGCGCTGATGTATGAAGACAATCCCATCGGTATCAAGCTGCCCTCCACGGTCGTCTTGGTCGTGAAAGAAACGATCCCGGGCGTGAAGGGCGACACCGCCACCGGCGGCTCCAAACCCGCCATCATGGACACCGGCCTCCAGGTCAACGTCCCGCTCTTCGTGAACGAAGGCGAGAAGGTGATTGTGAATACGGAGACGGGGGAGTATATGGAGCGGGCGTAACCGCTTTATTCATCATCCGTTGCCTCAGCACCCACGATATTTTTTAGGAGAGGATGGGTGGTGATTTGCATGTACAGATACCATTCGCTCACGGTCATATCTTGAATGCGCGCTTCTATGCGCCCGAAATTTTGCTCAGGCTTGCCGTCGATCTCATTGCGATCATCATTCACGCGTACGTCGATTGAGCACGTAGAGCTGGAAAAAACCTGATGTAATGCAACTTCTAGATCTTCCGGACCCGGTCCGATGTCTCTCGGATACTGAAGATGCAATATTCCCATGCGAAAAGTATTTCGGTCTGACGCAGCGGGGTCAACAATTCCAGATGCTGGCACGCGTTTACTTGATCAACTTGCTCAAAATCTCCTGCACCATTCCCGGATTGGCCTGGCCTTTGGATTCCTTCATCACCCACCCCACCACCGCGCCCAACGCCTGCTGCTTACCGGCTTTGTAGGATTCAATCGCCTTCGGATTCGCCTCGATCGCGCGTTTGACCAAGTCTTCCACTGCGCTCACATCGGAGATCTGGCCCATGCCTTTTTCGCTGATGATGGCATCGGGAGATTTTCCGCTAACGATCATTTCTTCCAGCACAGCCTTGCCGGAGTTGCCGGAGATTTTTCCGGAGTCGATGGCTGCGACGAGGGACAGCATCGCGTCGAGAGCGGGGACGTCGTCCATCGTCTTCTCGTGTGCGTTCAGGAAGCCCATGAGCTGGGTCAAAACTAAACTGCTGGCGCGCTTGGCATCATTCGTTTTCTTGTGGATGCCGTCGTAGAGCGTGCGGAGTTTTGGCTCGTCGATGAGCAAGGTCGCTTCCGGTTCCGTCAGTCCGCCCGCGATGTATGCCTGCTTTTGGTCGCGCGGGAGGATGGGCAGATCTTTGCCGATGTCTTTCAGCATTGCGGCGGTGATCTTCAGCGGCGGAATATCGGGCTCCGGGAAGTAGCGGTAATCGGCGGCTTCCTCTTTGTCGCGCAACATGCGCGTGCGCTCTTCATCATCCACCCAGCCGACGGTGATGTTTCCTTTCAATGGTCTGTTCGTCTCTTCCCACAGCTTTCGCAAACGCGCTTCTTCAAACTGCAGGGCTTTCTCCAGGGATTTAAATGAGTTGAGGTTTTTGATTTCGCTGCGGGGATTCAACACCTTCGTGCCTTTTTCACGCAGAGAGATCGACGCATCGAACCGCATCATACCTTTGTACATGTCTGCCTCCGAACTGCCCATCGCGATCAACATCCGGCGCAATTCTTCGGCGAACGCGACGGCTTCTTTAGACGAGCGCAGATCCGGCTCCGTCACGATTTCCATCAACGGAGTTCCCGCGCGGTTGTAGTCGCAGAGGGTCACGGTGCCGCGGTGGCTGAGTTTTCCCGCATCATTCTCCATATGCAGGCGCGTGATGCCGCAGACCATCTCTTTCCCGTCCAAGTCATAGGCGACGGATCCTTTGGAGGCCAACGGGAAATCGTACTGGGAGATTTGGAATCCGGAGGGGAGATCCGGGTAAAAGTAATGCTTGCGATCGAAGTGGTTGTCCTCGTTCACGGTGCATTTGAGCGCCAAAGACATCTTGATGGCCTTCATCACGGCCTCGCCATTCACCACGGGCAAAGATCCCGGGTGGCCCATACAGACCTCGCAGACGGTGGTATTGGGCTCTTTTCCGAACGCATCATTATCGCACCCGCAAAACATCTTCGTACGCGTATTCATCTGCGCGTGGACTTCCAACCCGATGATCACCTCAAGCTCTGCGGCCATGCAGAAAAGCTACATTTTTCCCCTCTGGCAAGCAATCAACCTTTTGGCTGAGGGAAGCCAGGAAACATTGACAATACTGTAAAATACTGGATAATATTAGTGTTTTCTACGACGCTTGCCGTATGTCCAATAAGACTCCTTCCAATTCGGCCGAATCTGAAGTTCCAGATCAGCAAGCAATAGAAAACAGTCTTCTGGAGCAGATGAAGGCTGGAAATCAGGAAGCATGGACGCAATTTGTCAGGACATACACACAACAATTGCGCGCAATGTATGTGCGGCGTGTCAGAGATGAAGACCTTTTTGATGAAATTTGTCAGCAGACATTTGCAGATTTTTTTCGATCGCTTGATCGATTTTCCATCGGTAAACCTGTTCTGCCATATTTGGCCAGAATTTTTAGAAACAGATTATTTACGGAATGGGCGAAGAAAAGAAAGCGTCAAGAACATGTGGTGCAGGCAGAGCAAGATGAATTGCAGCAAGTCGTGGAGAAAATTCCGGAGGAGCCTCTTTTTACGACTGAAGAATTGGAAGCTGAAGTTGCGTCCCTGCCTGATAACTACCGGGGACCAATCGTTTTGCAGCTAGCTGGATTAGAGAGAGAAGAAATATCTGAGTTATTAGGTTTAACTCCAGGTGCGACGTACGTACGCGGCAATCGTGGCCGCGTGTTGCTGCGTGAAAGGTTGATCGCGCTATTGCTAGTGTAAATATGCGGAATGCCGGCAGTCGTAGGGTATGTATTTGAATTTCGCTTCGGAACCCGCAAGAATCGCGGAATGCCGAATGCCCTCGAAAGTGCATCCATCGAAACGACAGATATCCGTTCCGTACATGATTATGAATTGGTGTGTGAAGCCAAGAAAGGATCAAACATCCATCTCACGGAAATCATCCGGAGATTCACGCCTGAACTGCGATCGTTGTATGAGCGTCGTTCGAATGGCAGGTGCGCCGATGATGTTCTGCAGGAAACATTTATGCGGATGCTCACCGCGATTGCCAGTTTTGAAGATGGGCGGAATTTTTCAGCATGGCTCCGCGGAATTTTCTGGCATTGTGTCTTGGATGAGCGGAGAACGTATGCCCGTCGCATGCGCTTCTTTGTCACTATGGATATGCGTGCCATAGACCTGCCTGTGTCTGACCGTGTATCGGAAGGAATGGAAGAGCACGAAGCGGCAGTCCGGATAGCGCGGGCGATTGCGGAATTGCCCAAAGAGCTTCGTCAGGTACTCAAGGCACATCTGAAAGAACAGCCGACCGTGAAGATTGCTAAGCGATTGAGAATCAGTGAAAATGCGGTATACGGCCGATTATTCCAGGCTCGAAGACTTCTCAGTAAATCTCTGAAGGCGTTTTTGGCCGTATGACAGCAT
This sequence comes from uncultured Candidatus Peribacteria bacterium, assembly GCA_964403335.1. Lineage (GTDB taxonomy): Bacteria > Patescibacteriota > Gracilibacteria > Peribacterales > Peribacteraceae > CAZYAK01. The sequence goes on from CAYOFI010000004.1 coordinate 18,798, forward strand.
TCACATGCTGCGGGATTTGATGTCTTGCATCGTTCCCTGCCTACAGCCAGAAAGTGGTATTTTTTAGGATGCATAAAATTCTGGGAACGGTATATTCGCGCTCCCTATGCACGCCCCACAGTCTGACACCGACGATTTTGAGCGAATCGCAGAAGAAGCAGTTTTGCTCCAAAAGGCGAAAGACGGAGACGTATCCGCTTTTATAGCGCTGCTCGATGCGTATAAGGAATCCATCAAGGGATGGCTGATCCACAGGTATGGCTGTAGACAGGATGCCGATGACCTATACCAAGAAGTGTGCATGCGCTTCTTTCGGTCGATGAGATATGTACGCCCGGGAACTTCTGTGAGGAATTTTTTATTCAGCATTACCAAACATTCCGTTATTGATCACGGACGATCCAGGCGGACACGCATCCAAGGTGCAGTGTCATTGGATGGTGAACATCATATTTTTTCAGACAGTCTCTGTGAGAGAGTGAATCATGTGGAAGTGTTGCAACATGACGAATTGCTAGCACGGGTGCATCAGGTGATTGCGGAGCTTTTTCATCCAGCTTCCGAAGATCGTCGCATGCTTGACCTGCTGTATTTTCACGGACACACGCACGCCGAAGCCGCCGAAGCATTGGGTGTATGCGTCAGGACAATCAGGCGTAAGTGGGCCGCCGTCCGTCAGCGACTATCGCAAAGCCCTATTTTGCAGGCTCTGCTGGACTGACGTAATCCACAATCAACACCCCATCCAAGTGATCCACTTCGTGCTGCACCACACGTGCGTCGAAGTCTTTCAGTTTCCGTTCCTGCTTCTGGCCTTTTTCATCCAGGTACGTGAGCGTGATTTCCGTCGAACGACTGATGGGCAGCCAGATGTTGGGGAGACTTAGGCAGCCTTCTTCATCGATGGCTGTCTCTTTGCTCTTCTTCGTGATTTCGGGATTGATGAGTGGCGTATCTTTGCCGTTCACGCGGCCGATGCACACGCGCACGCTTTCGCCCACCTGCGGCGCGGCGAGGCCGACGCCATTGGCGGCATCCATGGTCTTTTTCATATCCTTAATCAGCTTCAGGATTTTCTTCGTCACCTTCTCCACAGGTTTCGCTTTGGTGCGGAGAACGGGATTGTCGGCGCCGAGGAGGATAGGGAGGGCGGGCACGAGGGAAGTATACCGGAGGGCATAGACGGGACAGAGGGGATAGAGGCGATAGAGGAAAAAGACGTACATCTATCCCGTCTATGGCCTCTATTCCTTCTATTTCGCCATTTGTTTCAAACTCGCCTTCTTGCGCAAATCCTCCAGAGAACGGATTTTTCCCTGTTCGGTCATTTTCAGGAGCGCCTCGGCGGCCAGGAGCGTATCGGCCAGGGCACGGTGGCGTTCCGCGGGCAGGGCCAGGCCGAATTTTTTGCTGATCACGTCCAGGGAATGGCGGAATTCCGTCGGATAGAGAGCCTGCGAAAGTTTCATGGAACACAGGCATTCGGGCAGGTCCGTGTAGCCCCAGCAGTACTCTTTTTCCACTTCCAAAAAGCTGTAATCGAATGCCGCGTTGTGGGCGACTAAAGTCGTGCCCTTCGCGAACTCCAAAAATTGCGGCAGAACGACATCGATGCCCGGGGCGCCCTTCACATCCTCTTCTGAGATTTTATTCACCTGGCGTGCTTCCCAGGGAATATCGCGGTCAGGGTTTACGAGGGACACAAAGGTTTCCTCCGGCCGGATGATTCCGTCGATAATTTTCACGCCCGCGATCTCGATGATGCGGTGGCCCTTGCGGGGATCCAGCCCGGTCGTTTCCAGATCAAAAAATGTCAGCGGAGGCAGGTTCGTCATAAGTGGCATTGGAGTCTAGGTCATCGAGCGGCCTGGTGAGAAATTGTTATATTGCTAAATTGTTATATTGCTGTTTGCACCTCTCGCATACTTGCTTGGCTAACAATATAGCCATATAACAATATAACAATTCCATGCAAAAAGTTCCTGTTCCCGTCGTTCTGCAAAAGCTTCGAGGGCTCTACACGCCCCCGCGCACCTTCCTGAATTTCGACACGCCGTTTCATCTCTTGATCGCGACAATTTTGAGCGCGCAGTGCACGGATAAAATGGTCAACAGCGTCACGCCGAAGTTGTTTGCGAAGTACAAAGGCCCTGAGGATTTTTTGAACGTTTCTGATGAAGAGCTGCAGCAGGATATTCACTCGTGCGGACATTTCCGCAACAAGGCCAAGTACATCAAGGCGACGTCCAAATTGATTCTTGAAAACTTCGGCGGCGAAGTGCCGCAGACGATGGATGAACTGCTGACGCTTCCGGGTGTCGGTCGGAAAACGGCGACTGTGGTCTTGTACGCCGCATTCAATCAGGAGCAGGGGATCGCGGTGGATACGCATGTGTGGCGGGTCAGCAAACGTCTTGGGCTCACGAATGCGAATAATCAGGACAAGATCGAGAAAGATTTGCTGAAGCAGACTGAGCGAAAGAATTGGGGTGAGTTGCATGTGTTATTGATCAGTCACGGCCGGGCGATTTGCACCGCGAGGAATCGTCAGTGTGAGATGTGTCCGTTTGCGAAAGAATGCCCTTCTTCGTTGGTGATGGGGCGGGAGGATCAGGCGAAAATTTGACAAATAAACTTTACATATTACTGTGTGCGGGCTGTTGGTTCGAACCGATCTTTTAAAGGAGCCTTCGATGCTGATGATTCTGGCCGCCGCTTCTCTCGTCCTCGCTATCGCTCATGCGCAGCTTCGCCAGCGATATGCCGCCAAGGCTGCGGAGGAAGACAATCTCCGTGCCGGATATGAAGACATGTACTCAGGTCCGCCTTCGGGCGGACAAGCACTACACTGTTACAACGAATGTATCGCGCAACTGGCTCGTTACAAACGTCTGAAGGCCGTGTTCGGCCTGGCAGCACTCAGCTGCCTGGCCGCGTCGATAATTCTGGCTGTCTCTGCCTTTATGGCCTGAGACCGCAAACCAACAGTCGGGAGAGGGCCTCACGCCCTCTCCCTTCTGCGTTCGATAGAAATGTAGATGTTAAAAGTCGTAGGCCTCTTCGCCGTGCAAGGCGCGGTCCAATCCTTCTGCTTCTTCCTTCGGCTCGACGCTGACTTTCATGACGGCTTTCAGGATTCTGAGCAGAATGTACGTCATCGCAAACGCGAAGATCATCGCCGTGGCCGTGGCGTAGATGTTTGCCCAGAAGAGGGTGGTGTTCCCTTCGATCAATCCGGAGAAACTGCTCATTTTGGAGCTGGCGAAGACTCCCGTCAGTACCGATCCGATGATGCCGCCGACGCCGTGGCAACCCCACACATCCAGCGCGTCATCCCAGCGCATTTTCATGCGGAATTTGACGGCGTAGAAACAGCCGACGGAGGCGAGAATACCGATCACGAGTGCAGCCCATGGCTCAACGTATCCGGCGGCCGGTGTGATCGCGACGAGTCCCGCGAGGACTCCTGTGAGTGCACCCACCATGCTCGGTCGCTTATCCACGATCCACGAAAGAAGCAGCCACGTGACCATCGCCATGGACGCGGCGAGGTCAGTGTTCACGAAGGCTGCTGCGGCTTGTCCGTTCGCGGAAAGCGCACTGCCCGCGTTGAAGCCGTACCACCCAAACCACAGAAGTCCCGTGCCGAGGGCGACGTGGGTAATGTTGTGCGGAAGGTGCGTGGTGTTGGCGCGTTTGCCCAGGACGAAGACCGATGCGAGCGCGCCCATACCGGCACTGATGTGCACGACGGTGCCGCCGGCGAAGTCGATGGCGCCCATCTGCGCGATGAATCCTCCGCCCCATACCCAGTGCGCGAGCGGCGCGTAGACCAAGATGCTCCACAGCACGAGGAAGACCAAATACGCGCGGAAGTTCATGCGTTCCGTGAAGGCGCCCGTGATGAGCGCGGGGGTGATGATGGCGAACATCATCTGGAACGCGAAGAAGGCCAGGAAGGGAATCGTCGTGCCGTAGACGGCGTGCGGTTCCATGCCGACGTTCTTCAGCATCGCGTAATCCAGCCCGCCGATAAACCCGCCGATGTCCGTCCCGAAGGCGAGGGAGAAGGTGAAGAGGGCCCACAGGACCGTCACGACACCCATCGCGATGAAGCTCTGCATCATGATGGTGAGCACGTTTTTGCGTTTGACGAGACCGCCGTAAAAGAACGCGAGTCCGGGGGTCATAATGGCCACGAGGGCCGTGGAGATTAATACGAAGGAGGTGTTACCGGTGTTCATGGTGGGGGGGGCGGGAAAAATGGGGAAACGGTTATTACACGTGCCGGTAGGGGCGTGCGATTAGCACGCCCCTACCGGCGGGGATCACGCATCAAAATATTTGAAAAATTCGCTCGCGGTCGGACGCATATTTTCCTCATGGGCCTCCGCGCGTTTGCCGGTGATGTAGCCGGCGATGAATTCCTCGGAGAAGACGCCGCCTTTCGTGAGGAAGGAATGATCGACCTCCAAAGCGTCGAGTGCATGCATGAGTGTGGGCGGTGCGTGCTTGATGCGGGCGAGTTTGTCGTCGCTCATGGCGTAGAGGTTTTCATCCGTGTGCTCTCCCGGCAGGAGGCCGCGTTCGATGCCATCGAGACCGGCGAGCATCAAGGCGGAGAAGGCGAGGTAGGGGTTGCAGACGGCATCCGGCATGCGGAACTCCACGCGCTTGGCTTTGGGGTTATTGGAATACATCGGGATGCGGATGGCTGCCGAGCGGTTGCGGGCGGAGTAGATCAGGTTCACGGGCGCCTCGAAGCCCGGGACCAAACGCTTGTAGCTGTTCGTGGTCGGGTTGCAGAGGGCGCAGAGGGCTTGGGCGTGCGCGAGCAGTCCGCCGATGTAATGGAGCGCCATTTGGCTTAAGCCCGCGTATTCGTTCCCGGCGAAGAGCGGTTGGCCCTTCAGCCACAAGCTCTGGTGCACGTGCATGCCGGACCCGTTGTCGCCGTAAATGGGCTTCGGCATGAAGGTCACCGTCTTTCCGAATCTCTTCGCGACGTTGCGCGCGATGTACTTGTAGCGCATCAGTTTGTCCGCCATCGGCAGGAGTTCATCGCGCTCCATGTCGATCTCGGCTTGGCCGGCTGTGGCGACTTCATGGTGAAACGTTTCGATCTTGATGCCGGCGCGTTCCATTTCGCGCACCATCGTGGCGCGCAGGTCTTGCTGCGTGTCGGTCGGAGACACCGGGAAGTAGCCTTCCTTGTTGCGGATCTTATAGCCCAAGTTGCCACCTTCTTCTTTGCGTCCCGTGTTCCAGACGGCCTCGTTGGAATCCACCTCATACATTGAACCGTTTGATTTCATTTCGTAGCGGACATCGTCGAAGATGAAGAACTCGGCTTCGGGTCCGAAGTAGGCGCAGTCGGCGACGTTGCTGTCTTTCAAATACTGCACGGCTCGGCGCGCGATGGTGCGGGGGCTGCTGTCATACATCTCGCCGCTCATCGGCTCTTTCACGTCGCAGAGGACGGAAAGCGTTTGTTCGCTCTGGAAGACATCGAGGATCGCGGTGGTGGGATCGGGCATCAGGAGCATGTCGGACTCATGAATCTGCTTGAATCCGCGGATGGAACTGCCGTCAAAGCCCGCGCCGCCTTTCAGCACGTCTTCCAATTCATGGATGGGTTTGCTGGTGTGCTGGATGGTGCCGGGGACATCCACGAATGTCAGATCCAGCATTGTCGCCTCGTGTTTTTTCGCAAATGCGACCACTTCTTCGGCGGTCGAGATTTTTGGGGTAAAACTGAGATCCTCACCCGCGTACGCGCGGGGGATCCGCAACAGACTCTGGGTCAAATCCGAGGTGGTGACGGGATTCATGGCGGAGGGGCAAAGAAGTAAAACGACGACTTTGTACGATCTGCGAGCCACGGAGGCCAGCACGCGCTGAATACAGTTGTAGTACTGTTCCTCGCCCGAACGCGGAGATTCCGCTCATTTTGCGACGGAGATGTCGCTTTCCGGCTGGCATCCGCATCTTGCTCTTGCAAATCCCACAGAGTTGTTCAAAATATTTACAGATTGTCATTTCCATAACTTATGGCGAAAGACCTACAACGTATTTTGGAATCAATCGGCCTCCCCGAGGAACATGCACAGCTCTACATCGCGGGTCTCCAGCGCGGCTCCGCGCCGGCATCGGAGTACGCCAAAGCCACGGGCCTCAACCGCATTACGGCCTACAACATGCTGGAGCAGATGGTGCGCCAGGGGCACTTCACCATGGTCCGCAACCGCCGCGCCAAGTGGTACGCGCCCGTCGCGCCCGAGTACATCGCGTTGGAAGCACGCAAGAGTGCCGATGCCCTGCACCGCGCTCTCCCCGAACTCCGCTCGCTTCAAGGCTCCAAATACCGCAAACCCCACGTCCGGTTTTTTGAAGGATGGGATGGCGTGCGCACCGTCTACGACGACACGCTCACGGCCAAAAGCGAGCTCTTAAACTTCGCCAACTCTGCAGTGGTCCGTCAGTTCTGGCCGTCGTACGACGAAGAATATGTTGCCGAACGCGTGAAGCGCGGCATTCACCTGCGTGGTATCGCTCCGGACGATGACGCCGGGCGCAAAGTGCATGGTGAAGACCGCAAAAAACTGCGTGAGATCCGCTTGGTCCCGGCAAAGGATTTCGACTTCACCAACGAGATCAACATCTACGATTCCAAAGTCGCCATCTGCTCCTTCCCGCCCGCCTCACTCGGCGAAGCAGCGATGTTTGGCGTCATCATCGAAAGCAAAGAAGTCGCGGAAACGCAAAAACAGATTTTCGAAATGGCGTGGAGGTATGGTGGCCGGAAGCATTGATCAGGGGACTGGCACGCCCGTCCATTTTTCCAACGCTGATGTTCGATTTTGAAGCGTGACAATGTCTTTCTCATATTTGATATCAATATGTGATGCCAAAGTTTCAAAATGTAAGTCCATGCCTTTTTGAAGGTCGTCGACCTTCTCTTCCAGAGTTCCAATCTTCTTCTCCAGTCGTGCGTAGTCTTTGCCAACACTATTCATCCAATAGGCAAAGTTGGCATGTATGACGCTGGTCAGTTTTTCACCAAGCGCATGGAGATCGGTTCGTAGGAGGGTCAGATCTCCTTGGGTCGCCGGTGCGGACGGGTCCTTTGCCATGGGAGACGCAGCGTACTCGCACGGGGGAGGGTTGCGACAAGGCCTCCAAACCGTATACAACAGCACTGGTCTATTTTTCAGCTATAGAAAGCCCTGTTAGACGTTCCATGTGCATGTGGAACGCCCCCTCCAAGCCCAAAAGTGAACCTGTAATAATAGACACTTTTTGGATAAAAGTCAATGCTCTAAGAGCCTGGATTGCTGATTGGCAAACCATAGAATGTGCGCGGTTCAGTCATCTGTTCTTTTAGCGAGGTGAAGATGTTTATGGAAGGAATCCCGGGCAGTAGCCCGGTGGCGGCGGTGATCGTCTGGGTCTTGCTGGGAGTGCTTGCACTCCTGGCTCAGATCCAGCCAGGCTTCCGCGTCTCGCGGAAGCCGCTGCCATTCCGCCACCCCGAGCTGTAAAGCTCTGGGGCCGAACAACCTGAACCCCGTCTGTCGACCCCTCTGTGGGTCGGCAGGCAATTTTGATTGTGGACCTGGTACACTCCAAATCCCATGAAACAGTATCTCGATCTCCTTCAGCATGTCCTCGACAATGGCGCGCAAAAATCCGACCGCACAGGGACGGGGACGCGATCGGTATTCGGCTACCAGATGCGGTTTGATCTGCGTGAAGGTTTTCCGTTGCTCACGACCAAAAAGCTGCATACGCGGTCCATCTTTCAGGAGCTTCTTTGGTTTCTTTCCGGCGATACAAACGTGAAATCGCTGCAGGAAAAGAAGGTCACGATTTGGGACGAGTGGGCCACGGCCGAGCAGTGCGCACGGTTCGGGAGGAAAGAAGGGGATTTGGGTCCGGTCTATGGTCACCAATGGAGAAATTTCGGTGCGACCAAAAATCCCGATGGGAGGTATCAGAAAGACGGGGTGGATCAGATCACGCGGCTGATCGAGGGCATCAAAAACAATCCCGACAGCCGCCGTCATATCGTTACGGGATGGAATCCTTTGGAAGCGGATCAGGTCGCGCTGCCGCCGTGCCACACGCTGTTTCAATTTTATGTAGTCGATGGAACACTCAGTTGCCAACTCTATCAACGCTCCGCGGATATTTTCTTGGGCGTGCCGTTCAACATCGCGTCGTATGCGCTTCTTACTCACATGATTGCGCAGGTGTGCGATCTGAAAGCCGGGGAATTTGTGCACACGCTGGGAGATGCGCATCTCTACAGCAATCATCTCGACCAAGCGCGCGAGCAGCTGTCGCGCGAGCCAAGGGCGCTTCCACAGCTCAAATTGAACCCGGCTGTAAAAGATATCTTCGCGTTCCGGTTCGAAGATATTGAAGTGCTGCAGTATGATCCTCATCCAAGCATCAAAGCTCCCATTGCTGTTTGAAAAATTACACCGAAGAAACAAGAGACAAAAAATTTCAAAGGATCAATTTTTGAAAGATCAAACATTTGAACCATTCGGTGATTGCTGCTTGTTTCTTCACTGTTTCTTGTTTCTTCGATGTAATTCTATACTGGGGTCATGCTTATCTCCATGGTCGTTGCTGCCAGCGATAATAGCGTCATCGGCGACAAAAATACGCTTCTCTGGAAGCTGCCGGCGGACTTTGCGCGCATGAAAGAACTGACGATGGGGAAGCCGCTCATCATGGGCCGCAAGACGCATGAATCCATCGGGCGCGTGTTGCCGGGACGGCGGAATGTCGTCATCACCAGCGATATCTCCCGTGTGATGGAAGGAGCGGATGCCGTCCGGTCATTGGACGAGGCGATCAGCTTTGTGCGCGGTTTGGGGACCGAAGAGGCAATCATCTTCGGAGGCGGGGAGATCTACAGATTGGCGTTGCCCATCACGGACCGCATCTACATGACGCGCGTCCACGCCGATGTTTCCGGCGACACGACGTTCCCGGAACTGCCGAAGAAAGATTGGAAAATCGTCTCGTCGATCGATCATCCCATCGATGATCAGCATGCCGTCAGTTTTACATTTGAAGAGTATCATCGCGTTCGGTGACACCCAAATTGTGGCTTGTATTAGCCAATAATAGATTCACTCTCCAGATTGTCCGCCTCTTTGTTGTGCAGACCTATGGACCGGGGGGATAGTGTGGATGATTTCCTTTTCATTTCTTACCCCCCCCCTGAAGTATGGAAAACATGGAAGCCCCGGTCGTCGAAATGCCGACCACACAGGAAAACCCGAACGGACTGGAAGCGCCGGACGCGCCCGCTGCTCACCCCGAGCAAGTGAAGCCCAATGTGGATGTTGAAGAGCTGCTGGAGAAGATCAAGGCCGCGCTCCAGAAGGCCGCTCAGACAGAGAAGCAGACGGCTGCCTGATCATCACTACCCGACAAGACCGCTGCGGTTCAGGGCCCGCGGCGGTTTTTTTGTGGATGATGAGCAGACTTTTCCTCTAGAATCGGTGATTCGGAGAGATAAAGAATTCATTTAATGGAAGCCAAAATATCGAGGTGCAGGAGGTTCAAGTGGACTGATGCGCGACGCCGCTGGAAATGAGGAGAAAATGACGGCATATGTACGCCCTTGATACCGCCCGAGACATCAATGCCGAAGCAGCTGCGGAGGCCGAAGGTCACAGCAGCGAGCAGTATGTGCGGAATTTGGAACAGGAACGCGATCGCCTCCGGGAGATGTCCAATGTCACAGCGGCGCAAGCGCGCGCGGTGATGGGCACCCCGCTGGATGCGCAGGCCGAACATCTCCAGGAAACCGCCGACCATCTGGACCAGGCCGTGACGGATGTGAAGGAGGCAACGAAAGGGGGAAGTATGACGATTGAGAACCTGGAGGGGGATGCCGCTGGAATGGCGTATTTGGGGGAAGCGGGAACGCAAGTGCTTGATCCGTTGAAGTCCCAGGGAGAGACCTCCGTTGTCGATAAGGACTTCATGCAGGGTGTGGAAGTGCATGAACGCGAGCACACGTTGCAGAGCAAAGATTTGGGTGCGGAAGCTATCAAAATCACTGCCACGGGTGTGCAGGTCGTGAAAGCCGATCAGGATACAAAGGACCCCTCCGTCATCACCAAGAAGAAATTCGTGGAGGTGGGTGCGATGCGCATGCAAAAAAAAGTCGTTCCGAAAAGTTTCGAGGGCCTGCATGATGACTACAAAGGGTGGTATCGGGAAATATTGGCACACGGCCAACCCGACCGCGTCCAAGAACTGGCACGGGAAAAAGACGGGTTACTGAAGTTCGGAGCGGAGATCGCGCAAAAGAAGAAGCTCAGCGCCGGATCAGCTCCAAAAACTCCTGCCTGGTCCGCGCGTCGGCCTTGAAGTTGCCTTTCACGTGGCTGGTGATGGCTTCCGAATGCTGTTTTTGCACGCCGCGCATCATCATGCACAAGTGCTGGCATTCGATCACCACGCCGATGCCTTTGGGCTTGAGGATCCCGTCGAGTTCATCGCAAATCTGCTGTCCCAACCGTTCTTGCACCTGCAGCCTGCGTGCGAACATGTCCACAATACGCGCGATTTTGCTGAGGCCGATGATGTGTGCGTCCGGGATGTAGCCCACGTGCACTTTGCCGAAGAACGGCAGCAAGTGATGCTCGCACAGGGAATAGCATTCGATGTCCTTCACGATCACCATGCCATCGGAATCGGCGGGCATCAGGGCTCCGTTCACGATGGTTTTGGCATCTTGGGCATAGCCCGACGTTAAAAATTTCCACATGTCCTCCGCGCGCGCGGGCGTCTTCTGGATTCCTGCGCGTGACGGATCTTCGCCGATGGCTTTCAAGAGCTCCGTAAACAGCTTTTGCATGTGTGGATTGTATCAGAGTCGTATGTCCGTTTGTTCGATTTTTTGGCTTGGCAATGCTCTCAAAAGTTCCTCCCACGTTTCGCCCAGAGTCGGATGGCGCAGACCGGGCGGCAGAAGTTCGGTGAGCGGCTCCAGGACGAAGCGACGCTGGTGGGCGCGCGGGTGGGGAAGGGTGAGGGAGGAGGATTCGATCACTTCATCGCCGCAGACAATCACATCCAGATCGATCGTCCGGGGGCCGTTTTTGAACGGCGTGGCTTTGCCGAGAGAAGATTCAATCTGTGTCAGCGTGTTGTGAATCTGCTCAGGAGATTGATCGGTATCCCACACCGCCGCAGCGTTCAAAAAATCCTCCTGATCGGCGTAGCCCACGGGTGCTGTGCGATAGACGTGCGAAAAACGAATGCCGGGGAAATGCGAGCGCAGCTTGATTGCCGCTTCACGGATATGCTTGTCTGGATCGATGTTGGAGCCGAGAGCGATTGCCGTGAACGTCATAGTTCTGGAGCGTACGCGGCCAAGAATGGCCGTTCCCCGTGAGGAAGTCAGAATTTGCTTCGAGTAATACAGATGGAAGCTTCGCCGAGTAACGGGAGATCGTGAGGGGATTTCTTCACGGTCACGGTCACGTGCGCCGTGTATGTCTGCAGCAAGAGTGCAGCGATGTCTTCGGCAAACCGTTCGATTGTTCGGCGTTCTGTTGCGGCAAGCATTTGAATATCATCGTAGATCTTCGCGTAATCCGCCGTGGCGTCCACGGCATCTTCCTTTGCGATCTTCGCCGCGTCGACAGCGAGCTTAACGGACACAAAAAGTCGTTGTGGTTCCGTACGCTCTTGGTCCGGCACTCCGATGCGGGTCCGGACTGCCAGGTCGGTGAGCGTCAGCAGATCCATTCAGGATTTGATCCGGACGTAGAGGCTCGGCTTATCAAAGCCCGGCATCGCCACCAGGCGGCGGAGCATCCAGCGCGTGATCAAGACGGCCGTGAGCATGGAGAGCAGCACACCCAGACCGAGCGTGACCGCGAAACCGCGCACGATGGACGTGCCGACGGCGAAGAGGATCACGCAGGTGATGATGGTGGAGACGTTTCCGTCGCGGATGGCGGGCCAGGAATGCTTGAAGCCGGATTCCAATGCGGTCTTCACGGACTTTCCTTTGCGCAGTTCTTCCTTCATGCGCTCGAACACGAGCACGTTGGCATCCACCGCCATACCGATACTCAGGATGATACCGGCCATGCCCGCAAGCGTGAGCACCACGTAGGTGTCGGTGACCAGGAAGAGCGGCAGCTTGAGGATGGCGAAGGTGATGAGCGAGAAGATCACGAGCGCGGCGTTGGCCACAAGGCCAAGCAGCCGATACACCAGGACCATGTAGAGCATGAGGATGATGACGCCGATGAGACCGGCGATCAGCGACGTTTGCAGAGCTGCTGCACCCAACTTGCCTTCCACGGTGTGCTGACCGGCCAAATGGATGGGAGCGGGGATGGCACCGGTGTTCAGGTCCTGCGCCAACTGTTGAGCTTCCTTGAAGTCCGAGCTGCCGGTGATGACGGCCGTGCCGCCGGAAATTTCTCCCTGCACGCGCGGAGCGGAGATCAATTCACCGCCTACGAAGATGGCGATGGGCTTGCCGATGTTCTTGCGCGTGAGTTCCTGGAAGAGCCGGCCGCCTTCCGTATCAAAGGCGATCTGCACCACGGGAACGTTGGTGATGGGATCGACGGTGACCGCGGCGTGGCGGAAGTGCTTGCCGTCCAACTGCGTGTCCTTCCAGCCGCTGGGAGTGAGGGAGAAGAAGAGCGTGCGGAGTGTCGCGGCTTGTTCGACGGCCTTCACATCCCCGTTTTGCAGCATGGTCACCAATGATTGACCCTTAGTCAGCGCGAGCGGACCGTCCGCGATGGTGAGCGCGTCGTAATCGGCCTCGTCGACAGTCGTGGTTTTGGCCTTGTCCACGCGGATGATGTGGTAGCCGTAGGGCGATTCCACGGGTTCGCTGATCTGTCCGGCCTGCATGGTGAAGGCTTTCTCTTCAAAGCTGGGGGCCACGTCTCCGCGCGCCACGGCTCCCAACTTTCCGCCGTTGGTCTTGGACGGACCGTCGGACTGGGCGCGGGCGAGGGCATCAAAATTCGCTCCCTTGTCCAATTGCGCCTTCAGTTCCTTCGCGCGGGCCAAAGCTTCTTCCTTCGTGCGCGTCACGCCCGCTTCCGCGGCTGCGGCACCTTTGTACGACACCAGGATATGGCTGGCTTCGACCTGTTCATGGCCGGGGCGGAACTGGCGCAGGAAGATCACGCGCGCGCCGGATCCGGCGGCGACGGCCTTCAGCTCTCCGCTCTGCATGCCGCGGAGGGCGGCACCCACGACGGGATCAAACTTGGCGTCCAATTGCATCTTTTCGCGGTAGGCATACGTCACACCCGTTTCCGTCTTGGCCAATTGCGCGAAGGCTTTGGGGGCTTCGTTCAGCACGCGACCGGTGGCAGTGAGCGGGCGGAGCGCCTCCGCCAAGAAAATACCGGATACGGGTCGCAGGACCTGGCCGCCGTTCCCATCGTCGACAGGCACATCGATAGTCCCTTCGCGCTGAATGGGTTTTGCCCCCGGCTTCAGCGTCCATGCGTCTTCCAGCCCCTTGGGGAGCTGGTCTTTGAAATACGATTGCGAGTTGCTGTATGCCATGCCGAGCTGCGAACCGATGTCTTGGCCCAATTTCTCCAGCGTGACACCGCTCTCCGTCATCTTGCGGACGGACAGCGCCACGTTCGCGCGGACACCCTTCGTGAAATCCTCCGTGGCTTCCGTGAATTCCTCTTTGAATTCCAATTGAATGGTTTTGCCGACGACCTTGATGCATTCCTGCACGTCGATGACGCCGGGGCATTCCACGAGCAAGTGCTTCTCATCGCCGATATACGACGGCGTGATGGTCGCTTCGCTCACACCCAGTCCGTTGATGCGGCGTTCCAAGACGGTGCGGATGGCTTCCACCAAATTACGCTGCTGTTCCTGAACGGATGTCTTTTGCGCCTGGAGATCGGCCACCACGCCGCTGCCGCTTGCTCTTGCGATCTGCGCATCCAAATCCGCCAATTGCTGGTGGATTTCTTCCTCGGAAATGCGGAAATCCAGCTGTGTACCGCCCGCAAGGTCCAAACCTAAGTGCAGCGCGGGGTTGCGCAAGAATCCAGGCGCCCAGGTTTTCCACTGTTGGGGCAGAGCCAGGAAGATGACAGCCACGGCCAGGATGGCAATGACGACGGTGCGGAGAGGAGATGTGCGGGAGCCGGAACCAGACATAGCGAAAGGGGAGGGGTGGGCGATTCTACAATGCGGACGCCAGATTACCAATGTCTAGATCCAATGGGAATCACAAACCGGCAATTGCAGGCTGTACAGACGCCCTGCCATGGCGTCTTTACGGGTTCGCTTTCGCGAACTTGACGTGCAATCCCACATTCACGTCATCTGCGAACGTAGACGCCAATTCCAGGTTGGGGATGCCATCGACCGCAATGGAGGTATGCACATCCGTCGCATCGATGGTTTTGACCGACATCAGCACGCCACGGAGGAAGATGCCCATTTTCTTACCTTGGTTCTCTGTGAAGAGGGTTTTGAGCTTTGTTCCTCCGTCCTCCGTAAAGGTGATGACTGCCGAAGCCCCGCCGCCAGCCGCCGGTCCCGCCGTCACCCAGTCGATCTGTTTCTCCGTCAGGTCCGTCTCGTCAAACCCGCCGAAGTTCTCGGTGGTCACATCCGGTTTCCCATCGGTCGATTCCAGCATGACGCGCATCGCAAACGGCAAGGTGATCTGCCCCGCCAACGCATCGCCCAGCTCCGCGTTTTCCGCGCGCACGCTCACTGTTCCCTTTGCAGCCGACACGTCGCCCGTCTTCACTTCTTGGCCCAAGGCATCCAATCGCCGTTCGATCATCCGCTCCGTGGAGCGCTCCAAGTCTTCCACGCGCTTGGGATCTTTGCTGTCCAGCGTCATGCTGAAGCTCAGCATGCTGCCGCTTTGGCAGGCCGCAAGGAGAAGAATGGACAGAGCTGGTGCGAGAAGACGGAGACGCATGGGTAATTGAGAATTGAAAATGGAAAATTGAGAATGTCGAAAGAATCTTGAAGCAAAACAGATCTGATGTGTAGGTAGTATCAGCTTTTTGACATAATTTTCAATTCTCAATTTTCAATGTCGTTCCTTTTCGCAGCATTTGATTCTGCAGATCCAGCCCCTGCAGCACGCAGCCGTCATCAATCACGCAATTGCGCAGTGTGCAGTCAGTAATGGAGCAGCCGTCGAAGACGATGCAATCCGTCAGTTCGCTTCGCTCGATCCGGCATTTTTCTCCGATGGCGACGCTGCCCGTGAACGTAGAGCCGGTTTGCGTCGAATTGGTTCCAAGGATCGATGCAGCTCCAACAATCAACCGATGCGCATCTAAATATGACGCAAAGGAGCCGATATCGATCCATGGCTCCGTGAAGACGAAGCACTCGACTTTCTGATTTCGTCGAAGCAATTCTTCGAAGATACCGCCCATATTGTCCGGATGAGTCTTCGCGTGATCCACAAGGATCGGAAGGACGGCTCGCGGCAACACCGCGCATCCGGCACTGACGAGTGTCGTCTTCGGCTCGCGAGGCTTCTCCTCAAACCCTGCTACTCGACGCACTTTTCGCTCCTTGATCTCTTTGACGCCCTTGATCTCTTCGATCTCCTCCGTCAACACCGTTCCGAATGCGGAGGCCTTCACCGGGTCTCCAATGTCGTGCGCGGCTAGGAGTGACGTGCCGGTGAAGCTTTGCAGAAAATCTTCGAGCTTGAATCCCAGATAATTATCGCCGGTGAGAATCAAGACATCATCATCGATCTTCTCTTCTTGAATCCAGGCACTGATGGCGCCGAGCGCCCCCAACTTCTTATCATCGCTGCGCGTGCCTTCGATTTTCAGGTCGATCGACCGTCCTGCCGTCTGCGCCCAGTGCATGAAGGCTTCTTCAAACATCGCATTCGTGCTGACCGTCACGTGCATGTCTTTGGGCAATGCATCGACCAAGTGCGTGATGAGCGGTTTGCCGGCCAGCGGAAGCAGCGGCTTGCTGCGTTCTTCGGTCAATGGCCACAACCGTGTCGCGAACCCGCCGGCGAGGATGAATGCTTGCATTGTTAGTAGTGTACGCGAGAGGCGAGGGGTGATAGAGGGGATAGACGCCATAGACGGAATAGACGTATTTTTTTCCTCTATCGCCTCTATACCCTCTATCCCGTCTATTCCTTCATCGAAAGAACCACTCCCACCCCGCCCGCCTCGGGCTCACCACCGTCACGGACCGTCCTTCCAAGGATTCAATGCGTTCATCGCGTTCCACGATTCCCAGTACCGAGGGAAGGAGGAGATACGTGATGCCGCGCTCGCGGCAGGCGCTCAACAGATTGATGGACTGTTCCAAGTCGCTGCACTGAATAAGGTGCGTGATGTGCTTGGTCTTGAGCGTCTCTTCCAGTTTGTTGAGTTTGCCGACGACAGGGACTCCCGCGATCTCCGTGTCTTTCGTTCCCGCGCCATCGATGATGGCCACAGGCGTAAGAGCGTTCCGGTTTTTTTTCAGTTCATCGATCAGCTTCCGCGACTCGCGCGTCACGCCCACGATCAAGGTTGGGAATGCGGGCGGATCTTTGCTGAGGGAACGACGAAGAATTCCGTCAAAAATCAGATGCCAGATCCAGATCATTGCAAAACTCAGCACCATTCCCAGCACCAAGATCAGGCGGCTGAAGACCTGCGTGTGGACGAAGTAATAGACGAGGGCGACAAGGGCGGCGCCCATGGCGCACGAATAGGCGATGTAGGCGGCGTTGCGAAGCGTGCCTTGGCTGCGCGTGAGTGCGAAGGTGCGGGTTGTCAGCAGACTGATCAACCACAGCGGCGCGACGGCGATGACGATGATCAGGAAATTCCAGAATGGAAGGTCCGTACTGAAAATCCATCCCACGCGCGCGAAGTACGCGATTTTATAGGCGCCGATAAAGAGGAGCAGGTCGGAGACGAGCCACAAGGCGAGGAGCAGGCGACGGCGGGACATGGGGGAAGGATAGCGTTCGCGTACTGGAAGCAAAAGTTCCACATGCTTGAAGAAACCGAGGAAACCGATGAAACCGAGGAAAGAATTCGTCGGTTTCCTCGGTTTCTTTGTACTCTTCGGTTTCCTCATAAGTTCCCCGCCACCCAGCTATACGTCCCCCGCGCGGCATCCGCCGGAATCAATCCGTTCCACGCATCGGTTTCCGTCAGGCGGATATCGGAGGGGAAATAGGTGCGCATCCAATCCAGCTTGGCTTGCAACGACGGGTTCGTCTTGGCGCGCTCTTCGAATGCCGAGCGTTGGAGCAGGTAGTAGGTGACGGTCTCCGCCAAGTCTTCGAACGCATCGGTATCCGCATAGGCGGAGACGAAGTCCGCGCTGACCGTTCCGGCCTTGTGTGCTTTGGACGATGCCCAAGAGATCTTGTAAAAGAGGACGCTCGGATCGTCGTTGCGGACGGCTTCGTCACCGTCGAAAAATGCGCTGCCGCCGCTGTTTGCAGTACCCGTGAGGCACGTGATATCCCAGAAGTGTCCCAACCCCTCATGCGTCAGCAGCGTGATGAACCGCGTGTCGGTGAGTGAGCCGTTCATGAGGATGGTGCTGCGGCCGGCGGCTCCGCGGAATTCCGGTTTGGCGTAGAGGACGGAGTAGGTCTGCAATTTGGACTGACAATCGGCGGGGAGAAGACCGAGGATCATGCGGGAGAGCGCGCGGTGGCGGGCGGTCATTTCCGATTGATCGAGGATGGCGAGGGGGTCGGACGGAGCGGTGGGGGCTTGGGCGAGGGTGAGGGCTGGGGAAGAAGATGCGGAGCGCGTGCGAGTCTGGATTCTGGAGGGGCGGCGCGCCGAAATCTGCGTGCTGGTCACGGCACCTTTGCCGAGGGTCTTCGCACCCGGTTTTAAGCTTGCGATGCCAGCATCGTGTGCTACGCTGACATGCAGTTGAAGGGCAAATGTGAGAGTTCCCAGCCCAACGCCGAACCATAATGATTGAGTCCGTTTCATCATTTGCGTGAATACAAAAAGGTGTTTTTATACTATATTCCCTGAGAAATGTCAATAACCCCTGACGCACCCCCCAAAGAAGCCCCAGAAACGGGCGTTCTGGCAGGAACGGTGCACACCGTCACGATCGAGAAACTGACCTTTGGAGGGTCAGGATTGGCCCATGTGGACGGTTTGCCGGTGTTTGTGGAAGACAGCATTCCGGGCCAAAACGTCCAAATCGTCATCACCAAGCGCAAGGACCGCTATGCCGAAGCGAAGGTCCAGAAGGTCCTGCGCAAAGCCAAAGACGAGATTCCCGCCCGCTGCCCCCACTTCCACGATTGCGGCGGCTGCGTGTGGCAGAACCTCCCCTATAACAAGCAGATTGAATATAAAGAGAACATCGTTCGCGAGACGCTCAGTCACCTCACGCCCGTCGACGACGCACTCCGCGCGCAGCTCCCGGGCCGCGTGTTGGGAATCATCCCCAGTCCCCAGGTCTTCCACTATCGCAACAAATTGGAGATGACGTTCGGCTACACAAACATGCGCCACGAGGAGAAGGCCGGCAAAAGAATTTACTTTGATGAAGGTCCGACCATCGGCTTCCACCAGCCGGGCCAGTGGCAGACGGTTCTGCCGATCGCGGAGTGCCATCTGTACGACGAGCAGCTCCCGATGTTGCTGAGCCAAGTCCGTCGTTTTATGGAAGAGACGCGTTTGCCGGTCTATAACCCCAAGACTCAGAAGGGGATGCTGCGCACGCTGTTGCTTCGCCGCGGCGTGCACACCGGAGAGCAGATGATTTGCTTCTTACTCCAGGCTCGCAAAAAAGATCTGGAACCGCTCTTCCAGAGTTTCCTCCGCTCCTTCGGCGGCCGCCCGAATTTGGCTTCGCTCATGATCGTCGAACACATGGGTGTGCACGAGAAACCGGAGTTCCCCAAGATCCATACGCTCCTGGGAAAGCAGACCATCACCGAACGACTGTTTGATCTTCAATTCGAAATCTCGCCGTTCTCGTTCTTCCAGACGAACACCTTCGCCGCCGAAAAACTCTACCGCGCCATCTCTGATGCCGCGGATCTGAGCCTCAAAGATACCGTCCTCGACGCATACTGCGGTATGGGCACGATTGGTCAGTATCTGGCACGCTTCTGCCAGAAAGTCGTCGGTATCGAAAGCCACCCGTCGGCCATCGAGGATGCTTTGCGCTCCGCGGGCCGCAACAAAATCGGCAACATCAGTTTCTACAAAGGCCGCACGGAACAAGTGCTCCTGCAGCAGCTCAAACCCGGCGGCAAATACGCCTTCGATGTCATCGTCGTCGATCCTCCCCGCGCCGGTCTGCATCCGAAAGCCCGCGAGGCGGTGCTCGCACACAAGCCGAAGAAAATCGTCTATGTCTCTTGCAACACGGCGACGTTTGCTCGTGATTTGGGCGAATTCCTTAAGGGCGGCTACGATTTGCGCACCGTGCAGCCGGTCGATCTGTTCCCACATACGAGTCATATCGAGACGGTGGCGTTGTTACAGAGGAAATAAGGCTAAGGGCTAAGGCTAAGGCCGTAGGTAATTTGCTTTGAGGATTGCGGTACACTTTTCTGCATAGCTGTGAAATTTCCATTCTTAGCCTTAACCCTTAGCCTTAGCCTTTACATGCAGCGCCTCACCCTCCTCGCCGTCGGCAAAATCAAAACGTCCTGGATCAACGAAGGATGTACGGAGTACGTCAGCCGTCTTCGCGGCGCCGCGAAAATGGAAGTGATCGAAGTCGCCGCAGGCAAAGAAAAAGATCCGACGAAGCAGCGGGAAGAAGAAGGGAAGAAGTTGATCACGGCGGCGGAGAAGCTTCGCGGTGAAGTGTGGGTATTGGATGAAAAAGGCGAGCGGATGGTGTCGCATGAATTCGCATTCTTTCTATCGCAAGCAAAAGACGTTGGTCGTCACTTGGTCTTCGTGCTCGGCGGCGCATACGGTCTGAGCCCTGATGTCCGGAAGATCGCGAAGGGATCGATCAGATTGAGTGACATGACGTTTCCGCATGAGCTGTGCCGGTTGGTATTTCTGGAGCAGCTGTACCGAGGGTTTGAGATTGCGAAGGGGAGCGGGTATCACCATTAGGTGATCACCCCATCCACAACGCCCATTATCCCGCACATCCCACACAGAGAATTATCACGAATCAAACAGCAAACAGGAGGAGTGCGTTGCCACACCCCTCCTGCGGTACCCGTTATCAAGACTCCACTCGCACGCTCAAGCGTTTTGGTTCTGCTTCCGGCTTCTTGGGAATCGTTACGGTGAGCATGCCGTTCTTTGACGTGCACTCTGCTTTCGAACCGTCAGCGTAGTCGGGAAGGAGGATTTGCCGAGTGAACTCCGCATAGGAGTAACTGCGCTCGCGACGATGCCACTTCTTGTCCTTGGTATCGGACTTCTCCTCATGTTTGCCGCTGATGGTGAGGACATTATTGCTCGCGTCCACATTGATGGACTTGGGATCGAAGCCGGGAATATCCGCCTCGATCACCACTTCTTTGTCGGTTTCGGAGACGTCCACGGGAAGAGCGAGCTGGCGCTGTTCCGTGATGGACGGCATGAAGGATGTCTCGAAGAGACGGAAGGGATCCCAGAATGCTTCGTCAAAGAAGCGGTTGAAGGGGCTGCGAGAGAGATCCCTCTGCTCATCGCGCCGCTGAATCTGTCTGCTTTCTGCCATAGAAATGAGGGGGAATGAAATAAAATTAGCACTCGACAGTATAGAGTGCTAATTCCGTGCCGTCAAGATCTGTGCTTCGTGAATTCTGTATGAGTGTGTGTTTTGCAGCACGAATGGAGACCCGAAAATTTTCGAGCAAAGTGCTATTGTATCTACTTGTGCAGAGTCTGTGTTCACTGGCAGCCCCACGGGGAATCGAACCCCGCTTTCCTGGATGAGAACCAAGTGTCCTAACCGATAGACGATGGGGCCATAGGCATCAAAGAGCCCGCAGAGTATAGCCAAAATGACATTTTCGTCCAGGCGGATGTAGAATGCCTGCATGACGGTCCAAGACCAGATTAACGCGTATATTCATAGCCAGCCCGGGCAAAAGCGCAGTGACATGCAAGAGTTGCATCGCCTCATTCTGCACGTACAGCCCGCATCCAAACTCTGGTTTTTGGACGGGAAGAACGATGCAGGGAAGACCGTGTCGAATCCGAATATCGGCTATGGGTCGTACGTCATCCACTATGCCGATGGGACGACGAAAGAGTTTTATCAAATCGGGTTGAGTGCGAACACGACCGGAATCTCTGTCTACATTCTCGGTCTTCCGGATAAGACGTACTTAGCCAAAACGTTTGGAAAGAAAATCGGCAAGGCGAGCGTGACGGGGTATTGCATCAAGTTCAAAGCTCTCAAAGATATTCAGATCGAAGTGCTCGAAGCGGCCATACGGCACGGTTTTGAGGCGCAGGATGAAAAAAAGTAGATTCTGCGTATGCGGAGCCGCACTATCACGCAGCTCCGGCGAGTGCGTTTTCATCTTTTTCCGCATTCACGAATGCGGACCATTCCAGCGTGTACCAATCAACTGCTTCATCATCGGTTGCGTGACGCTCATCCCGTTCGCAAGATGCCAGCATGGTGACGGTCGGATCGGTGATGCCGTTGCGGGTCGACTTCTTGGCCTGGGCAAGTTCTTCCTCCGTGAATCCGAACATCTTCAGAATGTTGTCCTGTTCGGGCAAAGCCGGGACGGCGGCGCGGAAGGCGCGGATGAAGGCCATGCGGTCCGCGGCGACTTTTTTGGCGGCCTGTTCTTCGACTTCGCGTTGTTGCTCGGTTTTTTTCTCCCGCATGAGCGCCGCTGTCACTTCCGATTTGTGTTTCCCGAACACTCCGGCCACGCGCACTTCTTTGTCATTCGCCCGCCCGCTCCAAGTGGCGAACCCGCTCACAAGCAGTTTTTGCATTTCCTTGATGCGCGACTGAAAATTCGGATCCGCAAAGTCCGGGTTTGCGCCGATATTCAGGAAACGCGCGGAGACCTCCCCCCATTCCGCCAATGACGGGACGCCGCCGATCCGCGCGACGTGTGAATGCAACGTGGCGAACATATTGCGTTCGAGGGTCTGCAAGATTGCGGGATCCGGGGCGGGAGTGTTTTTGGAGAGCGCCGCGAGCGTCGCCAGGTAGACGCCGGAATCGTTGGTCAGCACCTGATCGAGAGCTTGGCGGTTCTTCCGGTCCGCGGGATCCACATAGCGCTCAGCCGGTCCGTCGTCCCCGCGGGTGGCGCGGTACGCATCCAAAAAGAGCGTGGTCGTGGTGCGGACGGGGCCGTACGGGGAGGGGACGTCATTGCGGTATTTGCGGAATTCCATGTGCGCGTCGGTATCAAAACCCCACCGGGAGATGAGGTTCATGGCGCCGTTCAAGTCCGCGCCGTTATTGGCCATCAGCTGCCGGGCGACCATCTCGCCGATGACGGTGCGGTGCGCCGGTTCTAGTTCTTCCTTCAGTATTTCTTTCACGATCTCTTCCGACGGCCGCAGGACATATTCCTGCCGCCATGCGGCAAATTCCGTTTTTTCTTCCGCCGTTGTTTTCTCCGTCGCAAAGAACGGGGCGATTTTCTCGCTGATCTCTTTGATCTGTGACATGAATTTCATCTGTGCATCCGCGCGCTCTTTGCGTTTTTTGCGGTACTCGGCGTATCTCGGGTCCTTGGGGTCCTTGGGAGGATCCGGCAGCGGTTTTTTCCATTCCAGCTGATGCGTGCGGATCCACGAGCCGAGCCGCGGATACGATGTGCGCACAGCCTTTCGCGTGATGGAGTTGAGCGGATGAATGTATTTCAACAGCCGGAGATAGGCATCGCCGTCCACCGGACCTTTGGGGGTCAGCATCGCCTCGGCCAATTTATCCGCGGCAACAGTCAGCACGTTTTCATCTTTGTCATAACACTGGTACCAGAGGATGTCTTGAATCAATTTTGTCAGCAGCGCCTCCCGCTGTTCCGCCGTACATTCCACGTTGCCCAAGCGTCGGATCAACTCGGCTTCGGTGGCGATGGTCAGATAGGGAACTTTCCGGTGCTCGCCCGGGGCGGCCTTTTCCCGGTCCCACACGCTGTTGCCGTAATATAATCTGCTGATCAGGAGTGATGCCGCTTTTTCCGCTTCGGCGTGCGGAATTTTGCGCTCGGGATCTTCCAGGACTTTCAGATATTTTTCCATGTCAGGCACGGCGGCTGCGCCTTGTTCGGCGGTCGTTAAAGAGCCGCTTTGCATCTTGTCCAATTTTTCCAGCCGCTGCATGGGCAGCATATTCTCATCGGCTTTCTCCGGTTCTTGCGCAATGGAAACTCCACCGGAAAGGACGCCGACGCACAGGGCGATCAGGAAACGCCGTCGGTCCTCCACGCGTCCATTTGCGGGCAAGATAACAGGGGCCTGATGCGGGACAGTCAGCGGTTTTTCAGCATATGCCGCAGCGTCCGATCGTTCTGGCATACCAAGGGAGCGTATAATCCCGTATATTCCGCTTCGTGCCGCCGTAGTCAATCTTTCCACACCATACAATGACAGATGACGCTTCTGTCTGTGGGAAAATGGTTGGAGTAGAATGTGCCCCGATGCGCCGCATTCTTGTTGCCGGTTTTCTGTGCGCGATGTCCCTGCAGGTCGCCGCGGCATCCGTATTCGCGCAGGTGCCCGGAACACCTGGGGATATCCCGCCCTCCGCGACCGACCCCCGGCAGCCGCAAAAGGATCCCGGGACGGAGCCGGCAGGGAATGGAGAGATTCCCGTCGAATCGGCCGCTTCGTCATCCGTTCAGGAAAATCCGCGCTCAGCCGCCGGTGTTCCGGCAGAAGAAACTGCCGCATCGTCTTCCGTGCCGTCACGCGTCGCGTCGTCTTCGCAGGCGTCTTCCGTGCAGTCGTCGGTTCGGTCGTCCGTCAATCGCGCGCCTCCCGTGCGCGGGACTGTGCACACGTCATCATCCATCGCATCGTCCGTTCAGTCATCGCAAGCATCATCGGTGACGAGCTCAAGTGCCTCATCGGAACCGATGCGATCGTTCTGGGATCGCGAACACTTTGGTTACAGCGTGCCGCTTATCGATCCTCAAGTTGTCGCGATTCCTGGAAAGTTTTCGTGGGCAGCCGTTCCCGGGAACCTGTGGTTGGCGCTGCTCTTTACCATTGTGGCCGGGTGGAGCGGCGTGGTGTTTGCGGGAGCATCAAGCCGGACGTCATCGAAAATCCCGCTGTCGGTACGTCTGGGAATTCCCGCGTTACTCACGATGCTGATCATCGCCGTGCTGGAGTGGCTGATCCCTCAGGCGTCGGCGCAGGGGACGGACGGCTTGCTTGCGACGGCGTCGTTCCTGCGCTTGCCCGGATATGCGTTCGTGTTTTTTGTGCTGATGGGTATCACCGATTCCTACTACGGCAGTCTTCGGTCCATGCCGATCAAAGCGTTTGACCGCTGGCTCAAGCGGCACATCGGGAAAGAAGAATTGCACAAAGCGACGTGGTTTTTATTTCTTCTCGTTCTGTTGTATGGCATCGTCTCGTCGTACCGGAACCAGGAGTTCAGCCTGTTGCCGTCCGCTCAGGTGGGCATCATTCTTGTCACGCTCCTTGCGCTTGTTCTGAAAACATATTCCGTCGATGCGTTCAAATTGACACTTGCGCGCAGATGGAAGCATCCGTCGTGGTTCATCGCCAATCTTGGCGGATTGATCTTCGCGGCGGTGTGCGTGTTCCTCACACGCGAATTCCAGCTCAATCCCGGTTTCATGTATGGCGCCCCGATCGGCCTCTATCTTCTTCTGAAAGACCAGCGCAAAGAAGCATTCCTGCAGAGCACAAGCGTGTGGTGGGCACTGTTTGTCGCGGGCGTCGTGTGGAGCATTCTGCCGTTGGTCGCACCGTATCCCGTGCTCCATGACACGTTGCTTGCCGTTCCGTTTGTGCTCATCGAAGGACTCTTCTTTGAACTCATTCCCATTCCGTCCATGTACGGCGGTGCGATCTTCCGGTGGAAAAAACCCGTGTGGGCCGTGCAGTTTTTTGCGGTCACGTTCCTCTTGTTTCAATTCATCTTCCGGTCCGGGCAAAGCGTCGGCGCGTTGCAGGAATCCCCGCCGACGATGTTCATGCTGATCGGGCTGGCATGCTATGCGGTGGGGACGGCCTGTTTGTGGATGTACGTGATGCTGCGCCGTAGACACGGTATGCGATAATTGCCGCAGAAATCGGACTCGTATCCGTCATCTACCAAGCATTATGAAATTTTACTGGGCCGTCCTCCGGCAGAGTTTCCGCGAGTGGAAAAAAGACAAGGCGCCGCAATTGGCGGCTTCCACGGCGTATTACACTATTTTTTCATTGGCGCCGTTGCTCATAATCATTCTGGCATTTGCGGGGATGTTTCTGGATGCGAACGCCGTCCAAGAATCCCTCTTCGGGCAGATGCGGGGACTGGTGGGGGAGGCGGGCGCGGAGAGCATCCGGTCGATGGTGGAGGCGTCGCAGCGCTCGCCGAACACGCCGCTTGCCGCGGTCCTGGGATTCCTGATCTTGGCGTTCGGCGCGACGGGATTGCTGATGGCACTGCAGGACGCGCTGAATTTCATGTGGAAAGTGGAGGCAAAAAAGAGCACGAATGCGCTGGCCATGATCGGGCTCAAGCGATTGGTGTCGCTGGGGATGATCCTCACGATCGGATTTTTGTTGATCATCTCGCTCGTCGTCTCCGCGCTCGTCGCGCATACGGTGGAGTTTGTGTCGGGTGGTGCGGAAGCGTGGTTGCCGCTTGTGAATATGGCCGTGTCGTTCGGCATTATCACGCTGCTCTTTGCCCTGCTGTTTATCTATTTGCCCGATGTGCGCGTACGCTGGAAGGATGTCTGGCCCGGGGCGTTGCTGACGGCATTTCTGTTCACGCTGGGAAAATTTCTTTTGGGGTATTACTTGGGACAGAAGGATTTTACATCAGCGTACGGGGTGGCCGGATCGATCATTATTTTGCTGCTCTGGGTGAACTACTCCGCGCAGATCTTTTTCTTCGGGGCGGAGTTCACCAAAGTGTATGTGTACGCGCGCGGGGCACCCGTGCGGCCCACCAAGTACGCGCGCTTTATCGAGGAAGAGCTTCCCAAAAAACAGAGGAACATCCCGATATTCAAAGTTCTCGCCATCGTCGGCAAAGTTCTTCTGGTGGAAGGGAAGACGGCGTGGAGGGTGTGGCAGGTCTACCGGAAGTGGAAGAAATGACGAAACTCCTGTCCGTGAAAAATCCATGAAAGAACTCCTGCGATATTTCTGTTTTCCTGGCATACTGATTTTCTTCATACTTTCCCACCCGACTTATGCCCGCTTTCACCGAAGCGCTCCGCTGGCGCTATGCCACCAAGAAATTTGACCCGACCAAGAAACTGTCCGACGCGCAGTTGGATCAGTTGCTGGATGCCGCGCAGCTGTCCGCGTCATCGTTCGGATTGCAGCCGTACCGCATCCTCGTCGTCACCGATCCCGCCGTCCGCGCCAAAATCCGCGAGCACGCGTGGGGCCAGACGCAGGTCACCGATGCCTCGCACTTGTTGGTGTTCTGCCCGATGCGCACCATCGATGAAGCCTATGTGAAGACGTTCATCGAACTCGTGTCCAAAACACGCGGTGTCCCGGCGGAAAATCTCAAGGGCTACCACGACATGATGATGGGCACCATTTCCGCCCGCCCTCCCGAGGCGTTGGCCGGATGGATGCGTTCCCAGGCGTACATCGCCGTCGGTTTCCTGCTCTCGGCCGCCGCGCAGTACGGCATCGACGCCTGCCCCATGGAAGGGTTCGATCCCGCCCACGTGGATGTCGATTTGGGTCTGTTGGACAAGAACCTCACGTCCGCCGTGTTGGTACCGGTGGGTTTCCGCGCCGCGGATGACGCAACTGCGTCCTACGCAAAAGTGCGCTTCCCGAAGGAAGAACTGTTTCTGCGGATGTAATAGGGTTATGCGTTGCAAAACACGTGCATCGCGTCTCTCATGAACAGAGCGAGTCCCGGGCGGTACTTGTTAAAGTACTGCCCGAAGCGCTCGTCAGCCGCGTACATGTCTCCCAGGCCCCTGTACATTTCTTTGTTCGGTTCGTAGAAAGCGCGAAGCCCCGCGTAGTGTTGGGCGATCAATGCTTGCACGTCCGGATCCGCCGGATCTTTGTCGGCGACAGCGGCGATCTTTTTCATCAGCACGTCGCCTTCCTGACTGATGCGTTCGAAGTCCGCTTTGGACATTTTTGCGACGCGCTTTTGCGATTCCTTGTACGCGTCGGTGTGCCCCCAGCGCTGCTTGGCCTCTTCTTCGTAGGGATTGGGCGGGATGAAATCTTTGCCGACGGTGTCGTCATGTGGAGTGGTCATATGTACGCACTCTAAAGCCTCACGCCACGGGAGGGTCAAGAGGCAATTGTACCTGTTCGATCAAGCCGATCCTGTGAAGCTGATCATCGTGTTTGCGGAAGATCCACTGCATATGCGTATACGCCCCGCCGTCGACAAGCAGACGCAGCACGTGTTCGCGCAAAAAATTGTTGAACGTATAGACTTCTGCGGGTGAGCCGAGTTTTTCAAACAGAAACGGAGAGGTCACCGGACGATCATCTTTGCTGCCGGACGGGGCCGTAAACATGTTATTGCTGATGATGTGAAATCTCCCGGAGGGGAGGGCTGCCAGGACACGCGGGTCCGTGAGGTCCGCAGTGATTGCCGTGAAGGGTTCGCCGTCATTGGGAGCGATATCGATACCCGTCGCATCCATCCCCGCGAATGCCGCCAGGCGCAGATAGCGGGGAACGAATTCCCTTGGCGGATGGAGGGGGAACACGAGCCGCGCCCAGTGCGGAGTATTGTCTTTTCCTTTCTTGGACCCGCATCCCAGATCCAAAACGCATTTGCCAATCAACTGCCGCACGTCCGCGCATGCCGCCTGCAAGCGTACCGCGCACGTCGCCACTGCGTCCGCCCGATCCGCATGGATCTCCACATACCTCTCCACAAGTTCTTGGTATCCCGCATGCAACAGACTCATGCGCGTATATAAATATATTCTTGATTGCCGGTCAATATTCAGTGTCTATGCTCTGATTTGCGCTCTATCCTGCGGTCCGGAATGAACCACATGCCGGCGACCAGCACGTAGAATGCGATGGAAATCCACGGGTTGGCCCAGGCCAGGAAGATCGCGAACAAATACAGGACGATCGACAGTTTGCCTTTGTAATCCCGGCCCACCGCTTCGCGCAAGTGCGCGTTCGGCCCGCCGTGGGCGATGATGGAAATTTGCAGGAAGGAATAGGCGACGGCCGTGAGCGCCAGGACCACGCCGTATGCCGCGGTCGAGAGGGGCGCGATGCCGTTTTCCGTCAGCCACGCCGTGGTGAACGGAACCAGCGACAGCCAGAAGAGCAGATGCATGTTGGCCCACAAAATGCGGCCGTCCACGTGGTCCGCCGCGTGCAGCATATGGTGATGATTGTTCCAGTAGATTCCCAAATAGATGAAGCTGAGCACGTAGGCCAGCAAGACGGGCAGGACGGGTTCCAGCGCGTGCAGATCCGTCCCGTGCGGGATGGGCAATTCCAACACCATGATGGTGATGAGGATGGCGATCACGCCGTCACTGAATGTTTCCAAGCGGGTTTTTTGCATGCGCCGAGCATAGCTGCTCCCGTTATGTTTTCCAGCAGCAGGGTTGCTTGCACTTGGTGCAGTACTGTTCGCCGTATTCGTGTGCGTCGCCCGTGACGCACGTGGCGTCGCAGCATTCTGACCGGATGAGCGCGCGCAGATCGACGGAGAGGGACCGGCGCTGGCTGGGCAGCGCGTGCTGGGCGCAATACTGCTTCCCCTGCGTGGCTTTGCCGCATCCCGCCACCAGGCATGTTTCGTAGTGTTTTTGCATGGTGAAGACGGGGAGGTGTCCGCGGAAATAGGCGGCCGTCTGACCGTACTCCGGTTCGCGCGGAATCCCTATGAAAAGAATACTTTTCTTTTTTTCGCTCATTCTTGGCGGAAATGCTCGCTATATGTCCTAAAAAAAGGTAGCATCACCTGTCTTTTAGACACTTTTACCTATTTCTACCCAGTCAGTATGGCAACAGGCACCATCAAGACGAAGACAGATAAGGGCTTCGGTTTTATTTCCGTCGAAGGATCGGACGATGTGTTCTTCCATCACAGCGCCTGCAACGGTCAGTATGAGAACCTGCAGATCGGTCAGACCGTGCAGTTCGACATGGAAGCGGGCCAGAAGGGTCCCAAGGCCGCCAACGTGGTCGCAGTGGAGGGCGCAATGTAATTTGCCTCTTAACAGCCAAAATCCCGTGTCTGCCTCCGGCAGCGCGGGATTTTGTTTATACTTCAGGTATGTCCCCCCTCTACGACGTCGCCCACCTCGCCTGCACGCCGCAGCAATTGCGGGAGGGATTCAAGTTCATCGTGACGGAGAATGAGACGGGGCACTATCGCTTCTACGCCGATGCCAGTCAGCGCCTGCACATCCACATCCGCCAGGCGATGCAGAATGCGGGAAAGTTGGCGGATGATGAACGCGTGATCGGCGGGGGATGGATGCACAGCGACGAACACTCAATGCTCGTTTTGCATGCGGAATCAAATCGTTTCGGGCAGGAGCCCCCGGAGGTGCGCGAAGCATTCCGGCCGCTCGTGATCGTGAAGTTGCGGGAGATGGGAATAGAGGTGGAGTAAAAACTCGGTGATTCTCTGAACGATACCGACGTATGCGATATGCTCGTTTGGTATGCAGCGCTTCCTCTCCGTCGTCATTTTTTCATCTTTGCTTGCATCGTGCGCGTCTGTTCCCAATTCCGGTGAAGGCGGATCATCCCTCTCCGAAGCGGGAGAAGTACAATCAGCAAGCAGTGCATCGTCATCGAAGTCCGTCGAATCGGTCGCAGGTTCTTCCGCACATGCGGTGTCGATCTTGTCTTTGCTGCAGAAAAATTTCCAAGGGAGCGATTTGCAATTGGGCGCCGTTCAGGCGAATAACTCCGCATATACGCGCTACACCATCACGTACAAAAGCGGCGATCTGCGCATCAGCGGCATCCTCAATCTGCCCAAAGGCGACGGGCCGTTTCCGCTCCTCATCCTCAATCACGGCTATATCGATCCCGCCATTTACACGAACGGTCGCGGCCTCAAGCGCGAACAGGATTATTTGGCGCGCCAGGGATATGCCGTATTGCATACCGATTACCGCAATCACGCCGCTTCGGATGATGATCCGGACACGGAACTGAACTTCCGGATGGGCTACGTGGAAGATTCCATCAACGCGATCCTCGCCGTCCGGTCCAGCGACTTGAAACAGATCGATACGGAGCGCGTCGGAATGCTGGGACACTCCATGGGCGGAGGCGTGACGTTATCGGCTTTGCTTGCGCGTCCGGACCTGATCGATGCGGCAGTCTTCTTCGCGCCCGTGAGCGGCGACGCGCGGCTCAATTATCGGAAATGGACCGAGGGCAATTCGTCACGCGCGGCCGCCATCAAAGCTGCGTACGGGTCACCCGAAGAGAATCCGGAATTCTGGGATGGGGTCTCGGCGCTCACGTATCTTGATCGTATCGAAGCCCCCGTGATGATCCATCACGGCATAGCCGATGACTCCGTGCCCGTGGAGTGGTCGGAAGATTTGGATGCGCGATTGCGCGCTGCGGGAAAAGACACGACTCTGCACATCTACCTCAATGAGCCGCATGAATTCATCAAGGCCTGGGGGCAGGTGATGCAGCGGACGACGCAGTTCTTTGACGGCAATCTGCAGAACGACTGATCGTCACGTCGCGCTCTGCATCAGCGGCACGCCGAACACGGCGGGGCGGCGGTCTTCGGTGCACAGGTTGTTATCGACCGGGCGTTCGCCCAGCCACAACTTTCCGCTTTCCACTTTCACGATGTCATATTCCTGTCCGCAGGTTTTGACGGAGGGAATGAATGAGCATCCCGTCTCGGAAATATCGCTCTCTTCATTCGTCACCAATCCGCAGGTATCCATCGCCATTTCGGCAAGCACGCCGGCATCGTCCGTCAGCGGCGTCAAAAACTTGTGCGAAAAACGGAAGACGGCGTTGCGGGCTCCCGGAAGCAGCGACGACGATGCTCCTTGCAATTCATACGTGCCTTGGAATTCCGTGGTGAACACGGGCTTCGTCAGTTCTTTGTCCGTGTAGAGCGTGAAGAGCATGTCCCATACGCCATCATTGATGGCCAGCTCGCGCGTGCCGAACGTGCCATTCCCCAGATCTTCCGCGCCTTCGCTCACCCAAAATCCGGTCAGGCCGTCGGATGGCGTGTCGGTTTCCGGAATGGACGCGAAACATGCCGTCAGGGTCAGAAGGGCAGCGGCGCACGGGACGAGCAGTCGTTTGTTCATGAGGCACGGGGAAAAGCGGGGCGAGTATACAGAGGGAACAAGCGGCAAACATCCGTGTGTGTCTGAAAGAGCTTTCCCTCCCCCGAGCAGCAGTCTGCCCAGGGGGAGGGACAAGCAGACGTCTTCTTACCAGCACCAGCTAAAGCACCAATCCCAGCAGGAGAAAACCCAGCTCCAGCAGGAGTTGTCACTCCAGTTGCTGTGCGAAGACCAAGAGGACTTCATAGAAATAAAAGGGAAAGAGAAAGTAAGGAAACTCCCGAAATCATACGCAGAAGTGTTCACGTGTCCACGAACAGAACTTTTCTGGGTCAACATTTGCGTACGCTATATGCTGAGAAAAAGAAGAGTAGACTTCCTGCATGCGCGACACGGAACACATGGAAAGTGAATTGGCCGATATCCAGAAAAAACTGCAGACACATGCGCAAATGCTCGCGGAGCTCCACGCACAACAGAAAGCTTTTTCGATGCCGCGCAAAAGCGGCGGACTGCATTGGAAAGTGATGCTGGTCGTTGCCGTTGTTGTCCTGGCGGTTGGCAGTTACGGCGCGTATCAATATTATCTCGTCCTTCAATCGATCATCGATCAGTATCCGCATTCGTAAATCCACGCGTCGATGGTTACTCGACCCACCCCACTACGCTCTGCGGAGCTTCGCGGGGCAAGCTCCTTACTCGACCCAGAGCAGCATACTTTTCAAATAGTCCGCTTCCGGATGATAGAGGTTCACGGGGTGATCGATCGCATGACGATGGCGCTGCAGGATGCGCACGTTTCTTTTTGCCTGGCGCGCGGCGTGGAAGACGACGGTTTGGAAGAGCTGCGTGTCCATCTGGTACGAACATGAGCACGTGAGCAGCAGTCCGCCGGGCGGCAGCGCCTGGAGCCCCAATCTGTTGAGATCGGTGTAGGCTTTTTTGGCTTGTTCGATGTCGCTGGACCGCTTGGCGAACGCCGGCGGGTCCAACACGATGAAGTCGTAGCTGCGCGGGAGGGGATTGCGCAGGAAGTGGAAGACATCTTGGACGTGAAAATCGAAACGATCGTCGGCGATGCCATTGAGGCGCATGTTTTCCCGCGCACGGTCTTTGGCCGCGGCATCGTAATCCACCGCGTCGGCATGCAGGGCTCCGCCCATCAATGCCGAGAGCGAGAAGCCTCCGACGTAACTGCAACAGTCCAGCACGCTGCGATCCTTCGCGAACGTCCGCACCAGCGAACGCATCTCGCGCTGATCCAGGAACAATCCGGTTTTCTGGCTGCCTTCCAGGCGGATCTGATACTTCAGTCCGCGCTCCGTGACGAGAAAATCATCGTTCTTCTCTCCGGCGATCCATCCTTCTTTGCCTTCTAGACCTTCCTTCTTCCGCGCGGGACCCGTTGATTTTTCGAAGACCGCTTTTGGCTTCACGACCGTCATCAGCAGATCCGTGACCCATTCGCGCAGCTTGTCCATGCCCAAAGTCGTGAGCTGGATCACGACCACATCGCCGTATTGGTCGACGATGAGTCCGGGCACTCCGTCGCCTTCGGCGTTGACCAGACGGAAGGCGGTGGTGTCCTCGTTCGCGAAAAAATTTGCGCGGAGTGCGATCGACCGCGTGATGGTCTTGGCTAGGAATTCCATCGGGTCGCCTTTCTCAAAGGAAATCGCGCGGGCGCAGATGTAGGCCTGCGAGTTGTAGGTCGCGTAGCACAAGAATTCCTTCGCGGCGGACTGCACCTCCACGATCCCGCCGTCTTCGGTTTGGGCAAAGTGCATCACTGCGTTGCGGAAGATCGCGGGGTGGCGGTTCTTTAAGTGGATCTCATTGCCGGGCTTGAGGGTCAAAACGGGGTATGTCATGGCGACAAAGAATAGCAGATTGTGGCTTGCTGTGCAGCAAGAAAAGCTGTCGTGGTGAGCTTGTCGAACCATGACAGCGGGGTATGCCCGTCACCCTTCGACAAGCTCAGGGTGACATGCCTTTCATCGCCTTCCCGATGTACTCCTGCATCTCTTTGCCCGGCCCGCCGAATTGCGTACTCATGTCGGGATTCTCTTCGTACATCTTCTTCATGCGCGCTTCGACTTCCGGATTCCCTTGGGTGAATGACTGCACAAGAGCCATCCATGTTTTGGCAAGTTTCCGGACGCGCGGATGTGTCGGCTTCGTCCCCGCATCCATCTCTTTCTGAACATCTGCTATCAGCGTCTGCCAGTCATTCTCTGCTGCGACGATTGCATCACGGCCGAGTTCTTTCCGTCGAGTCTTGAATGTTTCGAGCATTTCCGGCGTGTAATAGCACTCGACTCTGTGCATCAGTTCCATCACCTGTGTCAGCTCTTCCATCGTGATCTCGTGCTTGCGCGCTTTGCTCAATCGCAAGAGTCCGTCGAGGCGTTCCAGCAGATCTTCCTCCAGCGCCAGATGCTCACGCAGTTTTCCGATCTGCATCGCAATCACGCTCTCCAGTGAAAACTGTGGATTGCCCATGCTCTCTTTGATTTGCTCCAGGGGAAATCCCATCTGCTTGAGCGAGAGGATGATCTGTAATTTGCGAAGATCCGACGTCGAATACAGGCGATATCCTGCAGGGCTCCTGTGCGAAGGGATCAGTAGCTTGAGCTCTTCATAA
Organism: uncultured Candidatus Peribacteria bacterium; assembly: GCA_964403335.1. GTDB lineage: Bacteria > Patescibacteriota > Gracilibacteria > Peribacterales > Peribacteraceae > CAZYAK01. The sequence goes on from CAYOFI010000004.1 coordinate 52,859, forward strand.
TGATGCAGAGTGCGGACGGTCAGGCCGGTCTTTTTGGCGAGTTCGCCGACTTTCCAGTTTGTCGTATCAGTCATATGTTGATCTTAAACCCTAACGTTACGTTAGGGTAAAGGGATTTCTCGTGCAAACAGGTCGAATTGTGCTTTTTCAAGCACGGTCTGCCAAAAGATGCTATGCTCGGCGAACATGACTACACCTACCCCGACCGGCGCACATCGTTTTGACGAACTTGGGATCGCGCCGAATATCCTGCAATTGCTGGAGAAGGCAAAATTCTTCACACCAACGCCTATTCAGCACCAAGCGATTCCCATCGCCGTGCAAGGCAAAGACGTGATCGGCATCGCCCAGACGGGAACGGGCAAGACGCTCGCTTTCGGTATTCCGATGCTCCAGCGGCTTTCTCAGGGTCCGGGCCGTGGGCTCGTGATCCTGCCGACGCGCGAATTGGCGTATCAGGTGGAAGAGGCGCTCGCGCCGTTTGCGAAGGTATTGGGTATTGGAACGGCAGTATTCGTCGGTGGTGCGTCCATGAATTTGCAGCGCCAGATGCTGCGCCGCAACCCGCGCATTCTGATTGTCACACCGGGTCGTTTGAACGATCACCTGCAGCAGGGGACGGTCACTCTCAAAGAAGTCTCGATTCTGGTGCTCGACGAAGCCGACCGCATGTTGGACATGGGATTCAAACCGCAGATCGATAAAATCCTGGCCCACGTCCCGCGCCCGCGCCAGACCATGCTCTTTTCCGCGACGATGCCCCAGGAAATCCTCAAACTTGCGAGCACGCAAATGAGCATGCCGCTGCGGATTGAAGTCGCTCCCCAGGGAACGGCTGCGGAGAAAGTGGAGCAGGAACTCTTCATAGTGCCGAAGACGGAGAAGATGCGTTTGTTGGAAAAGTTGCTGCAGGAATACAAGGGCACGGTGCTCGTGTTCTCCCGCACCAAGCACGGTGCCAAAAAGATGACGCGCGTGCTGCAGACGCTCGGCCACAGTGTGGCGGAGATCCACGCCAACCGGTCACTCGGCCAGCGCCGCGAGGCATTGGAAGGATTCAAGTCGGGCAAGTACCGCATTCTGATCGCCACGGATATCGCCGCGCGCGGCATCGACGTGACGGGCATCGAAGTCGTCATCAACTACGATTTGCCGGATGATCCCGCCGATTACGTTCACCGCATCGGCCGCACGGCGCGCGCGGGCAGAGAAGGAAAGGCCGTGTCGTTCGCGTCTCCGGACCAGGCCATGAACATCCGGGCCATCGAAAAACTCATCCGCGCACCGCTCCGCAAAAGCCAGTTGCCGACGCTTCCGGCAGGGCGTATCGAGCACTCACCCGGTTCCGAGCACCGTCCGGACACCCGGCATCGCCACGATTCCGGACAACAGCGCGGACATCGCGGCCGCAACGAGACGCGCCCGCGGAGGACGCATCACGCCGAACACGCGCGTCCTGCGCGCAACGATCATCCGCATCCCAAAAAAGAGTCTTTCGCGGACACTCCGATGCCGTCGGGACCCGTCTCCCAACAGTTCACGCCGTTCGGACCCGCATCGCAGCTGTATACGCAGCAGGGGAATCCGAATCCGTCGACGCTCCCGGAATTCAAAGGACCGAAGCCGCGCGGATACGGTCGCAAGGGGCGCTGAGGGCGTTGATGTACACCAAAACGCACGCCGCTTCTTTGAGAAAAGTGGTAACGTCTCGCGGCGTTCGTCGTCAGCATTGATGACAGAGTGTGTTTCCTTCCCCACTTTTCTATGCGTGCTTCTCATAAAACCGCAGCATCGGTTTCCATCGCGCTTCTTTCCGTGGCTCTGCTCGGCACCGCCGTGGCGCAGCCGTACTCGTCCCAAGATCCGGGAGATGGCGTCCGCAAATGCGTGCAGCAGTATCTGCTCAATCATCACGGCGACTTCAATCGTCAGGCATTCCGCAAATGCGTCCGTGCCGCCGTCTTCGGCAATAACGGAAACAGCAATGGCGGCTGGTGGAACAGCTCGAGCAACAGTTCGATGTCCCGCTCCTCCATGCCTTCTTCCCGGTCCTCTGCGTCCAGCATGAGTTCATCATCGATGTCTTCCGTCAGTTCCATGAGCTCCAGCAAGAGCTCAATGAGTTCCGTCTCATCGATGTCCTCGTCCAAGAGTTCCACGAGCAGCATGTCGTCGATGAGTTCGTCGTCGATGTCTTCTCTTAGTTCCATGAGCTCCAGCAAGAGCTCGGCAAGCTCGATGATGTCCAGCAAGTCCTCCTCCTCGTTCGGTTGGTGGAACGGGAACAACTGGCATGACAACGATGATGACGATAACGACTGGAACGAGGGGTGGAATCACGGTCGTCACAACCGCTGGTGATCAATTAGTTCTGGTGGCGGATCAACCATCCTTGCTCCGCCTTGATGGAACGCAGGAAGACATGTTCCTTGTAGTCTTTCTTCACCACGTATCCGGTGCCATTGCCCTCGGCCTGCGGATCGACGGGCATGGCATCCAGGTAGGGCGCGAGTACCTCTTTGAGATCGAGCAGTCCTTCGCAACTTGCGGCATCCCAACGGCAGATTTCTTGTTCCTCGGTGATCAAGATCTTCTTGGGCGCGATGTTGGCGACCCTGCGGTATTCCGCGAGGGCGCTGCCGATGTTCTTCAAGTCCAATTTGCGCCGATCGTTGCGCTGACGCCAGGGCTGATTGCGGATTTTGGTGCCTTGGGGAACGACTTTGCGCGTCGTGTTGTCGTATTTTGTTGGCGTTTTACCATTGGACAGTTTGATGAAGAGCGCGTGAGCGGGAGCGGCACTTACAAAAAGTGAGAGGGCGAGGGTGAGAGAGAGGAGGCGGGACATGGAAGTGGAGAACTGAGAATGGAAAATTGAAAATTATGGCAGCAACTCAGATCATGATGGTACTTCCATAATTTTCAATTCTCAATTTTTCATTTTTAATTACGAACAATTCTTGCCTTCTGCCACATCCGCACATCTTCCAAAAATATCCCGATGATGCTTGCGAGCGGAATCGAGAGCAGCAAGCCCAACACCGGGTGCACGATTTTGGGGAAGCTGACGCCCATCAGCATCGCGGCGAGGATGGCGACGGCGGAGATATCCACCGAGTGCTTCATGATCATCGGCACGATGAAGTTGTTTTCGGCGAATTGGATCAAGTAGTACGCGGCCGCCACGACCAGCGCCCACAGGAAGCCGCCGTGCGCCAGCGCGATCATCACGCCCGGCACGGCGCCGATGAGCGGACCCACGTAGGGAATGAATTCCGTGAAGCCGGCGAGGAGTGACAACGTGAGTGCGTACGGCACGCGCAGAATGACCAGGATGACGAACGTGATCGCCGCGATCACCAGGCAGAGCAGCAGCTGTCCGCGGATCCATTGCCCCAGTTTTTGATTGATCTGGCGGGTTTTCAGACTGATATACGGCCACATTCGTTTGGGAAACAGCCGCGTGAACCAATCCGTCAGGTGGTCGCGCTCCAGCTGCAGGAAGAATGCGCACACCAGTACCAGCAGTAAATCCAGCGTGAAGGCCACCAGCGAACCGGCCAGTCCGGATAAGAATTGCAGCGATCCCGCTGCCAAACTGCTGAGGTATGCGCTCATTTGTTGCAGCGCGTCGGGCCCGGTAAGCGCAAGGCTGCGGAGCGCGGAACGCAGCATGATGGTGAGCCGCACGTTCATCTCCGCCGAGAGCAGAGGGAACTCTATGGTTCTTTCGGTCAGCAGACGCTGGACTTCGGTATTGGCGAGCGTCGCAATACCCCCGACCTGCTCGGCGATAACCGGTACGAGCGAGAAAATGAGAAACAGCGCCACCGCAAAAAACAGAATGTAATGCAGTAAAATGGCCAAGCTGGCCGGCACTCTCCATCTTTTCAGCAGACGCACGCCGGGGTCCATGATGGTGGCGATGAAAACGCCCAGGAAGAACAGCACGATCACGTGTTGCAGCTGGACGATAAACACCGTTCCGACGGCGATCGCCAGCACGGCCAATGTGGCCTGCACGGCGCTGATGGTGGACAGTTCGCCCGTGACCTGGCGTTTGCCATGCGTGATCGTCAACAAGGGACTGCTCTTTGCCGTTGATGCGGATTTTTGCTTCGGCATCGCCGGAGAGGAAGGATACCGGAGAGAGGTGGTAGAAGGGATAGACGCCATAGACGGAATAGAGGTGTGTTCTGTACTTCTATCGCGTCTATCCCTTCTATTCCGTCTATTTCATCACTCCCCAATAAACCCCCCTGCCTGCAACTCGTACAACTGCCGGTATGCGCCGTTCTCTTTGGCGACCAATTCCGCATGTGTGCCTTCTTCCGCGATCTTTCCGTCTTCGATCACCAAGATACGGTCGGCTTTTTTGATGGTCGACAAGCGGTGCGCGATGACGATGGACGTTCGGCTCTTCATCAAATATTCCAATCCCTCTTGGATGTACGATTCTGAAAGGGAGTCCAAACTGCTGGTCGCTTCGTCCAGTACAAGGATCGGCGTATCGGCCAAGATGGCGCGGGCGATGGCCACGCGCTGGCGTTCGCCGCCGGAGAGTTTCACGCCGCGTTCGCCGACGAGCGTGTCGTACTTCAGGGGGAGTTTTTCGACGAATTCATGCGCATGCGCGAGCCGTGCCACGCGTTCGATATCCTCCCTGGAAGCGCCGGGATTGCCGTACGCGATGTTCTCCGCGATCGACCGATGAAACAGCATCGGGTCTTGCGGCACCAAGCCGATACCGCGGCGCACGCTCTCCTGCGTGACATCCGCGATATTCTGTCCGTCGATGACGATGCGGCCTTCGTTCACGTCGTAGAACCGGAAGAGGAGTTTGACGAACGTGCTCTTGCCGCCGCCGGAATGCCCGACCAAGGCGATCTTCTCGCCGGGACGGATGGTCACGGAGAAATCTTTGAAGATCCAGCGGGAAGCCGGTTCGTACCGGAAGCTCGCGTTGTCGAAGACGATCTCTCCACGCGGGACGTTCAGTGGTTTTGCATCCGGCTTGTCCGTCACCGTGAGCGGACGCTGAGCCAAACCGACCATCTCTTCGCAGTGAGCCAGGTTGCGCAGGAAGTCGCGCAAGTTGCGCCCGATCTCGGAGAGCCTTGCCCACAGCATGCCCACGTAAAACGTCGCGATGATAAAGCTTCCCGGGGAAAATTCTCCCTTGGACCACAGCCATGCGCCCAACAGCAGCACAACGCCTTCCACGATGATCAGCGCCGTGAATTGCACGAATGTCACGAGGTTGGCGACCATCCACGTCCGCCATTGGCGATGACGCATTTCCCGCAGATTTTCGCCATGCCGTTTGTCTTCGCGCATCTCCGTCGCGAACGATTTCACCAGCGCGTTGCCCGTGAGTGTATCGACCACGTTGGCGCTGACTTTCGTATCCTGTTCGTCCACCCAGCTGTAATAGCGGGAGAGATACAAGTTGAGCGAGATGGAAAGCGCGCCGTAGAGGATCATGCTGACGAGCATCGCGCCCGCGATGACGGGGGCCAGCCGGAGCAAGACGATCGTGAGACCGATGATCACGACGACCGCCGGGATGAAGTTCATCCATATGCGGTCCAGAATGCCTTCAATGGCATCGACGCCCCTGCGGATTTTGCGCGACGTCGCGCCCGCAAACGCATTCACATGGAATCCCGTGGAGAGCCGCTGCACTTTGGCGAACACGTCGCTGTCCATCTGCGGCATCATCCGCGTCTCGATCCAGGCCAAGATCTGCATGCCCAGTTGTTCGCAGACGTTCCAGGCAAAGGCGCAGCCCACCCCAAAGAGGATCATCCACACCGCGTGCCAATACACCGCCGTGTCGCCCGGAGTCCCCGTGGCCACGGCATCGATCGCTTCTTTGTAGAAGAACGGTTGTGCCAGCGTCGCGACCGTCGAACCAAGCAGCAAAATCATCATCCCCAGCAACTGCGGCAGATACCTGCGCATGTACGGCCAAATAAAGGCTGCCACCTGCCTGTGGGTGACGGGGGACTTTTCCATAAAAGAGCGCGCAGGATAGCGCAGAAGCAAGCATTGCTGCGAGGAAATAGTCGGGATTTTTTGCGGCTGATCAGTCGTGAAACTTGATCAAATTCTGGAGAGGCATGCGTTCATGATGCGCACTGGCTTCTTCCTCGCCTTTTTTGTAGTGCCCGAGCATCACGCCGCCGACGACGATTTCATTCGGGGGCAGCGCAAGCACCTCATGTGCGGGTCCGTGATGGAGGGAGACCCAGCAGCTGCCAAGATCCAGAGCCGTTGCTCCCAGGAGCATATGGGTCATGGCCGACATGCAGGAATACTCCAATTCCCGCGGGTTCCACAGTATTTCCTGTGTCTTTGGCGCCGCGGTTTTGTCGCACGTGACGAGGATGAACGTACCGGCTCCCGCGATGAAATTTCCGTAGCAGCAGGTCTCCATCAGCTGCTTCATGAGTGCGGGATTCTGGATGACATGGAATCTCCACGGCTGGGCATTGCCCACGCTGGGGGACATGTGCGCCAGGTCCAACAGCGACAGTATTTCCTTTTGCGTCACGGGCTTTGCATCGAAATACCGGATGCTGCGCCGATTTTTACACAGTGCGGAGAAATCGTCGAAAGTCATGGTTCAGCAGAGAAGAATAGTTCCAGTATACTCCCGCCATGCCAGTCGTCTCCCAGCTCGCTCCCGATATCGTCCTGCCTGACCAAACCGGCGCCACGAAGCGTTTGGGGGATTTCCGCGGGTCGTATGTGCTGTTGTATTTCTATCCGAAAGACGACACGCCCGGCTGCACCATCGAATCCTGCGGTTTCCGGGATCTGCATCCGGAATTCCTGAAGCGCAATTGCATCGTGATCGGCATCAGCGCCGATGATGTGGACAGCCATAAACGTTTTGCCGAACATCACAGCCTGCCGTTTTCACTTCTTGCCGATGTCGACAGGCGGACGATCGACGAATACGAAACGTGGAAAGACGCGGAGAAGAAGACGGGGATCGCTCGCACGTCGTTCCTGATTGATCCCGATGGCAAGATTGTGAAGATCTATGCTGTGGGAGAAGCGAGTGTGCATCCGGCGGAAGTGTTGAGAGACTTGGACAATCAAGGCTAAGGACTGAGGCTAAGGCTAAGTTCGAAAGAATATATTTTTGAAGTTTGATGTACACTTTCTTCGTATTTTTCTGTGCTCCCGTTCTTAGCCTTAGCCTTTTTTCTTAGCCTTATCCGATGATCGACTACCACCGCCTCATTCTCGGCGACAACGTCCGCAATACCGCATTCGCGGAAGCGCTGCGGCGTACCGTCAAAAAAGGGGAGAGCATCGTGGCGGATATCGGATCGGGGACCGGCTACCTCGCATTCTTGGCGTCGAAATTCGGGGCAAAGCAGTGCCATTTATATGAGCAAGTTCCGACGATGCTCAAGCTCAGCAAGGACATCGCGAAAGCCAACGGTATCGACAACTGCGTCTTTCATCCTCAGCACTCCGCCAGCGTCCGCAATCCGGCCAGGGCGGATATTCTCGTGTCCGAGACATTGGGCAACTACGCCTTGGAAGAAAACATGCTGGAGACGCTGCGTGATGCGAAGAGGTTTTTGAAGCCGGACGGCATCGTCATTCCGCAGAAGTTGACGCAGTGGATCGCGCCTATCGTGAGCCCGCGATTCCATCAGGAACTCGATGTGTGGCACACTCTCGGTGAAGGACTCGATTTCTCTGTGGCCCGCGATGTGTGCTTCCATAACATCTACGTCCGCACGATCCAGGCATCCGATTTGATGAACGAGCTTCCCGCCAAGCAGTGGGATGCGATCGATTTCCGCGAGGACGAAGACAGCATCCGGTCGGCTGAAGTCGAATGGAAAGTCACCAAGCCCACGACGATGTATGGCTTGGGGATGTGGTGGGACTGTGAGCTTATTCCCGGCGTCACGCTCTCCACGGCGCCGGATTCCCCGCGCACGCATTGGGAGCAGATTTATCTGCCGGTCCTCGATCCCATCACGATCGAAAAAGGAGAGACGGTGCGGTGCGTCATCCGCTCCGACACGCGCTACGAAGTGAAAGTGCACGTGAAATGGGAGGTGTCCGTCGTTGATGCGAAAGGGAAGCGAAGAATGCAGGTGGCAAGGGATATGGTCAAAGGACAGGTGTAAGCTGACATTCATGGCAAACGGTGCACCGAAAGGGAAGAAGCAGGCCTCCACTCCGCGCGAAGCGCATTTGGCCAAGATCATCGAGCGCAATATCGATACGCTGTTGGAAGTGCGCCGTCAGATGGATCAAAACCGCACGGTGCAGGACCGCATCGCGGATTGGATCACGGCGTTTTCCGGGAGCATGGCGTTTTTGTACTTCCACATCGTGTGGTTCGGGGGATGGATCATGGTGAACGTGGGCTGGTTCGGGCTGAAGGCCTTCGATCCGTTTCCGTTCGGACTCCTCACGATGATCGTGTCGCTGGAGGCGATCTTCCTGTCGACATTCGTGCTCATCTCCCAAAACCGTTCTTCTGCCATCAGCGACGAACGATCGGATTTGGATCTGCATATCGATCTTTTGGCCGAATATGAAATCACCAAAATCCTCCGTCTTGCCGATGCGATTGCGGACAAGCTGAATGCCAAAGAGGGGAAAGACAAAGAGCTGCCACAGCTGGAGCAAATCATCTCGCCGGACAAAGTCCTGCACGAAATCCAGAGGCGGAAGGTGCAGAAGCAGGGCGTGGAGGGGAATGATGTCGAATTGGCGAAGCGCAGCCGGTGATCATCGCCGCTTTGCCCTGAACACGCCTCCGCCCGCCCGCTTATCGAGCAGCAACTGCATATAATCAGCGGTCACATTCTTGAACGGCGCGGCCACGTCTTGTTCGCGGATATCGAATTCCGCCAGCACGCGCAGTTGTCCGATGGAGCAAATGGAGACTTCGTTGATATGGCCGTGGCCGGCCTCGCGCAGTTGGTGGTCCAGCATGTAGCCGCGGAAGTACGCCAGGTCTTTGGCCATCGCGAATTTGAGGGGGTTATGCATATCCAAGTGCCCGCGCATGACGCGGTACGACGTTCCCCATGCGGACTCCATCACTTTTTCATACAATGCCGGGTCTTTGACCTGCGTGTGCGAAAACGGCGTGTGGAAGGGGACGCCCAGTGCGATCCGGAGCCGTTTTTCCATCTGATCCACGAACACATCGTAAAACGATCCGCCATTTTCAGCGGTGTGCACGGCAAACACATAGTAATCCAGGTTGCGCATCTCGTACTCGCCGCCGAAGTACGTACTGCGGAATCCCGTCTCGTAGCGCATGGCCAAGCCTTCGTAGAGGGTTTCTTCGTCAATCTTCAGCGGCCCGCCGCCGAACATGAACAACCGCTCGCCGTTCCACGATTGGCGCGCATGGCCTTCGATCTCATGGGCGATCAGTCCCAGGAGCCGCTCGCCCGTCTCGCGCGAACTTTCCGGCACGAAGACCGTGGGACCCTGCGCGGATTTATCGCGCACATCGATGGCCGTTGCGCGACGGTCGACCACCACTTGGTAGCCCTCGGTATTCTCCGGCGTGCGCAGTATTCCATACTGCTCCAGCGCCCACTCGAATGCTTCTTTCACGGAAGCGGCATCGAACATCAGCGTGCGCAGATACTGTTTTTCTTCATCCGAGAGTTTTCCGGGATTGCCTTCCATCGTTTCATTGCGCGCGGTGCGGTTCATGAAGTCTTTTTGTGCAAAGTCATAAATCAACGGGTCCACGCCGGGATATTTGTACTGCAACGCCTTGGCGATCTTGGATTCGTCTTTTTCCTGCACACCCAACACCAAATCGCACGTGGCCAAGTCATCTTTCAGCTTGTAGTAAAACATCAGCTTCATCAGTTTGCTGCTGCGGTCGGGCGTGGGGCAGGAGCGGACGTTTTCCAACATCTCCGTCAGGATCGCCGGGGCGTCGCCGAGGGGGAAATGTTCGGCGTAATCGTAGACGAAGCCGGGTTGATACGGCCGGTTGTTCCGGAAGGCCGCGAAGAATTTACGTTTCTCGTTCTGCAGGCTTTTGGGTTCCGCGGTATAAATCTCCACCGGATTCCATGACCCCGTGATGCCCGGCAGGCGCTCGGCAACATTTTTCAGCACCGCGGGCAGGTCGCTCACCTTCGGCACGGGAAGTTTGCGCACGTGCTTGCCCCGCCGCAGGAAGGCGGCAATCTCGGGGAGCGGTGAGGACGGTTTCTGCATAGGTGAGCGCAAAGGGCCTGGTATATAGTGACGGTCGGGAGGGCGGTTTCTGTCGGAATACGGTTCCGCGATCCCGGCAAGAAGAGTACCATGACAGGGATGAAGATTTTCGCGTTGGAAACCAACGACGACAAGCTGGAAAAGAGCTTTTTGTCGCGTGATGAGGAGGTGATCCTCCGCGTGAAGTTCAGCGGATTTCTCTTTGTCATGCGCACGTTGCGGACGCTGGTGATTTCCAGCGTATTTGTCGCCGTGGGGATCGGATTGGCCTATCTGCAACTGCCGATCCTGTGGATCACCGTCGCCCTGTTGGCGGTGTGGTTTTTTGTGACGTTCCTTCCGTGGATAACCGCGTACATCGATTGGAGATATGACACGCTGCTTGTCACCACCGAAGAAGTGGTCTGGGTGGACCAAAGCTCGCTCTTTCATGTCCATATCCGGCAAATGAACATGGACAACATCGCCAGCGTCTCCGCGGAAACGCAGTATCTGAATTTGTTTCCGTTCGGGAAGCTGCATTTTGATCTGAAAGAAGGGACCGGCAAGACGCTCATCCTCGGCTATATCCCGCACTCACAGCGTGTCGCATCCATCATCAGCGACGGCATCGTCCGTTTCCAGCGGCGCCGTGCCGCCGCAGCGGCAACGGCCGCAGTGGGCGGGTCACCGCAGCAAATTCAACAGGCGCAGGAGAACGCGGCTCCGACGCCGGGGGAGAAAGTGGCGACGGATGAGGGGGTGGAGAGGAAGTAGAGCAGTAGCAGCCTCACCCCCTACCCCCCCCCTCTCCCTGCGGGGAAGAGAGAGAATGTATGTTTTTTGTGTTTCTTCAACACGCAAACAAAACATCCAACACCCTCCTTCTCCCCGCAGGGAGAAGGAGCTGGAGGATGAGGCCCCTCAGTACGCCTTCGCAAACAACGCCATCGTCACCGCCGGTTTTCCGGACAGCACGTCGTTTTTGCCCTTCACGGATTCCTCTTTCTCCGGAAGCAGACGGATGGTGGCTTTCGTCTTGTCCTTGATCTTGTTCGCCGTCTCCAATGTTCCATCCCACGGGGCCCAGGCGAATCCGCCGGCTTCCATGTGCGCGGCCAACTCGTCGAAACTGCCGACGGTCTTGGTCTGCGCGTGCAGGAATTCCTCGGCTTGGCGGTAGAGCGTGTCTTGGATGTCGGAGAGGAGAGCGAGCATCGATGATTCCGTGCAGTCATCCATCTGCATCGGCTTCTTTTCGCTTGTGTCGCGGCGGGCGAGGATGACCTGTTTTTTGTCCAAATCCTTCGGTCCCAGCTCGATGCGCACGGGCACGCCTTTCACTTCGCATTCGTTGAATTTAAATCCTGGCGATTTGTTGTCGCGGTCGTCGATCTTCACGCGGACACTGCCCAAACTCTCTTTCAGATTTTTGCATGCCGCGAGGACGGCATCGCGCTCGGCATCGGTCTTGTAGATCGGAACAATGACGGCCTGGAAGGGCGCGACGGTCGGCGGCAGTCTCAATCCTTTGGCATCGCCATGCACCACGATCATCGTGCCGATGATGCGGGTGGAGAGACCCCAGCTGGTGGTCCACGGCGACTTCCGCTGACTGTCGGTGTCCAGATATTGGATGCCGTACGCCGCGGAGAATTCATTGCCGAGCCCATGGGACGTTCCCGCCTGGATGGCTTTGCCGTCGCGCGCGAGGGCTTCGGTCGTCAATGTATATAGAGCGCCCGCGAACTTCTCATGCTCAGGCTTTTTGCCGCGTAGAACGGGAAGCGCCAAGAACTCACGATCGAAATCGACATACATTTTGAGCGCCGCTTCCACCATCGCATCCGCATCTTCTTTCGTTGCATGCGCCGTGTGGCCTTCCTGCCAGAGGAATTCCAGAGTCCGGAGGAAGGGCCGTGTGCGCATTTCCCAGCGCACCACGTTGCACCACTGGTTCACTTTCAGCGGCAAGTCGCGGTGGCTTTGGATCCATTTGGCGAAGGTCGTGTAGATGATCGTCTCCGAGGTGGGGCGGATGTAGAGTTTCTCGCTCAACTCTTTCCCGCCGCCATGCGTGACCACAGCACACTCCGGCGCAAAGCCTTCGATGTGTTCTTTCTCCTTGGCGATGACGGATTCCGGAATGAAGAGGGGGAAGTAGCAGTTCTGCACGTCCAACTCTTTGATCCTGCGGTCCAAATCGCGCTGAATGTTTTCCCATAAGGCATAGCCGTAGGGCTTGAAGATGATGCAGCCTTTGACGTCCGCGTGCTCGGCCAGGTCCGCCGCGGCGATGGTATCCAGGTACCACTGAGGGAAGTCTTTTGCAGGGTCGGCGAGGTGGGGCATGGACGGAGTCTACGTGACCGCGGGAACGGCAGGAAGGGCCGGGAACGCAGAAACGGCTATCTGCAAGGTTTGTGCGGTATATTGTTATATTTATAAAAATATGGTATAATATTAAAAATACCAAAACTCCACTATATGCGTCCAATACCCGTGGAATCAGGCCTTGAGCGGCCTGACCAAATGCGTCCGGAGCAGAAAGTGCAGCAGCGTTTGCAGGCGGCGCAGAATTTGACGCGTACGTATGAGGGCAGAACGGGACGGTCGCCCGGCATGCTCTCGCAGTGGATCGGGCGGTTATGGCAGAGCATGAGTACGGCATTCTTCCGTCCGTCGCCGGCCCCGCGGCATTTCGCCGTGCAAGCCCCGGTCACCCCGCAGCCGTATAACAAGTTGCAGCCCGTTCCCCAGTTTGATGTTCCCTCGAAGAGTTTCCAGCAGCCTGCGGCTCCGTCTCCCTCTCCGGCGACGCCCTCCAAACTTGATGTCCGCGTGCAACCCGTGCAACCGCCCGTTACCGTCGTCTTTCCCAAAACTCAGCCGGAAACGACTGAGACTCTTCCGTCGCTGAAAGACTGTATCGACCGCATGTTCGCGGCATTGAGGGCGTACACCGGCGATGCGCCGAATGCGGATCCGACGGTCCGTGCCGCTCTGGATGCCTACGCCGCCGCATTTTTGCGGTCGCCTTACTACACCAAGATGCGCGAGGCGGATGCTCTGAATGGCGGGGCGAACAAGGAAATGCTTTCGCTTGCGCAGAGCGGGGATTTGGAAGGTTTACGCAAGGTCAACACCGCATATTCGCAGCGGCTGGGGGAGCGCGGTGGCGCTGCCAACCAGCCGGGTGTGGTGCTGAATGATGAGCAGCTTCTGCAGCTGCGCGACGGTTTGCTGCGCGATGCGGCGAAGACGCGGGCGACCGAACCGCCGTTGGCGCGTTTTACCAAGCTGTTGGATATTGCCGGAAACGCCCCAGGCTACCAATTAACGGTCACGGGGGAGGGGACGATCACGGTAGGCAAAAAAGGCCAAGCCGCTCCCGAGTCGCGCGACAACGAGCCGAAGGATCTGGCCGACAGCATCGTGCGGTTGGTTGCGGCGCTCAACGCGTATAAGGGGTCCGCTCCGGATGCCGACCCGGCCATCCGTTCGGCGGTGCGCACCTACGTCGAATTTTTCAAGCGCTCCCCCGAATACGCGGACATGATGTTTTACGATAAAACCGACGAGGATTGGTTCAATGAAATAAAGCCTCTTGCGCTGGTCAACAACCGCAGCGGCATACGCGCGGTGAACGAAAAGTACTCAAAAATTTTGAAAGATCGGGGGGTTCCTGCGAATCTGGACAACCGCTATATGCGTTTCCAGCTCCCCGAAAACCCCTCTGAGGTCATGGGATATTTGCTGACGGCTAAGCCCAAGCGTCGCACGCCTCTGCAGGAATACACCGCGAAGCTCAACATCGGGCAATTCGCTCCCGGCTACCGGCTGACGGTCGCGGCCAACGACGCGATCAGCGCGACCAGACAGTAATCTGCTATACTGGTCTCCGTGGCCCGCGATCTCAAAAAAGCATTGGAAGAGCACAAGAAGGCCGAAGTGCACGGCAGCCGTTTAGGGCCTGTCATTCACGATATCGTCTATGGAGCGCATGACGGCATCGTCACAACGTTCGCGGTGGTGGCGGGAACCGCAGGGGCGGATTTGACGGCCGGCATCGTCATCATCCTCGGCATCGCCAACCTGCTGGCCGACGGCGTGTCCATGGGCGCGGGGGCGTTCCTCTCCGCCAAATCCGAGCGCGACCAATATCAGCGCCTGCTGAAAGAAGAGCTGCAGGAAATTGAAGATGATCCGGAACTGGAGCGCGAAGAGGTCCGTGAGTTTTACGAAAAGCGGGGATTCACGGGGAAGGACCTGGACCGCGTCGTGCAAGTGCTGACGTCCGACAAACGCGTCTGGGCGCACACGATGATGCGGGAAGAGCACGGTATGAGCGAGGACGGCGGCGGGCAGGGATGGAGGCCCGGCATCGCCACGTTCATCGGATTCGTCATCTTCGGAGCGGTGCCACTCCTGCCGTATTTCTTCGATGTTCCGCCGGAATATCGCTTCACAGCCGCCATCGTCGGGACGTTTTTGGCCTTGGTGCTGGTCGGGGTGACGCGCAGCATCGTCACGCGCGAACGCATCTACCGCGGCGCAATCGAAATCGTGATCATCGGCGCAGTCACGGCATCAATCGCCTACGGGGTGGGAGTGGCGCTCAAAGGCCTGGCGGGCGCCGTTTAAATCGCGGTCATGCTCAGCCAGATGCCGATGAGCGTGATGGCGGATCCAAACAGGATGCCGCCGATGACTTCCACGAACGTGTGCCCCAAGCGTTCCGGGAACTTGGACCACTTTTGCAGTTTGTTCAAGATCTTCGCCTGCTCGCCGATCGCGCGGCGCGAGTTCATGGCGTCGTACCAGGTGATGCTGGCGAAACAGAAGGCGATCGCGAACGCGATGCTTTCCAGCCCCGTCTTCCACCACACGATAATCAGCAACGACATCACGAATGCCGAGTGCGTGGAGGGCATGCCGCCCGGCCGGAAAAACCCGCCCTTGAACGTTCCTTTCTCGTATCGTTCCGAAAGAATCTTTGTCGTCTCACACAAAAACATGACGACGAGCGGGATCAAAAATGGATACTGGCGGAGGAGGGACATGGGAAACGAAGGGAACTGTACCGTGCTCAGGGGACGAGCTCAAATTTCGCGCTCTTGCTGCCCAGTTTGATCTCCGCGTCGCCGTTCTTCATTTTCCGGATGATGTCATTGAGCTCCGCAATGGTCCAGACTTTTTCCTCCTCTCGCGTTCTTTTCGTAGGTGCAGCACTGGTATTAAGCACTCCCCAGTCTCCTCTTGGATATTCGTTGTATTCCACTCTTCCACCGATCTGCAGTCCGTTGGCTGCCCAGACGGATTTGGTTATTTCCGGCGTGAGTTCCGTATCGTTTGTCCTCAAGAAAGCTTGTTCATGAAAAGCCAATTCCCGCTTGAAAGAATATTTCTTTCCGCCGACGGTGATCAGCTTTCCTTCGATTTTCACAGGAACTTCAACGCCGTCAATTTTGATGCTTTTGTTCTGACCGAGAATGTCTTCACCCACGGCAATGGACGGAGTTTCGAATGCCCCGGGCGCGGGAGGCGCCGCCGACACGTTGTTTCCCGTGACATAGTTGTAGAGCGAATATCCTCCGTAGGCCATACCCCCGTACCAGAGTACGTTCTTGGCAAAACTCCATATGCCGCCGCCGACGGTGCCGGCGACGCTCTTGGTTCCGCCCCACAGCCACCCCAATGCCTTGTATGCCAATAACGCTGCGCCGACGCCGGCGAGTGCTATCGTCTGGCCGGGATTATCGCGCGCGTAGCCTTGCAGCCAGCTCACCTGCTTGTGGGCCCAGTTGGGGAGCGCGTCCACCCACTCGTTGCCCGTGGTGGAAACGGGTTGCAGCACCCCGAAACGGCTCATGGTGTTGGAGGCGCGCTGCAGTTCGTCGATGGCCTGTTGCTGCTCCAGCGTCTTTGTGGGCAACGCGTTCAAGAGTTCGAGTTTTGTCGTGATGAGCGTGTGCAATTTCGCCGTCTCCGCGTTGTGCTGCGCTTTCAGCAATTCCATGTTCGTGGGGTCGCAGATATCCCGCAATTTTTGCAATTCCAGGTGCGTGGGATTGCCTGCATTCAAGGCGTCCTTCACTTCAGTCACCTGAGTTTTGAGAGTTTCGATGGGGGAAGCGGCGGGGGTCATGGTCAGGCGGTGGGAGTGACGTAGGTCCACGTGTTGCCGACATATTCAAAACGCGAGTCGATCGGCCGTGCGGCGTTGTCCAATTCGGTCACGGGCAGCAGTCCGAGCGCGGCGGGAGTGCGCAATTGCGCTTCGGAGTTCCAGGTGAGCGTCAGTCCCGCGGTGGCGGCCTGCCGGCGGATGGCCGGGATGGTGCCGCCCATGGCGGGGTCGTAGCGCATCACCAGGAGATTCGTCTTCTTCATGGCTTTGGCCATCTCTCCCAGCTGTTGCTGGACGGGGGACGGGGTGGAGAGCGGGACTTTTATCGTCACGTTGTCGCCTTGTTTTTCTAAAGTGACCGGCGCATCGGTCCCCAGGATTTCGATGCCGTGAATCGCTTCCGATGCGGACAGCAGTTCTTTGAGCTTCGTCGCCTCGGGGCCTTTCAATGTTCCTGCGGCCAGATCTATCAGCTCGCGTCCCAGCGTGACGGCGAACTTTCCGCTACCGCTACGCAGAGCGGAAGCCTTGCGGCCGTCGGTGAGAGTCAGGTCCACGTTGCCGCCCAACGCGTCGATGATTTTTTGAGAATCTTTCTTCTCGGCTTCGACTTTTGCTTTTGCTTGGATGTCATTGGCGCCGAGGATCGCGGAGAACGTCAGGGACTTATTCGGTGCATCGCCAAGCGAGGAGACCGCAAGATTGCAGAGTTCCTGCAGCTTGTTCGGCCAGCTCTCCGGCGGTGTGCATTTGGCGATGAAGCCGTTCACTTGCAGCGCCGTGATTTTCTCCGCATTCGCGAGCGTCCAGCCCGTGGGCAAGGAATTGCGGATGGTCTGAATGGCATTATTGCGGTTTGCGCCATCGATGAAGAATTTGCCCATGGGGTTGTCCTTCGGGACCATCATGGTGCCCACGGTGAAGAACATGCCCGTCATACTCTCCCAAATTTTGGAGCCCGCACCTTGGGTATCGGATGCGGTGCTGGCCGCGAACGATTCAAAAATCCACCCGATGCCCGGGATGCCGGACATCTTTTGCAGCAGATCGGAGACGAAAGTTCCCAGCTTACCTGCCGCCTTGTTGATGGTGGCGGAGGCTGGCGTGGATGACGGTGCTGCAGGCGCATTCGCCGCAAGCAGTTTGTCCAACTGCGCCATGCGCGCGGTGATGGTACCGTCCACGTTTTTTGCGAGCTTCTGCATGTTTTCCTTGATGCCCACATCCACGATTTTTTCGATGTTTGCCAAATGCTCGCGCTGCTTGGTTTGCACGCTCTCGATGAGCGCCGTTTTCAGGTTTTCCACTGTGCGCAGGTTCTTGACCGCATCCGGAGAATCCAGCACGCGCGCCATCAACGGCCCCAATTCCTCTGCCGTGCTCTTCAGCACTTGTTCGCGCAGCTGCACCGCATCCGGCGACTTGCCCTTCAGAATGTTGAAGGCGTTTTCTGCCGGTGTGGGAGGTGTGTTTGTGGCCATGGGCGTTTAGGCGAGATCGATAGTCTTGTCCGCTTTGACGATGACTTTTGTTTTGCGTGTGGGATTCGTGCGATCAGCAACAATCTTGTCAACGATGTCACTGAGCTTCACGACGGTCTTGCCGCTTGCCGTGCTGATTTCCACCTGCACTTCTTCGGGCTTTTCGCCCGTTACGGGAGCGAGAAGCTTGATGCCCGTTGGCTCGGCATCACCTTGCGCACGCAGCAGATACGATTTGTCCGCTCCATCCGGCTCCACGAAGAGTTTCTTTTTATCGATGTGCACTTTTTTGTCTGCATATTCGAATTTCTGTGCAGCATCGCCAGGGGCGAATTCGCCCTTGATGAAATCCACACCGCCTATTTTTTTCGGTGTTTCGGCCGGAGCAGTCGTGGGTGCCGCTGGGGGAGCGGTGAGCCTCTTGTCGATCTCCTGCTTCACCTTCGCGAATTCGTCGCGGTATTCCTTGGCGGATTTTTCGTCCTCCAGCATGAGCATGGTGGGCATGGAGAGCATGGCCACGTCGATCTTGTTGTTCTTGCCCAAGCGCGTGTATTTTTCCCACTCCGTGAATTCCTTGTTCCACTCCGCCACCAACGCGGCTGACGGGGCGGAGCCTTTGACGTTCATGTAGGCGATGACCTGGTTTTCCTTGTGCATGGCCCGTCCGAACGCGCGGATCTGCTGCTCGGCAATCGTTCCCGGCGTGATGAAGAGCGCGAAATCAGCGATGAAATTGCGGATGAGGTTGCCCAAGAACGTGACGGTCTGTTTTTCATCCATACCGGCCCACTGCTTGAACATTTCAAACACGGACGGGGGCAACTTGGTGAGTGCGGCATCAATGCCCAACGTCACTTTCTGTGCCATTTGCGCAGGGCCTTTGGGGGGAGCGGGGGGCGGTTCAGGCAGGCCAGATGCCTTCGCCAAATCTCGCAGTCTTTTCTGCACTGCCTCCTGTTTGAGATCCAATGCAAGTATGTTGTCTATAAGCGTGCCGCCGATACCTTCCACGCCGAAACGTCTGGCCAATAGGCCTTCCATAAGACTGATGTCGGCAGTTGCTTCGGGTTTATCAAGCAATTTTTTGAAGGCGTCTGTGAGATTCTTCAAATCTTCCTGTTTGACGTTTTCTCCCAATTTTTGCAGCTGCTCATGCACGCTTTTAAACTCCGCAGATCGTTCAGTCGCTGCGGGACTTGTAGCCGGCTTGTCCAAAACAGCGATGAGTCTGTCCAAATTTGTTGCAACCAAGCTCGGTCTGTTAACTTGAAAATCAGCTTTGAATTGATCGAGGATCTGATCAAATGTTGATGTGGCAAGCGCTGCCGCGGCGGGATTCTCTGCGATCATCATTTGCAGTATCGTGCCGCGCAGTTCGACGATTCTCGGATCTCTTTCGCCGAAAGCAGCAATCAATTGTTTTGCTTCCAATTTTAACGGTTCCAAATTCACCCTTGCACCCGCAGAAAGAGTGGCGACCTGTGTCTTCAGCGCTGTTGCCGCGGTTTTGACTTTCTGCAGCTGCGCAGCTTTGGCGGCTTCCGGTGCGGCCGGTGGGCGTGGTGCCTCGGGTGTGGACATATAGTGTGTGTGAGAATTCAGAGAAGAATCAGGCGGCTTTTTGCATGCCTAACGCCGCTTCTGCTGCGCGGCCGAGGGAGGCGAAGTATTGTTCCAATTCTTTTTGGAAGGGCAGTTCATCGGGCACGTTCAAAATGTTCCACAGCTTTTGGGATTGCGTGCTGTTTAAGCTGGGCAAGTTTTTCAGCCAATACTCACGTTCCGGCTCGCTGAGCAGCGGGCTGCGTTGGATAAGCTGGACAAGAGCTTTGGTATCCATAATGGGTGTGGGTATGTGAAGGTTTCCGAGTATTGTACCATTTTGCGATGTTTTTCACAAGCAGTCACAAAAGGGGGTTTCAACCGTCTTCCCTTTGCACCCCCGATCCTCTATCGTCGGGGTGTTTCTTCCGCCCCCCCTCTATGAATGTGCAGCATTTCGAGAAAGGGCTTCACTATTCGGATACCGATTTGCTCGCGCTGGCGCGGAAAATCGGCAAATTGGCCACGTATTGCAAGCGCCTGAAAAACGCCGATTCCTTGATCCGTGTGGAGTCCGAAAAGCGTCCCACCCAGAAGGATCGCGACCAGGTGAAAGTGATGATCACCGTGGATTTGCCGGGTGCGCAGCTGCGCGCGGAATCGCGCAGATTGTTGGTGGTGGATGCCGTGGACCGGTGCATTGAAAAACTGGAACCGCAGATCAAGCGGTACAAGGAAAAGCGCACGGGGCGGAATCGGGCCCATCAAAAGTCCCGTTCCCGCGACCTTGCCGCATGAGGTTCCGCCCGGCCGCCATCGGCGCGGCACTCTGCTCTCTGGTGTTGGTGCCGGTGAGTCTGTTTGCGCAACAAGAGGCGCCTGCTCCACCCGTGGCGCCGGATGTGACGGCCAGTATCATCGGGCCCGATGACGTGCCCGTGGGGCGACGCATCATTTTGGATGCCTCGGCCAGCCGCACCATCGGCAGCAACGTGCGGTATGAGTGGTATGTGGGTTCGTCGCCCGAACCCATCAGCACGACGGTCGACGCGATTTTTACGCCGGACCGCCCGGGTCCCATCGAATTCCGCTTGGTGGTGCGATCCACGGTGAACGGCGAAACGGTGGAAGATGAAGAGCGGCTCACCGTCACCGTCTTCACCCGCAAAGTGGTGGTGATCGCGGATGCCACCATCACGCAGCAAAAATTGGATGTCTTACGCCGCGCCGCGGCATCGGGTTCCACGTACCTGCGCGTCTTGCAGTCACCCGTGTCGTCCGCAAGCAGAGGAGGGGAGGAGGCGTTGGCGGCGCTGCTCTCCGAACAGGGGGATGTGCTCTTGGATGCGGAGACGATCGTGCTGTGGACCGATGGCGTGCCGACTCCCGGTTTGTATGCGCTGCTCCATGCGGTGCAGAACAATGAGCAGTTGCAGCTGAGCATGCCGCTCCACCCATTGATACTCGCAACGGATTTGAATATGCACACGGTTGCGCGCGGAGGGAAAGGCATCATCTCCGTCTTAAAGCCGCGCCAGGCATTGGTGATGCGGCCATCGCTTTTGGAAATGCTGGTGGGAGCCAAAAGCGCCGAGGCTTTCACGCAGCAGGCCTTCCAAATCCCTTCGGCAAATCCGCTGATCCTGGACACCTCCGTCGTCCGGATTCCGTGGTATTACCCCCTCACGCATTTGACCGACGCCATGCTCGGCGCCGGAGTATCCAGCCAGACGGTTCTTCTGCTGCTCGTCCTCCCGGTCATCGCGACCATTTTGGCATTCCTCAAGCAGATCGTCGGTATCACCACATTCGGGCTGTTCACGCCCGCCATCATCGCGCTGAGTTTCTTGGCGCTGGGATGGGAAGTGGGAGTGCTCTCGCTCCTTTTCATCCTGATGACGGGCTACGCGTCGCGCACGCTCATGCGCAGACTGCACATCCTCTACATTCCGAAAATGGCGATCATCTTGGGCATCGGCAGCTTCACGTTGTTGTTCCTTGTGGGTATCGCGGCGGTCTTCAAAGTCTATCTCAGCCACGACACGATCTTCGTGCTGCTCATCATGAGCACGCTTGTGGAAAGCTTCCTGAACGTGAAATCCGAACAAGGATTGAAATCCGCCATCTTCGCCATCGGTCAGACGATCGTGGCGGCTCTGCTCTGCGTCATGTTGGTGCAGTGGTCGCCGTTTAGGGCCCTCATCCTCGGCTATCCCGAAGTGATCTTGATCACCGTGCTCATCAACATCCTCATCGGACGATGGACGGGACTCCGGATCTCGGAATATTTCAGATTCAGGGAAGTGTTTAAGCATCTTGTTCAGGAATGAAGATCTTTTAGTTATTGGTTTCTGGTTTTTGGTTTCTGGTTTTAAACGAAAAACTAGAAACTAAAAACTGTGCTCATCTTTTCCTTTATTTCTACTCTCCTCCGTGTTCCCTCTTTTCCGCCACGGCATTCTCGGCCTGAACGCGCGCAACCTGCTGTATCTTCGGCCGTATAATCCGAAGAAGGCGGTCGCGTTTGCGGACGACAAGATGAAGACGAAGGCATTCCTCTCCGCGCGCGGGATTCCGACGGCAAAAGTGTACGCACGCATAGAAAACCGCGAGCAGCTCCGGCATTTTAACTTTGCCAGTTTGCCTGATGAATGCGTGCTCAAGCCCAACTACGGATTCGGCGGAGAGGGAATCATCATCTTGAAAGGCCGGAAAAACGGGCAGTTTTTGGAGCAGGGGAAGAAGCCGATCACGGATGACCGGTTGCGCGAACACATCGAAGATATCTTGGACGGAAAGTTTTCGGTCAACGGGCGCAATGACATGGCGTTCTTTGAAAAAATCCTCGTCGCCCATGAAGGTTTTGCGCCATTCCGTCCCGCGGGTCTTCCGGATATCCGCTTCGTCGTTTTCAATTTGGTGCCGGTGATGTCCATGCTTCGCGTGCCCACCGTCCAAAGCCAGGGGAAAGCGAACGTGCACATGGGCGGACTGGGCATCGGGATCGATATCGCCAAAGGCACGACGACGCACGCCTTTCAGTATTCCAGTCTTCTCAAAGAGTTGCCCCATGGGGGCGATCCTTCCGGCATCCCCATTCCGTTTTGGGAAGAGATGCTGCTGATTTCCTCCAAGATCCAGTACACCACCAATATCGGCTATTTGGCGGTGGATCTGACGATCGACAAGGATCAAGGCCCGGTGCTGCTGGAGGTAAACGCGCGTGCGGGATTGATGGTGCAGGTGGCGAACTTGGCGCCGTTGCGTTCGCGTTTGGAGCGCGTGAAGGGTCTCTCCGTCAGCTCGCCGGAGAAAGGCGTGCGCATCGCGCAGGAATTGTTCGGGGAGAAAACGCGCGAGCGGCATGTGTCCGCTTTGGGATCGCATAAATCGGATGACCGCGACCGGCCGCGCTTGGGGCTGCGTGAAACGCTGATCGTGCATGCGAAGGGCGTGAATGTCGAAGTCCCGGCGCTCCTCAGTCCCGCCACCTCCGAGTTCACGATTTTTTCGAACACCTTGCTCAAAGAACTGGAAAAACAAGGCGGCGCCGAATCCGTCACGGAGAAAGAATCTCCCGATGATGAAGACGAACTTGTGGCGGCCGTGGCCCACACCTCGGCACCGAACGTCAGCGAGAAGGCGTACCGCATCAAGGCCACGCTGGGCGGAAAGAAAATTCAAACTCTCGTGCATGCGGCGGCCGTGCCGTTCCCGGGAGTCCGTGCCGTCATCGGCCGGCGCGATCTGACGGGTTTTTACATCGACCCGAGCAAACAATTTTTGGCGGACTCGTCGTTGATCGATCATCGTCTGAAAGCCGATCTGCGCGCCACGGACCGTATCCTCAGTCAGGTCGATGAAGAGCTCCTGCTCCTTCGGCTCCTCAAACCCGTCAATCTCCCCGAAGAGCGGTTGCGACTGGAGGCGGATACCGCTTACAGCCCGCACTTCCAGTATCCGGCGTTGCCGGAAGGCATTGAAGACATGGAAAAGCGCTTGGAAAGGTTGCCGACGGACGATTCGCCGCTTGGGGTCTTGCTCGGCAAAAAGAAGCGTGAACTCCTGATGCGCATCGCCCTTATCCGCGCGCGCGGCGATGCCGGACGGTTCACGTTGGCTTCCCAGGCATTGTTTGGCGCCCCGCGTGCGGACATCATCTCCGCCGCATCACGCTTTTTGCGTGACCGCGTCGCGTGCGATCTGCCCGTTCCCGACAATCAACTGCTCTCCGCCGAAGACGCATCCAAACAATTTGAAGAAGTGCTCAACCGCTACGGACTTCATGATTGGCAGATTGTCGTCCGTTCCTCCATGGTCGCCGATTGCGCCGTGGGGTGGAAGCGGCTCTATATCCGCCAAGGCGCGCGTTTCTCGCCCATGCACCTCCAATCATTGATCTCCCACGAAATTGAGACGCATATTTTGACGGCGGAAAACGGTGCCGAGCAGCCGTCGGATTTGTTCCGCCGCGGCTTTGCCGGGTACTTGGATACGCAGGAAGGCTTGGCGACGTACAACCAAAACCGCGTGCTCTCTCCGTACCACGATAAGCGCTACGGCCCCGCGCGCGGCGTGCTGGCCGTCGTCTACGCGCTGGAACATTCCTTCGTGGACACGCGCCGCTATCTGGAGGCGGAACTGGGATACACGCCGGAAAAGGCGCTGACGAAAACGATCGAGCTCAAGCGCGGATTGCAAGATGCCTCCGAGCCGGGGTCCTTCACCAAAGGTCTGGTGTATTTCCGCGGTATGCGGGCCATTGAGCGCTATGTGGCGGAAGGCGGCGATCTGAAACGCTTGTATGTCGGGAAGGTCGCCTTGGAAGATCTGGAATTGATCGAGAAAATCGACGGCCTGAAGGCGCCGTTGTTGGTTCCGGTCTTCCTCCGCGAGAAAAAAGAGGACAAGGATGCGGGAGGGAAGGGGGGAAAGAAGGGGAAGGAGGAGTGATACTGAAAAACCAGAATCCAAAACCCAAAGGCCAAGAATCCTGGCTTTTGGTCTCTGGTCTCTGGTTTTTTGCTCGTTTACTTCTTCGCCTTGTCTCCAGCGGGAGCAGCACCTGCGGCGGCCGGAGCGCCGGCAGCAGCACCATCGGCGGCGGCTGCACCTGCGGCTGCGCCTTCCGCGCCGGCAGCGGCGGCATCCGTGGCGACGGGAGCGATCACTTCTTCCTTGCGCGGTTCCTGGACCGTGGCGATGACGGTTTCCGGCGTCTCCATCACTTGCACGCCCTTCGGAAGCACCAAGTCCTTGACCGTGATGACATCGTGGAAGGCGGCGAGCGTGGAGATATTGATGGTAAGCGAGTGGGGCAGATCGGCCGGGAGACAGCGGACCAGAATCGTATTCTGGGGGAGCACCAAGATACCGCCTTCGGATTTGACGGCCGGGGATTCTCCTTCCACGTGGATGGGAACCGGGGCCTCGATCTCTTCTTTCATGTTCACGGCGTAGAAATCGACGTGCATCTCGCGGTCCGTGATCGGGTCGAAAGTCACTTCCTTAAAGAGCACCGGCACCTTCTTTCCGGCGATATCCAATTCCACCAGTGTGCTTTCTCCGGCCTTGATGAAGACTTTGTGGAGATCCTTCTCCGCGCACTGCACGTGAAGGGTCTTCTCCAGTGTTCCGTAGACCACGCAGGGAACCTGCTGGGCACGGCGCAGAGCCTTGGGCTTTACCTTGTTATCGCGGGCCGTTGCGGAAAGGGTGATGGAATCCATATATAGCCTCCAAAAGAGGTCCCAGAGTACAAAAGTCCTGGTTCGGGGTCAATATGACTCAAATGTGAGGAAAAAGCAAAGCAGATAAGGCTAAGGACCAAGGCTAAGGCTAAGATTCGAACTTAGCCTTAATCCCTAGTCTTAGCCTTAAATCCCCATTTCCAGAAATACTGCATCGCACTCCAGAGGTGAATTCTGGCAGTTGGCTTCGTCAAAAGGCTCCAAAACCCTCCTTCACTCAGACGCGTTTTGCGGTCCGTTGCGTGTACGGAGGGGAAATAGACCACGCGTTTGCCGCTCTTCCAGACCCGGCGGCAGAGGTCGGTATCTTCAAAAAACAGGAAAAACCGGGGATCGAAACCCCCGACGGCTTCAAAAAGATCGCTACGGATCAAGAGGCAGGCGCCGACGGCCCAATCCACGTCCCGTGCTTCACCTCGGTCATTCTTGGCATACAAGTACCGGTCGACCCGGTGCGGGAACAGACGACGGAGCGGCGTGCGTTTTACTAACACATCGAACAATGATGGAAAGGCGCGGACAGAGTCACGGATCGTTCCATCGTCATGGACCAGTTGGGGTGCGAGGATGCCGATGGTTGGATCTTCACGCATGGCCCGAGTCATCTTTTGAAGTCCGTCGGGCTCCAGTGTGTTATCGGGATTGATGATCAGCAGAAATTCGCCCCGCGCCCGCGCGATGCCCTGCGCGTTGCCTTGTCCGTACCCGAGATTGTCCCGCGTCTCCATGATCTGCACCTTGCCCTGGCCGTCCGCCCTCACGCGGTTGCGCAAGTAGCCGATGGAGTCATCATCCGAGTGATTGTCGATCAGCAGTATCTCCATCTCCTCCGCCATCGTCTGCAGCAGCAATCCCCGCACGCAATTCCACGTGTCGATGGGACTGCGGTAATTGAGGACGACGGCGGTGACGGTGGGGCGAGAGGTGATAGAGGGGATAGAGGGAATAGACGCGATAGAGGTTACAACATCAGCCAGGTGCCTAGCGTCAATGCAAGAAGAATGCGATAGATGCCGAAGACGCTGAACGAGTGCCGTGTCACAAATTTCAAGAACCAGCGGATGCTCAGGATCGCGACGAGGAACGCGACGAGGGATCCCAGGGCCAGCATCATCCATTCATTTCCCGTGAAGTTCGGGGAGGTTTTCAGGAGGTCGAGACCGGTCGCCGCCATCATCGTGGGGATCGCCAGCAAGAACGAGAACTCCACGATCGTTTTGCGGTTCACGCCCAGCAGTTCGCCGCCCACGATCGTCGCTGCCGCGCGCGACACCCCCGGCACGATGGCCAGTGACTGGCACACGCCGATCCAAAACGCCTGCTTCATCGTTACGGGTTTCCCGTCATCCGTTGCCTTGTCTCTTTTTAGATAATCAAACGCGAGGAGCGCGATGCCTCCTAAAAACAGCGCCCACAGAATCGTCGGAATGCTCTCGAACAAAAATTGCTTGATGAAGTCATGCAGCAGAAAGCCGATGACGGCCGTGGGGACAAAGGCGACGAACACGCGCAGCAGGAGTTGCCGGTCGATCAAGAGCTTTCGTCCATATAACGCCACGACCGCGAGAATCGCGCCCAGCTGGATGGCAACCTGGAAGGTTTTGAGAAACTCCGTCTCCGCCAGTCCCATCGCGCGTGCGGCGAGAATGAGGTGGGCGGTGGAGGAGATCGGGAGGAATTCGGTCAGGCCTTCGATCACTCCCAACAATATGGCATGGAGCATGTTCATAAGCAGGGGGCAGTATACGTGCAAGACGGGAAATCGAGGAAATCAAGGAAATCGAAGAAATCGAGGAGAAAAATATTCCTCGATTTCTTCGACGTCTTCGATTTCTTCGACGTCCTTATTTCTTTCCCATCATCGCGTCCAGAGCCATCTTGCCGCCGCCCATGAAGAGGAGAGCGACGCAGCCGGCGAGGATTACGAGGTCGAACTCCCAGCCCGCTCCGCCTTTGCCGACGAAGGTGCCGAAGGCGTCCAGCGCGGCTTGGCCGAAGCCGGTCATCTTCATGTAGATGGCGCCGAGCATGATGATGCCGAGGCCCAGCGCGGCCCACTGCGTGAGAAGGCCGAGGATCATGGCCAGTCCGCCCAGCGGTTCGGCGATGGCGACGACGGTCATGTACCACGGAGCCTGGGGATTGAGAGGCCACTTGGCGAGGCCGTGATAGAGAAAGACGGCGCCGATGGCCAGACGGAGAGCGAGGAGCCCCCAGTCGGAGTGGCGCTTGAGCGAAACGAGAGTCATGCGAAAAAGGGGAAGAATTGTTCTGCAGTATACCCAGAGCCAACTATTCTTAGACGCACTCTTGCAACAAACGCAACACGGCTGCTTCACCCGCTTTCAGGCCGCTGCGTCGGTGACGCACCCCGTGCAATTTGTGTTGCAGAGATTTGTTGGAGTAGCAGTCCAGGATGAAGGGATGCACGTAGCTCTTGCGGCAGACGGCGGGCGTATTGCCCAGCTTGGCCGAGACGTCCGTGATGGCGCGGACGATGTTGCGCGTGATCTCTTTATTGGAGGCAGTCGGCGGAAATTGCGCCAGGAGCAACGCGGCGTGGACCGTGCCGGCCCATGTGCGGAAATCCTTCGCCGTGATTTCCGTGCCGGCGATCTCGCGCAGATACGCGTTCACGTCCTCCGCGCGCACGTCGCGGATATCGCCTTTGTCGTCGATGTATTCCAATAAATCCTCCCCCGGCAGATCCCGGCAGGAGCGCAGCACGCGCGCCAAGATTTTGTCTTGGATGGAGATGTCATGGTCCTTGCCGGACTTTCCGCGGAAGCAGAACCGCACGGTGGCGGCGGAGATGTGCGCGTGGGAATTGCGCATCGTCGTCAGGCCGAACGAATCGTTTTCCTCGGCATACTCGTCGTTGCCGATGCGAATAAGCGTTTCTTCCAGCAGGCGCACGGCGAGTGCCAAGACTTTTTGGCGGTCGAGAGCCGGGCGGCGCAGGTCTCGGCGCACGCGGCGGCGGATGCGCGGGAGAACTTCGCCGAACGGTACCATCTTGTGGTACTTGGTTTGATCGCGCGTCTTTCTCCATTGCGCGTGGTAGCGGTACTGCAGGCGTCCGCGTTTGTCGCGGCCCGTCGCTTGCAAGTGACCTTTGGGGTCCGTGCAAATCCAGACATCCGTCCACGCCGGCGGCAGGACCAGAGACCGGATGCGCTTCAGTGTCGCGGCGTCGCGCACGCGTTTGCCGTGTTGATCGCGGTAATAGACGTGTTTCAAAAACCGCACGCGCTTGATGCCCGGCGCGTGGGGGTCGCAATAGTGCAATCCCGCCTGGCGGGCGGAGAGTTCGGGTGTGGTGCGGATGGGTTTGGTGTGCATGGCAAAACTTCGGGACAGTATAACAGAAAATGTCCGTATTGGCCAATACGCGCCCGTAGGGGCGTGCGAATCGCACGCCCCTACGGGCGATGGCTTACGACGCTACGGACGGAATGGTCAATGTAAACGTCGTGCCTTTGCCTTCGACCGATACGAAGCCGATGGAGCCCTTGAGCAGACGGACGAGGAGAGAGACCAGATAGAGGCCCAGCCCCGTGCCTTCGGTATCCGTCGCGGTGATGTTGTCGGCGCGGAAGAATTTGCGGAAGATTTTCTCCTGCTGGTGTAACGGGATGCCGTGGCCGTTGTCTTCCACTTCGATCGTGACCGTCTCGTGACGCAGCTCGCCGCGCAGAATGATTTTTCCGCCCGGAGGGGTGTACTTGATGGCGTTGGTGTACAAGTTTTGCAGGATCTCCGTGAGGATGTGCGGGTCGGTGCGGATGGTTAGGTTCGGCGGGCAATCGAGCGACACCGTTTGCTGGCGCGACTCGGACATTTCCCGGCAATCCACGCGGATGTCATTGAGCAGTGCGCCCAGTTTGACGTCGCTGACTTCCATGCGGATTTTGCCGGCCTCGATGCGCGAGATGGCCAGCATCGTATCGATGGTGTGGGCCATGCGCGTGGCGGCCACTTTGCTTTCCGTGATGAGCGCCGCTTCCGGCGCCGTGATTTTCCCCGCAAGCGCGCGCCCGAGCCGTCCCAATCCCCACCGGATCATCGTGAGCGGCGTGCGCAATTGGTGCGAGGCCAGCGACATGAATTCGGACTTGGACGCATCCACCCGGCGTTCTTTGGTGATGTCGCGATAGAGGAGCAGATACCCGCGCGCCGCGTTCTCCGCCAGAATGCGGACACACGTGCGGTGGATGGTGCGCCCGTCGCGCATGCGGAATTCCCGTTCGCTGTGCAGGTCACTGCCCCGCAAAATCCCGTGCACGGCCCGGACGTACCCGATGGGATCATCCGTTTCCTGCGCCACGCGCGTGAAGTACGCGTCGCTCTTCAGGCCCAGCAGGTCCTGCGGCGTGCAATGCAGGTCCAACAGATCGCAGCACTTTTGGTTGGCGTGAATGATGATGCCGTGTTCGTCGATGACTGCGGCTCCCAACGGCAAACTGTCGATCGTGGCTTCCAGGCGCCTGAAGTTGGCTTGATGGTGTTCTTCGGCCAGTTTCCGTTCCAGGATTTTTTGTTCCAGCGCGGTGTTCATCCGTTGCAGTTCATCAGTGCGGTCTTCCAGCACGTGAATGTTGCCGTGTCCGCAGCGCGGCAAACGGGAGAACAGAATGGCGATGGCGACGAAGCCCAGGCCGATAAGGATATCCGCGATGGCGTGGAACGACGGCACAGAGGGGGACGGTACACAACAATACGGATTCCATTCCAGTGAATCGCGGCAAAGGGTCTTACGCCTTATCGATCATATCGCGCGCGGCTGAGCCCGCGTCCGCCGCCGCCGCCTGGAGGGTTTCTTCCGTCTGCGACACGGCTTGTTTGGCGCGCTTCTTTCCTTTTTTCACCAACTCACGCTCGCTGCGTTCTGCATGCAGAAAATCGCGCAGATGATGGCCGAAGCGTTTGCTGTCTTTCTGCACGTGGTCGCCCAAGGTCTGCAGGGCCTCGCCCGCGGACTGGGATTTGGACAGCTCTTTGCGGAGCCGCGGATGGCGTGCCATATACAGCGCAAGCGCGCCGCTGACGGCGCCGAACAGGCCCGCGGCATATAGTTGGGATTTGGTGGGTCGCTTCATGGGGTAGGGGGGAAGACGGCATGGATGACGTGCATGTGCACACCGTCTTACGTCGACAATATGCCGTACATCATGCGGAACGTTTCCGGCCGCGCGCCATGCCGCCCTTGCGGCCGATGCGACTGAAGAATTCGCGGCCGTGGATGGCGGCAGTCGCCCGTCCGCCTTTCATGCCCGCCTTGCTGCGTCCGGTGCGTCCTTTGTGCTGCTCCGTGTCGGGTGCCATAGGGAAAAAGGGAAGAGAGTAGAAGAGATATGTGCCGCGACGTTCGCCGAAGAGGGGACTTACAAGTTTTACTAAGGAAATCGAGGACTTCGAAGACTTCGAAGAAATCGAGGAGTACTTCCATTCCTCGATTTCTTCGATTTCCTAGATTTCTTCGATTTCTTTCACCACTTGCACACTTCCACCATTTGCATCCGATCCGTCTCCGTCAGCTCACTGTTCTCCCCCGTATGCAGCCGGTACATGATCGATTGCGGATCCTCCGTGTGTTGCAGCCCCAGTGCGTGGCCGAACTCGTGAAGAAGCAAGCTTTGCAGTTCCGATACATCGTCGAACGCGAACACATCGATTCTCTCCTTGCCGTTTTCCCGTACAAATACCCCCGCCTCGTATTCGGCCCCGACACTTTGGCCGATGGTGTTGAAAGTCTCGATGGATTCATTTTGTCGTGCGGCCAGCGTATTCAAGACCGAGACGATGCCGTTGAGCTCGGTACGCTTTTCTTCCAAGGTCTTCCCTTGCGCTTGCAATTGGGGGATGAACGCATTGATTGATTGAGCCTCTTTCGCAAAAACCGCGGACTCTTCAGGGGTGAAGCCATCGGCTTCGGCAACCGCAAGGCGCGCCGCAAAATCCTTCTTCCGCCGGTCAAAATCCTCGCCCGCCTTTGCATACGCCGCGGCTTGCGCATCGAATGTTTTTTTGACGGATTCGTAGCGTGCTTTCACGTCTTGATAGGACTGTTCTCCCTCATCCAACTCGATTCCCAATTCTTTCAGCGCATCGGCTGCTTTCTGCCGTTCGTCGTAGACGGCGGACACCGGGAAACCCGCGGGATCTTCCCGGAAGAGCTCACGCCCGCCGGATGCATTCCATTGCGCGGCCGCATCGGTCATCGCCTGATGAAACGCCGCATCGCTGATGTGAAAACGCGGATCCAGGGTACCCGCGTGGTACAACACCGGCCGGTTGCAGGGCAGCAGGTACCGGTAGGCCGTCACTCCCGCGTAGCCCAGGAGACCGAGAGCCAGGAGCCATGCGAAGAGACGTTGCATCATGAGGCCGTATTATATCGCATTCCAACTGCCCTCACCCCCGCCTCTCCCCTGCCTGCCCTGAGCTCAGTCGAATGGGCGGGGGAGAGGCGTAGAGGAAAATTGTTTTTCATTGAATGTTAAACGACCCGTTCCCGCTCAGCGTCAAATTCTTCCCGACGATCAGCGACCCAAGAACGTTCCCCGCACCGTTGCCGCTGATGGTGATGGTCGCGTTCGGCGCGTACACGGCTCCGCGGATGCTCATGCTGCCGTTGCCGGACAGACTCATGGCGGTGGTGAGCGTGGGGTCTTGGAAGAGCATGACGCCTGCGTAGGCGCCGCCGCTTTGCGGACGCAAGGACATCGCGCCGTTGCCGCTGAGAGAAATGGCTCCGTTGGTGGTGTAGATCGTCACGCCGCTGCCGGAGATTTGGCCGTTGCCGGACACTGTCAGGCCGCCGTTGAGATAGTAGAACCCGGGATTGAGCGTGAGGCGGCCGTTGCCGGTGACGGATATGCCTTTGTAGGTGTTGGGAGCCAGCGTGACCGCGGCATTGCCGGATACCGTCACTTTAGAAAGCTGCGTGGCGTTGGGCGTGGGCACGGGGAGCGATGCCAGAGGGTCGGACACCGCTGCCGATCCGCCATGTGCGGTGCCGGAGATGATGCCGTTGCCGCTGACCGAGGTGCCGGGGTTGCCGACGATATAGAAGTGCGAACTGGTCACATGACCGTTCCCGGATACGGTAATTGCGGTGCTGTTGGAAGAATTCACGTACACGTTTCCGGTGCTGCCCACCGTGATGTTGCCGTTGCCGGATATGTTCATGGAGCCCGCGCCGCTCGTCGCCAGCAGATAGATGCCTTTGGTGCTGACTGCGGGCGGAGTGGCTCCGCCTCCGCCTGCGGCGGACGATGCCGCTCCCGCCGATGATGCGGCCCCTGCCGAACTTGTTCCCTGGCCTGCCACGCATGCGCCCTGGTAATCGCCCTGTGCCAAATAGCTGGAGACCAAAGCATCGGACACGTAAATGGTGTCCCACGCGCCACCCGCATACTGGTGGCAAATGGCGACCAGATCGGACAGATTCACCGGCGAACCGCCGTTATCCAACTGCAGATCGACTGTCACCTGCGCGCCTTCATTTCCCACCAATGTCACCACGCTGCCCGGGGCGTTGGGCGTGCCCGTGATTTTCTCGAACCATACTTCCGACGTTTCCGTGGGTTCCACCGTCACCGGATACGGGAAGCTTTCGTCAAAGTTCGGATCACGGTTTTCGTACGAATCGCCTTTGAAGAGAACGCCATGCTCGAACGAAAATCCCCACGGCGAATCCTGGTACCCCGATTGGGCCAACGTGCGGGCGCGGCTCACGCCCTGCGTGACGATGGAACTGGCGTTCGACAGGTCGCTGCGCACTTGGTACTGCCGGTAGAGCGGAATCATGATCACGGCGATCGCGGAGAGGATCGCGATGATCAAGAGCGCCTCAATGAGCGTGAACGCGGAGCGGCGGGACAGCATAGTGGCAGGAAGAAAGAGACGGAGGGAGTGCTTCGCATCGTACTCTGCGGGGATTTCGGGGTGCAATCGACGGAAGAGCGTTGTGGTTGTCCATTCCTACGCCACCCATCCGCCCGCGATGAAGCCGCCGCTCAGGCGGCGCTCCACGGAAAGGCCGATGACGCTCACGATCGCGATGACGATCATGGCGGTATATTTCCCCCATGATGACTTCCACCGGACCGATGTGAGCAGATGCGTGAGCGCGAGCACAAGCAAGACGTGCACGGTCAACATGTAGCGAGCCATGCTCGTGAAATCTTTCTCCAGCAGTCCCGCAATGTACAGATAGAACATCATCGCGCTGCAGAGCAAGAATGGCGCACGCGTGCGCCAGGTGCCGTCGCGCATGCGCATGCCGCGGATCGCATCGGTGAGCGTCAATCCGATAAGCATCCAGAGTCCCGTCATCGCGCAGACGATGTTGATCGAGAATTGCGCGTACGGATCCGTCAGCACATCCGGAAATCTCCCGAAGGGGATGAGGATGTTTTTGAGGACAATCAGCGGAAACGCGTACTGCGGCGCGATGTCCCAGCCTTCTTTTTGCACCCACAGGTAGAAATCCCACCGCCCGAAGACGTACGCGCTCAGAAGAAAAAATCCGATGACCCCGCAGAGACTCCCTGCGCCCATCAGCAGATCTCTGCCGATGCCGCGCGGATCGCGTCGGTCATCGCGCGTGCCGCACGATCGCCGCACCAACGGATACATCGCCAGCGGAATGCCGACGATCCGTGTCGCCGTCAGGAGAATGCCGTGCAGACCGGCAAGGACGACGCCTTTCGCCTGGGGAACCGCCGACCAAAAAAAGTAGCCCAGCGTACAGGCGAGGAAGGTGGACTCGGCATAGCCGGAGACCAGATAGAAAGAAGTCGGATAGCAAAAAATGAGCGCCACGGCGGCGATCTGCCACGGTCGTGCGATCTGCAATTGCCGGAGAAGAAGGAGGAGATACGTCCAGAACACTACGCTCATCAGCTGCGCGGCCAGCAACAGGGAAGTCTGAACGGAGATGCCCGTTGTCTGCCGGATGATTGACGCGACAAGAGGATAGCCCGGAAAAAATCCGCCGTTGCTGAACTCCGTCCAGTTCTCCATGGTCCGCGCAGGGTGATTCTTAAAAGGTGTCGCGCGTTTTTCATATCCGTGTTCGGCTATGTCCGCATACCACACGCTGTCCCACTGAAAGAGTTTTTGGTACGCCGCGCCGATGTGCCCGTCCTCCGGGCCGACCGTGGCCACGGCTACCTGAAGAAGTGTCAGTCCGATGGCGATACCAAGAAGTAAGCCCATCGCTTTTACGCGTGCCATGCGGTGACTATACTCCGCATATGAACACGGCAGTGCCATCGCCGGTCAGCGAAGGAACGATGACGATCCGCTACGCGATTGGGACATCGTCGCTGGGATTGGTCCTTATTGCCGCCACGGAGAAGGGAATCTGCTGCGTGATGTTCGGGGATGCCCCCGATGAGCTGGTGAGCGAACTGCGGGATCGTTTTCCGAAGACGGAGATCGTGGAAGGGGATGCGGGTACGGCGGAAGTGATTGAGCTGATCGAGAGGCCGACGTCGCACATCGATGTCCCACTCGACATCCGCGGCACGCCTTTTCAGACACGTGTCTGGGATGCGCTCCGCCGCATCCCGTTCGGGCGGACCGCGACGTATGCGGATATCGCCAAAGCCATAGGAGCTCCAACGTCGATGCGTGCGGTCGCTCAGGCCTGTGGTGCCAATCATATCTCCGTGCTCATCCCGTGCCATCGCGTCATCCGCACGGATGGATCGCTGTCGGGATACCGGTGGGGGGTAGAGCGGAAGAAGGAGTTGCTGCGGCGGGAAGTCTTTTAGAGATTGCTCTGGCTCTTGCGTAACAGGCGGTCAAAATCCGGCGTGGAGACGGCGTCGTAGACCATGCGGGACATATCCCTGATCGCGGCGTTTGCTTTGTCTTGATCGGGTCCGGAGGTGAGCACGCACAGGATGTATGCCATTTTGGGGTGATAGACGATGCCGCAATCGTGCAGCTGGCCGCCGTCGATGTTCGTGTATCCGAATTTGTGCGCCACGCGCAGGTCGCTTGGGACTCCCGCTTGAATGCCTTGGGTGAAGGTGGTTTCCGAAAGAAGTTCGAGCGCAAATTGCGACATGTCCTTCGATAAATACGACGTGCTGTAGAGCACGCCGAAGAGTTTGGCGTACGCGGATATGGACACATACGTTTCTTTCGATTCCACCATCATGTCCAGGATATCCAAGTCCTGGAACGTGGTGTACGCCGTCTCCTCGGACAGCGCGTTCATTTCGCGCAGCAACACCAGGTAGGAGCGGTTGTCCGAATACTTGATCATCTTCGTCAGCATGTCGCGGATGGTATAGGGCGTATCCGGCTGGATGGTTTGATCTTCCGAATCCACGTTATCGGTCACGTCCAATTTGCCCGTGAACGAGAGAGGTTTGTTCAAAATGCCCGGTTCCAGATCCGCGGCATGCAGGAAGAAGATGAGCACGGGAAGCTTCATCAGGCTTGCGGGAAGGAATTTGTCGTATTCCCCGATGCCGAAACGCGGCCCGTGATCCAAATCCTGGAAATAGACCGAGATATGGCTGAGGGCGCCCGACGCGGTGAGTGCGTCCGTCTTTGCCGTCAGCGCATCGCGCAGATGTTCGTAGTTCCATTCTCCTTGCGGCAGCGTGCTGCCGCATCTGCGGGCGGGATTGAGCAGACGGTATTTTTCGTTACACGAATTCGCCTGTCCGACGACGTTTTGAATTCCCCATAGCACGATGCATGCCAATGCCACCACAGAGCTCAGCGCGTAGACGGACCGCAAACGCCTCATGGGCGGTATTGTGATGCGCATCGCGGTGTGCGTGCAAGGTGCCGTGGAGGAATGTAGGAGGCGCATGCTTGCTATGTCAGGATGGCTTTCTGTTTGCGCTCACGGTCATATAATTTGTTCATTGCAATCGCATCACTGTCACCGTTTTTCGTGTGCGGTCGTCTGTAACTATCCAGACAGCAGTTTCTCTGTCTGGCATGCTCATCTCCCTCCTCGTACCCTGCTACAACGAAGAACGGTCCATCCGGACATCGGTTCTTTCCTGGCTCAGTCAGTCTCGCCCCCTGGACGAGATCATTGTGGTGGATGATGCCAGTACGGACGGCACGCCGGAGATTTTGAAGGAATTCGCGGGACGCATCACCGTGGTGCGGGCGCAGAAAAATTTGGGCAATAAAAGTTTCGCGCAGGAGTTCGGGTTGCAGTTCGTCAACGGGGACATTTTCATCGTGACGGACGCGGATACCATCTTGCGGGAAGATTTCGTGGAGCGGATCGAAAAAGATTTCGCCGATCCGACCATCGCCGCCGTGGGAGGGTACCTGAAAAGTCTCAAGTACAACTGGCTCACCCGGTACAGGGCGTTCGAGTACGCCATCGGCCAAAACTTCCACAAATTGGCGCAAAGCTACATGAACTTCGTGTTCGTGATCCCGGGCGCCGCGGGTGCCTTCCGCACGGATGTCTTCCGGGCGCACTTGCCCTTCGATCACGATACCATCGCGGAGGATTTGGACTTCACCTACAAGCTCCACAAACTGGGATACAAGGTGCACTTCAACCGCGAAGCCGTCGCCTACACCCAAGACCCGGCGACGCTGTCGTCGTACATCAACCAGTTGCGCCGGTGGTGCGGCGGGGGATGGCAGAATTTGCTGAAACACATCGATATCGTGCTGCGTCCCGCGCAGGCGCTGGAACTCTCGCTGATGTACATCGAGGGAGTCGTGTTTTCCACTCTTCTCCTGGTGATGCCGTTCATCAATCTGTGGCTGACGCTGGTGTTCGCGGTGCCGTACTTTTTGTTCGCGTTCGTGTTGAGCGCGCTTGCGGCGTGGAAGGAGCGGCGGCCGGACCTGATGCTCGCGCCGCTTGCCCATGTGTTTTTGGTGTACGTGAATGCCTTCGTGTTCATGGAGCAATTTATCAAGGAGTTCGTGTTCCGCCGGAAAAACTTGGTGTGGTTTACCCCCGAACGCGTCGCCAACCTATGAACCCCTTCACGCAGCTCATCGGCCTGACGATGCTTGTGCATTTGTTCATCATTCTTGCGAACAAAGCCGCGCAGGGCATGCGCATCGTGCACGCGCGCATGGCGCGCAAACGCACGGCAAGAGTCCGTCCGTCCTCCGCCCTATGACACCACCGTCTTTCATCGACGGCACGTCCATCGCGATCGAGATTCCGCCCCGCGTCGCGGCGCCGTCGCGCCTGCGGCCGGGAGACATTCTTCCCCCGGCACAGGAGCCGCTGCAGCGTTTCACGTCGCTTCCGGATATTTTGTCCGGCGATGTCTGGAGCCCGGACGATCCCGCGAAGGCCGCCATGGCCGTGGCCAAATCCATGGTCAAAAGCAGCTACACGCAAGTGGCGTTGTCTTTGTGCATCATCGGATTCGTCACGGCGACCACATGCGTCCTTGGAGGATTGATTCTCTACGCCGGCATCATCGATTCACACGCCAATGTCCGCGTCGTTGCGGCACTGATGCGCGGGAATGCCGTCTCACAGACAAGCGTCGCGGCAGCGGCACCCGCTCTGCTTCTCGTTGATCCATCGGATGCTGATGCGGCGGCGATGTTGCCCGCGGGGTGTGACACCGTATCGTCCGATTCCGGTGCATCCTCTTCATCCCCACGTCAAAATTTTTCGCTGATCGATTTCTTACGTGTGCACAACTTGCCAAACAGTTTCGAAGACAGATTGGAACTCGCGCGCAAGTATGGCGTCGTTGACTATTCCGGCACATCTCTGCAAAACCGACACCTTCTGTCCATTCTTCAACAAGAACTTTTCCTTCAGTGTCACCATCCGGACGCGGGCAGCGTCTAGTGGTGTGTTTCTTTCCCCCCTTCCCATTCATATGCCCAATACATTTTTTACTTCCCGCTTCGCCACCCGCACCGTCGCGGTGATCGCGTCCGCGGCATGCGTCTTGGCGTCATCGCCGGCGTATGCATTATCCCTGCCGAACGTGCACTTGGATTTGGATGCAAAACTGCCTCCGTCCATTTTGGCGAATGTGCACATCCCGTCGATCGATCTGGATCTTCCGAACATCGATCTCCCGAAAATTGATTTGCCGAATTTGAGCGACAAGGCCTGCGGACACATCAATGATGCACTGTCCGGCGTTGATCTGTCCGGACACGCGGACGGAACCATCGATGACTTGTGCGGGGGCTCATCGTCTTCAGGCGGCAGCAGCTCCGGCGGTTCCAGTTCCGGCGGCGGCGGCAACGGCGGTTCGTCCTCTTCGGGCAATTCGTCGTCTTCCTCCAGCAGCGTGAACATGGGCAATCTTATCCTCAACGGCGACTTCGAGACGCTGGGCGCGAACGGAGATCCCGCGGGATGGAACAGGGGAGGCTTCGGCAATAACAACCGCGAGTTCCGCTATCCCGTGGACGGCTTCTCCGGCAAGGGTGCCGAGGTCTTCATGACACAGTGGGCCGACGGCGATGCCAAGTGGTATTTCAATGACGTCAACGTCACCCCCGGCGTGCAGTACTCCTACACGAACCGCTACAAGAGCACGGTGCCGTCCTTCGTCACGGTGCAGTACACCTTGGCGGACGGAACGAAATCCTTCAGCGACATCGGCAACCCCGTTGCCTCCAGCGAGTGGGCGCAGTTCTCCGCGACCATCACGCCGCCGGCTAACACCGTGTCCCTCACGGTATTCCATCTGATCAAATCGGCAGGATCGCTCTACATTGATTCCTTCGATTTGCATCGCGTGGACACAGGATCGTCGTCCAGCTCATCCAGCACGTCTTCGAGCAGCACGTCCTCCAGCTCCAGCAGCTCGACGTCCAGCTCCAGCTCATCCAGCTCCAATGCCTCCAGTTCCAACGTCTTCGATAAAGGCTATGTGACGCTGAACTTTGATGACGGATGGACGTCCCATCACCGCAACGTCATGCCGATTCTGAACAACGCCGGCATCAAGGGAACGTTCTTTGTCGTCTCCGACGAAGCACAGATGGCTGAAGATCAGGATTACAACCAGGTCGGTCACTACCTGACGATCAACAAGCTCAAGGAGCTCCAGGCCGCAGGTCATGAAGTGACGGCGCACTCCAAGACGCACGCGTCCCTCATCGGACTCTCGGAGAACCAGATGAAGGCCGAGATCGGCGGATCCCGCACGGCTCTGCTCAACAACGGCTTCACGCCCGTCGATACGTTCGCGTATCCGTTCGGAGACAAGAACGCCGCCGTCATGCAGGTCGTCAAAGACAGCGGATTTGTCGGCGCGCGCGGCGTGAATGGCGGCTACAACACGAAGGTCACCAACAAGTACGACTTGGAGGTCCAGAACGTGTTGGACGCCACCACCGCTGCCCAGATGAAGGCGTGGATCGACCATGCCGTCCAGACCAAGACGTGGCTCAACATCGTCTTCCATGAAGTCGATGCCGCCGCAAACGCTCCCGGCGTCGAGGACTACTCCACGACGACCGGCATCCTCCAGGATGTGGTGAACTACCTGAAGACCAACAACATCGCGGTCATCACCACACACCAGGGAATGCAGATGATGCCCTGATACGGCTTCGCGATGAGAAGTACGAACTTGGCTAAGAGCATGACACATGGCGGCGTAGCGATCTCGCTACGCCGCTATTTGATACGTATGGCTTTTTTAAATGCTTCCAATGACGCGTCATCCGACCACACGCGCCAGTCGCGTTCTTTGTTTTCGTTGAACCAGACCCAGCCCTTCACCTCCGGATATTTGGGAAGCTCCGCGGTCAACGCGTCGGCAATCCAGGCGGCTTTCTTCGGTCCGTCGGCGCTGGCCATGGAAAAAATATAGATGGGCTTCTTGAACGTCTTCAGTTGCTGCAAGGCGGAGCCGTAGATCTCATCGAACGTCATCCACGGGTCGCCGAAGTTAAATCCATCCACGCCCACGTAATCCACGAACGCATCTCCGGGGTAATAGTCGGCGATGCGATTGCCCGCGGTATCCGGCACGGAATCGCCGTTCACGGCCCAGCCGAATTTCACGTTGGGCGTATCGCGGAAGAACTCGCGGATGTAGCGGTACGCGTCGATGTGCTGCGCGGGACTGTTTCCGTTCTTCGTGCCCGACCACGGGTACCAATCGCCGTTCATTTCCTCGAACGGAATCAAGATGACGGGTCCGCCATATATGCGTGCCTGCTCCGCGAAAGTCTTGAAATAGATATCCCAGTCACCTCGCAGGATGGCCGCGTACGAGTACCGCGGCTGGTCGATGGATGCGACGTGGTAATCCATGGCCTCCCAGAAGATCACGAGTGTTTTGTCCTTTGTGGTCTCCGTAAGATGCAGAGGAAATTCGGCATCGTTGCCCCAGTGCACGAACGTGGCGCGGAGCTGCATGGGCATGCCGACCTTGGCTTCAAACGCCGGTCCTTCCTCCGCTTCCCAACCCACATAGGCACCCCAGAGTTTGGCGGGGGATGATGATGCCGATAATCGTGATGACGTTTTTGTGAGTGCGGCACACCGCGCTGCAAGCCGCTTCACGCGGTTCGTGAGCGCGGGCCTGCTTTGCAATTTGGCGATACGTGCGCAGTTCACGGGCGCGGCGGCGAAGGATTCCTGCCACAGCGTACCGATGCCGATAATCATCAGAAGTGTGATGCCGAGGAAGGTGAGGGTGCGGGTCATGAGAAGAGGATAGAGGGGGCGGTGTATTTTTGGCGAATGCATCGTATACTGCCGTGCAACTATGTCGCCCCGCATCATTTTCATCACCGCGTTCGCCGCCATCATTCTCCTGTTCCTGATTGTCGATTTAGGAGTGATGAACCGCAGCGCGCACAAGGTGTCGGTCAAGTCCGCTGCCTGGCAGAGCTTGTTTTGGATCGCGGTGTCATTGTTGTTCGCGGGGAGTTTGTTTCTCTTCTATGACCACACCAAGGCGATTGAATTCCTGAGCGCGTATACGACGGAAAAAATGCTGTCGGTGGATAACCTGTTCGTGATTTTGCTGATCTTCAATTATTTCAAGGTCGAGGAGAAATATCAGCACCGCGTGCTGTTCTACGGCATTCTCGGCGCCATTGTCATGCGGGCGCTCTTTATCGGGTTGGGATCGGTGGTGGTGTCCATGTTCCATTGGATCTTGTACATCTTCGGCGCGATGCTCATCTACGCAGGCATCAAGTTGCTCTTTGAGAAGAAAGAAGAGCACGTCGATTTCCGCAACAGCAAGCTCTATAAATTGGCGCACAAGATGTTTCGGTTCACGAGCAACCATCATAACGGGAAATTCATGGTGCGGGAGAACGGCAAATGGTTCTTCACGTCGCTCTTCCTGGTCATGATCCTTATCGAATGGACGGACCTCATCTTCGCCGTCGATTCCATCCCCGCCGCGTTTGCCATCTCCCAGGATCCGTTCGTGATCTACACCGCCAACATCTTCGCCATCTTAGGGCTTCGCGCTATGTTCTTCCTGCTGGAAGCCGTCATCCACAAGTTCCACCATCTCCAAAAGGGCTTGTCGCTGGTGCTGATTGTCATCGGCGGCAAGATGCTCCTGGAGATTTTTCATATCGAGATTTCGTCATTGGTGTCCTTCGTGACGGTCATGGCGTGTCTGGGAGGGTCGCTGCTGCTGTCGGTGCTGTTTCCGAAGAAGATCTAACGATCATGATTGATGTTGAGTCCATTCGCGCTCTTGTCGCCCCCGTCGTGATGATTTCTGCGCAGGGGCTTATTTGTTTGGCTCTCTATAACCGTTTGGCGGCTGTGGTCGGCCGCTTGCGGATGTTCTCGCGGGAACAATTCGACGTGCGTCTGCATGTGGGCGGCACCGCCTCAACACCTCATGATGACGATACGCTCCGCGCGATACAAGCACGTCTGCAGACCTTGGATGATCAGTATGCGGGTGTTCTCCGCCGGGCAGGGTTGTTGCGTAATGCGTTGATTCTCCTGCAGTCGGGGGTGTTGGCAATGCTCATATGCATTTTGTTTTTGGGTGTCTCGCTCCTGTTGCCGGGCATGGAATCCTGGTCGCTTGTGCCGTTCTTCATCGGCATCCTCGCCACGGCAAGCGGAATTGCCATATCCATCCACGAACTTGCCACCGCCTTGGAGCCTGCCAAAGCGGAACAGAATTCCTTTCGGTAGCAGTCTGGTATATTGGTAAGTTTGGATATGGAAGTGGCAGCCCCTAGTAGAGACTATTCGAACCTTCTGGGAGGAGTCACAAGAGGTATTTGATCTACCTGTTCTTTCTGCATGCTGATGCAATTACACAGCGTCAGATTTCCTTTATTCGTTGTGAACTTCACACTACGAAAATTGGTTGGGCTGTGGCAAACTATATTTTAACCATGACCTCTTCAACCTCTGAAAAACAGCTCACGGCAAATCGCAATAACGCGCTCCTAGGAGGTGTAAAAACGCCACACGGTAAAGCCGTATCTAGTAAGAACGCGATAAAGTACGGGATTTTCTCAAAGGCTGTAGTCCTGGAAGAGATTGAGGATGAAGAGCTGTATAAAGATATGCGATCACAATACTTTGGAGAGCTACAACCCGTGGGCATTGTTGAAATGACTCTCGTAGATAGAATTGTTTCGCTTCAGTGGAGGCTTGCGCGTATCACTAGAGCGGAAAGTGCCATGGTCTTAAAAAGCCGCATGGACACGAGAATGAAGCACACACTTGAGGATGAGCAGCACCTACTTCTGCATGCCGAACGGCCTACAATCGACTATGTTGAGCATTTTCGAACAAGCCTCGTATGTAAGTCATTAGTTGATTCAGTTGATAATTTCGTTACTGCATTGGACTGGTTTGGGCTCCCTTTAAGCCCACATTTTCGTGAGCAGTTGAAAGATAGGTTTGGCACAACCCATGAATTTTCGCAGATTAAACATATCTTAGATTTTGATTTTATTGCTCAGTCGCGGGTACGTGGTATGAAGTTGGAGGCAGTTCTTTGGAAGGATAGGATCGCTGATCCTGAGTTATTAGAAGACGATAAGCAGGTATTGAAAAATATGACCAAGATAGCCCGCGAATTCGCAGGATACATGCTGGAAAACGCAAAGGTGCGATTGCGGATGTGGGAGAATATGGAATTGCAACGGGACATGGCAGAGGAGGATTCAAGGCTGGTTCCACCAGAGAAGGAAATGCTTGCGATTCACCGTGGGGAATCCAACCTGCACCGAATGTTTATGCATTCGCTTCACGAGCTTCAAAGGCTCCAAAGTGCCAGACAGGGCAATAAGCCTCCTTTACCTGCTGCGATTGACGTAAACATGAACAATGAAAATGGGTTCGATTTGTAAAATTACCTCAAATGCCATGTCAACGCTTGAACTCATAATCAAAGAACATCCGAAGAAACCCGATGAGTCTGAACTGGCTTTCTCTGATCGCGTAGATGAACTTATGATTCGTAAACTCCTCGAAAAGCAGTCTAAAAAGAAGCTAACCCAAGCAGAATATAAAGAAGCAACTGATGTAGAAAAAAGGGTTAATGGGAGAACTACCCTACAGACAGGATTAATCCCTGTTGCCATTACAGATAAACAATTGAAGCCAGCAGCTGAAAGACTACATCGAGAACTCACGGAAGAATTTAAGGGTGATACTACCTCTAAACGACTTCTAATTGACCGTTTAGTGTCTGCATGGAGTATGTCATGGACCTACGAAAAAATGCTCTTTGGTTCGAAGTATAAGTCGAGTGAAGATGATACGAAGGTCTCATTCAGCTATGAACTAGATAAAACCAAGTACTTAAAGGAGGCGCGGTTAGGAATTGAAACAGCAAATGATCAGATAATGCGGCTCACTCAAGCGCTCCAAAATCTCTGTCACCCGCCTATTCAAGTGAAGGCGAAGAACGCCTTTTTCGCTCAAAACCAGCAAATAAACCAAGGTCACCTGCCTAAAGATTTAGCAGATTCCAAAGAGCATTCCCATGACTCAAAACTCTCTGATTGAACGTGCAGAAAGGCTCTGCATTCGTGATATACAAGCCGTAATTCCGCAAAATTCCCTCACTGCAATTTTGCAACTTGAGGGAAGGTTTGGCCTTCAGGATGTTCAAGTAGTAGGGATGCTCACAAATTTGAGAAACGGGTATAGGTATTACTTTCTCTGTCCACGCTGTGATCAGGCGTTTGTAAGCCTCTATCGCCAGGACTTTGGACAATACGCCTGTCGGCGTTGTCTGGGTTTGTTCTACGCTTCTTCGATGCGTGTGGAGATCACTTAAAAGTGATCATGTCGTTCGGCTCCATACCAAACGCCTTTGCGATCTTCTCCAAAGTGCTGAGCCTCATATCACGCGGCTTTTTGCTCTCGTACCGCTGGTAATACTTGTACTCCATTTTGCACTTACGAGCAGCGTCTTCCTGCGTCCAGCCACGCTCTTCACGAAGCTCTTTTAAGCGTTTTGCCAACTTTGTTCCTGTGTCTGATGTCATCCCTCTAAGTATCGGGATGGTTCGATACTCTTTACACCGTCATATGTGACGGTGTAGGCTCCAAGACAACTATTGCCCCCTCACCTTTCATGAAGAGCAATTTCATTAAATATGTCGCTATAGCTAGCTTTATTCTGAGTCTTTCTCCTCTTGCTTTTGCGGCAAGCACCACCGATGAGAGCGCAACAGTCATGAGGGTAGTCGATGGCGACACCATTCAAGTAAAGCTTTCAACTGGAAAACTGGAGAAGGTTCGGATCATCGGTATTGATACTCCTGAAACGGTGGACCCGCGCAAAGCAGTCCAATGCTATGGGAAAGAGGCATCT
The DNA here is from genome assembly GCA_964403335.1 of uncultured Candidatus Peribacteria bacterium. Classification (GTDB taxonomy): domain Bacteria; phylum Patescibacteriota; class Gracilibacteria; order Peribacterales; family Peribacteraceae; genus CAZYAK01. The sequence continues at coordinate 97,758 of CAYOFI010000004.1, forward strand.
GCAAAAATGAAAGCACTACTGAATCGTAAGAAGGTGACACTCGAAAAGAATCCCGCAGAAGATAGGGACAAGTATGGTCGTCTTCTTAGGTATGTGAGTTTCAAGGAGAAAGACATTGGAGCGCAGATGATCGAGGATGGATTTGCATTTAGTTATAAGAGCTATCCGCACCCACGGCTTGACCAATACAACGAGCTTGAAAAGGTAGCTTCAGAATCAAAAATTGGTTTATGGGGTGCGAAATGTGATTACTCAAAGTCCATATCAAAGTCCTCTTCTTCGGCTACTACATTGAATCAAAGCAGTGCTGCATCGTCAGTAAGTTCGGTATCAGGTTCATGCACAATCAAAGGAAATATCAGCAGTAAGAAAGAGAAAATCTACCACGTTGAAGGTTGTGGTAGCTACAACGCTACACAAATCGACACTTCAGCTGGTGAGCGTTGGTTTTGCTCTGAGGCAGAGGCACAGGCGGCTGGATGGCGTAAAGCAATGAATTGCAATTAACCCTCTCTATTTTTTGATATGGCAGCTACTACCACGCTGATGCGAAAATGCCCTTTCTGTGCCGAAGAGATTAAAACGGAAGCCGTGAAGTGCAAGCATTGCAAGGCAGACCTCTCAGAGGCTTCCTCTTCTGTGAAGCCGCAAAGCTCAGAAGGCAAAGCCAATCCTCTACAAAGAGCAGGATTCATGAAATCCATTGGCGTGAGTATCCTGTTTGGCATCGTTATGATCGGTTTAGGAGGACTGATTACCCTTACTGTAGTTGGAAGCATCGTGGGCATTCCAATGATGTTGATTGGAGGTGGAGCGGTCCTTCTCTCTCCAGTGATGTTCTTGGCTTTGAGCCAAGGCAATTGCCCTTACTGTCAGCATGAAGTGATAATTATGAATGGAAAGAAAGTAGTGAAATGCACCTCCTGCAAAATCCGCTTTTCCGTCCGTGACGGCTTCCTTCACCGTATTCCCAAATAATCCATGGCAGACACCAAACAATGTCCCTTTTGCGCTGAAGAGATAAAAATAGATGCTATTCGCTGCAAACACTGCGGCGAAAATTTGGAAGCACCTGCTGCGAAGCCCAAAAAAGCTACGCCATCCCTCAAGGAAAAGCAGGTATCTGTAAAAGTCCTTGTCTGGGCGCTCATCGGACTTGCGAGCATTCTCTTTTGGTACATCACCATTCCTGGGGTTGTGATCTGGTATCTCTATAAGAAACCCCAGCAGCGAGAGAAGGTCATGCGCTTCTTACGAAAGGTGTTTGCTATGTTGCGAAGGCAGTGGAAGATCGTCACACCCGTTGTCGCTGTTTTCCTGCTCATTGCAGCCGTGCGCAGCTATAGCGCACCGCGAGCCGCAGCCATTGAGCTCAGCGACAAGTATGAGTTCACTGGGAACAGCGTGGAGATTACGGGAAAGGCTTCAGCACACTGCTCATGCTCTTTAGAGCTCTCGGTAAACGGCAACCCCGTGCAGATCGAGGGCGATGCCTTCAAGACGACTATCGATGTCCCAGGCGGCACGGACACTGGCAAGGTGGAAGTCGCTGCGAAGGTGATAGGAGGCAGGTTCAACGCAAAGACCTTGGAAACCACAGTCGAGAGCGTTTACCAACGGAAGGGTGTTCCTATCGACGTAACGAATATAGTTCTCCAAACAGCAGATACGAAGTATCTGCTGACCCTTCATGGCTTACCCTCTTCGGTAGTCACGGTGAAAGGCACGGATGAGAAGACGGTCACATTGGACGCAAATGGCAGCGGCTCTATCCTCATGGCCTTCAACACTGCCTACAACGCACAGACGATGAAGTATGTGCTCACAGCCAAAGCAGAGGGCTATGCGAACGGGATGAAGGAGGTAGAAGTGAAAAATCTCAAGTATGACGAAAAGCGCGTTGCTGCTGATCAGGAGAAAGAGCAGAAGAGGCTCGCAGCGGAAACCGAGAAGAAGCGGGTCCAAGATCTCATCGACAACATGCAGTACTACGAGGGCAAGGATGTGAAAGTAGCCCTGAATACGAAGACTATCCGTAGCAACTGTATAAGTTACAGCTGCGTGAACGATCCTAAAGACTTCACCTACGTGCGCATTGGTGTAGCAGTTGAGAATGATGGCGGGAGCGTCATTCATGCCAATCCCAACTACATTACAGTTGAAGGCAGTGATGGACGCACCTACACGCACGAATCTGCGACCTACAGCCGTGGTAACTATTTCGATGCTGTGAACCTGCAACCAGGGGCGAACACCAATGGATGGCTCGCCTTCATCCTGCCAAAGGATGAGCATGAATTCTTGCTCATCTATGCAAGCAGCGATGGAACGGTGGCAAAGAAGATGTATGTCCCATGATGAGCAAATTTTATTGCACAGAATGTTTGTACTGCGCAATAAAGGCAGAGACGGTGTGTAGGCTATTTTCTACTTCTTCCCTATGACACTCACGCCCGAACAGCTGAAGGCAGGTATTGAGTTCTTTCAGATATTGGCGAATATTCAACGCAGACTACTCCTTGAGGAGAAACAAAAATCAGAGATACAAAAGGAAAATACGAACGAATAACTCCCTTAAGAACTACACACCGTCAGTTTTCCTTAATTGAGTAAGGCAACAGAAGAATGTAACCTTGCAAGGTGGTAAAACCTAGAAAAACTGCGGCAAGAAAAAATACTGCGGGAGGTGCGGCAATGGGTGCTGGTCAACGTTTTCAAGCTCAAGCTGCTACGTGGTGGGCAATGCGGATTCTTCTACGAACGCCCGTGGAACAAGCGTTTGGCCTGCCAGCTCAATCTATCCCCGAAAGGATATCCTGCGAAACAGCGGACCCTGTTGATGATCTTTGCATTAACCTTTCTTCTGATGCCACTCTGTATTTTCAATGTAAGCGCTCTTTAAGCCTTTCAGATAGCTCCACGAGCGAATGGGCATCCGTCATAGCAGACTGCCATGCGGAGCTTTTACGCCCTTGTACTCCTGAAGCTGAACGACGATTTATAGTTATCTATGGCGCTCAGAACGGAAATCTAGAGACCCTGAAGGTACTGTTAGAGCGCTATCGGGGCTTGGCTGATGGAGAGGCTTTTGAATCATCGGCTCAGAATGCCGAAGAACTTAAAGTGACGGAAAAGATCGATACGCTCTTTGAAGTGCTCGAAGCCCTTGATGCCTATAGAGGCATTGCAGCACACAAAGAAGCCATCCTTCGCTCGTTATTTATTTCACGTTTGCAATTCGATCCAGGAGAACCCGATTTCACGGGAACTATTGATGCTTCCAGGCATGGCTTACTCAAAGACCCAAACCAGGCACAGCAGATGATTAACACCCTCATGCGGTTTATGGGTGATCTGATTGCAAAACGTGGTTCAGCAAGTAGAGATGCGCTTAGGCAGGAACTGCTCACTAGCGGCATCCAATTGCAGGGAACAGTGG
>CAYOFI010000005.1:0-87064 GCA_964403335.1 uncultured Candidatus Peribacteria bacterium
TGGTCGCCATACCCACGGCGATACCGACGGTGCCGTTCAAAAGGAGGTTCGGGATTTTGCTGGGGAGCACGCTCGGCTCCATGCGGGACCCGTCGTAGTTGGGGACGAAGTCGACGGTGTCTTTCTCAATGTCATTGATGATGTCATCCGTGATCTTCTCCATGCGCGACTCCGTGTAACGCATCGCGGCGGCGCCGTCTCCATCGATGGAACCGAAGTTTCCCTGGCCGTCCACCAGCGGATAGCGCATGGAAAATTCCTGCGCCATGCGGACGAGCGCTTCGTAGATGGATGAGTCGCCGTGCGGGTGATACTTACCCATCACGTCACCGACGATGAGCGCGGACTTGCGGTACTTGGCGGCGGAGCGGAGCCCCAGCTGCTGCATGCCGAACAAAATGCGGCGGTGCACCGGCTTCAGACCGTCACGCGCATCAGGAAGAGCGCGGGACACAATGACGCTCATCGCGTAGTTCAAGTAGCTCTCCTCCATTTCCATCACAATCGGGCGCGGCAGAAGGCGTCCCAACGTGGAGAGCGTCTCACCACCTGCGGCGGGCAGTTCTTGAGGTTGTCCTTTGGCGTCGTCGTTCTCGGATTTCTCAGGCATGCGAAGGCAGGAAAATGTGCCCAAGAATGATACCTGTTTTCCCCCATTACGAAAGAGACTATCTCCCCGTCATTTACTCTTCATCGTCATATTCGTCCTCGTCCGGCTTTTTGAATTCTTCAGACCACGGTATGACTTTTGTGTCAATCGATCCATCCCCTTCCTGCCTCATGATCGTGCAAGTTTTCTGCCCGTTCTTCCAGCTCAGCACATGCCATTTGTGGCCGTTATGCTCCACTGACTTGCAATCCAGGTGCGAAAAATCCCGCATGCGCTCGGCCGCTTCGGTCTCCAAAATGGCGCCCCAACTGTTCTCCTGTTCCTCAGGAATACTGATGATGACCGTATTCGTGAACGGAGCAATCGCTCTTACGGACGAATCCACCGTCACATACTGAATGTATCCTGGCTTGTTCTGCAACGCCTTGCGGCCAAGAACGATGCGGTTTTGTTTCAGCTTTTCCATCTTCTCCCGAATTTCAGGGCGCGTTCCCAGCACATCACGTGCACGTTGCGCCTTTTTGCTCACGGGAATCCGCGCATTGTGCCAGACATCGACGATGCCGTCGGGGTGTTTGCGCATGAGCGTGCCCACTTCCCCGCTTTTCGATTTTCTGACAATCAACCATGGGCTTTCGTCACCATCATCATAGACCGCTGGTGAGAGCGCCTGCTGCGGGACATCGCGATTTTTCTCCGCTTTTTGTTCCCACGCTTTTGTGCGGCTCACAGTCTTGTCCATACCGGGCACGGGATCCTGCTGGTCCGCCACTTCGTACAACTCCATGTCATAGACGGGACCGTCGGGACCGAATCCTTCCTTGAGGACTTCGTAGTTCACATATTGCACGCCTTTTTCATCCACTCGACCTTTGGTCCGTGAGCGGCCCAAGATAATGGGACGCACGGCCTTGTGTTGCAACGATTCATGCAATCTCTCGAACATGCCGCGCAAACCGCCGCCATCAGGACCGCAGAGCAGGACGGTAAGATCGTAGAGCGGCTGCTTGCCGATATCAGACGGCTTCCGCACCTGGCCGAGGATTTTTCGCGACAGTTGAAACTGCAACGACTTAAACGACGAATCAGTGCACACCCACAGCCCTCCCAAAAACATGGCAAAAAATTTCAACACCTTCGCCGCATGCGCAATATCCGCAGTACCTAGCTCCGACGCCGCCTCCTTGGCCAACTTCGATACCAGCGGCCGATGCCACGCGCCAATCTCCTGCATTTCCGCTACTTGCGTCAGGTGAGTATCTGCGGGGAGCGCGGTCGATGCACCAAAAAGATACTGCACACGAGCCGTCACGTCTTTTGGATCCGCGTTGCGGATATCTTTCAAAGGAATGTGCGGACCGGATTTCTGTTTCTCCTTCAAAAGCGATGATACTTTATCGCCAACCTCCGTTCTTTCATCACGCACCGTTTCCTCCGCAATTGGCGTACCTCCCTTGCGCAATGTGCCCGCCTCCACGGCATCCGGTTCCCAGCCAAACTCTTTATCGAGCCTGAGCATGGAAACATGCTACAATACAATCAAAATTTTGCAAGGATTACACTGCTTTTATGCTCTCCATTGTTTCAACGCCCATCGGCAACCTCGGGGACATCACCCTCCGGGCCATCGAGACCCTCAAAAAGGCGTCGGCAATCGTGTGCGAAGACACGCGGGTAACGGGGAATTTGCTCAAACATTTGGAGATCGAAAAGAAAGAATTGATCAGTTTTCACGGGAATACGGATGCCGGGAAGGCGGACTACGTGATCGATCGATTGAAACGCGGTGAGCATTTGGTCTTGGTGAGCGACGCGGGAACGCCGGGCATCAGCGATCCGGGATACGTCGTGACATCCAAGGCTGCGGAGGCCGGCATTCAGATTGAAGTGATCCCCGGAGCATCGGCGTTTTTGACGGCGCTCTCAGGGTCCGGATTACCGATCCATCAATTCGTGTACCTGGGATTTTTGCCGCTCAAGAAAGGACGTCAGACATTGCTGAAGTCTTTACCGGATGAAGAACGCACGATTGTCTTTTATGAATCCGTGCATCGCATCGAACGCACACTTGTGGATATCGCCGAAGCACTCGCCACTCAGCCCGACCGTCCCGTCGTCATCGGGCGCGAGCTGACAAAGATGCATGAGGAATTCGTGCGGACGACGGTGGCGGGTTTGCCGGACATCGCGAAGACGATCACGCAGAAGGGGGAATTTGTGGTGGTGGTTGGGGCCGTTCCACATCGCCGTGGAACGTCTGAAATGGCTCAGTGAAAAGGAAAAACTAATCACATCGATATTATCCGTAGAAATGCCGCAGCAATGCGTCGATCGCGATTCTATCGTTGCCTCATGCAGAAATGGCATCGACGTTCTATACGCCTACCCCGGCACGATTACACGAACGGCACATATTTTGTCACGATTTGCACACAACAAAGATCGTGCATATTCGGCGAAATTATCACCGTCACTGCAGGGGCACGGCATGCCGTGCCCCTGCGTGGCGTATCCCAACAGGCTGTGCCCCTGCACAATGAATATGGAAAAATTGTCGATCGTTGCCTCCGGGATATTCCGTTGCATTTTCCATCCGCGTCCATCGATGCGTACGTCATCATGCCCAATCACATCCATATGATCATCACCTGTCGTGGGGGCACGGCATGCCGTGCCCCCACGACACGACAATTCAGCCAACCCATCGCCGGTTCATTGGCGACGATCATTGGTGCATTCAAATCCGCAACCACACGTCTGATCCGCGCCGCAGGTTATTGCGGGGTCGTTTGGCAGCGGAATTACCATGAATCATGTGTGCGAACACAAAACGATTTATTACGAATACGCCGGTATATCCACATGAATCCGCAAAATTGGCAGAATGATTCACAATTCCACAAATCGTAGGGGCACGGCATGCCGTGCCCCTACGATCTTAATCGACCCGTTCTACGCCCGCCCCCCCAACGGATCCACATGCACCCCGTTGCGCATCACCTCAAAATGGAGATGGGGACCTGTCGTCATGGGACCGGCACCGTGCGTTCCGGGCATTCCGCCCGAAAGCCCGATAACCTCGCCGCGACGGACGTCGTCACCGGTTTGCACCGCAAAGGATGAGAGATGTCCGTAGAGCGTGGCATACCCGTCACGATGACCGATCAGGATGTACGAGAATCCCTTCGCGCCTCCATCGCGCGCCAAGAAGACCACGCCATCCGCGGCGGAGACGACGGACGAGCCCTGCGGCGCGGCAATATCCTGGCCGTTATGCGGCACGCCGAAGTATCGCTGGTAACTGGCCTGGCGGAAACGGGCGGACAGAGCGCCGATCACCGGCCACCCGAAGGATGCCGTGCCTCTGGCTTGATTGTCATAGCGGTCGGGACGCGATTCCCGCAGTCCTTTCTGGATCAGTTCGCGTTCGGCCTTGGCGCGGATGCGCGCGTCGATCTGCGCCAGCTCGCCTTGCATGCGCAGCACCTCGGCCTGCACGGCGGCGGTCTCGGCGCGGATCTCCGCCAACTGCGCGTCGCTCACGGTCAGACTTTTTTCCGCAAGCGCGTGACGCGCATCCACCTCCCTGTATTCCTTCAAGACTTTGTCACGCTCGGTCTGCAAAGCGACAAGGCGGTCCGTGAGCGTGCCCGCTGCCGCGCGGAGTTTTTCTTGCGAAAGAATCGCGGTCTCGCGGGAGCGTTGCAGCGCGACTGTCAGTTCCCGCTGGGCGGACGCCAGGGCGGCGCTGCGTAAATCCGTATCGACCCCCGACCCCAACGACCCCCCGCCAAACAACCTGCGCGTGACCATGCCGCTGACACTGGGACCCGTGTGCACGGTGATACCGCGCGCATAGGCCTCGCGCACGAAAGAGACTAACCGTTCGCGTTCGCGCGTCTCGGCTTCGGCGGTCCGCTCTTCCTGCATCGCCAATGCATCGGCGCGATTGCTGATGTTGCGGATGGATTCCAAGGTGAGAGCGACTTCCCGGCGCAAGCGCTGCTTCTCCCGGTCCAATTCGCGCAGCCGCACGGCAGTCGTTTCCTCGATGCGTTCCTGCACGCGTTGTTTTTGACTGATCGTGGCACTGTCGCGGTAACCGTCTTTCGCTTCCTCCAGCACGCTCTGCATCCGGTCGGCAGCCTCCTCACGCGTCAGCGTCCGGAGCGTCGCCGCCAGCGGCGTAATCGTGGTCACGCACAGCAGTAACGCCGTGATGACGAGGATGCGGTGAAGAATGTGCATTTCTCCCTATTATAGCGGAAAAATGCCGTTTTTGGAACTGTCGCTGCAGGACCAATCCGTCGCCTTTTCAGGCCTGTCTGCGCCGCAGAATCGCCGCATCCAACCTCTGATCGCCCGTCGGCAACCGCACGCGAGAAAGACACTCCGCCCATATCTCCACCTCTGCATCGGACACATTTCGAGTGAAATCCCCTGCAAACTTCACACTGGTCACATGCCGCATCCCCTCGAACAATGCGCTCTTGCGTGACGCGCTGATATTCGAACCAGCGCCACAATCTATAAGATTTAGATCCGTCACGGTTTTCCAGGAATTGATCAGCACTGTGAGGGCCGACTCATCCAATAAATTCAGAATGGCATTTCTGTACAGATCAAGACTGCGCAATTCCGTGCGTTCGTCAAAAAAAGTGCGGATCTGTTCGGCATCCATTTCTTGCAGCTGATTATCCGAAACCGATAACGATCGCACTCCGCTGGAGCGGACTCTGAGAAACGCAAGATCTTCCACACATAACCCATGAAGGGACGTATTTTGCAAATTCAGCGCGGTCAATCGCGGCCAGTTGACCGTCAGGTCATCTAACCTCTTTCCTTGCAACTCTCGCAAATCAAGCCCCCCAATGTTCAGCGAACGGAGACATGGCATGCTGTCAATCAATCTGCGCAAAACGGCTTCGGGCAATTGCTCCAAATCATTATCAGACAGATCCACACTCTCCAGATTTCCAAAGGCACCCAGAAGAGCATCCAGTTTTTCACGATTTCTTCGTCTTGCCAGACCAGTATCGGACAGTGATAGGCGCCGTAGGTGCGGCAGCGAAGACGCCAATTGCTGCATCTGATGCACAGGCACTTGCAGAATAGGCGAACCTCCTGCATCCACATCCGTCATTTTGGCCATGGCTCCGCAAAATGCTTGCCACTCTTCACCTGAAAATTGCGGAAAATAGGACAGAAAGGACACCGCGTACCCATGGGAGGAAACGGGATCCGGAATGCTGCGACCGATGAATGCACGCGCACCATCTTCACTGCTGATAGTATCCAATCGTTCTCGCCGGAATGTGTGTCCCACAATTCCCCATTCTCGGCGACCCGGCAATGCGCCCAGCGCCGTGTTCCAGAGCGGTTCATACTCTTGCGGTACAGATGTCGGAATAGAGTGCACTTCCGCCCGCAGCCAGGCGACAAACGCCAGCATGGAATTTTTTCCTCCCCATTGTGCTTCCACAGCGGCATCCCCCTCTTGCTCCTCCAGCCAATCCAGACCCGCAAGAAATTCATCATTCAATCCTCTGCAAAAATGCAGGAAGGACATTGGCTCTGATTCCTCTTCTATGGCGGATTGATCGGCAGTCTCTGCGGGAACGGAAGTATTGCGGCCGGACTGCAACAGGGCAAATATGGCGTCCCGGGTTCCAGCGATTTCTAAGCCGGAGGCGAGATCCAAAAAGCCCGATTCCAGGCGTCTTTCCAGCTCACTTCTCTTCAGCGGCGCCATACGCAATGTATCCAGCGCTTCGCGCACCCCCACCATGACCTCTCCAACAACAGCGTGCACTTCTTGATCATCCCCGCCCTCGGCATGCGAAAGGCGTGCCACAGCGGCCTGCACCACTGGCCGGAGAACTTCCTGTTGATGAGGCGTCAAACGCATAAGTTGCAGTTTCGCAATTAGTAGTATTATACAATATAAAAGCACTTAATACAAATTCTAGCCTGCTATACTTCGTCCCTATGATTGCCCACTTACGAGGCACCGTGCACAAGTTGGAGCCGGGGGAAGCCACAATCGACGTGGGAGGGGTGGGGTACAAAGTGAGCATGCCCATCGACGCCTGGGACGCCGTGTCCGAAGGCGAACAGCGGATGCTCTGGATTTCCAGTTACATCCGCGAGGACCGGTTTGATCTGTATGGATTCTCCGACCGCTCGGGCCGGACGCTGTTTGAAGAATTTTTGAAGCTGCCGGGAGTCGGACCCAAGCTCGGATTGGAACTGAGCGCCGTCCCCCGCAGTCTTCTGCAACAAGCCGTCATGCAAAACGATCCGGCGCTGTTGCAAAACATCAAAGGCGTCGGCAAAAAGACGGCGGAAAAACTGCTCTTGGAATTGCGATCCCTCCAAGAGAAACTGCCCGACATTTTGGTGGCGTCGGGAACGACATCATTCGCACGCAGCGAATTCGACCAAGACGCAATCGCCGCGCTCACCGCCCTCGGCTACGATGCCCAAACGGTCCTGCGCACCCTCAAAGATTTGCCCTCCGAACTCGCCACGACCGAAGATCGAGTCGCCGCCGCGCTCCGTGCCCTGTGAGTACTACCCACTGACCACTACCCACTAGCCACTCATCGCCCCCATGCTCCACCTCGACGTCTCCGCCGCGCTCGCCAAAGCCATCACACCCTCGATGGGCATCGCCAATCAGGAGATGTCCGCTTTGCACACCACCATGCGCCGTCACATTGAAGAATGGCTGACGGAACGGAGCGCGGGCGGACACGGCTGGTCCATGAACCCGTATGACCGTCAGGCCATTTTGCGCGTGAAGGAGATGGCCATGCTGGTCAAAAGCTACGGCATCCGCACGGTCGTGTGGATCGGCATCGGCGGATCGGGGCTCGGCCCCCGCGTGATCCAGGAAGTCTTCGAGACGGTGCAAGGTATGGAATTTCTGGTCGTCGATACCATCGACCCCGCCGTGCTCCAGCAATATCTCCAGATACTCGACTGGAAACGCACGTTAATCGTCCCCGTCAGCAAATCGGGCGATACATTAGAGACGATGAGCGCCTTCTTCTTGTTCTACGACAGACTCCGCAAACAAAACCTGCGCCCGTCACGGCACATCGTGGCCATCACGGATCCGGAAAAAAGTAAGCTGCGGGATTTCTGTTTAGAGAAAGGTCTCCCGATGCTTGCGCATCCGACGAACGTCGGCGGACGGTATTCGATCTTCACGCCTGTGGGACTCTTCGCCTTGGCCCTTTTGGATGGTGACGTGAATGCGTTTACGCGCGGCGCCAAGGAGATGGACACGCTCTGCCAAAAATCCAAGTCCGACGACAACCCTGCTGCACTCTTGGCCATGGTCCAGTATCTGCTGGATACCAAGCGCGGCTACCCGGCCCGCGTGATCATGCCGTATTCGACGAGATTGCAGTCACTTGCGAGGTGGAATCAGCAATTGATCGCCGAAAGCCTCGGCAAGACCGAAAGTAAAAATCCCATCCCTGTCGCCGCCATCGGCACGCAAGATCAGCATTCGCTGTTGCAGCAGTGGATGGCCGGGCCGCGCAAGGCGTGGCACATCTTCATCCGCGAAGCCGACAAACCCCGCCTCTCCGTCCCCGCCGCCATCGCCGACGCCGGCTTCCCGCACCTGGCCGGCCGCTCCTTCAGCCAACTCCTCGACGCGTGCTTTGACGGCACCACCCGCGCGCTCACCTCCGTCAAACGCCCGCACGTGAGCCTGACGCTGGAGAAACTCGACGAGTTCCACCTGGGCCAATTGTTCTATCTGCTCCTCACCGAAGTCGTCTTCCTGGGCAAGCTCTACCGCATCGATCCGTACGGACAACCGGCGGTGGAGATTGGGAAGAAGATCACGAAAGATATTCTTTCTCGCAGCGCGTAATTACACCGAAGAAACAAGAAACAGTGAAGAAGCAAATCGCAATCGCCGAATGATCAAACATTCACATCATTGAATATTCGAAGATTGATCAATTGGAGACTTTTTTGTTTCTTGTTTCTTCGGTGTAATTTTTTCGATGATTTCTAGGAACCTTTTTCAAAATCCCCTATACTCATTCCCTCCTCCCCTGCCCTATGCCCAAAGCAATCACCGACGCCGATTTTCAGAAAGATGTTTTGCAATCCGCGCTCCCCGTCGTCATCGATTTCTGGGCGCCGTGGTGCGGCCCCTGCAAAGCGATGAACCCCATTCTGGAGCAACTCGCCGTCGAACTGGACGGCAAAGTCACGTTTGTGAAAATGAACGTGGACGAGAACAACGATGTCCCCCAGCAATTCAACATCATGAGCATCCCCACGTTCATGGTCTTTAAGGGAGGTGAACCCGTGAAGACGATCATCGGATCCAAGGGCAAAGAAGATTTCCGCAAAGACATCGAATCCGCGATCGTCTGATCCTCTCCTTATGCAGATCATCTTCGGATTGGCTGGCATCATCGGATCCTTCTTCCTGATGAAGTACCGCCAGCAGGCGGGCGATATCATCGGCGAAGCGGAATGGATGAAAAAAATCGGCGGCGTCTACAACGTGATCATCATCGCATCTCTCATCATGTTTTTCTGGAGCTTGGCATACATGACGGGGACGCTTGATTACTTGTTCTTGCCGATCCGCAGCGTGGTGCCCGGCTTGCAGCCGCAGGAACCTCAGCCTGTTTTTTGAGACGTCTTTTGCAACAGGTAATATGATGTATTTTCCCCCTGTTTAACAGTAACGAGCTCCCTGGGACACAATGAATTTTTAGTGACAGCAACAAGTGTCCTTAGAGCTCCAATAAGTTCCAGTAATGGGCTGCTTCTCTTTGCAAAAAGGCCATCCGCTCGAATTAAGGCATCCCTGATTTGAGTCATCGATACTTGTCCGCCTCCTGCAACTTTACACAAATAGTTATATGCCATTCGCTCCACAGGATCGAGTGTGCGATCCAATTCAGGTGACATATCCGTTGGCCCGAGAAGGGATCCACCTTCATATTCCACGCCCTTGATAAATACTTCGACACCTTGGTGTCTCAATTCTGCATTTATTGCTGCAATGCGATCATTAATCAGTCGAAGTGTGTCAAGACTCAACACACCTTTGCGCTGTAATTCCAAAGCATTACCAATAAGATCCAATATCTGCCGTTCTTCATTGCCGCTTTCAGATGCCATAAGGTCTGCGAAGATAGCTCGCTGGCTACAGTTTGCCAACATGAATCCCACTAAAATATGTGGAGTGTCGCGAGGGCATAACTCGATACACACGCCATCGCAGTCGATGGAGAAAAACGACAAAAATTGCTATGATACGCACGAACATTTCACGCACACATCCACATGACTCCCGTCGTCGCCATTGACGAGCAGCAGGCTTCCCGCGAGCGCGGCGTGCACCGCACGTTTTCCATGCTCCTGTGGCGCCGCAAAGCCAACGGCGAGTTCGCGGATATTCCCGCCGAGCGGCACGCGGAGTTCATTGAGGAATACGCCCGCGTCCTGACCCTGGACCGCATGGATATCGGCGACGACATCAAGCGGTCACAACGGCAGATGTTGCTGGAGGAGTTGGCGGAGAAATACCCTGCCCTGACGCAATTTTCTGAATTCGGGTTGAAACCCAGGTAGCCCGCTGAATCCGACATGATCGTCATATAACGCTCATGTCGGCGTAGCGGAAAATGCTGTCATGCAAGGATTGCCGAAACAGATCAAATTCACTACTCTAAGCGGCGTGGGGCTGTAGCTCAGCTGGCTAGAGCATCTGCTTTGCAAGCAGAGGGTCAGGGGTTCGAATCCCCTCAGCTCCACCATCCTTCGCGCAGCGAAGGATGCCCACCGTAGTCTCCTGGACTCCGGTTATTTTTCTATTTCCAAAGCCGCTGCGGCTACGGATGGCGGGCCACCAGGAGCGAAGGTGGGCTGCTACACTCATATCCTCCTGACTACGGCTGGCGAGCCATCACATCCACCGTTCACCTAGCGGGCCTTCTGTAGGTTGGCTATTACTGGCAACGCACTGGTCCAAATCGGAATCAAATAATCCCAACTCCCGGATGTCGTTCTCCGTTAAACCCTGCGTACGCAATATTCGGATGAGTGCGGCATCGGAGGATTCGGGCACATCCGCACCCTTCTCTCTCGTCACCGGTCTCTGCGACATACAGACATCCACTGCAACGGTAGCGGTGATTTGAGTATGCTTTGCTTCTGAATGAGGAATATTTATCATGTTGTGATAGTCATAAAAAGTGAAGTGAATTGAACGTGCAACGTTACGTCACCACCTTCTCCACACAATTCGCCTCCACGGCCATCCGCAATTCCATCCCGATGCGTTCGCCCACGCTCATGCTGTCGCCGTACAGATACGCAGAATAGGGCGTGGCGGCCGTGCCCGGTGAGCCGGGGATACGCAGTGAAACGTCGAAGATCACGATGTCCTCCTTCCCCTCCTCCGCCACCACCGCTCCCTGCAGCGCAAACGGCCCGATGATACCTTTGCCGGACGGGTCGAGTTTTTTGGGGAGCTTCTGCGTCGCCTTCACGAATTTCTCGCCCATCTCGAAGGCTTTTTCCAGGATAGATTCTTTGACGGTGACGGCGATGTGGCCGGTTTCGATCATCTTGAGCGGAATCGACTTCGCCACCTGCTCCTGCTGCCACGAAGGAAGCCGAAGGAATCCATCGAGGTTCGTCTGGCGGCGAGTGTCAGTTCCGAGTAATTCGAGCTCACCAGTGAGCGGCGAGTAGAAGAAATTGAAGTTCACGGGCGCACCCACGATGAACTCTTCAATCGTCGCGTCTTTCCAATCCTTCCCGATCTTCCCCTGCTTCTCCAAATCCGCACCCAGCGATTCATAGGACTTGGCATCGGGAGCGAAGAAAAATGCGCGCTCGTACCCACGCTGCGGCTCACTCGCTTTGACCAAAACCGGACGGTCGATCTCTGATGCTTTTTTGTAGATCTTTGGGGTCCGAATTCCGGCATCTTTTAACAGGTCATACTGCGTGTACGGCTGGTTGCGTTCTTCAAGCTTGATTAACGTCCTCGATCCAAAGATTGGAACGGTGAATTCCTCT
Organism: uncultured Candidatus Peribacteria bacterium; assembly: GCA_964403335.1. GTDB lineage: Bacteria > Patescibacteriota > Gracilibacteria > Peribacterales > Peribacteraceae > CAZYAK01. The sequence continues at coordinate 11,684 of CAYOFI010000005.1, forward strand.
TCCACTCGCGCAAAATCTTTGAAGTAGACCCAGAAATATCTGTTGTGTACAAAAATTGTATTCAAATCACGCAATTTCTTGATGTGCTTGGGCAAAAGTACATTATCGAACTGATCGACAATAATCGTCTCATCGATGCACCCTTTGCCATCACGGAACTTGAAATATTTGTCGTACGTTTTCTCTCGTCCTTTGCGCGCCACGGCGATCGTTTTGAATCCCGTGAGCTTCGCCCCGCGTGCGACATCCAATGCGCTGTGTCCGCCCAAAACCCCGACCGTCAGGTTCGCAAGATCGTAGCCGTCGAGGAGAGTGGAGGCGTTCATCGGATTGATGAGAGTGTACATCAATATTCTTTTGCGAAGTTTCTGGTTTCTAGTTACTGGTTTTTGGTTCAGTCACCAAACTAGAAACCAAAAACTAATAACTAAAAACCTTTATCCAAGCACCTCCGCCAACCGTCCTCCCTCAATCGCCTGCTTGATATCGCGCGCAATTCTGCGGCCCGTGCTCATCGGCACATCGTATTTGAGGGCTGTGTACGGCGAACCTTCGATGTACGGGTTCGTGCCGGCGACGATGCGGGCACTGATTTCGAAGACGTAGATCTGCAGCTTGCGGGTGATGATCGTCTCCAGACAGAACGGCCCGAAGAGCCCTTTGCCTGCACCGAGTTTTTGGCTTTCTTGTACGACACGATCCCCCATCTCGAACAAATCCGGCAGCAACGATTCGCGGATCACGAGCGGGAGGTTTCCCACAATCGTGTAACTGGTGTGAATGTTGGAGGCGAGCTGATCCTCCGCACGGATGCGGCCGATAGAGTCCGCGTTCGATTCGTAGCGCTTGTCCATGCCCATGATTTCCAATTCGCCCGTGATGGGTGAATAGAAGTAGTGGATGTAGATGGGCACGCCGACGATATATTCCTGGATCACGAAATCGTTGTCGTCCGGATACTTGCGGTTTTTGACTTCGTAGAACTGTTCGGGAGATTTCACCACGAAGTATCCGAAACCTCCGCCTGCGCCGTGGAATTTCACGATCACCGGACGGTCGATGTCCTCAGGCTTTGCCAGCACATTGGGGAGGAGCAATTTGGATTTGAGGAGCCACTCGCGTTCCATCGTGCGGTTGGATTCCCATTCCAAAATCTCTTTCGTGCCGTAGTACATCACCGTCATGTCGTGCACGCGTTTGTGTCCGAGGTATGCCACAAACGACCCATGCGGAATGATGATCGCATTGCGCTTTTTCAGCTCTTCTTCCAACTGCGGGTTCCACTCCGACCAGTCGTCGACCAAGATGATCTCGTCGGCGACGCCGTAACTTTTATACGGCCGCTCTTTCCCCTTCTTGCAGATCACCAAATTGCGCATGCCTTCGTCGCGCGCGCCTTTCAAAATCTGCAACGCCGAATGGCTGCCCATCGTCGCAATCACATAGTCCTGAGGATTCGTGGAAGCCGGCGCGGAGGGACGCGGGGAGGTCATGGTATTTCGGGAAATGTAACAGAAAGAGAAGCGGAGAGCAATGTAGGAATAGAAAACGAAAAGGAAATCGATGACTTCGAAGAAATCGAGGAAATCGAAGAATGGAAATACTCCTCGATTTCTTCGATTTCATTGATTTCCTCGATTTCTTTAATACACCCGTCCCTGCTCCCCTTCCCTCACGCACGTGACATACCGCGCGGACCCGCTGATGAAGCGGCTCTTGCAGCGGTTATTCACCGGCTGCACGCTGGATGACGAAGATGCGGCTGCAGCAGCCTCTTCCGGACAATACTCCGCAACGATATCCTTAAAAACATTCGTCAGTGCCGTCTGCACTTGCTCGGTACGCAACACGCGCGGTGCATCTTTCTTGGCATCCCCGATCAAACGGCCAGCGATGTCCTTGGCAGATTCGCAGGCCGTGAAATCAGTCAGTGCCTTCGTCTCCGTGACGGTTTCCGTCTCGGTCACGGGATCGGTGATATCGCGGATGAGCGTCGGATACTCCTTCCGCACATCGGCGGGGGCCGGTTTTACGTTATGCGTATTGATGTAGCGCGGACTGGCATTCTCGATATTGCGGGGCACGCTGTAATACGCGGCCACTTCCATCACATCACCGCTCCACTGCACGCCGTTATTCAGCGAGAGAATTCCCGCTACGACCATCATGGCCATAACAATGCCACAAACGCCAACACTGACTTCGCGGTTTTTCATAGATGTGTGTGTGAAAATGTTAACTATATTATACATTAAAACTGGACTTTTAGCAAATGGGCTATACAGATCAAAAAAGGACTCATATGGGCTTGCCAGCTATAGCGTTTGGTCGTTGCTGTTTTAGCCCGGCTTCGCTTGCGAGCTACGCCGTGGCATCCGGCCTGAAATTTGTGGGAATGGCGAAATCGCGGCGTAGTCCGCCGAGGCGGACGAAGCCGGATGGAGGTGCCGGCGGGAATTGCACCCACGCATGGGGGTTTTGCAGACCCCTGCCTTACTGCTTGGCGACGGCACCAGTAGACCAATTATACGATGATTTAGGAGCTCTGACCACCGCTCTCCGGCTGCGTCAGGGTCGCGGATTGGAGGATCAAAAGAATCTCTTTCTCCAGAGCACTGGATGTCGAAACGGGCGTAAGGGCGGTGAACGTGAATCCTGCGCCGCCATGGACGGTGCTGACTTGGTAGAACTTGCGCTCGGGCTCTTCGGCGATGGGTTGCGCGGAGAAAATATGCATTTCCACGTCCGCATCATCAATCGTCAGTTTGCGGGAATCCACCAGCTTATAGCCCGGAAGTGTGGTGACAGAGCGGATGGAGGCCTTGCTGTAGGCATCGGGCGCCACGTCATCCGCGACAGCCTCGCGTGTGACGAGCACGGTCGGGAACTGGCCGGAGACGGACTCTTCGGCTTGGAACGCCGCGACGACTTCCTCCCCGACTCCGCGCTGACTGAGCGTTTCACGGTCCACCACGCTCCATCCCGCCGGCAAGCATGTGCCCACCGCGCCCCCCCAATACTGACCCTGGCATTCGGCAACGGAAGCGCCTCCGCCGCAGGCAGAAAGCAGAAGAGGAACGACGAGAAGGGCAAGAAAACGACGGTGCATCGCGGCGAGCATACATGGGTACGGAGGAAACGACAGTCCGATGCGGAATTCTGAGGGCGAAAAAATATGGACAAATCCTGGGTTTACAGTGGAACGGATGAACAAGTGCATTGAGTAAAACCGTGTTTTTTGGTAGAATAGAGAGATTTATGCACACAAAACCCCTCAGTATTACCGTCGCGCTCAGCCTGCTGCTCTCGCTGGTTCCCACCCCGGCTTTTGCGGGGGGACGATTGACCGTGCAAGACAGCATTGCGGGATTGGAGTTGCAGGCGGAGCTGACGGGATTTGCCGGGAATGCCTCGGTAGTGGTGGCGGTCCAGACCCCCTCGGAAGACGTGTCCCTCCCTGCCCGCACAAATGCGGACGGTGACGCCATCGTGACGATTCCTGCGACGCTGACGGAAATGGCCGGCGACTACACGGCCTTCATCAAACAGAACGGAAACCGCGTGACGCCCGATGTGCCCTTCATTGTGCTACCCGGACGCGTGTCTGCAGCAGACTCATTCCTTGATACTGATAAGACGACTCTGCGTGCCGATGGCAAAGACAGTGCCACGGTAACCGTGACGATAACCGACCAGTACGGCAATCCTCTAACGGGCCGTCCCGTAGAGTTGATCTCCAACCGCGCGGGCGACCGCATCACGGCGCTCGACGATGAGACGGATGACACCGGCGCGCAACGCTTCACCGTCACGACGACCAAAGCGGGAAATTTCGATCTCTCCGCGACGGATATTTTAAGCGACCAAACTCTGTCACAAGTATTGAGTCTGACAGCGGGTTCGTCTCTGGGCACGGGCGGCCCCATCCAACGCAGCGTACTCACCGCCCAAGCTTCCGGGTCGGACAACACGGATACCGGCGATGACGACGGCGCCGTATCGTTTGAGATCACCCTCACGCCCGATACCGCCATGGTGGGACAGGAATTGGACCTGCGCGTGACGGCATTGCGCGAAGACGGTTCCAAGGCGCAAGGCTACACGCGCCAACCATCCATTTGGGCACCCGAAGACCCGGATGCCATCGTGCCGGGCTTTGGCACATTGATTTTCCGCAAGGCCGAAAACGGCGACAAGAAATGTCTGCAATGTGTGACGTTCACCGTTCCCGGACCGCAGACGCTTGTGGTGGAAGACACGCTCGCCGACGGCACGGTCATCCGCGGCGAAGTGCAGATCGATATCGACATGTCCCCGGATTACGAAGCCACACATAAAATCCAGATCCTTTCACACCGCGATGGCGGGAAGATCGCCAGCAATAACATCGTGCTGGAAGGCATCGGTCCCGCGCTCGCCAACTTGCTGATCACGGGCGGGGAAGACGACGTGCAGACCGAGACGGACGACAAAGGAATGTTTTCGGTCGCCCTCACGCTCGACCCCGACTCCAGCGAATACACCATCCGCGTCCGCGCGATCGACCAGAACAACACCAGCCACGCAGGCCCGTCCGAGTACGACTCCGGCAACTTGCACCTGATGCGCGATAACTCGGGACCGGATCTTTCGTATCAATTCGATCCAAGTGAGCCGAGCGAAAGTCAGGATGTCCAACTGACCGTGCAATCGGAACCGAACCTGAAAAGCGTCACGCTCAAGATCGGTGACGAGACGAAGACCCTGTCCGAAAACGCCGACCAGAAAGGAACGTACAGCGTGTTTTTTGAAGCCCCCGCCGCGGGTGATCACCAGCTCCCGATCATCGCGCTCGATGAAGCCGGCAACACCACGGAAGTCCGTGCCTCGGTCCACATCAACCCCCGCAAACTCCCCAAAGTGCAAAACGTCCACGCCGAACCGGGACCGACCGGCATGCGCTTGAGTTGGGATCCCCTCACGGATACGGGCGTGGAGTCGTATATGGTCTTTGTGGGAACCGATGACTCGGTATCTCAGACGACGCTGGAAACCACAGGAGCCGTCACGGACGCAAACGTGATGGGATTGGATGCGGGCACGGAATATTTCTTCGCCGTCGCAGGCATGCTCAGCGGCACCGAAGGCGAACGCAGCGACGTGATCTCCGCACACTTCGGCCCACAGGTGGAGATGACGCCGGGCGTCGGCACCATCACCCTGACCATCGAAGACCGCGGCACCACTCCCCTCGTCAGTTATCTGCTGGAATTCTCCGCGGATGACGGCGTCTACACCAATCAGGTGGAATTCAAAGCGACGGAACCGGGCACCGATGGCGTCCGCCGCGTGCAGTACGTCCTGCACGACTTGTTGGACGCCACGACGTACAGCATCCGCCTTACACCGCGCGCCACGACCACGGAACTCTTGGCCGCACAGTCCATCACCCGCAGCGTGAAGACCCTGAATGCCAACGGATTCGTCGCCTCCGACGACACCGGTCCGTCCCCGTTTGACGGCGCCCCCAGCGACGACTTGCACAGCGGCGCACCGAACGTCCCGGGCAGCGGTGTGCCAATGATCGCCATCGCTCTCCTCGCACTTATCAGCGGCGCCATCTTCTTCCTCCGTCGCCGCAATAACCAAAAAGCCACGCAAGCGTTCTTGCAACAGATGCAGTCCCGTTATAATCGATAAAAAGATCTTCCTCTACTCCTCTCCCGCGCACGGGAGAGGCCGGGTGAGGGCCCTTCGATACTATGAATACAACCACTCGCCAACCAACGGTCCTGACGATCGGCGGCGCGACGTACGACTTGTTTGTCCGTACGGGCAAAGACGTCGTGAAAGTGGATGCGAATACACAGGCAATCCTCCTCCCCATCGGCCACAAGATCCGCGTGCAGGAAGTGGTGGAAACCTGCGGAGGCGGCGCGACGAATACCGCGGTCGGCCTCAAACGTTTGGGATGCGCGACGAGTTTCTGCGGCATCGTCGGAAGCGACCAGTGGGGTGACCGGATTCTGGCGAACTTGAAAAAAGAAGGAGTCGATATCTCCCCTGCCACGATCGTGGACGGAGAAATGTCGAGCTTCTCCATCATCTTGAACACCGAGACCGGCGAGCGCGTGATTTTGTACGCGACGGGCGCAAACGCGCATTTGCACGACGCGACGTTCGATAAAGAGAGTGCGGCGACGTCCGACTGGATCGTATTCAATCACATCCACGAAAAAAGCTGCATCATCCAAGATGACATCGTCGAAGTGCTGAAGAATGCAAACCGCAAAATGGGCATGACGTGGAACCCGGGCGGACGGCAGCTGACGCAAGGCATGGACGCAGCGGACAACGCCGCACTTCTCAAATACACGACTCTGCTCCTTCTGAATAAAGAAGAGGCCATCGCCTTCTCCGGAAAAAAGACCGTTCCCGCGGCCATCAAAGCGCTTTTGAAAGCGGGCGCGATGTCCGTTTGCGTGACGGATGGCAAGCACGGCTGCACGGCGTCCGACGGGCGGATGATGTACCACTGTCCCACGATTGCCGATGTGAAGATCATCGATACGACCGGTGCCGGAGACGCCTTCGGCACGGGTGCCACATGGGCACTTTTGCGCGGCGCTGACTTGCAAACAGCACTCAAAGCGGGTACCATAAACGCTACAAGTGTTCTTGCAACGACCGGGGCCCAGGCCGGCCTTCTCACAGACATCGAGATCCAGAAGCGGCTCAACGAAACGCGCCTGACTGTCGATGAGAGAGCACTCTAAACATTTCTTTTCTCTCTCTCACCATGTCCGACGACACGCTTGTGCAAATTCAGGAGCTGATCGACAGCGCCACGTCTTCCCTCAAGACCGCTCACGCTCTTTTGCGCGAGATGACCGGCGTGACGGACAGCACACGCGAACGGCACATGACCCGCGCCAGCGCCATGACCGCCGGCCCCGCCAGCGGCCGCATCATTGAAGGTATTTTCGACGGACAGAACATGGTGGACGCCAAAGGCCAAACGTACCCCGTCCCGGCCAACTACGCATCGAAGAGCAAACTGGTCGAAGGCGACGGCATGAAGCTGACGATTACCGACGAAGGCAAATTCATCTACAAGCAAATCGCCCCCATCCCCCGCCGTACGGCCTTGGGTCTGCTCATTCAGGAAGACGGCCAATACAAAGTGCTCGCGGAAGGAAAGTCCCTGCGCGTGCTCCTGGCATCTGTCACCTTTTACCGCGCCGAAGTCGGCGACCAGGTTACGGTGCTCTTGCCGCAGGAAGGCGACGCCAAGTGGGGCGCCGTTGACGCGGTGTTACCCAAGCATCTGGCCGATGCCGCGGGCGGCGAACATGGAGGAGGATCGAAGAGATCGGGTGAAGACGGGGAGTTGAGTCCGGCGATGGAATAAAGGAAATCGAGGACTTCGAGGAAATCGAAGAAATCGACGAGAAGGTTGTATTCCTCGACTTCCTTGATTTCTTCGATTTCCTTGATTTCTTCCCGCTATACTTCACACGTGAAACCGCCCTTGCGTATCCTTCTCCCCATCACCTCCGCCCTCGCAGTCGGTGGGTTGATCGTGGTGCTCGTGTCATGGCAATTGCATGCGGCGGCGGAAAAAGTGCGGCGTTCATCGACCGCGAATGTGACGACGAACAGCGACATCGGTTTGGTGAATGATTCTGCGGCCATCACGGGTGATCGCGTCTTGTTGGCGCTGCGCGAAGGCGATGTGGCGGCTCTCGGCGGCGATTGGAAAGCAGCAGAGGAGGCATACCTGCAAGCGGTTGACCTGGGCGGCGGCATCCCCGCTCTCCGCAAACTCGCGTCAGCACAGTTGCAACGCCGCCAGGATTCGGCCGCAAAAGCCACCATTCAAAAACTCCAAGATGCCGGTGCAAAAGAGGAAGATTTGTTGCTCCTGAAAGTCGTGATCGCCCTCAGAACAGGAGAACTCGTGGAAGCCGAAACGCTTCTGACAGCTGCCGCCGATTCCCCGCACCGCGAATACGGCCAAGCGCTCCTCGCCATCGTGCAAAGCAAGCATGACGACGCAAAGACGCATCTGACGGCGGTCATCGGCGGATGGGATCCCGTGCTGCGCTCCTACGCACGCACCCTCCAAACCGCCTACGACGAGTACGCCAGCTTCCCCGACAGCTCCCCGCTCCACCTGACCACGCTGCTCGCACGCGCGTTGGCCGAAGTGCAGGAATGCGAACTCGCGCTTCCACTTTTGACTCCGGTCGTCCAAGAGCAAGCCGACTACCGCGACGCCTGGATGGTCCAAGGCTACTGCGAACTGACGACGGAGCGCACCAAACAAGCCCTCGCGTCTTTTGAACACGCCTACTCCGTCGATCCCGAAAAGCCGGAGATTCAATACTTCCTCGGGCGCACCTACGCGTCTTTAGACGACACCAAAAACGCGACAACGTTCCTGCGGTACGCCGTCCAAAATGGATTTAAGCCGGAGAAGGAAGCACGCATACGTTTGGCTGACGTCTTGCATGCCGCAGAAAACGACATCGAAGCCCTCGATCAATACGTCGCCATCGCACACTTACCTGATGCCGACCCACGGAGCATTGAAGACGTGGTGACTCTGTCACTCGCCCTCAAGCAAAACGATCAGGCGTACACCGAAGCGCTGGCCGCAGCCAATCGCTGGCCGGAAGATGCGACGGTGCAGCACATGCTGGGCTGGGCGGCGATGGAAGCCGGCAAGAACGATGAAGCGAAAACGGCTCTGCAAAAAGCGTTGGATTTGGATCCGGCACTCAATGACGCGAGGGAGAAGTTGGGGAGATTGTGATTTTTTGTTGTTTTGTTTTGCCCTCTCCCTACCCCTCTCCCTGCGGGGAGAGGGAATGTTTTTGTTTTACACACACAACAAACACCCTCCTTCTTCCCCGCAGGGAGAAGGAGCTGCCCCAAAGGGGACCCCTTGGGTGAGAATGAGGCCAAAACAAAAAGACCCTCGCGGGCCTTTTTGTGTTTGTGTCAGTCCTCAGCGGCTATCGACGGTGTTTCAGTGAGGGACATCCGTTGAGCCGGTTTGTAGAGGATGAACGATGAGGAGAGGCGTCCTCTATTCTCTGCCTTGCTGGGGTTTCTTGTTTCTCCTCGTAACCCGACGAAGTCCCCGTACCGGTCCGCCTCGCAGGACACTAGGGACCTGGGGGAACACTGGGGAGAAAAGGGGTGCATGCCGCTGGTGCAGCCTCGCATCCGCGGCACGACCTCGCAGAGCAGAGAGGGGTGTGGCCACGGGCACAATGACGGTCCTATGCCCAGGTGTGTCATGAAGTAATGATGGCCGGGAGGAACGTTTGGTACGTGACCACGCCTCTCTCTGTACGCTCGATGGTGTAAAGGATCGTGTGTGTGGTGATCGGGCCCGATCGGTGTGTGTTTGTCTGCTTGGGTGTTGGATTTGCCTCGGGTTTGAAGCAAATCTGGTCATCTTAGGCGGTCTTAGAGACCCCGGCAAGGAAGAGGAATGGCGCATTCGGGAAAGTGTGTTGTGATCACATTTTTAGTACAATTCTGCACGCAAAAGGCGTTTGGAGAGGTGTGTAGAATGGGCAAAACATGACGCTTTCCCCTCGTTTTCGCGCTGTTCTCCTAGGCCTGCTTGGCGTGGTCATTTTGGCCGTTGCAGCAGGCATCCTGCTGTTTTTTACGTATAACCCCATCTGGCCCAGCCCAGCCGACTCCCTCTCCGCCTCCCGCACCCTCCTTTATTGGAACCAAGTGACTCTGGAGGATCTGCGGCCCTGGGAACGCTATTTTCCACAGCTGAAAGGTGCATCCGGGCCGACTGTGCCCTTCGATGCGGCGCTGATCGGAACATCACGCAGCGATGCGGTGTGGATTATGTTCCCTTCAGAGAACGATCCGCTGATGAGCCAGACGCAGATTTCCAAAACGGGTGTGCCGTTCCTGTCGGACACGCCGAATCCGGATGTACTCTTTGCCACGGAAACAGAAGCGACGCTCGCACAATCGCGCATGTTCCGGTCACTGGAAGGTGACGTCTCAGGACCATCGGTCTATGCAAACCTCGCCCTGCTTCAACCGGCTTCCGATCCCTATCTGGACCGTCTCATCGGACTGACGGATGCAAAACCGCAGGCCTTCATGATGACGAAGGAAAACGGAGCCGTGCGTGCGCTCTGGTACGGAGAAGATCTTTCGTCCACACGCGGCGGTGCTCGGTCGGTGCCGTCACTGTCCCCCGCTCCCGCATTCTCCGTCACCGGCGATGATATCGTCGGATTCGTGCAGATGTTGCCGACCACGGATGATGCGCGTTTGCGGTCCGCACAATTGGCGGCAACGATCCGCACGCTTGCGGGAGACAACGTGAGCATGGAGTTCGATATTCTGCCGCTCCTTGCCGGACCGGCATCACTGCATCTTCTGCCTGCCTCCGGCTCTGACACACATATGGATGCATTGCTTGAAGGTCAGATGAGTGATCGCGAATTATTGGCCCGCACCGTCGACCGATTGCATAGCGGCATGACGGGCTCGCCATCACAGACGAAGATTATACCGCGCTTGGATCCGGAAGACGGAACGGTCGTCGGCAAATCCGTCGTCACGGAGACGGAAGACATCGTGACAGCGGATGAAACGTGGAACGGATGGCAGCTGCGGGCGACGTCGCTTGGAGAGCACGGCATCTATACAGCCGTGCGCGGGGGGATGTTTGTCATCAGCACACGCAAGGACTGGCTGGAGCAGCGATTGATGGGCACCACCCCCTCCGCGGCCGTGCCGGGGTCGCCTGCACGCGCGGGGGTTGTCGATCTTTCCCTATTGCGCAGCCTTCCCCATGATTCTTCGTCTTTGACATCTCTTCTGCTGGATATCCTTCCGCCCTCCGGCCAAATCCGCTGGTCCACGGGCGTTCGCGGGCCCGTTTTGACGCTGACGGGAGATTGGCAATAGATTGCCTCTCCGGCACGAAAACTGTACCCTCTCGTCCCGGGTCTGTTTGGACCTGAAAGCCCCTTCCTCACGCATCCGATGAAGTTCTCGTTCGTCAAATCCTCCAAGTATTTCCTGGCGGTCTCCGCCGTGCTGATGATTGCCAGCGTGGTGATGCTCTTTAACCCGGGTCCCACACTCAGCATTGAATTCACGGGCGGCACGCTCATGGAAGTCAAACTGCCGGCCGGCAAAACCGAAGCCGATTTGGAAAAAGCCCTCGCCGCATTCTCCGGATCCGGCGCCGCAGCCGTGACAAAAGGAGCGTCTGTGACCTCCACGCGCGACGGCACGCAATTCATCCGCACGGGTGCGCTGAGCAATGAACAACACTTGGCGCTCACCAACCACTTGCACGCACAGCTCGACGGAACCGGCGCGGACCAGCAAGTGCAGGAAGTGCAGTACACCACCATCGGTCCCACGGTCGGCGCCACGCTCAAGCAGCGCGCCATCTGGGCGTTGATCGTCGCCTCCGTGGCCATCATTTTGTATATCGCCTTGGCCTTCCGCAAAATCCCCCGCCAGCTCAGTCCGCTGCGGTTCGGTGTCATCGCCATTGTGGCGCTCCTCCATGATATTTTGATCACCGTCGGCATCTTCACCGTCCTCAGCTTCTATACGACATTCCAGGTGGATACGCTCTTCATCTCCGCATTGCTCTCCATCATGGGATACTCGGTGAACGACACCATCGTCATCTTCGACCGTATCCGCGACAACTTGCTCCAAGAAGGCCGCGCCAAGGACTTTGCAGAGTTAGCTGACCGCAGCTTGAAGCAGACGCTCACGCGCACCATCAACACGGGTCTGGGCGCCATGATCATGTTGGCCGCACTGTTCTTCTTCGGCAGCGAAAGCATCCGCTGGTTCGTGCTCACGCTCATCATGGGAACGATCATCGGAACGTACTCCTCCTTCTTTATCGCGACGCCGTTGTTGGTGTATTGGAAGAAGAAGAATTGAAAATTGAGAATTGATAATTGAGAATGATGGGAGTATTTCCATTCTCAAATCGCTTCCAAAGTTCTCTATTGATGACCACTGCCTTGTTCCCATCGTAACTTCCATAATTATCAATTCTCAATTTTTCATTCTCAATTCCTCCCCATGCCGACCATCTCCCCCGTCAAAAAGCTTCCGCAGTCCCGCGTGCAATGCACCGTGACGGCTTCACCGGAAGAAGTGACCAAAGCCGAAGCGGCGGCGATTGCGAAGTTGGGAGCGAACGTGAGCATTCCCGGTTTCCGCCCGGGTAAAGCGCCGGCGGACCAGGTGCGCGGACAGATCCGAGAGGAAGCCTTGTTGGAAGAGACGGTCCGCAATCTGCTGCCGCAAGCCATCGAATCCATTCTGAAAGACGGCCAGGTCCGTCCCATCCTCCCGCCCCGAGTGGACATTCAGACGCGCGAGCCGCTGACGCTGCAACTCACGTTCGTCGAGCGGCCGGCGGTGAAGATGAAGGAGATCGATACCAAGGCGTTCAAAAAGTCCGAGCCGAAGTTCGATGAGAAAGACATCGACCGCATGGTGCAGTACATGCTGGAGCAATATAAGACGACGAGCCCGGTGGAACGCGCGGCCGCCATGGGCGACCAAGTCACGATGGACTTCGTGGGGACGGACGAAGCGGGCAAAGAAATCCAGGGCACGCGCGCGACGGGCTATCAGATCGTCGTCGGATCGAAGCAATTGTTGCCGGGTTTCGAGGACGCGCTCGTGAATATGAAGAAGGGAGACCAAAAGACCATCAAACTGACATTCCCGGAGAAATATCACGCTGAGCATTTGCAGAACAAGCCCGTAAACTTCGCGATCACGGTGCACGGAGTCGAGTCCGTCAGCATGCCCACGCTTACGCCCGAATTCGTGAAGGAAAAACAGCTGGGTGATTCGCCGGAGGACGTGCGCAAGCGCATTGCCGATTCCATGCGGCAGCAGGAAGAAGAAATGGACCGCCAGCGCCGCGAACAAGCGCTGTTCGACGCCATCCGCAAAGCGACACAGGTGGACATCGCGCCGGAGCTGATTGATGAAGAAGAGCGCGCATTATTGGAAGATCTGTCGCGCCAGCTGGAGCAGCAGAAGCAATCGTTTGAAGAGTGGATGACGCGCACCAAGAAAACGCCGGAGTCGCTCCGCAAAGAATTGCGCGAGGAATCCGAACGCCGCATCACCCTGCGCTTTGGCGTGCAGCAATTGTTGGAGGACAAAAAGATCGAACTGACGCCCGACGACGAAAAGGCGGCGATCGATGCCCGCTTGTCCCAAATCCCCAACGAGCAGCGTCTCCAGGCCGCCCAGTACTATGCCAAAGGCGGCGATGGCCACGACGAGCTGGTGTGGACGAAGAAAGTGGAGAAGTTGGTGACGGGGTTGCTGGCGTAAAGCCAAGACCTGTCATGGTGAGGTGCCCCGTCATCCTTCGAGGCTCGGTTTCGATTACCGAGCACCTCAGGATGACAGCGCAAGGGGCCTCGAACCATGACAGTCATCATTTCACCCACTTCACCCCAATCCCCCGCTCCGGATTGGCCTTTTTGATCATCCGGCACCGGGCTTTGTGCACCATCACGGATCCCGCGCGGTTGATGTAGCCGCGGATGTCTTCGTGCGGTCCTTCCAGCGGGTCACAGCACTTCGCAAATTTCAACGGCATAGGCACCCCATCCGCAGTCGCAATTGGAAGATCGATGGGAATACGTGACGCACGGATGCGTGTTTGCACCTTTCGCTTCAGCAGATCACGCGCGCGCTGCTGGTCCCGCACCGCGTCCACGGACGCGGCAAGATCATGCAACGCATCGGCGTGCATGAAAAGCGCGCTGACGCGGTCGGAGCCTTGGCCGATTTTCATCAGCAGGTCTTCGCGCTCTTCTTTCGTCAATTTGTTGCCTTGGTAGCGGCGGAGCAAACTGAGATCCGCATCCAGCGGCGGCAATTTCCGTTTGCGCAATTCGGCATTCAGAAGTTTCTGTCCTCTGTCGACATAGTGATCGCGGTCGATGGAATGCAGATAGCGCCGCAACCTTGTGCGCGACGAGGCCATCTTCAGCAATTGCATCCATTCGGGTGACGGCTTGGGAGTGCGGTGACTGAGAATTTCGATCACGTCGCCGTTCTCCAATTCGTATTCGAGCGGCACGATGGACCCGTTCACGCGCGCCGCGCGGAAACTCAATCCCAAATTGGTGTGGATCTGGAACGCAAAGTCGAGCGGCGTCGCCCCTTCCGGCAGTTCGACGATATCCCCTTTGGGCGTGAGCACGAACAAGTGATCGGCAAACCCCGCCCCCGTCCCCGCGCCCGGCCGTCCCGACACCGGCTGCTGTGCCGTCAGCACCTGCTGCAACTGAACGCTCTGGATAGAGCGCTCAGCGGAGCCGTGTTCTTTGTAGCTCCAATGCGCGGCAATTCCATATTCGGCTTCGCGATGCATCCCCACCGTGCGCACCTGCACCTCCACGAACACGCCTTCCGGAAGACCGGGCAAACGGGTGATGGTCGTGTGCAAGCTTTGATAGCCGTTGGGTTTGGGGAACGCGATGTAATCTTTAAAGCGGTTCGCCGCGGGACGCGCCATGCGGTGCAGAAGTCCCAGCACGCGATAACAATCTTCCGGCGTTTCGACGATGACGCGCAGTGCAAACAGATCGGGCAGATGTTCGATGGACGACACGGTCTTCTGACGCAGCTTGCGGAAAATACTGTAGGCCTGTTTTTCCCGGCCTTGCACGCTGGCGCGGATGCTGTGTTCGTGGAGCGCGGTCGCCAATTTCGCGGCGGTCGCATCCAAAAATTCCCCGTGCCGCGCATGGATGGCCAGCACTTGATCGTTGATCCATCCGGCATCGAGCGGATACACCATGGGGAATGCAAGAGCTTCCATCCGCTGCTTGAGCGCGTGGATACCCAAGCGCGCGGCGACGGGCGCAAAAAGTGTCAGAACATCGCGCGCGATGCGTCGCGAATCCTGCGTATTCTGCGATCGTAATTTTTCCAACACCGCGCAGCGTTCGCACAAGATGATCAAGAGCACGCGCACGTCATCGGACACCGAAAGCAGCATGAGTCGCAGATCTTCAATCGAACTCTTGCGGCTCTGCATGGTGACATGCGAGAGCAAGTGCACGCCGCTCACCATGCTGCGCACCGACACGCCGAACTCCTCTTCCAATTCCGGCAGTCCGATCTTGCGGGTCTTGAGGGCATGCTGCAGCAAACACGCGCAGACGGTTTCCGTATCCGGTTGGAACGGCAGCAGCACCTGGAGCACGTCCATGGTGTGCTGCAACATCGGCATGCCCAGACGGAGTGTATCCGTGCCATACAGCGAAGCCGCCATGCTCAGCGCCTTCTGCAGGCGCGGATCATCGGTCGGGAGCCCGTGCGCACCCAGTGTGGCCAACAAGACATCCGGAGCGTGTGCAGCGCCGGAACGGGCTGAAGTCTGGCCACTAGCCTGCGCGTGGGCGGAGGAGGCGGATGCCATGGGAGAAGCCTCATGCTAGCAGAAAACACCCGCTTGCGCAGGAAAGTATGAGAAAATTTGGCTGCGTACCGCGCGTTATTCCCCGATGATGATCAATGCATCCATGATCTTGTTCAGAGCGTCCTCCGCAGGAATTGACGCATCCAAGCGCTTGGTACGATCAGCAACGGTGCGGAATTTGTCCTCTTCCTCCACGCGAGTCTTCCATTCCCAATGGTCTTTCACGAAACGGAATTCAACATTTACCCCAAAACCAAGAGTCCCTATACGGGATACCGCAAGCCACCCTTCCGGGGTCACCGAGAATCCTTCTTGCATGCGCAGATACGCCTCCCCCATCCGCCGCGTGCGCAACTCACGCTCCACGCGATTGATCGCGGATGTGTCCCGTAACGCTTGGGCGTCATTTTCCGGCGGACGGACCAACTCATCGCCGGCAATGCGCGTGAGGGAAAATGCGCCTCGGTCAAGGGTCTTCATGATGGCCATGAAAAACGCGTTCGGGGTGCCAGTGGTCTGAGCTCGCAGCCCGGTCGAATCTGACTTCTTCCAGCACCAAATCTCGTGATCGGGATGGAAATATATGTCGACGGTATGCCCGCCATTCTCCAAGCGGAAATATCCTTTCTCCGTCTCCACGCAACCGGGTATAGCCCGCAAATATGCTTTCTGGAATTCGCGCATCTGCTCCGGCACCACGGTTCCGTTGTCATCGCATTTCTCGCTGAAAGCCAACTCATCGGCAAGACGGTTGAACGCCGCCATTTTGATGTTTTGATGGGGAGAGTCCGGAAGATAAGAAAAGCGTCCCGATCCGGTACGGTTATTGGAGACTGGGAGGAATTTGTCCGGTTCCTGATCCGCACTCTTCCATTCCCACCTGCCGGCATGAAAGCGAAAGTCCACCTCGTAATGCCAAAGCCTGGGGTGTGTGTCGGTAATGCGATACCACCCCTCCGGAGTCCTGGTGGTGCGGTCGCCTTGCCGTTGCAGCAACATCTCACCATATCGACGTGAAGCCTCCGCCTTCAAGACCGGGCGGACATCCTCTGAAATCGTCGGAGCGGCCGGCAAATCCCCCGTTTGCCGCTGCAGAAAACGCGCAAAGGCTTCCCGGTCCCCGGCATTCCCCAATTGTACCGTCCATTGTCCTCCGTCGCGCGTGACGGAAAAAATGCCATCCCTGCGTAGCAACGGGGAGACATCGTCTCCCTCTATACGCAGAGGCCGCCTGAGCACAAACGTGATGGTATTGACCAATCCGTCCGCCCCCGCCGGCTCCGGTCTGATCACAAACGGACAGTGCGGGTGATTGCCGATGGCCTGCACGTATTGTGCAAACCCGCGCTCCCGAACGGTCTCCGGCAGGTCATACTGTGGCGACTGCCGTGTCAACAATACGCCCAGTACCTGCGCATCAGTCGGCAACAGCCCGCCACTCAACACCACCGCGCCGTTGTGCACGGATATCGCTCGCCCCGGGAACGCCGCCCCCACGGCGGATTGCAGGGCATCCAGCGTCATGCGTTCGCGGGGGTCCGTGCGATCGGACGGACGAAAGACGATCCGGCGGACGTCATCCGGCGACGGCACGGGCTCCACATTGAAACGACGGTTTTCCTTGAGCATGTACGTGCCGATGACGTTCCTTCCCTCTAGAGGCATCGGCATTTTTTTGCACGATGCCAATGCGGACAGAGTCTTTATCAGATTTTCTGAAGTGAACTGGTCGTCCTGCAAGGCATGGACCCTTCCGTTATTTGCCAATTGCAGCTGGCCAAGACCCGCTTGCAGAACGGCAAGCGCATCCGTATCGGCGGGATCACGAAGCGACAGCCGGAATGCATCGTGCGTCAACCGCACGTCAAAGAGCGCAGCGGGGTCAGCCGCATACTCCGCGATCGCCTTCATCTGAACTTCCGTCACAAAAGTGGGAATTCTACATTTCTCCAATTCCGCGAGGAAACTCCCATATTGACCCCGGCTCTCGACAAGATCGGCCTGGATGGCTGCCGCCTGTGCAGGCGTATTCTGTGAAGAAAAAATACCGAATGCGCGGAATTCTTCCGGAATCAACTGCAACGGAGCGGGAAGATCCGCACGGTTGCGCACATCAAATCGTTCCAACCTCCCGCGTGGAGGAACCCGGATGATATCCACCTGGCGACGGGGGTTCGCAGTGTACGCGTCGATTCTGCGCGCGATGTCGTCGGTGAGCTCCAGCGCGGGCTGGAACTCCGCAGGTCTGTTGTCGTTTATCTCCTGCAGTGCTGTTTTCAGCAGTTCCAAATCCTCTTTACCAAAACGCTCACGCCTGAAAAGGAGGCAGTTCCGCCCCTGAACGGACAATGCATCGGCGCGGAATTTCCAGTGATTGCGCAATAGACTGCTCATTTGCTGCACGTCCATCTGGCCCCGCTGTCCTATCAACACATTCTGAAAGATCTCCACTCCGCGCTTGGTGACATGAACACGAAGTCTGTTGCTCAGCCTGGTATCAGTGCCATTTATTGCCACCAAGGCATCCAAGGCACTCTGGATCTCTGGCACATTTGCATCCACAAGATCCGCTTGCAGGGCATCGACCAATTTCTGCTGATTTTCCCCGGTCAACATATTCATTTTCACCCGCACGTGCGGGTACTGATCACGTATGTACGAATCGGGAGCGGTAGACGGATTATCCGCCACCCCCTGCAATGCCACCGCCAGCGAACTCAATGCCCCGGCAACCTGGCCCCTGTCATCACCCTTCCCGACGATTTTCAACTGCTCCAACCGGCCGTTCTTTTTGGAAAATTCCACCGTGCAGCGGCGGCGATTGTCGGCATTGTATCGATCGATCATCTGCACCGTTTCCGGCTTCAATTGCGCGGTGTAGTCTTTAAGAATATTGGCAAAGATCTCGTAGTCGCCATGAGGCGCCTCCAGACGTTGCGTCACCGGATCCCACGCGTTTTGCGCGGGCGAGAATGACATGCCCCGCATTGATATATTTTCGGTACGGCCAAATTCATGTCCCGCCAAGATGCTCTGAATATCCTCAGGCGTCAGCCGTTCATGCGGGAACACTTCGTCGGTCCTCTGTGTCACCACCAGTTTTTGGATACGCCCCGTCGGCGGATCCTTGCGCACGTCACACAGACGATCGGGGTTCCGCATGTACGCGTCAATGACGTCTTTGCCGGGATACTGCTCCAAGCGCTTTGCTTCCTCTTCCCGCTCGCGCCGCACTTTCTCTTCTTTCGCCCTTTCTTCTTTGCGTATGGTCTCCACATTGCCCTTGGCAATTGCACTCAATACTTCCGCTCCCTGCCGGATGACCGGCATCGCGGAATCAACCGCACCTCTGATCCCCGCCTGTATATGTTGGCCCGTCTGTATCAGCGCACGATCTTCCGCTTCCTTGCGCAGCTGTTCCGCCGAACGTGACCCGGACTGAGCGGCTTCTTTGCCTGCTTTTTCCGCAGCCTGGCGTCTGTTTTCTGCATCCTGCCGCTGACGCTGCTGCTCAAGTTCACGTTCGCGCTCCACTCGTTGACGCTCACGTTCCCTCTCGGCCTCTTTGCGCTGCTCTTCCTGTTGCATCTGCAACTTCTTGGCCGCGTCTTGAGCATCTTGTTGCTGTTTTCGTTTGGCTTCCTCCTCTTTGCGCAACTGCTCCGCCGTTTTTTGTTGCGGCTGTGACGGAGGAATGTAGGGCGTATGCGGAGCGGGAGGAGTGACGGGATTGGGCCGGGGGGGGACAAAGATCTGCGGTTGCGGTTGCGGCCGCACCGGCTGATAGGGTTGGTACGGCTGGACGGGGTACGCGGGAGGCCGCACAGGCGGGTACGCGTACGGTACGTTGTGGGAATACGCAGGCGAGGTGTAGACGTGCGGCGAAAAGTGATAGACCGGCGGGAACGGATTGAAGGGGCGCTGCGCGTACGGAACGTAGTGGTGCTGCAGGGCGGTTTGCTGCGCGATAAAGGGCGCGCGGTTCCATCCGAAAGGCACATTCGGCTGCACATTCTGTAAGTACAGCGTAGCTGCCTGCACGTTGCGTGCCTGCATATGGTTCACATAATTCCCATACGCCTGCGGGTGCACTTGCGGCCAGGGCGCGCGGTACCCGGGAAGCTCTTGGCCTCTGGACGGATAGAACGGCTGCTCGAACCCATAACCCATAAGGCGGGATTCGCGCGTGCTGCCGGTGGCGAAAGAGCCGTGCGTCGTCATGCGGCATCAGAAAAATACGATTCGATGTTCTGCAGATCTGCGGCTTTTTCTTGTTTTTCCCGGGCAGTGGACTTCGCATGCATCTGCTGTTTCCACCGTGCGGCTTCCGTCGCATATTCTTGGGACAACTTGCCCAATACTTCTTGAAAAATCAGGTATGCACGGTCATACGAGGCAAACCGCTCTTCTCGTTGGGATGGCGTTTCCCCGCGGTACTTGTGATCCAAAAACGGAATGACATCGCTCAGCAGATCCGGCTCGATCTGCCGGATGATCATGTCATACAACTCCCTGGCGCTTGGCACTTCTCCCCCTTTCTTGGCAGTCGTGGGTGTATGTGGACACATCCGAGTATTTTACCACAAAACGGCCGTTCTTTCAAAATGCCCTGAGCGGGCGCCCGGATGTGAATTGCCATGGAAATCACGTCGATTGCTCGATTTTCGCCGCCGCCTTCTCTATTTGCGCAGCCTGCTTATTTGCCGATGCAGCCTCATATCGTGCCTTTGCCTTTGAACGGCGTTCTGCGGCTTCTTTTTCTTCCTGGGAACCGGAAAAGAAATCACTGCCGGATGCGTATGCCATAGGTGCTGGGGGAAAGGGGTGAATCTATAGATGAGGACGGCTGGACGAAGGGTGTCTTACGTAGAAGAGATCAAGGGCGTCAAAGAGATCAAAGAAGTACGAAGCACGGAGTGCTTCTGCTTCTTTGATCTCCTCGATCTCTTCGATCTCCTTGATCTCTTACCGTTCCAGCACCAACGTCACCGGCCCGTCATTCACCAATTCAACCGCCATAGAGGCTCCAAATACGCCCGTTTCGACCTTTTTGACGCCGAGAAGTCGGAGCTTCTCTACAAACGATGCATACAATGTCTTGGCTTCATCCGGCTTTGCCGCACTTGTGTAATCCGGCCGATTCCCTTTTTCCGTCTTCCCCGCCAACGTGAATTCCGACACCACAAGGATCTCGCCTCCCATATCGATAAGCGATCGGTCATTAATCGTCCCGTCTTCCCCATCAAATAACCGGAGCTTCGGCACTTTCTCGGCCAACCACTTTCCTTGCTCATCCGTATCGCCCTGCATGACACCAAGGAAGAGGAGATACCCACGACTGATCGACCCGACGGTTTTGCCGTCGACCGTGACGGAGGCGGAGGTGACGCGCTGAAGGAGGAGGCGCATATGGACAGAATCCTATCAAATTGTTCTTTTACAATAATTGCCCTATTTGGGAAGGCAATATGCCATTAATCGTTGACAAAACTGCGTAAATCCATAGAATCCTCTGGTCCGAAGACCGAGGGCACAAGGCCGTAGGCCGAAATTAGTCCCTCCGAGGAATACAGCATCGACCAGTCGGCCCCGGCTTGCTGATTCGTGCCGTGTTCCTCGCTGGTCTCCCGGACGCTGTCCCTGTGGAGACCTTTTTTGTATCTCCAGGGTCCCTCCTTCGCTTCCCCTTATTCTCATGGCAGTCACCCGCGAACAAAAGAAAGTGCAGCTCGAAGAACTGAAAGTGAAGTTCGGTGAGGCGTCCTCGATCCTCTTTGCTCACTACATCGGCATGTCTGTGGGCGATGTCAGCCAACTGCGCAAGAAGTTGAAAGAGGCCGGCGCGGAGATGAAAGTCGCCAAGAAAACGCTTATGAAACTGGCCGCGCAGGAAAAAGGCCTGCCCGTTCCGGACGACGCCATGATGCAAGGTCCCATCGCCTGCATCTTCAGCAAGAAAGACCCGACGGCCGGCGCACAAGCCGCCTACGCCTTCAGCAAGGACCACCCGCAAGTCGCATTCCTGGGCGGTATCTTTGAAGGAAAACTCTTGAACAAACAATCGGCAATGGCCTTGGCGACGATCCCCTCCCGCCAGGTCTTGCTCGGCACGTTCGCCGGGATGCTCCGCTCCCCGCTCCACAAATTCGCCTCCATTATCAATTCTCCGCTCACGGGCTTTGCCCGCGCTCTTAAGGAGATGGAAAAGAAAGGAGGTATGCCGGCCGCTCCCGTGGCTGCATAATTCTCCCTTCTTTATTTTCCCTTATCCATTTTTCTCCCCTTTCCCATGGCAGACGCCACCATCACCCTGACGCCTGAAGAGCAGGCAGTTATCACCGCTCTCGAGAAGCTCAACGTCATCTCGTTGAACAACGTCGTGAAATACATGGAAGAGACGTACGGCATTTCCGCAGCCGCCCCGGCAGCCGCAGCAGCCCCCGCCGCAGGTGGTGGTGCCGCAGCTCCCGCTGAAGACAAGGCCGCTTGGAACGTCGAGCTGACGGACTCCGGCGCCCAGAAGATCGCGGTCATCAAGGCCGTCCGCGAAGTCACCGGTCTTGCCCTCGGCGATGCCAAGGCCATGGTCGACGGCGCTCCGAAAATGCTGAAAGAGAACGTCCCCACGGAAGACGCCAAGAAGTGGAAGGACCTGATCGAGAAAGCTGGAGCCAAGGTGACCTTGAAGTGAACCATCCACGACGAATAATCGATCAATACAAGAAATCGAAGACTTCGACCCTTCGACCCAGCTCAGGACAGGCGAAATCAAGGAAATCGAGGAGTGGAAGCTCTCCTCGATTTCTTCGATTTCCTTGATTTCCTCGATCTCCTGCCCAATCTCTCACATTGACATAAACCTCGAATCCGGTACACTCTCTGCAAGCAATTCCTTCAGTCACATCAGTCCGACGTTCCGTCAGCGATCTGTACATGAAAGGAGGAAGACGCGATTTACTTTCTTTCTTTCATTCGTATGGCTGATCAGCAGCTCGCTTGCCGCGATTGCGGCCAAAACTTCACCTTCACCGAGGGTGAGCAGGAATTCTTCGCACAGAAGAACCTGTCCGCACCCCAGCGGTGCAAGGACTGTCGCAACGCTCGCAAGAGCCAGCGTCTCGGCGACCGCGTGATGCACGATGCCGTTTGCGGCAAGTGCGGAGCGCAGTGCCAAGTCCCCTTCAAGCCTCGCCCGGTCGAGGAAGGAGGACGTCCCGTTCTGTGCAAGGCATGTTTTGATGCCGAGCGCGGAGGCGGTGGCGGTGGCTTCCGCGGAAACCGCGGTGGCGACGACGGCGGATCGTTCTAATTCCGCCCAAGACGATCGAATCGTTTCCAAGAAATCCCCGGAAGGGGATTTTTTGGTACCCGGATAATTTACGTTGTACAGACGTGCGAATCGCACGTCTCTACGGGTCGCTATACTTTCCCCATGCCTCCTGCCCGCTATTTGGAATTGGATCTATTCCGCACCCTCGCGGTCATCTGCATGATCGCATACCACGCGGCATTCGATCTGGCGGTTTTCTATGGCTGGGATATCGATCTGTCGTCGACGGGATGGACGGTGCTGCAACGCGGGACGGCGGGATTATTTATTCTGTTGGTCGGTATCAGCTTTGCGATTTCGTGGGACCGACAACGCGCACGATCGGCGGCCGTTGGGGCACGGCATGCCGTGCCCCTGCAGGGATATCCGCGAAAATATCTGCGTCGCGGATTGGGATTGTTGGGCTGTGCGATGCTGGTGACGCTGGCGACGTACGCCGTTGATCCGCACACCTACGTGCGTTTTGGCATTCTGCATCTGATCGGCGTGACGATTTTGCTGCTGCCACTTTTTGCACCGTTACGGTTATGGAACGCGGCGATCGGATTCGTGATACTCGCAATGGCATCGATCGTGCAAAACATCAACGCATCAACTTCCCTCTTTCTCCCTCTCGGTATCCGTTCCTGGACATTCCGCTCCGTCGATTACTTCCCTCTTGTGCCGTGGTTGGGCATCGCCCTGATCGGCTACGCACTCGGGAATCTGATCTACGTACGTCACAAATCGAGACGCGAACGGTATCGCATCGGACCGCGATCGGCATGGATGGAATACGTGCTCTGGCCCGGGCGTCATGCGCTTGTTCTCTATCTGATCCATCAGCCGATTCTGCTGGCAATCTTCACCATGACACTGGGCTGGCCGAACTGACCAGGAGACAAAGCGCCCATGGTTGCAACAATTTTTTCGCCAGCATTCGCAGAAATGAGCTTTTGGCTGCGATTTTTTCCCTCTTTCTTCCTTCTCCTTCCGGCAACGTTGACCTAGACTATCCGCCGATGACTTTTGTGTCTCGTCGCCTGCGCGATGGGAAGGATCCCCACGTGTTTGCCCCGGATCCCGCCCATGCTTCGACGCTTTCATCGGCACTGCCCACAACCGTGCGCGCCGCGCGCGGATGGTGGGGCTGGTATGGGAGATGGAAAGCGCGACGTGCGGAGGAAAAACGTCTGCAAAAATCGACCACTATTCTGCGTAAAATCTGTTTTGCGCTCTTCTGCGTGCTGTGCGCATCCGTGGTGGTGGCCGGCACGGTGAAGGCGCTTGTGGCTATGCAAATACTGACTCCGCAACGCGTGCTTGGGTTGGTAGGCACGGATCTTCCCGCGGATGACAGCGGGTTCACGAACTTCCTGCTGCTCGGAACGGGCGATCCGGATCACGACGGCGGAAATCTGACGGATACGATCATGATCGCCAGCATCGACCCCAAAACCAAGAGCGTCGTGCTGCTGACGGTCCCCCGCGATATCTATGTGACAAAATCGGACAAGATGGGAACCGGACGCGTGAACTCGCTCTACCGCGACTACAAGGGGTATTTGATGCGGCAAGGCATAAAGGACGAAGAGGCGGTCCAGGAATCTCTGCGCGAATTACTGGCCGAACTGGGACGGAAACTCGGAATCGATCTGCACTATGCCGTGAAAGTGAATTTCAGCGGATTTATCCAGGCGGTGGACGCCCTGGGCGGCGTGACGATCGACGTCCCGGAGGATTTGACGGATACGCAATATCCGGGACCGAACTATTCCTACGAGACGTTCTCCGTCAAAGCCGGCTTGCAGCAAATGGATGGCGAAACGGCGCTGAAGTACGCCCGCAGCCGCCACTCCACCAGCGACTTCAGCCGCTCCGCGCGCCAACAACAGATTTTGCAGGCATTGGCCGAAAAAGCGCGGACTGACGGGGTGGTGACCAGTCCGGGGAAATTAAGCGCGCTGTGGAAGATCCTCTCCGAGAACGTCGTCACGACGATGAATTTTGGAGAAATGCTCGGCGCCGGCAAACTGGCCGACCGCATCGAACGCACGAATATTCTCTCCTTTAATATCCACGACTATCCCGGCGAACCCGGCGGGTTGCTCTATGCGCCGCCGCGCGAGGATTACGGCGGAGCGGCAGTGCTCTTGCCGACCATCGATGGAAAAGAAGTGCCCGGAAGCTGGAGATCCCTGCGCACGTTTACGTACCTCCTCCTCCACAGCCGCACCACCCTCTTAGCCCATCCGCAGATCACGATTCTGAATGCCGGCGCCGCCTCGGGCCTGGCGCGCGCGCTTGCCGACGAACTCACCCGCTTTGGATTCACAGTCACCAAAACCGCCAACTACGGGGAAACTGCCTCCGATGAAGCCAGCAAACAGGAAACCTCTGTCGTCCTGCCGCAATTGGACACGGACCGCACGAGCGCCGAATATTTAGCCACACTGCTGCACATGCGCTCGGCCCCCGCACCCGACCCGGAGACCACCACCGTCCCGCTCGCGAAATTCGGCCAAGTGACGATCATCCTCGGAAAGGACTACACTTTCCAACTGATGCAGGACCTTGTGCCCTCCGAAGAAAAACCCCTCTCCTCGATTTCTTCGAAGTCTTCGAAGTCTTCGAAATCCTCAACCCCCCTCCGTCCTTGATCACCCGGCTTCTGATTTCTGATCTCTGGTCTCTCCCCCTATGACTCCCCGCGAGATCATCGCGGAAGCCTGGTCCCTCACCAGCCGCGAACGGCCCCTCAAGCGCTGGGGATTTTTCTCGTCGTTTTTTGAGACGCTCCTGAATATCAAATTAGTCGGATACCAGGCGTATTTCCTCTATGCCTATATCGCAGGCAAAGAAGTGGGGTTCTTCGACGATTTCATCATCCTCTACGAGCACGTGCCGTTCTGGCTGTTTCTCACTATCGTCATCCTATTCCTGATCCTGCTGGCGATCGAATTCGTTGTGCCCAAACTGGCAAAAGGCGCGATCATCGGTCTGTCGGCCAAGGCGCACCGCGGCGAAAAATTGGAAGGAGGCTTTGTGCTCGCGCTGTATAACTTTTTCCCGATCTTCGCGATTCATGAATTTTTGGTGCTCGCCAGCTGGTCTTTTGTGGTGACGATTTGCTCCCTCATTCTCCGGTACATCGAAAGCGATCTTAAATTCACGATGTTGTGGTTCGTGCTGTTTTTCTTCGTGCTCAGCAATATTCTGAAATTTTTCTTCTCCTTCGCGGAACCGGCGGTCGTCGTGCGCAGGATCGGCATTTTCGAGGCCATGGGCCAGAGCTTCAAGCTGATCGTCAGCTACATCGGGCAGATCATGTTTTTGCTTCTGCTCCTGATCATCATCTCCATCCGCGTCCTCATCAACACCGTTATCGTCCTCATCTTGCCCGTCATCGTCGTGGGATTTTTCTATCTGCTGCTGCTCTTCCTCTCCCCCGTCTTCAGCTACCTCATCGCGGGTCTTGTCGGCTTCGGTCTCGTCATTGCGGCATCGATGTTATTCGCGTATTTGCATGTATTTAATGAAGCGGTGTGGACGATTACGTATATGGAATTGAAGAAGAGGAAAGATTTGGATCATATTGAATGAGATCAAAGAGATCGAAGAGATCAAAGGCGTCAAGGAATGCTTCCATTCCTTGATCTCGTCGATCTCTTTGACGCCTTTGATCTCTTCTTGACAGTGCACACTCGTACACCTTACCATGGTGCACGATCGTTCCCTCCATACTCTTATGACCGCTTCCACTCATACGCCGGCCGCAGATCTCACCGCACACCAGCGCACGGTTTTAAGTTATATCCGGGAATTTCAGCACAAGCGCGGGTACTCGCCGTCGCTGTCGGATCTTGCCGTGGCATTCGGCGTCCGCAGCAAAAACGCCGTGGCCAAAGTGGTGAACGCGCTCTTCAAAGCCAAGCATTTGGAAAAAGATCCCAAAGGACGCATCAAAATTCTGGAACAGATCCAAGATGCCATCTCCGCTCCGCTCAGCCTTCCCCTCTTCGGACCGATCGCCGCAGGATTTGCGGCTCCCGTGGAAGAGCAGGCTGAAGAGACGGTCACGCTTGAGGAATACTTGGTCCGCGACAAAGCCTCCACCTTCCTCCTGCGCGTGAAAGGCGACAGCATGATCAACGCAGGCATCCATGAAGGCGACCTGGTCTTGGTGGAACGCGGCAGAAACCCCAAGCCGGGCGATATCGTGGTGGGCGTGCTGGATGGCGAGTTCACCCTCAAACGCCTCAAGCGCGAGAAGAGCGGCAAGTTTTTCCTCCATGCGGAGAACCCCAACTACCCGGATCTGCATGCATTGGAAGAATTGCAGGTGGCGGGGGTCGTGAAGGCGGTGATTAGAAAGTATTGAGAGCACGATCTTTTTCGTAAGTAATTTTTTACTTTTGAGAAGAGATCGAAGAGATCAAGGGCGTCAAAGAGATCAAAGAATTGCAAAGCATGGAGTGAGAGTTTCTCCTTGAATTCCTTGATCTCTTTGATCTCCTCGATCTCCTTCTTTCTCATGATCGCCCACATCGACGCCGACTCCTTCTTCGCATCCGTCCTCGTCCGCCAGAACCCGCGCTTGGCCGGGAAACCGTTGCTTGCCACGGGCATGGGCGGCGGGTGCGTGATTGCGGCGAGCTATGAAGCGAAAAACCGCGGCGTGAAGACCGGAATGCCCCTGAAAGATGCACTGCTTTTGGTGCCCGACGCCATCCGCATGCCATCGGATTTCCAAGAAGCAGGCCTTGCTTCGGAACAGATCGAGCAGATGATCCGGCGCGTGTGTCCGATTGTGGAACAGATGTCGATCGACGAATGGTATTTGGATGTGCGCTCCCTTGTAGGTGGCGTGCCGATGGATCTGGAAGGTTGGGCGACGCGTTTGCAAAAAGATATTTTCACATCGACGGGATTGTGGGTCTCCATCGGTGTAGGGCCGAGTAAATTGCTCGCAAAAATGGCCGGGGAATACCGGAAACCGCGCGGAATGACGATTATCACGCTCGATGTTACGCATCGAAGCGGCGTGCGCCTCGCACGACACTAGGATGTTCGCCCGTCCACCACACGATTCCCTCGCGATCGCGTGGCCGCCGCCATCCCCGGCATCGGCTACCGCCGTCAACCCCACGTGGAGGCCAAAGGCTGGAACACGGCCTGGGACATCGCCACGGCACCCACGGACGAAATGATCGCACTCTGCGGACGGCCGGGCCACGACATGCAACGTGAATTGCGCGGTGAATGCCTCTCCCGCGTCAGCACCATCGTGCCGCCGCCCAAGTCCGTGTCCCGGGCCCGCAGCTTCCGCAAGGAAACCGATCCGCGCATGTTATGGGCCCACCTCCTGCGCCACGCCGAGTACACCATCCTCAAAATGCGACGCTATGACTTGGCGTGCCGCGGAATCTCCGTATGGCTCCGAGACAGCGACTACAACTACGCCAGCAGCCACGCCTCCCTCCCCCAGCCCACCGCCACGGAAGAGGCACTGCAACCGTACATGCGCCGGTGCCTGCGGCAGCTGTATCACAAACGCACGGGCTACACGCAAATCGGCCTGGCGCTCTGGCGGCTCACGCCCCAAGGCGCCCTGCAATACTCCCTCTTCGAAGGCCCGGAACGCACGTGCCGCTCCGAAGACATTCAACGCTCACTCGATTCTCTTCACAAACGATTCGGCAGGAACGCCATCACGCGGGGTTCGGCTGTGGCGGTGAAGACGGGAACGAGGCGGAATGTGGAGGCGTTGACGTAATCAACAGCCCTAATGATCTTTACTTGGCACGTACAGCTTCATTGCGACAATTGTCACGATCAAGCCCATGGCGCCAATCACCATATAGGCGACAATGACGGGATCTATTTGCATCGCAGGAATCAGGAATGGCGAGGATTGCTGCGACGATCTTTATCAGGAATATGCAGCTTCAATGCCACAAAGCACACGATCGACATGACAATGCCAACTGTAAGATATAAGGCGATAACTGGATCAATCTGAGAAATCATTGCTGACATTGGCGGAGAAGAACGATGCTCCAACACCATAGCACCGCTGAAATACATATCCCACAAAAAGCACGGAAAAATGTCACTGTGCCGAAAAATATTGGAATGCAAAAAGATGCAAAGACAACCTGAGCAATATCGCCACTTACATCAGCTAGCTTCACCAGCTGTGCATCATTCAGATTGCTGAGACGGCCAATTTGATAAGAGGAGATAAATTTCATTGGTGTACAATGGTACACCCCTCACCCCAACGTCCGCAAGCGTTCCTGGATTTTCTGCAGCTTCTCTGCGGTCGAGGCTTCCTTTTCGCGTTCCATCGCAATGACTTTCTCGGGGGCGTTTTTGACGAATTCTTGATTACCCAATTTGCCCTGAATGCCCTTCAAGAATTTTTCCAGTTGCGCCTGTTCTTTCTGGAGATTTTCGCGCTCTTTATCCAAGTCGATCAGACCGGCAAGGGAGAGATGGACTTCGATGCCCTGCAAGAATGCACTCGCGACTTCTTTGCGCGGCTTCCCCTCTTCCGTTTCCACAGTGAGGCTCTCCACTTTTCCGAGCCTGCGGATGTGTGACTCCTGCGATTCCAATAGTGCGCTGTGATCTTTAGTCACGAGCACGACGGTGACTTCCTTCTTCGGTTCCACGTTCTGTTCCGTACGCAATTTGCGGATGGCGGTGATGACGTCGATTGTGCGCTGGAGAGCCATAAAAGACTCTTCATCGCGCGGGAAGTTCAATGCATTCGGCCACGGCTCTTTCAGCAACATTCCGGCCTCTTGGTGCTTGATTTGGGACCAGAGTTCTTCCGTCACAAACGGACAATAGGGATGCAGCAATGTGAGAAGCGTGCGCAGGGTGTGAATAAGCACGCCGATGTTGGCCTCACCTTTACTGAGCTCGAGATACCAATCACAGAAATACTCCCACACGAACGCGTAGATGCGCTCGCCCACCTCGCTCAAACGATACTCCGTCAGTCCGCTTGTGACATCGTCCACAAGCAAACCGAGCGCATGGATGAGTGCTTTATCCGCCACGGTCTTCGCCTCGTACCCGTTGACCGTCTTCGGATCTTCACCGGCCTGTTCGCACTGCAGCAAAATAAAGCGCGACGCATTCCAGAGTTTGTTCACAAAATTGCGGTAGCCCGCGATCTTCTCTTCGTACAGGCGTGAATCGGCACCCGGGCTCTGGCCGACGATCATCGACAGGCGCAGGGCATCGGCGCCGTACGTTTTGATCATATCCAACGGATCGATCATCGTGTCCGGGTCGGACTTGCTCATCTTGCGGCCGTCGCGGGTGCGGATGAGACCGTGCAAATACACGGTTTCGAACGGCACCTGGCCGTATTCGAGTTCGGCGATCGGGCCCGTCACGTACGTTGTCATCAGGATCATGCGCGCGACCCAGAAGAACAGGATGTCATAGCCCGTCTCCATCACCTGCGTGGGGTGGAATTTCAGGAAATCGGGGCTTTGCAGAAGGAGATCTTCAAACGGAATGGACGGATCGGCCGCGAGGTCTGCATCGACCAATGTCGACCACGTCCACATGGCGGAACTGAACCACGTGTCCAACGTGTCATCATCTTGCTTCCAGCCCGCCCCCTCGGGCGCCTCGATGCCCACATGCATATCCATCGCGCCGTTCGATTCCTTGTACCAGACGGGGACGCGGTGCCCCCACCAGATCTGGCGGGAGATGCACCAGTCGCGCAGGTTATCGATCCAATGAAAATACGTTTTCTCAAAGCGCTCGGGAATGATCTTGATCTGCTTCGTCTGCACCACTTCCTGCATCACTTCTTTCAGGCTCAATTCGCGACGCTTCCACTTCACGACACGCTTGTGGACATCGATGAACCACTGCTCCTTGATCTGCGGCTCGATGGTCCCCTTTCCGCGCTGAGACAACGCGACGTTGTGGACATAGTCTTCTTTGACGGACACGAGCAGACCTTTGCTTTTCAATTTTTCGACGATCAACGGCCGCGCTTCCTCGATACCCATACCGGAGAATTCACCGGCGATCGGGAGCAATTTCCCGTCAAATCCGATCACCTGCTCTTTCTGCAAATCCTGACGTTCGGCGATCTCGAAATCCACCATGTCGTGCCACGGGGTGATGGTCATCACGCCTGTGCCGAACGCGGGATCGACGGCCTTGTCTTTGATGATCGTGGCCGTGACGGGACCGTTGATCCACTCGCACTCGAACGTATCGCCGTGCTTGTACTGCGTATAGCGCTCGTCATCCGGGTGCATCACCACGTACTTGTCCCCGAACTTGGTTTCCGGACGCGAGGTCGAGATCTCGAACGGACCGTATTTGAATGTGAAGAACGGATCCGTGCGCTCGGTATATTCGATTTCATCATCCGAGACCGTCGTCTGCAGTTTGGGATCCCAGTTCACGATGCGATGCCCGCGGTAGATCAGTCCGTCTTTATACATCTTCACGAAGACTTCATTCACACAGCGGTTGAGCGTGGGCTCCATGGTGTACCGCTCGCGCGACCAATCGCACGAGCTGCCCATCTTGCGCACTTGCCCGCGGATCGTGCCGCGGCTGTCTTCGACGAACTCGGCGATACGCCCGATCAATTTTTCGCGCCCGAGTTGCTTGCGCGGGTCCTTCATCTTCTCCTCCTTCTGCAATTTTTTAATGACCACGCTCTCCGTCGCAATCGCCGCATGGTCCGTGCCGGGCACCCAGAGCGCCTCCTTGCCCTGCATGCGCGCAAAACGGGTGAAGATATCTTCCAACGCCAACATTACCGCATGGCCCAAGTGCAGCTGCCCCGTCGCGTTGGGCGGCGGCATGCTGACCGTGAACGGCTCCTTGGCGCTCTTATTGTCTGCCGTGAAGGCCCCGCTTTCCTCCCACATCTTGTAGATGCGGTCTTCGGTGGCCTGGGGGTCGTAAGCTTTCTCGAGCATTGGAGCAAAGTGTACTGAATAATAAAAAAACGGCGACCGTTTTACCGGTGCCGTTCGTTAGAGAGAAAGAACAAAGCTTTTTGCCCCTTGCGGGATGCAAAGCCAGCAAGTTATACAGCAAAAACTCAATTTTCTGCAAGTCTAAATGTGTAATTGCCGCTAGAGTGAGCCGTACATGGAACGCGGACCCGAACATTTTGGCTTCCTGACGAGAAACTTCCTTCCTGAACCTGAAGGGAATCTGGGTCTGGTTCCAAAACTCGTCCGTGGAACGCGCAATCTTCTGACTAATTGGGCAAAAGATATTCCTGTGCTGGGCTGGGGCACGGAGATCGCTCGCGCAGTCATCTGATCCCTCCGCTAGACTGCCCCCATGCCGACCTTCGATTTCCGCTGCCTCTCCTGCGAAGCCGTCTTTGAGCACATGGTGCCATTCGGCAAGAAAGCGACGCCCGTATGCCCGTCCTGTGGTAAAAAGAAGACGGAGAAGCTGCTCACGCCCCCGGCCGTCGTCTTTAAAGGGGCTGGTTGGTACAAGACGGATAGCCGGCCGGCGCAGAAAGCCGCACCGGCGAAGCCGGCCGAAAAGACCCCGACAACCGAGGCTGCGCCCGCTTCCGATGCCAAAAAAACCGGCAAGCCTGCGCCCACGGAAAGCAAACCTGCTCGAACGGAGCAGAAGAAAAGTTCATAATGCCGCGCGAGTATGGCTTCCCGCATCCGCACGCCGTCACCTCCCCGGCTGATCCTCCGGTTTTTGGAAGAACTCACGCGCGTCTCGTACGGACGCCTCCTTTCCGTTTGGGGCGGGATCATCGTGTGTTTTGCGACCGTCTATTTCGCGCTCAGTTTTCTTTCCCAGGACCATACCCTCAGCAATCTTTCCTCAGACTCTCCGCTGCTGCGGCTTTTGGACTGCCTCTACTTCAGTGTCATCACCTCCACCACCGTCGGCTACGGAGACCTGACGCCGCAAGGGCTGAGCAAATTTTTCGCCGCGACAGAAAGCATCTTCGGCTATTTTGTCTTTGCCGTCTTCATCGCCAAATTGCTGTCGTATAAATCGGAAAGGATGATGCAGGCGATTCACGAACTGATGTACGAAAATACGTTCCACCAGACGCGCGAAGGGTTTTTTACCGTCCGCAAGGACTACGATCTCTTGATCGCAGAAGCGGAAAATACAGGAACACTGTCTGCGGATTCCTGGGACAAATTCATCATCGCCTTCTGGGAGAGCCGGCGGCTGCTGATGAGCATCCGGCAACTGCATGGCGAAGAGGGCACGTCTCCTTTGGACGACACGCGGGAAAAACTGTTACTGGAAGCCATTCACCGGACTCTCACTCGCCTGCATCAATTGCTGGATCTGCTGCGAAAAACAACCGGCAAAGAGCGCGTCATGATGAAAACGGAACTGCAGGCGCTTGTGCGGATCATCGCCACGACACTAGCCTCATGGAAGCGCGACGGGCACGCGGCGAATGCGGAATGGTTCGCGCGCGCGGAGAAGATCGGGAATGCATTGAAGAAGCAGGCCGGAACCACACGATGACGGTCACTTCCAGCGGAACGTGGGATGGATGACTTCGCTCATCGCGCCGCAGATGACGCCTGCGCCGCCGCAGCCGATAGTGAAGAGCGCGTAGCGCGCATTCGCATCAAGCGGATACTCCACGCCCGCATCGCAGCCCGCCCAGGCTTCGCCGGCCTGTTTGACGTTGGCGTACCCAAAGACATTCGGGATCCAGTGCAACCGCAATTCCCCTCCCGTAAACACGCCGCGGCCTTGGATGACCAGCGTGTGCATCTCCTTCCCCTTCAGGGCTGGCAATGCTTCAGCCAACGCCTCTGCGCGCGTCGCGTCGCATCCCTGCAGGTACTCGACATGGTCTTTCACGAATTGCTCCGCGCTCTCCTCGGTCTTGAAAATCTCTGCATCGAGCCCGCGAGTGGAGAATGTGAAGGGAATTTCTTTTTTGGCCGTAAAATCCTTGCCGGCATCGGGAAGATTCGCGGGTGGGAAAAGCGCGAAACTCTTGATGGATGCTTCGATCGCCTGCCGCGCAAAGTCATCGGAAGCGCGCATACGCACCACGAGGACATTCGATGCATGCGGCACCAAGTACGTCAGGATATCGGCGTCATTCGGATCGGACGTGGCATACATGGCCGTCTTTCCCACAGTCACCGGACCGGTAATCGGGCCGTACCATGGATGACCGCGCAGATCAGCGACCGTCGTGTCCATTTCGATTCTCACATGGATCATGCTGGGAAACAGATCCGTTGGCCTATTGATGAGCGGAAGCTCTTCCGAGATGCTCGTCCCCTCCACCGGTTGCCCATAGGACTCCCAGTCCTCCGGATAGTCGAATGCATAGCCATAGACCTCGTTGCGATGGTGCGCAGTGCGGCCGGAGAGTGGGGGGCGGATGAACGGCTCCAGTGAAGCCTCCGGGGTCCCGGCGGCAGACGATGAACTGACTCCATATTTCACGATGGGTATCTTGTTGATGGAAGCGCGGATTGCCAAGAACACCGCTGCAATCAGCATAAGAGCAATGAACGCGGTCACAAGGATACGAAGGGGACGAATGGTCATAGTAATGGAGTGACTATTGAGTACAACGCACGGCGGAAAGAAATACTGCACGCAGGTCGGCTGGAGAATATCAGAATAGACAAAAAAACCGCGCTCCCCTCGGGAGCGCGGTTTTTGAACTTCTGTGGATTACCGGCGCGGGGGTCCGCGGCGGGGGCCGCCGAAGCCTCCGGTGCGCGGGGGCGGAGCCACCCAGCCTTCGGGAGGCGCGGACATCTGCTTGAGCGACATGCGCGTCTTGCCTTCCTGCGCATCGTACTCGATGACTTTCGCTTCGACTTCCTGGCCCATCTTGAGGACGTCTTCCACGCGTTCGGTGCGGCCCCAGGCCAATTCCGAGATGTGAATCATGGCGTCTTTGCCCGGGAGGAATTCCACGATGGCGCCGGTGCCGTCGATGATGCGGATGACTTTGCCCTTGTAGATCTTGCCGACAACCGGCTTTTCGACGATCGCCTGGATCCAGGCCTTGGCCTTCACCATCGCTTCGCCGTTGACCGACGTGACGAAGATGAGACCGGAATCTTCGATGTCGATCTCCACGCCCAGTTCGCCCGTGATCTTTTGGATCGTCTCTCCGCCCTTTCCGATGACGAGGCGGATATCTTCGGGATCGATCTGGATGGTCTCGATGCGCGGAGCGTACGGGCTCATCTCTTTGCGCGGTTCGGGGATGGTCTTCAACATAATTTCGAGGATCTTCGCGCGGCCGACTTTCGCCTTCTGGAGCGCATCCACAAAGACGGAATCCGGCAATCCTTTGATCTTGATATCCATCTGAATGGCCGTGATGCCCTTGGCCGTACCGGTGGCTTTGAAGTCCATGTCTCCGCCGAAGTCCTCTTCATCTTGCAAGTCGGTGAGCACGACGTACTGACCCTTGGCTTCGTCGGACATCAAACCCAATGCGATACCGGAAACCGGTGCAAGGAGCGGAACACCTGCGGCCATGAGGGCCAACGTCGATCCGCACGCAGCAGCCATCGAGCTCGATCCGTTGCTGCTCAAGATTTCCGTGACGGTGCGGATGGTGTAGGGGTAATCCTCCTGTTTGGGCAACACCGGTTCCAAACCGCGCTGCGCCAGGTTTCCGTGACCGACTTCGCGGTTGCCCACGAATAAGCGGTTGGACGTTTCCCCGACGGAGAACGGCGGGAAGTTGTAGTGGTGCATGTAGCGGATCTTGTGTTCGCCTTCCATGCCTTCCACGATCTGTTGATCGCCGGGAGAACCCAATGTGCACGTGGTGAGCCCCTGCGTCTCGCCGCGCTCGAAGAGCGCGGAACCGTGAACGCGGTTGGGCAAAATATCGACCATCGTGGCGATGGGGCGGATTTCGTCCACCTTGCGGCTGCTCATGCGGATGCCTTCTTCCAGCACCAAGCGGCGCACTTCGGCCTTGATGATTTTGTCGATGAAGATGGCACCGTGCGTGAGCAATTGCTCCATCCCCTCGCTGTCGCTGGTGGCGACCTTGGCTTCGTCATCGCCGAACTTCTCTTTCAATTTCGCCTCGGCCTCTTCCATCAATTTGCTGAAGATCGCACGGCGCTCCCCTTTCTTCATATCGTTTTTGATGGCCTTGGTGATCTCCGGGAGGGCCCATGCCTTCAGGTAATCGTATGCCTCCTGATGCATGAAGGGCTCCTCGACCGCAAACTTCGGCAATCCGATTTCCTTCTGGATCTCCGCAAAGAACTTCGCGATTTTCTGCGCCCACTTCTTGCCGAACTCGATGGCCCGGATGACTTCTTCTTCCGGAATCTGATTGGCCGCGGCCTCGATCATCACGACTTTTTCCAACGATGCCGTGAGGAAGAGGTCCAGATCGCACCGCGTGCGTGCCTCGCGGGACGGGTTCAACACCAGTTCCCCGCCGATGATGCCCACGCGGACGGAACCGAGCGGTCCGTCGATCGGACAATCCGACAGCGCGGACGCCAAGTTGGCGGCGTTGGCGGAGACGACATCATGCTCATGCTCGAAGTCGTAGCTGAGGACGGTGCAGAAGACCTGGATGTCGCGGTGGAAGTGCTTGGGGAACATGGGGCGCAGACCGCGGTCAATCACGCGCGCCATGAGCACGTAGTCATCGCCCGGACGGCCTTCGCGCTTGCGGAAGCGACTGCCTGCGATTTTGCCGCCGGCATAAAACTTTTCCTGGTACACAACCTGCAGCGGCAAGAAGTCGACGCCCGCGCGCGCTTTGGAACTGATGGTGCAGTTGCCGAGCACGACGGTATCGCCCATTTGGCACAACACGGACGCGTTCGCCTGCGGCGCAATGCCGCCGGACTTGATAAGGAGCTTCTGATCGCCGAGCTCCAAGGAATACTCCTTCTGAGTATTAAGCATAAAAGAAAATTGGGAAGAATCAGTCTTCCCGCTTGGTCTGCTTCTCCTCTGAATGGATTCACATGCGGCATTTCGCGCGCAGTTGTCACACTGAGCCCGACGAAGTGTCGAACGTAAACCCAGGAAAGGGAAGGGAGAGATGGCGGGAAAGAGCTGCCAATAGTATAGCTTCCTTTAATTGCCTTGAAAACCCGCTTTTTTGACAAAAATCCTGTTGAGATTACTCTATGGACTACTATTTTTTATCCCAATTTTTATGAACGCACCTGCTGAAGAAGGATCTTTGGATATCAATCCTCCCACCACCGACACGCCTGCCCCAGGCGAGGTCGCGAGACAGGCACGTCTAGTCTTAGCAATGCTCGAAGGCAGGGTTCCTTGCGAAGACGACCTGCCGCCGCTTCCTACAGACATTCAGACAGCGCTGGACGAGACGAAAGATGCAGCCCTTGCGCAAGCTCTGAAAGCAATTCAGGAAACACAGGCGTCATAACGCTTTCAAAAAGCGCATCCCTGGGGATGCGCTTTTTCATTGCCGTGAATGAGGATTATTTCTTCAGCTTATGCTTCTCCAACACTTCTTGGTAGTTCTCCGGCTTGTTCATGCGGAGGTACGTGAGAAGTTTGCGGCGCTGGGCCACTTTGCCCAAGAGGCCGCGGCGGGCGGAGTGGTCTTTCTTGTGTTCCTTCAAGTGATCGGTGAGGAGGCCAATCGCCTTGGTGAGGATGGCGATCTGGACCTGGGGCGAGCCCGTATCCTTCGCATGCGTGCGGTGCTTGGTGATCAGGGTCTTTTTCTGGCTCTTTTTAATGGCCATAGAATCAAGGGATGAATAAAAAAGGATTGCGCCGCGCCAGGAGGAGGGTCAAAGCCCTGAACCAGCGAGGCCGCTCCCGCGCAATAATGGGACGCGCGGACCGGATGCCAATTCTATGAATCCTGGGCAAAAAAGCAAGGGAGTGGTCGAGTTTTTAGCGGATCAAAGCCCAGAAAGCAGGTATAGGTGGACGATAATACACCATTATTCATCCGGGGAATCAATAGAAAACGCGTGACTCCCCCCTTCCACCTGCGAGTACCATCCTGCCCATGACATCCGCCCTCCTCATCGCGCTCATCTTGTGTGTACTCGGGTCCGGCGCCGCCGTGTGGGTGAAGCTTTCCGCTGTGCAGACGGGTGGCGGAAGTCCCGAAATCGACAAGTTGCGGGCGGAAAAAGACCAATTGGTGCGCGATTACGCGATGCTGAAGGCCAATTTAGAACAGCGTTCGGAAGAAGTCGGTGAATTGAAGGCTATCGTGGAAGAAGAGCGGTCGGAGAAGAATGAGTTACAAGGAAAAGGGAAACAGCTGCACGTGGCATACACAAAACTGGAAGCCAAGAGCGAGTCTCTCCAAAAAGAACATGATGCGCTCAAGAAGCAGATCACCAAGCATGAAGCCGAATTCGCCCGTAAGGAGCAGGAGTTCGATACGAAGATCGCCAAGCTGGAAGCGGCGAAAGCGAGTCTG
Organism: uncultured Candidatus Peribacteria bacterium; assembly: GCA_964403335.1. Classification (GTDB taxonomy): domain Bacteria; phylum Patescibacteriota; class Gracilibacteria; order Peribacterales; family Peribacteraceae; genus CAZYAK01. The sequence goes on from CAYOFI010000005.1 coordinate 49,913, forward strand.
GATCAAGAACGAGACCGCGTGATCCGCGAGGAAGAGGAAGCGCGCAAGCGATTGGAAGAAGAGCGCGATCGTTTGTGGAATGACCACGAGAACACCGTGATCGCCAAGCTGACTGATCTCTGCAAACAACCTGCACTCTCCTTTACCAGTTACACGAACACGAATCTGCCTGATGGGTTCGATGGAAGTCTCAAGCCGGACTTCATGATCGAATTCCTGGGACAGTACGTAATCTTTGATGCGAAGGTCAGCAAGGCGAAGAGCCTGCGCGCATACGTGACGGATCAGGTGAAGAAGACCGTCGATAAAGTGAAAGATAACGACCGCATCTATAAATCGATTTACCTTGTTGTTCCCACAGCCGCGCTCGCGGAACTCACGCAGCATTTCCATATTATCGAGGGCTATTCCATCTACATCATCTCCGTCGAAGCCCTCCCCGCCCTCCTCGCCTCCCTCAAGCGCATCACGCATTATGAATTCGCGGAACAGATGGATCCGCAGCAGCGCGACAACATCGTGCAGCTGGTGGCCGAGTTGGATTTCCACATCAATCTGCGCAACGCAGCTGATTTGATTTTGACGAAGATGGGCACGAGCATTTTGGAAAAAGCCAAACGCGTCGACCCCGCCCTCGCCGAAGAAGTCGCCATCAAAAAACTCCCGATGAACTCCAACGCCCGCTCGGTTCTCAGTCAAAGCGAACTCAAGCGACTCGTGTCGAGCCTCACCGCACAGGTCGAGGAGTCACACGACTTGGTCTCACCCAAAGCTGCCATCCGGAAAAAAGAGCTGAAGGCGGCGGAGGCGATGATGACGGAGACGTTGTTTGAATAAATTCAGAGAAATATCTCTGCATCCGCTACTATCGGTTTACCGTGCAAACTATTGATCACGACCCCATCTTCACCGGCCTGAATGAGGAGCAACGGAGGGCGGTGGAGAACGTGCATGGACCGGCGTTGATTTTGGCGGGTGCGGGAAGCGGGAAAACGCGCGCTCTCACGCATCGCATTGCCCATATGATCGCGCAGGGCATTCAGCCGTGGCAGATTTTGGCCGTCACATTCACCAATAAAGCGGCGGCGGAGATGAAAGAGCGCATCAAGAATTTGTTGAAAATCACCGAAGGCATCACCGTGGCGGAATTCGGGAACGGGCGATTACCGGTAATGGGAACGTTCCACTCCGTCTGCTGCAGGATTCTGCGCAGGGACATTGAAAAGCTGGGACGCGACAGGCGGTTTGTGATTTACGACGGCGATGATCAGGAAAAATTGATGAAACAGGTCTTGAAAGACATGCAGGTCGACGAAAAGGAGCTCAAACCTCGCGCGGCACTAGGGTACGTCGGCAGATTCAAATCTGAAGCCGTGTCCCCCGTCGAAGCGCTCAAACAAGCCACGACATCGCGCATGCAAACGGCCATCCGCGCATACGAGCGCTACAACAAGGCGCTCGTGGAAGCCAACGCTCTCGATTTCGATGACCTGATTTTGGAGACCGTCCGCTTGTTCCACGAAGTCCCCGAAGTCCTCGACCGTTATCAGGAGACATGGAGATATTTGCACGTGGATGAATATCAAGACACGAACCACGCGCAGTATTTGTTTATCTCCATGCTCGCGCAGAAGTACAGGAACTTGTGCGTCATCGGCGACCCGGACCAATCCATCTATTCCTTCCGCGGCGCAGACATCAGAAACATCCTCGAGTTCCAGCAGGAATATCCAGGCGCGCTGCAGATCAAACTCGAACGGAATTATCGCTCCACACAGATCGTGCTGACCGCCGCCAACGCCGTGATCTCTGCCAACCCGAACAGACCCGAAAAAGAAATGTGGAGCGAGCGCAAAGAAGGACCGAACATCATCGTGCAGGAAGTGCGTGACGAGCGGAAGGAATCCGAAGAAATCGTGCGGGCGGCGGAGCAGATGCGTAAAGACCGCGTGCCGCTGAATGAACAAGTGGTGCTCTACCGCACCAACGCGCAATCGCGTCTGCTGGAAGAGGCCTGCATGCGCAGCGGCATCCCCTACCGCATCGTCGGCGGCGTGAAATTCTACGCACGTAAAGAAGTGAAAGACGTGCTCGCGTATCTCTCCGTCCTCATCAATCCGTCGGATACCATCGCGCTCCTGCGCATTATCAACGTCCCGGCCCGCAAGATCGGCCTGACGACGCTCGCGCATTTGCAGGCGTTTGCGTCGGCGCGGCAGCTGACGCTGTGGGAGACGTTGCGCGCGGCGGGTGAAGTGGCGGAATTGAATGAAGGAACACAATCGCGCATCGGCAAATTTGTGGAAACGATCGAGCGTTTCCAGCGCTTGGCCACGGAGCAAGTCGTTTCGGAATTGACGGCGCATTTGTTGGAAGCGATCGACATCGAAAAATGGCTGAAGGACGGCACAAGCGAAGGAGAAGAGCGGTGGCAGAACGTGCAGGAATTGCTGACGGTCACGCACAAGTACGACAGTCTGGATCCCGCCACGTCGCTGCAGTCGTTCCTGGAAGAAGTCGCGCTGGTCTCGGAAGTCGATAAATTAACGGAAGCGAAAGACGATGCGTTGACGCTGATGACACTGCACTTGTGCAAAGGCTTGGAATTCGAGCACGTGATGATCGCGGGGTGTGAAGAAGGCATTTTCCCCCACGCCAACTCCGCGTTCGACAAAGAGCAATTGGAGGAAGAACGACGCCTGATGTACGTGGGCATGACGCGCGCCAAAACCCACCTGCGGATTTTCTTCGCCCGCAGCCGCATGCTCTACGGCGACACGCAGGCCAACGCGCCCAGCCGGTTTATTGATGACCTGCCGCACCAGGTGATCGAACGCCGCAGCGACGAGCTGCTCTCCGCCTTTGCCTGGGCCAGCCAAAGCGGCCAGGCCAAAGCGCATGCGATGACGTACGGTCAGAAAGTGGAACCCTTCCGCCAGCACTCATCGATCAGCTCCGAATTCAACCAAGACACGTTCGATGCCGACGACGTGAACCAGGACAACCAAGACATCATCGAAGGCACGCGCATCGCGCACCCGGCTTTCGGCCAGGGCACGGTGGTCTCCAGGCGCGGCGACATCGTGACGATTATTTTTGATGACGGTCCGCGCAAAACTTTTGCACTGAGTATTGCGCCGATTCGGGTGATTTAACGCACTCTATGCGACGCCTTGGTCACTGCATATTTCCTGAATGTACCCGTGCAATTGTCGGCAGGTGCGACCGACTAATGCTTTCACGGAAGGAAAAAGCGGAAGATGGACAACAGACACTTCTTTTTGCCGTATGTCATATGGACTCGACGGATCTTCGGTAAATATCGGCACAAGTATTCTCTGAGCCGCAAAGTCAGGCCGGAGCCGGCTGCCTACTTTCTTAAAAAAGAGGTCGTAGTCGCATTTATCGGAAAACCAATTTTTTGAGGTGGTCACGTCAAAAAAGAACAAGGAGTCCGGACTTCCGTCCCGTCTTTCTTCATGCAGCACCAGATCGTATTCATGCTGCTGTCTCCACTGCACGCCACGGGGATCATGCAGTGTCATCTTGCACGCGTATCCCTTGAAAAATTCGAGGGAAATTTTTTTGTTAAATTTCACCACCGTCCCCGGCTTCCCCTTCAGAAAATCCAAAGTCCCGCCCTTCTTTTTTTCATGCAGGATGATTTCACGAGCAATGACCGTACATACCAACTCCCCGACCTGTCCCATGATGCGGTTATGCACATTGTCTATTGTTAAAGGCAGACGATCTGTGTGGGCACGAACACCAAAAAATGTACGCTGGATCGCTTCTCGGCAGAGCTGTAAGTGCAGACGCCAATCCTCCCCGGTAATCAACGATTGCACTGATTGTCTGGTTTCTGCAATCTTCGTGGCAGTCTCTTGCAAAGAAGTACACAGTCGTTCTCCGCAAGCTGAATCAGCGAGCGAAGGATATTCCGAGTGAGCCTGCAATTGCTGCAATGATTGCATTCTTGATGCAGGAGACCAGAAACACACTGCATTAAGCAAGAAAAAACGACTTTGACAATCAACGGATGGCCTATAGAATTTGCGTGAATGCATCGCGTCCGCACCGCACCGGCTCAGAATTCTGCAAACAAATTTGCGGGCGTCTTTGCATTTTTCTTTTTTGCCTGACTAGTTTCCTCTCTGCCGATCCGCTCACCTTGGGCGCTTCCAGAGAGGGGCGCTTTTTTGATTCTCTCACCCCCTCCCCCTTCTTCTTTTCCCCCTCAGACCATGCTGATCGTCCTCAAAGAAAAGCACGATACGGCGCTCGTTGCGCACATCAAAGAATTGCTCCAGCATCGATACCGGCTGGACAGCCATATCATCGGCGAAAACGGCCGGGTGCTGGCCGTGCCGGGTGACACGAAAGCCGTGGATATCGAGATCTTCAAAAACATGGAAGGTGTGCGCTCCGTGGACCGCGTCGACAGGCCGTACAAGCTGGCGAGCCGGGAGAAGAAAGACCGGACCGAAATCACGCTGCGGCCCGGATGCGTGCTGGGCAACCGCAAACAGATGGTGATGATGGCGGGACCGTGCTCGGTGGAATCCGAAGGACAATTGGATGAGACCGCGGCGATGGTGAAGTCCCAAGGCGTCCAAGTTCTCCGTGGTGGTGCTTTCAAACCGAGAACTGGACCGTACTCATTCAACGGACTTGGCGAGGAAGGACTCAAGCTCTTGAAGAAGGCTGGAGAAAAATACGGCATGGCCGTGATTTCGGAAGCGATGAATGAAGAGCAGCTGGAACTGATGCAGGAGTACGTGGACATCGTGCAGATCGGCGCGCGCAACATGCAGAACTACGATTTGCTCCGCAAAGCCGGGAAGACGCGCAAGCCGGTGATGCTCAAGCGCGGATTGGCCGCGACGTTGGAAGAGTGGCTCTTGGCGGCCGAGTACATTCTGGCCGGCGGCAACAACGATGTGATCTTGTGCGAGCGCGGCATCCGCACGTTCGAAGAAGAAGTGCGCTTCACGCTGTGTCTGGGATCCCTCCCCGCTCTGCGCGAGATGACGCACCTGCCGATCGTCGTGGATCCGAGTCATGCCGCAGGAAAAGCGCGATGGGTGGCGGATAACGCGCGCGCGGGCATTGCAGCCGGTTGCGACGGATTGATCATCGAAATCCACCCCCGGCCCGAGGAAGCGCTTTCCGACGGTCCGCAGTCTTTGGACGCAGGGCACTGGAAGGATTGTATGGACGGTGTGCGGGCGGTGTCTGCGGCGATGGGGAAAACGGTCGTATGATATGCGAGTAGCGAGACGTGCGCTTCGCACGTCTTTACCCCACGATGTCTATGAGCAGTATTACTCTCACATTACCGGCCAGATCGGAGCGTTCGTATCCGATCATCGTCGAGCGCGGCGCGATCGATGAGATCCGCACGCATCTTCCCACGGATACCGATGGCATCATCATTCTCTGCGACGCCGCGTTGCGATCCGTTGCCGACCGCGTCGCGAAGAGCGTCGACGCGAAGGGCGTCATCGACGTGAAGAGCGGCGAAGCCAGTAAGACGCTCACGGAAACCGAACGGCTCGTCGGCGAACTCTTGAAGATCGGGGCCACGCGCAAGACCGTCCTCATCAACATCGGCGGCGGGATGCTGACGGACTTGGGCGGGTTTGTGGCGGCGGTGTTCATGCGGGGAATCCGGTACATCCATGTGCCCACGAGCATGCTCTGCATGACCGATGCGGCCGTGGGCGGGAAAACCGGCGTCGATCTGGGCGAGACGAAAAACATCATCGGCGCCATTCATCAGCCGGCTGCCGTGATCTGCGATATCGATCTTCTCCACACACTCCCCGACTCCGCATTGCGCGAAGGAACAGTGGAAGCCGCGAAGATGGCGGCGATGCTGAACGCTGAAGATTTCCAGTGGTATGAACAGAATCTCGACCGGATTCTTGCGCGCGATCCCGATGCGCTGACCGACTGCGTCGTCAAAGCCGTGCAGATGAAAGCCGACGTGGTGAGCGACGATGAACACGAGCACACGCGCCGGATGTTCCTCAATTTCGGCCATACCGTCGGGCATGCGGTCGAGGCGCTGTCGAAGTTCGCGATCCCCCATGGCCAAGCGGTGGCGATTGGCATGCGCGCGGAGATGCTGCTGGCGGGATGCGCCGATACGGAACGTATGACGGATCTTCTAAGGCGCATGGATATGCCCGTGACGATCCCCGCTTCGATGGACCGCGAAATACTCTGGGACCTGATGCGACGCGATAAGAAGAATATTGGCGGCGTGGTGCGAATGGCCGTGCCGACGACGATCGGTTCCGGTGAAATACAGACAATTGATCATGATGCATTCCTACGATTGAAAGCATGACCAATGCGAAGATCACCATCGACCCATTACGTCTGCCGTTCGACATTCAGATGGCTATGCCGGGGTCCAAATCACACGCCAACCGCGCGATCATCGCGGCGTGCCTGACGGACGGGGAGACGATTTTGGAACATGCGACGCCGTGTGATGATGTGGCGCTGCTCGTCAAAAACGTCCAGGCGATGGGGTATGACGTGGGGTGGGTGGATCGCGATGTCGGGACGTTGCGGGTGCGGGGTGGGGATCCGCGTGGGCCCGGGCGTGCGCATCGCACGCCCGTACGAGGGCCGCCCGAAGGAGGGACGTTGGATTGCGGCAACGCCGGGACGACGTTGCGGTTTTTGACGTCGTTGGCGGCGATCACGCCGGGGGAATGGGTCGTGACCGGTGATGAACGCATGCAAAAACGCCCGATTGGAGACCTGACATCCGCATTGCGATCGTTGGGCGCGGATATCGAAGATACCAATGGATGCCCTCCGTTGCGCATCAAAGGCAAACAACTCCTCGGCGGCACGGTGACGCTCGACGCCAGCAAAAGCAGTCAATTCCTCACCTCGCTGCTGCTCATCGGTCCGACACTCGAGCAGGGCCTGACGATCAACCTGACCTCGGACGCGACATCTCCGACATACATCGACCTGACGCAGAAAGTCATGAAAGACTTCGGCGTCACAATCGAACGATCCGATCGCGAACTTCGCGTACTCCATACGCAATACCGGATACCAAATACTCCGTACCCCATCGAAGGCGACTGGAGCGCGGTCGGAGCATTCCTCGTCCTGGCAGAGCTGACCGGCAGCCGCATCGATGTGCCCTATCTGTCACCGGATTCGGAGCAGGGCGACCGCAAACTTCCGCGGGTGATCGCATCGCTCAGAGGCGCGGGGAATCGAACGGTCGATTGCACGGATTTCCCGGATCAGGTGATGAACATCGGGATTCTGGCGGCGCATCGGAACGGGAAAACGACGCTCACGGGCGCGGCCAATCTGCGCCACAAAGAATGCGATCGCCTGGCCGTGCTCCGCGAAGAGCTTACAAAAGCCGGCGTCGATATTGCCGAGCATGCCGACGGTCTGATCATCACTGGAAAAGCGATATTGAAACCGGCCACCTTCGACCCCCATCACGACCACCGGATGGCGATGTGTTTTGCGATCTTGGGATCCCTCGCAAAAGGCATGACCATTCGTGATCCGGAGTGTGTCTCCAAAAGTTATCCGCAGTTCTTCGAGGATCTCCAAAAACTCAACGGTTCGCCGAAAGCGATTGCGATCGTGGGGATGCGCGGGGCGGGGAAATCGAATTTAGCCAAGCAGCTGGCGCGTAAACTGAAGCTGAAAGCCATCGATACCGACAAAGTCTTCATCGAACGCCATGGGCCGATTGGCGACTACGTGAAGGCACATAGCTGGGAGGCGTTCCGCACGGAAGAAGAGAATATTGTCGCGGAGTGCTTGAAGCCCGGATATGTCATCTCACTGGGCGGCGGCGCCATTGAATCGGCGGCGACTCGCCAGCATCTGAAGCGCGATGCGCTGACAATCTGGATGCAGGTGAATGAGAAAGAGATCGTGGCACGCCTGAAAAAACTCAAGCGCCCGCCCCTCACCGATCTGCCATTGGAAAAAGAAGTGCCGATGATCCTCAAAAAACGTACACCGCTCTTTGCGGAAGTCGCAGCGGTTTCTCTGCCTGCATCGATCCCTTTTGCTGGCCACGCTTCCTATCTTGTCCGCAAACTCAAAGCCCAATGTTCGTGGTGACCCTGCCCGCATCGGCTACAACTGATCCGCTGTCCTTTGCCGAGAAGGCGAAGGCTGCGGGAGCGGATGTGCTGGAGATCCGCGGGGATCTGACACCGGATATGCAGACATTTGAATCGCCGTTGCCGATTCTATGGTCTCCCAGAGGCTCTCAGAAAATTTTCAAAAGCGCATATGTCGATATCGAATTGCACGAGCTTCCTCTCCCCCTAACCCCCTCTCCACGGGAGAGGGGGAATGACAGTGCGCAATCTCCCCTTCCTCCCGTGGAGGAAGGGGCCGGGGGATGGAGGACCGTCCGCAGTTTCCATGACTACGAGAAGACTCCGGAAGATCTGCAGTCCATTGTCGACCAACTCCTCGCCACCAAACCCGACATCCTCAAAATCGCGACAATGATTCGATCCTATGATGATGCGCGACGATTGCTCGCACTCCATGATCATCTGCCCTCCTCGCAAAAACGCGTGATCTTGGGCATGGGCCCGAAGGCGCATCTGGTCCGCCTTCTGTCGCCGATCAAAAATGCTCTGACATACACATTCATCGACAACCGAGACGAGGCTGCACCCGGGCAGATCAGCATCGATGTCTACAGAGACATGCTCCATGTCCGTGAGCCGAAGATCTTCGGATTGCTGGGAGGTCCGCAGATCGCATCGAGTTTCAGCCCCCTCATTCACCGCACACTCTGCCGCCGCCATGCCATCGACGCTGTGTATGCACTCTTCCCGACAGAAGATCTGCAGGATGCCTGGAAGAATCTGACGATGATGCATGCGCAGGGATTCTCCGTCACCGCACCCTGGAAACAGGACATCATTCCCCTGCTCGATAAGCTGGATCCCCTCGCACTTGAGTTGGGATCGGTGAATACCGTCCTGAGGCAGAAAGACAAATGGGTGGGGTACAACACCGATGTCATCGGTCTGGTGGAAGCGTATGAATTCGCGAACCGGAATATCGCCATAGTCGGATCAGGCGGCGTCGTCCCGTCGGTGATAGCGGCAGCACGCCAGGCAGAAGCAAACAATATTGTCGTGTATGCGCGGAATGCGGAAGCGCGGGAAGCGATCGCGGATCGGTTTGAGATTGATACGGCTGATATTGAAGCACTGACAACATCAAGCCCCGACACGATCGTGTGGGCGGCATCGGGCGATCCGGACATCGAACTGCCCGGGGCGCCGGAAAACGGACAGGCAATCGACCTGCGTTACGGTACACTCACCCCCTTCATGGAGGCCTCCACGGAGAGGGGGTACGAGACGCACAACGGTTTGCCCATGTTGATCCATCAAGCTCTGTCACAATTCCGCCTCTTCACGGGTATCGAACCCACTCAGCAGGATCTTTCTATGCTTTTCTCTCTCTTGCGCAAAGGCTAAGGAATAAGGCTAAGGCTAAGAAAAATGGAAATCTTAGCCTTACTCCTTAGCCTTAGCCTTCCGCGACTTTCCCTTCTCTTCCACCCTCTCCCTACTCCCATGTCCTCCAACTCCTTCGGCGACCTACTCCGCATCACCACCTTCGGCGAATCGCACGGCCCGGCACTGGGCGTGATCATCGACGGTTGCCCTGCAGGCATCGCACTGAGCATTGAAGACTTTCTCCCCGAACTCGCGCGCAGGCGTCCTGGCCAAAGCGCCGTGACCACGGCTCGATCGGAGAGCGACATGCCGGAAATTCTTAGCGGTATCTTCGAGGGAAAAACGACCGGCATGCCAATCACTGTGATCATTCGGAACCAAAACCAGCGCTCGGAAGACTACGACAAATTGAAGGATACGTTCCGTGCCGGCCACGCCGATCAAACATACGCCGATAAGTACGGTCATCGCGATCACCGGGGCGGCGGGCGCTCCAGCGGGAGGGAAACTGTGGCGCGCGTGGTGGCGGGAGTCGTGGCTCGGAAAATTCTCCCGACGACTACGAAGATCATCGGGCACACGGTGAAGATCGGCCGGCACGAAGCCACAGAATTCCATCCGGACACGATCGAGCAGAATCTTGTGCGGTGCGCGGATCCGGCCGTCGCAAAGCAGATGGAGGCGTACATTCTTGAATTGAAATCTCAGTTCAATTCGACCGGCGGGCTGATCGAAATCCGCGTGCAGAATCCGCCCAAATCACTGGGCGATCCCGTCTTCCGGAAACTCAAGGAGCGGTTCGCAGACGCCATCATGAGCATCGGAGCCGTGACAGGATTCAGCTACGGCGCCGGCTTCAAGACGGCAGAGATGAAAGGGCTCGACTACATCGCGGACCAAAAGAACTTCGGAGGCATGCTCGGCGGCATCTCGACCGGAGACGACATTGTCCTGACCGCGAGCATCAAGCCGTCCACATCCGTCGGTGAAGTCGCCAAAACCGGCCGCCACGATCCCTGCATCGTCCCGCGCGTCATCCCCGTCGCCGAGGCGATGGTTGCATTGGTGCTGGCTGACTGCCTTTTATTACAACGCGCGTATGAAGGCTAAGGAATAAGGCTAAGGCTAAGAAAAAAGAGGAAATCTTAGCCTCAATCCTTAGCCTTAGCCTTCCGAGACTTTCCCCTCTCTTCCTCCCCCTCCCCACCCCCATGTCTCTCCCCTTCCTCCGCAAAGAAATCGACGGCATCGACAAGCAAGTACTCGACCTCTTGGCAAAGCGCTTTGTCATCGCCGAACAGATCGGCCATCAGAAAACCACCGTGCAAGACATGGCGCGCGAAAAAGAACTGCGCCACATCTGGAAAATCCAAGCTGAAGCGCTGAGCCTCTCTCCGACGTTCGCGATGGCGTTGCTCGATTTGATTCTGGGCGAATCGCACCGCGTTCAATCCGCCTCCCTTCAGAACCGCATCGCATGAACCTCCTCACTCTCGGCCCCGCCGGCACGTTCTCGCATGAAGCTGCGCAAGATCTGCATCCAGATGCAACAATTACTCTTGCCTCGAACTTCGATGCGCTCTTTGAAGAACTTCAGACATCCGGGGGAATCGGACTCGTGCCTCTGGAAAACAGCCTGCATGGTCCCGTGGATGAAGTGCTCGATTTGCTGCGGCGCACGGATGTGAAAATCTGGAAGACCGAAGACGTTGCTGTCCGGCATTGCTTTGGAGCGATCGACGCGTCGCAGGTGAAACGCATCGCCAGTCACCCACAGGCACTCTCGCAATGCCGCTTGTTTCTGCGCGAACACTATCCGCATGCCGAACACTTCCCTGTCTCCAGCACGGCCTTTGCGATCGAGCTCGCATTGAAGGACTCGACAATCGGCGCGATCGCATCCGCAAAAGCGATGGATGACCGGAAACTCCCCATTATCGACCGGGACATTCAGCCCAAGGGCAACACCACACGCTTCGCGCTTGTCTCGAAAACCGATCCCTTCCCGGATTCTCCGAAAAGTCAGATGAGCGTCGTGCTCCATGCGCGGGAAGACCGGCCGGGACTCCTGCACGATCTGCTGACTCCGTTCAAAGTCTATGACGTCAGCCTCACGAAAATCGAAAGCCGTCCCACCGGGGAAAAACTCGGGGATTACGTTTTTTTTGTGGACTTCGCGGGAACCCGCGATTCGGCGCGCGTGCAGAAAGTTCTGCAAGAGATAGAAGAAATGGCAGACGTGCGGGTACTTGGGGAATGGTAAAAATTGAGAATTGAAAATGGAAAATGGAAAATTATGGCACTATTCCCCCACCGGTATTGCTTCCAAAATTTTCAATTCTCAATTCTCAATTTTCAATTCGCCCCCATGCCCTCCTCCTTCCACACCCTCCCTCCCTCCAAACCCGACCCGATCTTCGCGATTGCAGGTGAAGCGAAAGCTGCGGGGAAGAGTGCGATCGACGGGACAATTGGCGTCTTCTTGAACGAAGAAGGCTCGACGTTTCTCTTCCCGAGTGTGATGAAAGCCGTGAAGGAAGTCGCTGCGGCGATGCCCGATCGCTCGTTCTCGTACGGAAAATTATTAGGAGTACCTGAATATCGAGAAGCCGTCGGGAAATTGATTTTGGGAGACCGATGGAATGAATTGGCATCGATTGCATCGACGGGAGGAACGGGAGCTGTGGCATTGAATCTCCGTCTCGCGAAATTGATGGATCCCGACATCACGGTATTGCTGCCAGTCCCCGCCTGGGCGAACCATCCCCCGCTCTGCCGCGCGGCAAATATGACAACCGTCGAAGTGCCGTACTTCGAAAACGGCCAGCCCTCCATCCGCGGCATCATTGATGGATTGAATAAGACGACTGGATCCGTAGCCGTCTTGCTCCAAACCGGTTGCCACAATCCCTCCGGACTCGATTTCACCAAAGAACAATGGACCGAGCTCTACGAAGCGATGAAGAAACGCGAGGCCATCGCGATTCTCGATTTAGCGTACCAAGGCTTCGGCAGTGAGCCCGAGGACGACGCTGAACCGATTCGCATGTGCGTCGACGCCGGCATCACGACGCTCATCGCTTGGTCAGCCAGTAAGAATCATGCCATTTACTGTGAACGGACGGGTCTCGCAGCAGCGTATGTGCCCGATGCCAAGATGCGCGCGGAAGTGGAGGCGCATTATTCCACGCTGACGCGCGGCATTCATTCCGCGGCAGCATCCGTCGGGCAGCAGATCGTGGCGCGGACACAGATGGCCTATCAACAAGAATGGCTGGAAGACATGCGCGGAGCTCGTGCAATTCTCGAACAAAAACGTGACATTCTGAAAAAAGCCGTTCCGGAATCCATGCGGCAAGTCATCGATGGCCGTGGGATGTTCGCGCTGCTGCCACTGACCCCAAGTCAGATCATGACGCTCAAAACCGAGCACAAAGTCTTTATGACGAGTGACGGGCGGATCAATATTGCGGGGATTCCGTTGGCGCGGATGGAGGAATTGGGAGAAAAATTAACCAGAATATACCAGGCAAGCTTGTCACCCTGAGCCTGTCGAAGGGCGACAAGCGGGTTCCTGGTCACCTCACGGGACCGCATGTCGCGGTTCGACAAGCTCACCGTGACATGCTTTGCTGTCCTATACTCTCCCCATGTCCGACCTCATCGACCTCCCCACCGAAGTCCACTCCGTTCTCCGCACATTCGGGCTGAGGCTGGATAAACGGCTGGGCCAGCATTTTTTGATCGATCAGGATATTCTTGATGTGATCCTGGATGCGGCGGAGATTGAAGAGACCGATCACATCGTAGAAATCGGGCCCGGCATCGGGATTTTGACGCGGGAACTGTTGCGAGACGCGAAGACCGTGACGGCGATCGAGATCGACCCGCGCATGCCGCCGATCCTCCGCAAGTTCGTCGGTAAAGAACACCACGCCAAACTCCAGATCATCGAAGGCAACGCGCTCCAGGTTCCGCTGCCGGATAAGCCGTACAAGATCGTCGCAAATATCCCTTACCACATCACCTCACCGCTCTTCCGGCACGCATTCTTACAATCAAAAGTCCGGCCCACGACGATGACGCTCCTCATTCAACGCGAAGTGGCGGAGAAGATTTGCGACACGGAAAACGCCGGAATGCTGACGATCATCGTCGGATTATTCGGCGAGCCGTCGCTGGAAGTGCAAGTTCCCCCTTCCGCCTTTCTCCCTCCCCCGGAAGTCGATTCCGCAGTGCTTCACGTGCGATGCTTCGATCAACCGATGGCCGATCTGGAGACGATCGAACAGGTTTTCCGTCTGACCAAAGTCGGCTTCGGACAGAAGCGCAAAATGCTTCGGAATTCCTTGGGGTCACTCCCTGAAGGTCCCGACATCATGAAGGCCGTAGGCATTGATCCTACACGGCGGCCGGAGACGCTTAGTGTGCAGGAATGGATAGCGATGGCGAAGGCCGTTCCACAGGGACATGGAACGCCAGACAGCGCAGGCGTATGAGCAAAACTCACACTATGCAAAAGTTTCTGTAAAAAATGCCGCTGCGGAAGATCGCGATGAAGCGGAGACTTTCCTCCTATGCCTTCACATCGGCTCGCGGCGATCGGGCTTAGTGCTTTTCTGACGGCGATGTTCTTTCTGCAGTGGTGGCAGATGCCGTCGTATCCGCTGTTACTGTGGATCGGACTCACCATCAGCATCATTCTTAGCCTTAGCCTTAGCCTTCGTCTGCGCCAGAGCCTCTTTGTCACCCCAGCACTGCTCGGCATCATCATCGCCCTCCTCGCCGTCTCGTATTCGACGCATGTACCTTCGCCCCAGACGATCGATTGGTACTCCACAGGCAGCGGCGTGACGATGATCGGGATGATTGCGGAGCCGCCGGAGCAGCGCGGGGTGGGATTGCGCTCGATCATCGAGATCCGGTCGGTGCGGATCGGGAAGACAAAAGATGTCATCAACGTCCAAGGACGCGTGCTGGTGACCGACCCTGCAGGCTGGCCGCGGTATGACTACGGCGACATCGTCGAAGTATCCGGTGACCTGGAGAAGCCCGGGCAGATTGAAGACTTCCGGTACGACCATTTTCTGTCACGCTCGAACATCTACGCCGTGATGTATCGAGGAAGAGTGCGGATGACGGGAGACAATGACGGCTGGACGGCGTTCCGGATGCTCTACGCCTTCCGAAACTGGATCGCCGAACGCGTGACGGTCTTGTTCCCTGAACCGCACGCGGCTCTTCTCCTCGGACTGCTTGTGGGCGGGCGACAAGGTATTCCGGAAGATGTCCAAGCAGACTTTAAAACAACAGGGCTCACGCACCTGGTCGCCATCTCCGGCTACAACATCACGCTGCTTCTGACGATGATCTCGCTCTTCCTCTGTTGGCTTCCGCCCCAGTATCGCTTCCTGCCCGCCGTATTTTTCATCGCCGCATTCACGCTCCTCACCGGCGCGACGGCTTCCGTCGTCCGCGCGTCCGTGATGGGCGTACTGGGGCTCCTGGCGACCCAAATGGGCCGCACGCGCCTGCCTCGCCTCACACTCCTGTGGGCCGCGTCCTTGATGCTCCTCATCAATCCCAAACAACTCTGGTACGACCCGGGCTTTCATCTTTCATTCTTAGCCCTCCTCGGCGTCACGGAAATCTCACCGCTTTTGGAAAAACCTATGCGCTTTCTGCCCGAACACTTCGGCATACGTGATAGCTTGCGACTGACGGTGGCCGCACAGATCGCCACGATTCCGTGGTCATTACACCTATTCGGGTCACTCTCCGTCATCGCACCGCTCAGTAACCTTCTTGCGCCGCCCGTCGTCCCCATCGCCATGGCTTCCGGATTTTTGGGTGTCCTCGGCAGCGCACTGTCGGAATCCTTCGGCCGCCTCATCGGCGTCCCCGCACTCCTCGCATTGGAATGGCTCCTGTTTGCAACACACTTCCTCGCCGCCCTGCCCGCCGCAGCCATACAAGGCCTGACGATGAATACGCTGCTCACATCACTCAGCTATGGCGCACTTGTCCTGTGGGTTGTTCTCCACGAGTGGCGGGCGTCCACACGTACTTCAGCACCGTCTTCCCGTTCACCTTCTCTTCCCGTTCCGGAATCCGGTGCGGAAAGCGAAATGCGTTGGAGACCACTACCGCGCCCGGCCGCAGCTCACGGTCAAACCGCTGTTCCAGTTTCTCCATGATGCTGGGCATCATGTACAGAAAAACGACATCGACGCCCGTCAGATCCGCGGTCAGCGCATTTCCCAGCAAGAACTTCACACGACCCGTTCCGCGTGTTCTGAGCCACCCCCACATCCACACCGTCGGCACAAGCTCGACGCCGATGGCGCGCACGCCCGGGTGCTTGGTGACCGCCTCCTGCAACAACCGCCCGTCCCCCGCTCCCAAATCGATCGCCGTCTGCCCGTCTTTCAGATCCGCAAGAGCGACCATCGCCCGCGTCATCGCTCTGCCGGTGGGCACATACGGAACACGGATGATCAAATGCATGATAAATGTCGCTCCAAGCGCGAGAACGAGAAACAAAAAGAGGAGAAGCAGGGCATTGATGATCATGTGCCGCCAGAATACACTCCTTCCCTATGCGACGCCTTCTCCCTCTCATTGCCCTGCCGATACTCCTGGCTGCCTGCGCCACAACCGCAGAGCCATCGCTGGGCGACGGATCCGGAATGGTGCTGCCGGTGGCGGGGGCGTCCTCATCATCCGCCGAAACTTTGGAAGACTTGCTCCCGCGCGCGGACAAAGGCGACCGGATGGCGGCATTCACGGTAGGTGCGATGTACCACGACGGTGATGGCGCGCCGAAAGATCTGGCGAAGGCCAAGAAATATTTCCTAATCGCGGCCAATGCGAACGAGCGCCGCGCGCAGTTCAATTTGGGATTGATGGCCCTGACGGGCGAAGGAGGGAAAGCCGACCCCGTGGAGGCACGGAAGTGGCTGGAGAAATCCGCATCCGGAGGCAATCCCCGCGCGCCGTATCAATTGGGACTGCTGTACTACCAAGGCACGGGTACCGAGAAAGATTTTGCAAAGTCGAAGGACTATTTTGAGCAATCCGCAATGCTCGGCCTGCCCGAGGCACAATACAACTTGGCCGTGCAGTACATCCGCGGCGAGGGAACGGCACAGGATTTGACGCAGGCCTACACCTGGATGGTTGTCGCACGCATCTACGGGTACCAATCGGCCATCGACGCCATCCCCAAACTGGAACCCGAACTCACCGATGCGCAGAAAGAGGAAGCCAAGAAACAGGCCACGGCCCTTTCGGAGAAAATCGAGACCGACAAGGCATTGCGGGCGGCGGGTGCGACAAGTCTATAAGTCTGCTTGTGGCGTATTTTCAGGGATACCATCCAATAATTCACACGTCAGCTGTTCAGCGATGTCTTCGTTCGTCCGCACTTCTTTTTTCTGTCCGGCCCGGTCACGTGCAAACTTGGACAACTGCTCCGCGGCGTCCGGATCTGTCTGACGGAGTTCTTTCAAAAAGGGCAGCAGAACGCCATAGTTGGCTATGGCATATTTTGCTATTTGCACGGGCAACGTTTTATCAGTGTAGGTCCAGTCATCTAACAGTTCCTTCACAACCGGAACATGGGACCAATCCTCCATCACCTTGATGATACGCAGAGTGATGTTGCGTGTTTCCGTCACTTTCGTGGCGATCAACAGTCCATCAATCGATGCGCGCAATTGGTACTGCGCATCGTGTAAGCCGAATGACAGTCCCTGTAACCTGCTCTGAATCAGTGCCCCCACATTCTGACGAACACGCTGAGTATGCTCATCCAACAAACCTTGCACCACAAGTGCTGCAGCTATGGGTTCATCAAGAAGTTGTTCCGTATATCGATCGAGCATAGAGAGGAAAAGAAGATTACCCGCCCATGATCTGCCCCAAAATGCCGCCGCCCTGTGACTTGTTCGCACGCGGCAAGAAAGGATTGAGTGTTTCCGCGAACGTGCGGAGGTTGCGGGTTTGCAGGTAGATCGTGCCCGGGCCCGTGAAGACACAGACCAATCCTTCGCCGGTCGTGACCATGCTGAACATGCCTTTGCCGGCCTGCTGGATCTCGTAGTGCATGCCGGCCGGGAATGCGACGATGTGGCCGTTATCCACCACAAAGACTTCGCCAGGCTTAAGCGTCTTTTCCAGAATGCCGCCAAAACTGGACACGAACATCGTGCCCGTGCCCGCGGCCTTGATCATGAAGATGCCTTCGCCGCTCAAAAATCCGCGCCAGCCCGTGAACTTCGCATTGGTCGCGATGGTACCGATGGACGCCAAAAACGATCCTCCCTGCACGACATACTCCTCGTTCTTCAGTTCGATGGCCTGGATATCCCCTGTCGCGCGCGGGGCGAGGTAGACCTCGGTATCGTTCTGTGACGCGCGGATGGTGGTCACGAAGAAACTCTCGCTCGTGAGGAAGGCGCGGGAGAGGGCGCTTAACGCGCCGCCTTTCATCGCGCCTTCGATCTGCGCCGTGGCATCCATCGCGAGCATCGCGCCGGATTCGGCGTGGATCTCCTCGCCGTTACTCATCAATAATTTGAGAGCGGAGTAGGACGGCCGGAGGAGAATTTCATGCTTCATGGATTCAGGCGAACAATGCCGCCAACGCGAGTGTCAGCGTGGCGAACAACTTGATCAAGACGTGCAAGCTGGGGCCTGCCGTGTCCTTGAACGGATCGCCGACGGTGTCGCCCGTGACGGCAGCCTGGTGCGCGAAGCTCTTCTTGCCGCCGTGATGACCGGTCTCGATAAATTTCTTGGCGTTGTCCCATGCACCTCCGGCGTTGTTCAAGTAACACGCCATCAAGATACCCACGATCGTGCCGACCATGAGGAGACCTGCGACGGCCTCTTTGCCGAAGATGAGGCCGATGACGATCGGCGCGGCGATGGCGAGGATTCCCGGCATGATCATCTGGCGGAGAGCGCTCTTGGTCGCAATGTCGACCGCAGCGGCGTAATCCGGCTCCTCTGTACCGTCCATGATGCCCGTCTTCTCGCGGAACTGGCGACGGACTTCTTCCACGATCACGCCCGCGGCTTTGCCGACTGCGCGGATGGTGAGCGACGTGAAGAGGAACACGACCATCGCGCCCAAGAACGATCCGACGAACACGTTCACATCGGCCAAGTTCACGGATGTCTGGTGCGTCTCTTCCAAGAATGCGGAGAAGAGCAAGAAAGCAGCGAGTGCGGCGGAACCGACGGCGTAGCCTTTCGTCAAAGCCTTGGTCGTGTTGCCAGTGGCATCCAATTCATCGGTGACATCGCGGTACTCATCCGGGGAATTGGACATCTCCACGATTCCTCCGGCGTTGTCCGTGATGGGCCCGAACATATCCATGGCCAAGATGTACGTGACGGTGGAGAGCATTCCCATAGTCGCAACAGCCGTGCCGTACAGACCACCGCTGGCCAGACCCGTCTGCTCACCCAACCAATAAGAGACGAAGAGTGCGACACACACCGTCAGCACGGAGAGACCTGTCGATTCCATACCGATGGCCGTACCCGCGATGACGTTCGTGCCGTGACCCGTCGTCGATGCGTCCGCGATCGTTTGGACCGGGCGGAACTGTTTGCCGGTGTAATAATCCGTGATGTAGACGAACGCAACGGAGGTGAGCACACCCACAAATCCCGCAAGTGACAGCGCGATCCACGGCGTCATGCCGCCCGTCGGGGAGGGAGTGTTCAAGAAGAGGTAGCACAAGACCACGAGTGCCACGGTCATGATGACCGTCGTCACCCAGAATCCGCGTTGCATCGCCTTCATGGGCGTATCGCCTTTTCCTGCCTTCACGCAGTACACACCGATCACCGATGCGACGAGACCGACCGCCCCAAGAATCAACGGGAACAGCACGCCGGCCACGCCGAACGCGCCAAAGAGCACGGCACCCAAGACCATCGCTCCGACGTTCTCTGCAGAGATCGACTCGAACAAATCCGCTCCGCGACCAGCACAGTCACCGACGTTATCACCGACAAGATCAGCGATGACGGCCGGGTTGCGGGGATCATCTTCCGGGATTCCTGCTTCGACTTTACCGACAAGGTCAGCACCCACGTCCGCTGCCTTCGTGTAGATACCGCCTCCCAGCTGTGCGAACAGCGCCACAAAGCTCGCGCCGAATCCGTAGCCGATCAGAAGAGTCGGGACGGACACCGCTTCCGTGCCGAGCACGACGGTATAGAGCAAATACAAACCGCTCATACCCAGCAAGGACAATGCTGTGATCACAATCGCCGGAACCGTTCCCGCGCGCAGTGCCATCTGGAGTGCTGCATTGAGTCCATTCTTCGCCGACGCCGCTACCTTCAAGTTCGCCTTCGTGGCGACCACCATGCTGACGATGCCGGAGAGTCCGGAGAAGAGCGCACCCAAGAGGAACGCGCCGCTGACGGAGTACGCCTTCGGCATGTTTCCGCCGATCGCGTATGCCGCAAAGATCAACACCGCCACGACAACCGCCAACAGCGTGATCGTCCGGTACTGACGGCGGATGAAAGCGCGCGCGCCCGTAGAAATGGCCTTGGCCACTTTTTCCATGGCGGGCGTGCCGGTCTCGGCGGAGGTGACGCCTTTCCAGAACACAAGGCTGTAGAGCAGTCCCAGGACGGCGACAACCGGTGCGACAAGCGCGAGGGTGAGCGGGTTCATACGAGGGAGAAGGAAAAGAGAGTCAGAAAGCCGCCGAAAGCGGCTTCCGGTACCCGGAAAGCGTACGTCCCGAGAGATGGGAATGCAACTGTCAGGGTATGATGGAGCTATGCCCAACCGCGGCGCGCGCCTTCCCAAAACTTCGGCCCCCGGAAATCCGCATCTGCTCATGCTTCAAGAGCGGGTCCGTACTGCGCCAACGCAGCCGGGCATCTACCGCTGGAAAAACGAGAAAGGCGATGTGTTATACGTGGGCAAAGCGAAGAATCTCCGCAAACGATTAAGCCAATACGTGAACCCTGGCAAAGGCATGCACGGCCCGTGGCGGCAGGCGTTCCTCAAGCTCATCGCGGACTTTGATGTGACGGTGACGCGATCCGAGATCGAGGCGCTGATTTTGGAAACAAATCTCATCAAGCAGTTGCGGCCCAAATACAACGTGCTGATGAAAGACGGCAAGAATTACCTGTATATCCGCGTGACAATGCAAGACACGTACCCCCGCGTGGAGACCTCCCGAAAGATGTGGAACGACGGCTCCAAGTTCTTCGGACCGTACATGAACAGCGAGGATGTCCGGATCACTTTAGACATTTTGCAAGAAACCATCGGCTACCGCGCATGCCGTCAGTCGCTCGACGCGCTCAATAAAAATCCCGACGCAAGCCCCGAATCCCTCCGCACATGTTTGGAATACCAGATCGGCAAGTGCAACGGCCTCTGCGCGGGAGCGATCACGCGCGAGGTCTATCTGGAACGCATCAACAAGATGATCGAATTCCTGAAGGGCAAGCACGACGATGTGCGGGCACTGCTGCAAGCACGGATGAAAACCGCCGCCGCGGAGCAGAAGTTCGAGCTGGCCGCGCGGCTGCGCAATTTCCTGACCGGTCTGGACAGAATGGACGGCAAGGGTCACGCGCAGCTGGCATCGGACACCACCGGCGAAGATTCCGATGTGATCGGTCTTGCGATTTTGAGCAACCGCGCGCACGTGGTGATCCTCAAGCGCCGCAACGGCCGCATCGTGGACGAGTGGGAAGGCGAACTCACGGGCGAGGCCAAAGACGATCCCGCCGAAGTCCTCTCGCAATTCCTGCCGCAATACTACGGCGACGATCCGTCCGTCCCGCCCCAGATTTTGCTGCCCGTGGATGTGCCGGACCGCGAGACCATCGAAAAATGGATGACCGAAACCCGCGGCCGCAAAGTGACGCTGATTGTCCCCGAACGCGGACGCAAATCCCATCTGGTCCAATTGGCTGAGAAAAACGCGCGCGAGAAAGCGAAGCTGAAAGAGCTCAAGTGGGAATCGGACAAAGCGAATACGGAAGCGGCACTCGAAGGCCTGAAAAGGATTCTCGAACTCCCGACATTACCGATCCGCATCGAAGGCTACGACATCTCCCACCTTGGGGGCACGGAAACAGTGGGCAGCATGGTCGTGATGAAAAACGGCAAGGCCGCGAACGACCACTACCGCTCCTTCACCATCCGCACAATGAAGTCGGGCGTGATTGATGATTACCGTTCGCTGAAGGAAGTACTGAGCCGACGCCTCCGGAGATTTTGTGAAGATTTGCCGCAGGAAGAAAAACAGTGGAAGGAGAAGGGTGTAACGTTTGGAAAAGCAAAAAAATCGGAGCAAAAGGCACTTGAAGAAATTCATGCCGCACATCCGGAAGACCTGAGCAGTGAAGGTATTGTCTACAAGAATTATCTTGTCGGACGCAAAGACAACAAAATTATCACGATGGGCAGATTGATCAAATTTTCCCCGTCGATGCTCGAACTGAAATCCATTTGGGTCGATGGCGCTTGGCGCGGCCAGAAACTCGGACAATTCCTCGGACGCAAACTCCTGCGCGCAGTCAAAAAAGGCAAAGTCTATGTGACAATCGATCCGAAGTTGGAGGAATACTACGGCGAACTCGGGTTCCGCTATGTGATCAAGCCACCACAGATCATTCACGATGAGATCGAAAAAGCACTGAAGAATCATCCGCGCCCGGAAACGGTTGAGACACTGGTGATGATGTGGGAAGCCCATCAGAACAAACCTGACGTGTCACTTTCAGCGAAGCCTGATTTGATCGTGATCGACGGCGGAAAAGGCCAATTGAGCGCGGTGATGGAAGTGATGAAGGGCTGCGCTCTGGATATTCCCGTCATTGGACTCGCAAAGCGCGAGGAAGAAGTGTTCGTGTCTGACCGGAGCGACCCGATCCTCTTCCCCAAAGATTCCCAAGCGAAATTCGTGTTGATGCGCCTGCGCGATGAAGCGCATAGGTTCGCCAACCGCCACCGCGAAAAGCGGCTAACGAGCAAGACGTTTGCCTCCGCGCTCGACACCATTCCCGGCATCGGGGAAAAATCCAAAGAGGAACTTTTACAGCGGTTCGGCACGGTCGCGGGCATTCGCGACGCGACGGATGAGATGCTGGGGGAGATTTTGAGCAAGGAGCAGGTGCGGATGTTGAGACAAGCACTGTAGAGGGCATAGACGGTATAGAAGGGATAGACGGGATAGAGGTGCTGACATTTTCCTCTATCGCGTCTATGGCCTCTATCACATCTATTCCGTCTATGGCCTCTATCGCTTCTACAACCTCTTCGCAACAGCGTTGATTGCTATTTTGTCATTTCTTTCATTCCATCCCGTCTTCATCTTCAGTACACTTCCATCCTCTCCCCTCTCACTCTTATGAAAAAATTCTCCCTTCTCCTCGGCACGCTCGGCGGCGCAATGGCCGGATATATCCTCAGCAACGACAAACTCCGCAACGAGCTGTCCAACGCCAAAGATCCGGAAGCCGCGGCCAAAATGCTGGGCGCGCACCTTTCCCGCGACGGCAAAAAAATCGCGACGGAAGTGAAGTCCTTCGTGGAAAGCGACGACGTGCAGAAGAATTTGAAAAAGGCCAAGACGTTCGCGCAGAAAAAATTCGACGAAGCGCAAAAGAGCATGAAGAGCATGATGAAGAAAGGCACCAAGTCCGCCTCCAAGTCCGTGAAGTCGATGTTCAAGCAATCGAACGTCGGCGGAAAGGGCAAGAAGGCGGCGTGAGGATCTGATCGATGTGATCTACAAAACGGCCCCACCGGGGCCGTTTTATCTGAGGAGATGCGCGTGCGCTTCCACGACGCCTCGCACGGTGGGATCCACGTGATTCGCCTGCTTCGTTTCAATTAACACAAGAAGCTTTTTCAGATGCCCCAGCAAACGCCCATCAATTTTCTTCCCCCGTGCAAGACGTCCGAGTTGCTTATCAAGTTCTCCCAGAATGGCGCGTGCGGAGATGTTTTCATAATTCTGTTCGACGATTTTCCACAAAAATTCCGTCAGGTTCTCCGGACCTCCGGCCACACCCGCGGCTTCGATCTGCCGGACGTCAATACCCGCGTCACGAAGACTTCTCAACTTGACCGGGTTATGACTCATCAAATGCAATTGCGTGATGCCCAACCCTCGAACGATCGGTCCGATAAAGCCGTATTGCCGCAACTCCGCGCTGGCATACCCCTGAGCCATCATGGCTGAAGCGGTATCGTGCGTTTTGCCCACCCATCTGCCTTCTTCTCTGCCTTCGGCTAGTTCCAGCGCATCTATTTTTTGATGCAAACCCATGCCTCTGCCTTCTTGGCGGATATAGAAAATGACTCCTATGCCTCTTGTATTGATCTCACGCATGGATTGCTTGAGCTGCGGACCGCAATCACAACGCAACTGCTCCAAAATATCACCGAAAAAACATTCGGAGTGCACTCGCCCCTCCACCTCATTCAGCATTCCGTTTTCCAAAAAGAAATTCACGGGCAGGTCTTGCCCGTCATGATCGATGCGCTGCGGCGTACGCACCAAAACGATATGTGGACCGCCCGTCGTACCCGTGCGTTCAGGATCATCGAACGCGTACCGCAATGCATACCACGGATCTTCAGGGCACCACCGCATCCGGCACGTGATGATGCGTTCCGGAAGCCGAATGCCCGATATGTCCCGCAATGCATCGATCGATTGCTGCACTTGCCCGGCGGCTCCGCGGATATCATTTCGGACAAGATCACGCTCTTCCGGCAGCAGTAACCGATACAGCGTGCGACGCAATTTGCATAACCGTCCGACTTCCATGCCCGGCTGCGCCAACTCCAAAAGCCCATCGCAGGCTTCGGCAATCTGGGGATGACCCGCATATCGCGCACGTGCTTGCTCAATCAACGCACGCACGGTGTGCAACAACTCTTGCTGCAGCGGAATCCGTTCCCGCTCAAGCGTGTCCAGCACCGGATCGGCGATGTCAGGGGTGGAATGCATGGGCGAAGTGGGGCGAAGCCTACTCAATTCTTTCATCGAGTAAAGAAAAGCATTCGATGTCATCCAAATATGACTAACCTGCCCCGCTTTTCAGCGGAGCAGGAGCGTCGCAAAACTCACGGCGAGGCGCGGGTGCGCCCGATGACCAGGAGCGTCATCGCTGCCACGACCAGAACAGTCGCGCCCAGATCCCACAGGCTCAGTCCCTTCGCATCCTTGCCGCTCATCCAATGCAGCAAGTACACAAAGATCTTGAACCAGATGGGGCCTGTCGGCAGGAAGAGTGTCAGGACCGCCGGATCCCTGGTGAGGACCCAACAGACCAGCACTTCTCCCAAGCCCACGAAGAATCCAGAGGCCACAGCGATGATCTTCTCCGTCGCCGTGAAGTCCGCCTCCACCGTCAGGAAGAGATGAAGCAGGACCCCGATGACGAACGTCATGACGATCAGGAGCCGCGGCGGGATCAGGCGATCCTGCGCGGCGTAGTAGAACAAAATCGCCACGGCCGGACCGACGAAGAGCTTGGGCGTGTAGAAAACGCCCAGCCCCTGGAACGTCTTCTCGCGGGCGATGAGGGTGAAGAGGGCGTTGCCCAGATAGATGCTGATCTGGGACAACGCTGCCACCACAAACAATCGGACCATGACTTTTCTCCGAAAAAGATATGTTTCGCGACGCTGTAAAGGAACTTCTTTACAGTAGAATCATGAAATGTTATTGAATACATAGCAAGTCCCCTTCCTCCATGAATCGCGAACCACCCTACATCTGCGTCAGTGCCCTGCAAACACCCGGCCAGCTTCATGCCATCAATGCCCACCTCCAAAAAAAGCCTGTTGTACAAGACAGTCACGACATCGTTCTGGGAGTCGCGATCGACCATAAAACCGTCCAGGGGTCCGATCCCGGCCGCCGCAAGCTGCGGTCATTGGAAGAGCTGATCACCATGGCTGCGCATATCCAAGAGACGGCTCGATTATCGGTCCATATCGATTGTGTGGATGAACACTACGATCCGACTCTCATCACCAACCTCGACGAACTACTGCGACTGAACACGCGGCGATTCTGCGCGGATGCTCTGCAAGCGGCAGGCGTCATCGATCCGGCCAAATTGCACTCGTTCCAATTGAACGGCGTCCCGCGCGCCGAGGACGTCGCCGCTTTCAAAGAAGGCATCGGCGACACGCCGATCATTTATCCGCTGCGTCGCGATCTGGTAGAACTTGGCGATGAAGCGGTTCTGGCGCACCTGAATGCCTGCCGTCAGCACATCACGCATATCTTGATTGATCTCTCGGGAGGGGAAGGAATCCGCAGCAGCAACGAGGAGCTCGGCCGTCTTATCAGACTGGTTCACCACGCGGCACCCGACGCGACGGTCGGCATTGCCGGCGGGCTGGGGCCGGCAAATATCGCCGAAATCTACGCACCCTTGGCTGCGGAGCACGGAATCCTCAGCATCGACGCGGAAACACAGCTGCGCGATCCCGGGACGGATGATGTGGATTTGCCGCGGGTGTTAGCCTATCTCGATAACGCATCGGAGGCAGTCACAAGATAATCTCTGCGCCTATTGCGGCATACGCGAAACCTCTGCATGAAAAAATTGACAGCAGTTTTCCCGTACATACTCTTGCCCCACTCCCGGTATTTGCAAACGCCCACTCCATCATCATGCATCTGAACGGCATTGCCCCCGAAAACCGCACCGACGTCGTCCTTCCCCTTCTCGCAAATCGTGGCCGAGGAAATGCGATGGGAATACCCGGTGGCAGTTATGGTTTTCAGATGGCTTTTGCCATGGTTCTCCATGGCGTGCATCCGGGGCATGGCACCGTCGATCCGGACTATCTTCCGAACCTGAATAATACCGAACCCGCCGTGGATATTCCGGAAAATGATAATTGGAGAGATGCGAATTCCATCGTCAGTTTTCACGCCCGTGGCCATCGCGCGGCAATCGATCATCTCGACTTGTTGGAAAAAGGCTGGCGGTTCCGCCCGACCATCGCCGTGACCCGCAGCACGTTCCGCCATCCGGGCGTGCAACAGGCGATGGCAAACGGACGGCTGCAGGCCGACAATCACATCCTGCACCCCGATGGCTCTTTCACGGTCACCGACGTGAATATCGACCCCGTCTGGAATCTGCGGGGAGTGGCGAAGCGCGTGGGCATGGATGTCATGGAGATGCGCACGCAAATACACGCGCTCACCAACATGTTTCCGGAACTGGTGACGCGGCCCGATCTGAATTATCTGATGCCTCCGTTCGATGGACAAAATATTCATATTTTCGGAGACGTCAGCAAGCTTGCCTCAAGCCGGACGGAAGTGGGCGCGCGCAGCCATGATTTTTGCCGCGACGGTGATAATTTCGCCCAACGCTGCACATGCGCCGCCTCCAAACAATATGCGATTGAAGAGCTCATCCAAATCGCCCAAGCCGGGGGCGTGGGAATCCTGGTCCTGAATCCCGAAGAAGGCAGGAACTTCGGTTCCGTGATCAAACACCTGGTGTATAACAAACGCGAGACGCAGGAGGGAGGAGACAGTGCCGAACGGTATTTTGAATGCACGCAGGAAGTCGCAGGCGGCGAAGACGCCCGGATGCACTGGAACAAAGCCGACCCTTTCTTATGGCTCATGCGTCACCCTGTCATCAAATTCTGGTTCTCGGAGAGTCCGCATAAGCGTGAACTTATGGAGAAGTCCGGCGTGCGGATCGTGAATCAAGTCGCTCTTCCAGAGAACCGCATCCCCCTTCTGGCACATGTGGAAATGGGCGCAAAGCGCACGCATGGATACAACGGAACACCACTTGATCCGACATATACGCGACCATGAACACTCTGCGCCACGCCCAAACCACTGACGATGGCACACTCTTGCATGTGGATACGCAGCCTGTTCCTCATCCTTTCTGTGCAAATCTGGAAGCCCACATCGCCACCGTCCGGATCCCGCTCACGCCGATCCAACAGTTGGTGCTTCGGGAAATACAGAACGGCGCGGGAACGATCCGCTACAGCATCCGCAGCGCACTGGCGCAGCTGGGGATCGACGGCTTCGATGTCGGCACCACCACATTGGACATGGAAGGAACTTCGGCACGTGTGACGACATTGCTCTCCGACTGGCGGCGGCAAACGCAAAGCGACGTGCTGCGCATTCTTGCGGACTTGAGTTCCGCCGAGCATCCCCCCAAAATCGCGCGCCTGGTTTTGCTTCCGCATGAAGCTCGCTTGTCTGTGGCGGAGACGGGGTTGGCGCATATGAAGCACGATGAACACACGCTCGCACTGCCCCTCGCCGACGAACACTACCGCATTCGCGATGACAGGCTGACGGCTGCATTCATCTGGGCCATGTTGTCCAACGGCAGCGCACGGGAGCACATGACGCATGTGCGTGAAAAACACGAGGGTCTGCCGTCATCCATAGAACCCGGCGAATTTTTCCTTGGCGGCGTCGATATATCCCCTCAAGAATTTCATTTGGCACTGCGTCAGCACACCGCGCAAAACGACGGACAACAATCGCCTCTCCTGCACGGTCACTCCTGCTTCTTCGATGCCGGCAGATGCCACCGCCAAGTGGAAACCAGGCACACAGGCCGGAAAACCATCGTTACACTCGAAGGAATTTCTATTCTTGCAGAACCTTACCGCGCTCAGGTTTCGTAAACATTTTTCCATCTTTTTCATGCACCCCGAATCCTATTCCGATGCCGACATCGCAGCACAAATGGCATCCGTACTTAGTCTTGAAGAACCCGACCTGGCACAAATCACTTTCGCGCAACAAACGGCTTATGGAAAACTTTTCAGTTTCTCACGCGACAATGCGGACGGAACAACGACCGAACGGCACGTGGAATTGATTGACCGGGCCGCGCTGAACGCCAAACAGTCCAGAACCGAAGACGGAAAACCCGTCTGAAACCTCCACATGATCTTGCGCAAAATCTGCCGCTGAGTAGAATACACGGCGGGCTCCTCCCGTTCCCAGAAAGACCGAACGGACCTCCCGAGGAATTGCCCATTTTTTGTATGAAAGTTGCCAAGCGATCATCCAAAGGATCAAAAACCCGCTTCATCATTGTGACGGGAGGAGTGTGCAGCTCACTGGGAAAGGGCATCGCGGTCAGCTCCATTGGCGCCATCATGAAGGCGTGCGGGTTCAAGGTGTTCGTGCAAAAGCTGGATCCGTACCTCAACGTCGATCCTGGAACGATGAGTCCGTTCCAACATGGCGAGGTGTATGTGACGGATGACGGGGCGGAAACCGATCTCGACCTCGGACATTATGAGCGATTCATCGATGAGCCGATGAGCAAGCTCTCCACCGTCACGACCGGGCAGATCTATCAATCCGTCTTGGGGAAAGAGCGCCATGGGGATTATTTGGGAAAGACGATCCAAGTCGTGCCGCACATCACGGATGCCATCAAACAGCGCATGCAGGAAGCCGCGGACAAGAGCGGCGCGGAAATCATGCTCGTGGAAATCGGCGGGACGGTCGGCGACATCGAAGGCGAGCCGTTCCTGGAAGCAGTCCGCCAAATGCGGTCGGAAATGGGATCGGAACGCGTGTTCCATGTGCACCTGACGCTGCTCCCCTATCTTGCGGCAAGCAAAGAACTGAAGACGAAGCCGACGCAGCTCTCCGTCCGTGAACTCCGCAGAATCGGCCTGCAGCCGGATATGATCCTGGCGCGTGCGGATGCGGATATTCCCAGTGAATTGCTCGATAAAATCAGTCACTTCTGCGGCATTGAGCGCAAAGCCGTCATCCCCGCCCCCACGGTACATTCCATTTACGACGTGCCGCTGAATTTTCAGAAATGCGGGATGGCCGAGATCATCGCGGAAAAGTTACAACTCGGAAAAGTGAAGCCCGATATGCGCGAGTGGGAGAAGGGCATGAAGCGCTACAAAGACGCAGTGGGTCACGAAGTCCGCATCGCCATCGTCGGCAAATACACGCACTTGGACGATGCGTACTTGAGCGTGATCGAATCCATCAAATCCGCCGCCGTCTTCACCGGCCGCCATGCGAAGATCGTCTGGATCGATTCCGAAAAATTGGAGAAGAACGACGAAAAAACCTGGAAGGAGCTCAAATCCTGCGCAGGCATCGTGGTGCCGGGCGGCTTCGGGAAGCGCGGGATTGAAGGCAAGATCGCCGCGGCAAAATATGCACGAACCGAAAAAGTGCCGTACTTGGGCCTGTGCCTGGGCTCGCAGCTTCTGACAATCGAATTCGCCCGCACGATGCTGAAAGACGACAAAATCACCAGCGAGGAATTTGATGAAGAAGGAAAGCTCAGTAAAGACAAATACGTCGTCCACTTCCTCCCCGGTCAGTTCAAAGAGCGCAGCAAAGGCGGCACACTCAGACTTGGCACCTATCCGTGCAAACTGAAGAAAGGATCGAAAGCGCGCGCCGCGTATGGCGCGGACATGATCGAAGAGCGCCACCGCCACCGCTACGAGTTCAACAACGCCTACCGCGCAAAGCTGGAAGAAAAAGGCCTGGTGATCTCCGGCGACTCGCCCGATGGAGATTTGATGGAGATCGTGGAAATCAAAGATCATCCGTTCATGGTAGGCAGCCAGTTCCATCCGGAATTCAAAAGCAGACCGCACAGGCCGCATCCGTTGTTCCGGGCATGGATGGAGGCAGTCGTGCGGTAGGCGTTCCATAGTGATGTAGAACGTCTGTTTTTCTTTTGCTGTTGCGACAAATTGCACCGAAGAAACAAGAAGCAGTGAAGAAGCAATTGGCAAGCGTCCAATGTTTGAAAGAATGGGAGTTATGACAACTCGATACGATCTGGAAGAACGAACATTGCGATATGCCTCGGATGTTCGTGCATTTATCCGCAAATTGCCGGCAGTTCTTGCAAAAACCGAAGATACTGATCAATTATCACGATCTTCAGGTGCCGTTGGAGCCAATTATATCGAAGCCAATGAAGGACTTGGTAAAAGAGATTTTCTGATGCGCATGCGCATTGGCTTAAAAGAAGCAAAGGAAAGTCGCTATTGGCTAAGATTAATCGATGCTTCCAGCAGTAAACTCGCAACTGAGGACCAAACCAGACTTATTGATGAAGCTTTACAGATCATTCGCATCTTCTCAGCCATTATTCAAAAAGTAGAAAATAAAAAACCTGGTTCTTAATCTTTGTCATTTGGAGGCTTTTTTGCTTCTTGTTTCTTCGGTGTAATTTCTCCGTCAGATCGAGTATTCTCCTCCTGCCCCATGAACCTCTCCCAAACGATCCTCGGCGTCACTTTCCCCAACCCGACCGTCCTCGCATCGGGAATCATGGGAATTACCGCCAGCAGCTGGAAGTACGTCGCGGAACACGGCGCGGGAGGAATTACGACCAAGTCGCTGTGGCCGGTGGAGCATGAAGGCAACCGCAACCCGACGATCATTTCGACACCATTTTGGACATTGAATGCCGTGGGTGTGCCGGATGCGGGGCCCGAAAAAGCCAAAGAAGAGATCGGCGCCTATATGAAAGACAAACCCGTCCCGCTGATTGCCAACGTCATCGGACTGCGGCCGGAAGAATTTGCAGAGATTACCGAGAAACTGGTGCCGCTCAAGCCGGACTTCTTTGAGGTAAACCTCTCGACTCCGACCTTTGAAAAGCTGCGCGGCAAACTCTTCGCGCAAGATGCCCATGAATCGCAAGCTGTGATCCGTGCCGTCAAAAAAGTGGCTGGAGGGATTCCCGTGTTTGCCAAACTGACGCCGAATGTGGACAGAATCGGCGAGATCGCGAAGGCCGTTGTCGATGCCGGAGCTGATGGCATCTGTGCGATCAATACGGTCGGACCGGGCATGGCCATCGATCTGCGCAGCAAGATGCCCATCCTCGCGTGGAAGAAAGGCGGGCTGAGCGGTCCCGCCCTCAAGCCCATCGCCGTACGCTGCATCGCCGAATGTTACGAAGCAACGGGCGGAAAAGTGCCCATCATCGGCACGGGCGGCGTGTATACGGGTGAAGATGCGCTGGAATTGATGCTTGCAGGTGCGAGTTTGGTCGGAGTCGGAACCTCGGTGGCCGACCGCGGCGTGCAGGTCTTCAAAGCCATCCGCGACGAGATGCAGTTGTGGTGCACGAACGAAGGCATCTGGGATATCCGCGACATGATCGGCGGCATGCACAAAGAACTCCTCCGCCGCTCCACTTTCAGCCCCCCCGGCGTCCCCTCCCTCTGATTCTCGATGTCTCCCATCCAGCTCCAATCCCGGCTCCCCCGCACGTACCGCATCAAAGATATCAAGCAGGAAACAGAGATGGTGCGCACCTACACTTTCGACGGCTCGCTCGGCGCGCGGCCCGGTCAGTTCGTAATGGTGTGGCTGCCCGGAGTCGACGAAGTGCCGATGAGCGTGGCATTCGATGACGGCGCCACGACGAAGATCACGTTCTTTGCAGTCGGAGACATGACGGAAGAACTTGCAAAGGCGCAGGTTGGAGATCTTGTCGGGCTCCGCGGTCCCTTCGGCACGTGCTACGAATGGGAACCCGGCCAGCACATTGTCTTGGTGGCAGGAGGCTACGGTGCAGCCCCGATGTACTTTGTGGCGAAAGAAAGCGTGCAGCACGGCTGCACGTTGGAAGTGATCGTGGGCGCACGGAGCAAAGAACATCTTCTGTATCTGAAGGAGCTCGAAACACTCCCGCATGTCTCTTTGCACATCGCGACCAATGACGGGTCGGAAGGCTACAAAGGATTCAACGTCGATATCCTGGAAAAACTCCTCAGCATCTGCCCGCGCGATTCGCACGATGCCCGCAACAACAAATGCTCCCCCGTCGACCAAGTCTTTGCCTGCGGCCCCGAGATGATGCTCAAGCGCGTCTCGGAAATCACGGCTGATCATCAAGTCCCCAGCCAGCTCTCCATGGAGCGGTACATGAAATGCGGCTACGGCCTCTGCGGCAACTGCGTGGTGGAGCCTCTCGGCATCCGCATGTGCGTGGAAGGTCCCGTCGTGCACAACAAAGATTGCGTGAAGATCACCGAATTCGGCAAATTCCACCGCGATGCGCTGGGACGGAAGCAGATGTTTGGGGCGCCGGCTCCGGCCTCCACTGCTCCCAAGTCAGCTACAGCATCCGATAAGCCGAAGATAAAAGCTGCCGCAAAACCTAAAGCCGCCCCGCGCAAACGTACGACCAAGAAAAAGGAGTAAATTAGCACTCGTCAACGTCGAGTGCTTGATCATTCCGGGCGTGCCGTCTACGCTTGGTTTCCTCATTTCTTTCCCCCTGTCTGTATGACGACTTGTTCAGATGGCGGTGGCGGCTGCTGCTAAGTACGCACACCCCATTCGTTAGAGAGAAAGAGCCTCGCTTTGTTCGAGGCTCTTTTTTGTCCACTAGACTAGTCTCCGATAGAACACTCGCTGCATGCCATACACCAACTTTGACCGGCCACGACCGCGGCTTGCGCTGTGTGCTTTCCCGCGCACAAGAGTCAGGGCATGGAAGCCAAATCCCGCCAAAACCAAGAGCATTCCCAGAATCAATCGGAGCTCGGCATTCTCCTGCACCGTGGCCGCAGAGCTCACATGGAGCGTCGGCTGATATTTGGACGATGACGTCTGCACGGTCACTGTCGTGCCGGGTCCGATAGTGCTCGCCTGCACAAATTCCCCTGTGGAAACGACAACCACACCAATACCTGCGGTTAAAAAGGCTGTCGTAAGCGCAGAAAGGATCTGGCCGGTGAGAGTGTGTGTTTTTGACATATTCAATAAATATTATACAGTATTTTCTTAACGCGCGCAATCACCCTCGCTATACTCTCCCAGCTCTTTCTTTCACATCTCGCGGCCCCATCGTCTAACGGTTAGGACACAGGATTTTCATTCCTGTAATCGGAGTTCGATTCTCCGTGGGGCTGCCAAAGTAAAAAATCGACATCAGCAAGGCTATTTTCTGGCTTCGGTATAACGAAAGATCGAAGTTCGATCTGACCTTCTTGCTGCCTCATGGTTTCTAAGCCTTCTTTGATCTTCAGGAACGGAAATCTGGCTTCGCACTGCACGATTCCATCTTTCATCGTCCAGTTCGACCCAATAGCAAGCAGGATGACCCGCTGCCTGTCTTGACTCCCTTTATCGAAACATTTCAGTGCATCCGTTGCGAACTCAAAAGTTTGAATAGTGCGGTCAATGGAAGAGTCAACATTGCGTTCATGTTCATCAAGAAGTCGCTTTGCCTGATCGCGGTCTTTGGTGAGTTCCGCTTTTTGCAATTTGAATTCATTTTCATCCAATGACGATTTATCCATGTTTCCGACTGATACATACAGCTTCACGAGGTTCTGAATCGCCTTCATCGCTTCATCGTATCTACGTCTAAAATCCTCCAATTGCTTCTTCTGTCCTTTGCGTTCCATATCGTACATTCGCTCCAGCTTATCCTTTACCCAGGCCAGAAGGCGCTTGGAAATCGTAATAGCTTCGATGTAATGACGTAGCTGCATTGTCATATCGTCGAGGTTTAGCTTTGTCATTTGCTCACATGGTCCTTGAGACCGTGAGCATCGAAAATAAATATGAACTCTTACCCCTCCATCTTTCTGCTTTTTGCGCTGCACATCGGTTGTGATCATCGAGCCGCATTCCGCACATCGGATTAGCCCCGTAAAAGGTGCATTGTGCTTCCTGTTCCTCTGCCTCCCATCTTTCCCAAGAATGATCTGTGCCATCTCGTAATCGCTGTATGAAATCATCGGTTTATATTCGCCTTTATACACAACACCGTCCCATTCAAAATATCCTGCTGCCATAGTGCTCGAAAAAACCTTGTATAGGCATCCTAGGGTGATAGGACGTTCTGGTAACTTTTTAGTGGCAGGAAGCGTCAGACCCCAATCATCTCTCGCTATACGGTGAATCTGAGGCACGGTATAGCCACCTGTCAGAAGCAGCCGCCAAGCTTTCTGCATCAATGGAAAACGGATTTCGTCTTCGGTGATGTAACACTTCCCGCGCTCGCCTATGTTCACGTTTTTATACCCCACCTGTGCTTTGATCGGTGGTTGCCCTGCCTTGCATTTCGTCGTCATGCCACGTTTCACATCTACTCCCAATTTTTCGGAATAATATTTTGATTGCGAGAGAGCAAAACTGAGCATCATCTTTCCTTCAGGCGTGTTGTTATAAATATACGAGGCGAATTGGAGATCTTTAATAACCTTGCGATCAAGCGCATAAATGATCTGCGCAGCATCGAGTGGATTTCTTGAAAGACGATCAGGGTGCCACGCAATGATTCCATCTGCGTCTCCTGCTTCTATCCTTTTCAACATTGCCTCGAATTTAGGGCGGTTGTGAGGTTTAAAGGCGCTGCCGTCTTCTTCAATAATTTCTACAATATTGAGGTGCTTATAGCGCTGCTCCAATTCTTGCTTTTGCGAAACGATAGATAAGGCTTGATGGCCTTCGTCGGTGCTGCGCCTAAGGTAGAGAAAGTACGTGAAGGCCATATGGAGGAAGAGAAAATGAATAAGGGGGATGCGAGAACATCCCCCAATTATCAGCTGTGCATCCTACGACTTCTTGCGGCTACCATTCCACGTTTGATAGACCGAGATAATGCCTGCCGCTCATGCTGGAACATAGAAGCCATAGAAATAAGTAAGCTTGGTGTGAAAGATTGGTCTGGTGTTCTGATTTCTTGAATTATTCCTTTTTCCAGTAACTCAGCGATGCTTTTCATTTCAGCTTCCTCACGGGTCAGCCTTGAAATATCGGATACGAGGATACTATTTATTTCTCCATCTTTGATTTGGCATAGCATTTCGTTAAATAACAGTCTGCGACCGCGGGATGAAGTTACTTCTTCGAAGGTTCGATTAACGATAAGTCCTTGCTCTTTTGCACAGGCAAAGAGCATTTTTCTCTGACCTTCAATACTGGAGCTTTGCCGTGATACGTTGCGCGTTGAGACGCGACAGTAGATGGCATACTTTTGGATCATTGGTGAGGGGGAAAGATATAATTTGTCCTTAGAACATTATAGAATTAGTAGGCTTAAAATCAACTATCACTTACTACAAAGCAAAAGCAATCTTGTTCTGGGTTTTGTGAGAGATGGTCTGCAAAAAATTGCACCATTGGCAATTGGTCCTTCGTCCCAAACCAAGGCTGTTCTTCAAGAACCTCCTGCAAAGAGGGAAGGTCAGTCTGGTGTAGAATTAGGATGCCTCGGTCATGGCGATCCTGATTGAGAAATGATTCTCCTATACCGCTTTTTTCAAGAACTGCTATCGCACAATGCGGAATATTTGGCACGTTGGAGCCTTTTGAATGATCTATGTGTACGTGAGCTTGAACGATCTTCATAAAAAAAATGGGGAAGATAATTAAAAAACGTCGGAATCAGATGAAAGTAGAAATGGTAAGCCGATCTGTACCTCATCGAACATTTCATTATTCTTTTCAATTTTTCCTGCCTTAAATCCCTCGTGAAATCCCATGAATACTGCCCGTGCGGTATTGTGAATATGATCCTTTGGAACATCGCTTAAAACCTTAACTAAATAGGCTCCTTCATCAAGAACGAAAGTTGTGTGCGACCCTCCAGGTGCCTGGAAAACTCTAAGGCGATATCCTTCCAGTTCTTTGGGAACTGAACCTTTGAAGAAAAGATCAGGTGTTAATACATTGGTAAGTTCGAGATGAATATCGGCTGACATAAGAAGAGCGGAAATGATGAAATAAAAAATTAAGATTCAAACGCTACAAAGCAGAAGCCTTCTTGCTCGGGGTGACTTTCGATATAGCCAGTGAGTGCCCGTAAAAGTAATTGATCATCGGTAGTGCCTTTCCATCCGTCACAATCGCCACCCAGAATGGCGTGCATCGTCGCCAGATCCTCTAGGTCGTTTAGAACTACAAAGGACATGTATTTACATTGGTCAGAAGTGAACAATGTCCCAATACCGCTCTCCTGAAGCCTGTGTATGGCCTGAAGAGTAATATGAGGGACCGAAATTCTTCTGGCGCAGCAGTTCCAATTGCTAAGTGCAGGTATCAGATCCATAAAAAATAAATGAAAAAGAAATAAAATTAGTAGTCGGCACAAACGAAGCAATAACGCCCATCGTGTGATGGATTTTTTGAAGCGTAGTCCAGCATCACTTTGATGGTTTTCTCAAGTTCGGGACTATTTTTATACCCGCCCTCATCTAATTCTTTCTGAAGGCTGGAGATCTCACACTCATTGATCATTACGATTGCATCTGGCGGACATCCTGAGCGGTCAAAATATACGTCTGTGGTGCCGCGTGTGAGACGATCAACAATTTCATGACTCGCATCACTAACCGAGAGTTCTTGGTCCATATTGAATTCGAATTTGGCGGGGAAAAGCTGCATGCTGAGGAAAGAAAGGAAATAATTAACAGAACTACACACCGTCGAATTCGCTTTATTCGGATGTGGTATTAAATAAATCTGAGGCTGTGTCCCACTGAAGGAAGCGGCGACATTCTTCGGTGCAAAACCACTTAAATTCTTCTTGGAGTGCAATGCCCTTTTCCGTAGTTATGTCATCGGGATCGTATTCTTCGCAAATGCCAAGAATC